>NZ_JANGAD010000005.1 GCF_024461735.1 Anaerotignum propionicum
CAGGAGGCTTTATAGGCCGAAGTTTATCGGGAGGATATATCGAGAATTGTGGTGCAAATGTAACTGTAGAAGGAGCAGAGAATGCAGGAGGTTATATAGGCATTGCAGTTGGCGATGTTGCTGAGAAATTGATCAAGAATTGCTATGCAACGGGGAAGGTGCAAAGTACAAGCACCAGCGCATCATATGCAGCTGCAGGAGGATTTGTAGGGGGAATTTCCGAGTATTCAAAATTTGCTATTGAAAACAGTTATAGTGTTGTGACTGCAAGTGTTTTAAATACAAGACGCCAGAGCTATATGGGAGGCCTGATCGGGGATTCAAGGAGCGGAGTAAGCAGAGTAGTAAACAGTTATTTCGATTGTGATGTATTGGGAATAGCAACGCCTGCGGAGCAAGGTAAAACAACAGAAGAAATGAAAAATCAGGGTACATATGTAAACTGGGATTTCGATGGGGTTTGGAGCTTGAGAGATGGGGAGTATCCTAAATTAAGAACATTGGTTGAGAATCAATTGCATCAGGAGCTTGTTGCACCTACCAATATTATCATAACAGTTTCACCTATAGCAGTGAAACTGTTGTGGGATAGAGAGGAATTAGCTAATAAATACGTAATTAAATACAATGACACAACGGCAGAATCTGATAACAATGGAGCGTTGATTCAGAATCTTAATCCAAATAGTAAATATATAGTGTCCATACGTGCTATAAATAATAAGGGTGAGAAAGGACCATGGAGTGATGAAATAGAAGTTATCACGTCATCAGCAGAAGAATTAACTCCCAAAGGTGTACAGGTTGTTGAGACAACCAAGGATACTATTTCACTTGTATGGGATGAAATAGTAGGAGTTTCAGAATATGAAGTGATGCATGGTGATAAGGATAAATTAACTGTAAAAGAAAATAGTGTTGTGCTAAGAAATCTTATACCAAATACTTCTTATAAAATAATAGTACGAGCGAAAACTGAGAAGTATGTGAGTAGCTGGTCAGGGGAGATTTCAGTTTTGACGGGAGATTATGTGCAGGCACTTGGAACAGAGGAAGATCCATATTTAATTTATACAGCGGAACAATTGATGAGTGTATCTGAAAAGCCAACAGCATGTTACAAGTTAATGAGAAATATTGACTTGCTAAATAATGAGTTCACTCCAATTGGAACGCAAGAAAATCCTTTTACAGGGATATTTGATGGAAATGGATACACAATACAAAATCTTTCTATATCTTTGCCTGATGATAATAATATAGGACTTTTTGGATACATAGATAAAGGAACTGTAAAAAATCTAACCATTAACAGAGTATATATAATAGGAAATGATAGGGTTGGAGCTCTTGCTGGATATGTTAACGGTGGTACCCTAGCAGATTGCAGCATAAAAGGGGTTAGGGATATTGTTTGCAAAGCAAATAATAATAACGCAAATCAAATTATTGGTTATGCAGAGCCTGGTACTGCAGTGACAAATTGTTTTATTGAGGATTTTAGAATCAGTGAGATGTTATCAACAAAAAAAGTTAAAGTGGAGGAAAAAAAGGATGTATTAGTAAATATAACGGCGGCGCATATGTCTAATGATCCTACTAAAATTTATACAGTAACATATAATCCAGAAGAATTACAGTTAACAGATTTTGCTGCACAAACTACAGTGGAAAATATTCAAGTTGGGAATATTGAAGGAACAGATATAAATATAGTATCAAATTGCGATGGGGTAATTACTTTTACTATTAATAAAAATAAATACAGTAGTAAAAGCTGGACGGGTGTCGTAACTCTTATTAAATTCCATTCAAAAATAACAGGGGAATCTCAGTTATCATTTGAACAAAATTAACTGTTAACTAAAAGTATAATAAAAATAAAGGAGAGTACAGTATGCGTCTAATGAATAAGGCAGTCTCATTTTTACTGATTTTAAGTGTACTAATGGGCGCGTTTCCTTCAAGCATTGCATATGCCAATCAAGATATAGTTGCAAGTGATTTTTCACAAGAAAAGGAAGATGTATCAACTCATCTGGGGGATAAAGAAAAAATAATAGTAAAATATAAACAATTAGCAGAACCTTCAGCAGTTATTGCAGACACTGAGGAAAAGCTGGCTAATAAAGAAAGCACCATTAAACAACCTGATACTAGTGGAACGGATTCAAAACTTCAATTGGTGGCAGAAGTGGAATCTCTATCCTTACAGGTTATGGAAGTTGATGAAAGTATCGATATTGATGATGCGATTGAAACTCTGGAGAATAATCCGGAGGTAGAGTATGTACAGCCAAATTACACCTTTGAAGAGTTAGGCTTTGATTCAGAACCCGACTTTGAACAGCAGTGGGCACTTAACAATAAAGGCCAAACCATTAATGAAGATAAGGGAATGGCAGGTGTTGACTTAGGGGTATATAGCATTTCGGATAGTATGAATGCCAAAGATACAGTGGTTGTAGCAGTGATAGATACAGGGATAAATGTCAAACATTCAGAGTTTAAAGGCCGAATAGTTTCAGGATGGGATTTTTATAATGACGATGCTTCGGTTTTCGATAAGGGAGATAGCTCTCATGGTACTGGCGTTGCCGGTGTTATTGCAGCCAATATTGATCATAACGGTATAGCTGGTATAGCTCAAAATGCTAAGATAATGCCTCTCAAATTTATGGAAAATGGTGAGGGGTATACTTTTGATGTGATAAGAGCTATAGAATATGCCAAAGAAAGAGGCGTAAAAATTATTAACTGTAGCTTCGGTAGTAGAGAATATAATCCAGCGTTAATGGAGGTTATGGCTGAAAATAGAGACATACTTTTTGTTTGTGCTGCGGGTAATAATGGAGATTCCACTAAAATATATCCAGCAGCGTTTGATTTACCTAATGTTATTTCAGTAGGTTCAATCAATAACAAAGGAGAACTTGCAAGTAAAAGTAACTACGGGAAGACTGTACATATTGCTGCGCCAGGA
This sequence comes from Anaerotignum propionicum, assembly GCF_024461735.1. Classification (GTDB taxonomy): domain Bacteria; phylum Bacillota; class Clostridia; order Lachnospirales; family Anaerotignaceae; genus Chakrabartyella. The sequence continues at coordinate 2,984 of NZ_JANGAD010000005.1, forward strand.
GAAAATATTTATACGACTAAAAACGAAAATGACTATGGTTTTGTAAGTGGTACTTCTATGGCTGGTGCCTATATCTCGGGGGTAGCTGCATTATATAGTGGGAAATATCCCGATGTTTCTGCTGAAAATATTTCGCTGGCTCTAAAATCAAGTGGGGTTCAATTAGATGATATAAATGGAAAAACATTGTTTGGATTGGTTCAGCTTTCAAATTTATTAGATGCATCAGACCTTGAGGCGGAAAATGGAAACGACTTAAATTTACCGTTTGAAGTTCAAAGCTTGATCAATGGCAGCAGACTTTATACTGATTTAACAAATGATGAGAAGGAGCAGTTACTTTCGAATTTAGAGGTAGAAGATTCCAATATGGTTTTATGTTCAAATGTAGGGATCAGTCTAAAAGAGTCAATATCTTTAGCTCGGATTATGGGATTAGTTAATATAGATTTAGATAGCGCAAAAAAAATGATAAGTAATTTTTCATCTGATAAAGATGCGCTTTTACAAGCAAAATTGTATGATCAATATATGCAAAAAATTTCCGCTGATAACAACGAAGATATTGAACTGTTTAAAGAGCTTTTATGTAGTGGATATAAAACAAAAAGCATACTTACTTCCTATCTAGTGGCGAAAACTTTTGAAATTGATATGAATACTATTATTCAAAAGCAAAACGGAATAGGAAATCCTGTTGAAGATGAAATTGGTACCTTTAGCGAGATGGCTATGTTTTATTCTGTGAATGAAGAAGTACTGATTGCAATTAGCCGGGTAAACGGCATAACCTTAGTGGAGATGCTGCAGATGATTCAAGATAAAAAGGATGAGCTTCATATTTCGTTTGAGGAAGAACTTCAAGCACTCACTGAAACTGAGGAAGATACAAACGATGCAGTGCAGGCATTACCTAATGCACCGTTTCAGTATAAGGCTGGTATTAACGAAAATGTAAACCTAAATACTGGTGCTTTAACATATGAAGATACACTGGTAAGTCTGCCAGGAAGAAATGGAATGGATCTAAATTTAGTTATGAAGTACAACTCAGCAGAAAGTTATTCTGCGGATAAAACCACTGTATATCCTCAAAAATACTTAGGAAAAGGCTGGTCTTTAAATTTTACAAAAATACTAACTGTTGATGATCAACAATTTGTTAGATTTTCAGACGGATCAACCTATAGAATAATTTCTGGAAAACTAGAGAACTACAAACTACAAGATGTAACCTTAGTTCATAAGAATAAAGAATATGAGTTGGACTATGCCGACGGAAGAAAAGAAGCTTTTGACTCAATGGGTAATATCAGCCTAATGGAAGACCGTTTTGGAAATCAAATATCATTCAAAAAACAAGGTGCACAGTCTGTAATTATTACAGATAGTGTTGGAAAAGAAACGAAGATATATTACAGTAGTGATGAAAATAGACTATATCAAATTATTTTACCTGATCGGTCTGTGATAAGCTTATATCTTGATGCCAACGGAAATCTTATTAAAAAAGAAGACCAAGTAGGCAGAATTACTGAATATAAGTATTCTAGTCAAGAAGGAGAATTTTATGGCAGTAGTCGCAAGTATTCTAATTTGACATCAGTTCAATACCCAACGGGACTTAAAGGTTTTTATGAATACGAATTGGTTAACATAAAAATTGCTGCAAATATATATTCTAAATATTATCGTATAAAGAACACATATAAAAAAGAGGGTATGGTGAATTATCTAAGCTCAACTTATGAGTATAATGGTTCTTATATGAATGCGGAATCAAATTATTCGACAACAGTAACTAATGCCTATGGTACAAAGATTAACACAGTATTTGATTTTAAAAGTGGGAATAAAACTTCAGAGAAAGTAACTGTGGATGGGGTTATTGCGAAAGAAGTCGTTTATACATATAATGCCAATGATTTACCCGTTAATATTAATACAAATGTATATAAGAGTGCTGTGGCTGGAAAGCATTTTATTGAATTATATACATATGATGACAAAGGAAATGTGTTGACATATATAAATCCCCTCGGAGAAGGTGATAGCAATTCGTCTGCATATAAGACAACATATACCTATGACCATCTTTTCAACTTAATTACATCTACAAGTGTACAAAAGGATGATGATACGGTTGTAAAACAAGAAGCATCGCTAACGGGAAATAGGAAATCCATTCGAGAATTAAGAACATATGAAAATTCCCAGTTAAAGGTGTACAGCAAATTTGGCTATGATGATTATGGAAATATATTGAATTTATATCAAAATAAAACAGAAGATGATTGTATAACGCAGAGATATACTTATGAAGATGGAGCATACTTGAGCAGTCAGACAATCGGTGATCATACAATAAACTACACCTATGATAAACTTGGACGGGTGGCTAGTGTAACAGATGCAATCGGCAATACTACGAAGTATCAATATGACGATTTAGGGCGGAAGTTAAAAACGATAAACGCAGATGGTACATCTCAAGATTGCACATATAATGATACTGACAATTGTCTAATCATAACGGATGAGAATGGTTATAAAAAGAGATATGAGTATGATTCCTTTGGAAATATTATTAAAGTTGTGGATTTAACTACGGATTGCGTTATATCAAAAAGTACTTATGATCAACTATTGAGGCTTAAGGAACAGTATGATGGAAATAAAATAAAAACTGAATATACTTATGATTATTTGAATAGACCTTTAACCGTTTTAAAGGGAGACTATCAGGAAACATATGAATATGATGATACGTTCAGCCTAAAGACTTCTAGAGAAATAAAGAGTATAAAAGGGGATAAAAATGCCCCGGATTCGACTGCTTTTAAAGATAAGGACTATCTAGGAAATGTAATAAAATCAGGGTATTTATCTAATAGCAATGAAATAGGGGTTACGAATTATACCTATGATTATTTAGGGCATATGGTTAGTAAGGTCACAACGAAGGATCAATTAGAGGGATATCAATATACCTGCAAATATGAAACAGATTATGCAGGAAACGTATTAAGCGTAACCTATAGTGACGGAATCACGATAAAATCAAAGTATGACATGCTTGGACGAAAAATTCAGGATCAAGATGCCATGGGAAACCTGTCAAATTATGAATATAATGATATTGGTAATATTATAAAAACGGACAGGGCATTTGATAGCCGTAACGTATCTATTGAAAAGAACCAGTACGATTTAAACGGAAATCTAATCAAATTAAGTATATCTTCCAGCAAGCCCAATTCGGAACTGGAGTTTCAAAATACAGACTATGAGTATGACGATTGTAATAGACTGATTCAAACAACATCATATGATGGGAATCAATCCATCTGTACGGAGTATAGCTATGATGGACTTGGAAACCGTGTCATGATGAAAACGGGAAATGGAACCAGTACATGGAAGTATGAATATGATAGTCAAGGTAGATTAAAGCAATATACAGATGCGTTGGGACAATCCGAATCATATCAATATGATGGAAATGGAAACATCATTGGTAAAACAGATAGGAATGGTAACGAAACAACAAATACATATAATGAATTGAATCTGTTGGTTTCAACATCAGTGGAAACCCAGCAAGGTGAAACAAAGACAATCGGTTATTCCTATTCTCCCAGCGGGATGAAAACCAAAGAAACAAATGAAAATCTCACCACAGAGTATAAATATGATTGCAGAGGAATGGTCATTCGTGAAAAGAATGACCAAGGACAAGAAAAACAGTATCTTTATGACGATTTGGGAAATAAAACGTCATTTAAACTAATTTCCAACCGCACTTTGGAGTTGAATCTGTCATATCAATATGATACTTTAAATCGCTTACAAGCAGTTTTAGAAAATGGCCAGAAAAAAGCGAGTTATCAGTATGATCGAATGGGGAATTTAATTTCAGAAGTATACGATAATGGGATAGTTGTTTCGTATCTTTATAATGCTGCTAATTTAATGACCTCCATCAAAAGCGAAATCAATGGGGGATTGATCTCAGGCTATGACTATTCCTATTCTTTGGATGGGAATCAGATAGCAAAAAATGATCTTAGAGGCGAGCATGTTGAATATGTTTATGATGGAATTGGCAGACTGAAAGAGGAGGATACTACATCAAAGAATGGAACGAATGAAATTTGTACATATGATTATGATGCCAATGGAAATCGTATTCTCAAATTGGTCTCTGGGGATGAAAATGCGAAAACGACGTATGAATATGACAAAAATAACAGACTAATTTCGGAGGAAACAAAAAAAGCGGATTCTGAATATCCAATTGATGTTACTGAATATTATTATGATAAAAATGGAAACCAAGTTTCAAAATTATCGGGCACAATTGATTCCTTGGAAGGACAAGTATCTTCTGTTGGAATAGGAGAAAGCGGTTCGCTCTATCAATATGAATTATTTCAATATGATGGCTGGAATCATTTAGCGAAGTATGAGACGGATGGAACCACTGCCCAATATACTTATGCTCCCAATGGTCTTAGAATGTCCAAAGAAGTAAATGGAGAAATGACAAGCCATGTTTGGGACGGCTCCAATATAGTGTTGGAGCTATATACTACGGGTAATGTGAAAAACAAATATATTAGAGGGAAAAGCTTGATAAAAACCGCTGATGATATATACTATATTCATGATGGTCATGGGGATATCACACAGCTAGCTAATCGCAATGGGGATATCATTCAGGATTACGAATATGATGCATTTGGAGTAGAGACGACCGAAGAAGTATCCGATGCAACAGCACAATATAATCCATTCCGGTATTGTGGGGAGTATTTCGATGAAGAATTGGGATACATCTATTTAAGAGCAAGATATTATGAACCAAAGAACGGAAGAATGATAACGGAAGACCCGATTCAGGCAGGAGCCAATTGGTATATATATTGTGAAAATAACCCTAATAAACTTGTTGATCCTAGTGGCCTTATTCCGACAGCAGTAGAGGCTGCTGATATGGCCGAACAGATCTATAATGTAACTGTTGATGATATAGGCAATGCCTCTGTTTCTGGTGGTTGGATACTGGTTGATATAAAAACTGGTGGTGATAACATGAAAATGGGAGTTTATTCAAGAGAGAAGTCTGATGGAACAACAGAATATGCGTTAGTCAATAAAGGGACAACGTTGAAAAGTGGAAGTGACTGGAAAAATAATGCACAACAGCTTTTTGGCTCATCGGATGATATGAAAGCGTCAATTAAAAAGTCGAATGACTTTGTGGATAATCATTTGGACTACGAAATAACTATGGTTGGGCACTCTAAAGGAGGGGCAGAAGCAGCTGCAAATGCGGTGGCAAGAAACAAAAGCAGTATCATATTCAATCCTGCAACTGTCAATCTGGGGAAATATGGACTAAAAGCTTCTGGTTATGATGCCAGTATGACTGCATTTATTGTAAAAGGTGATATACTAAATTCCACTGAAGGGTGGTTTAGTAAATCTATAGATAAACGGGTGTACTTACCTCAACAGTACGGAGGGCGTTGGCATCAACTTTGGCAAACAAACGTAGTTCAAGGCGTAAAGAATCATTTGATGGGCGCAGTAAAAGAAGCATTGAAGGAAGCGGGGTATTGATGGGATGAGGAAAATGATTATAGTGATTAGAGTTGTTTTACTTATTATATTTGCGATAGTTTTTTACGTTACTGTTTATCCGTGGTTAATGATTGGTGTGGGTATAAATCTTTTGCCCAATCCACAAAAACCTGTAATCACATATGGTGAATTTCCATTTCGTTTAGTTTATGAGATTAATGGGGAAACAAAAGTAGTTGAAGATATTTTGATTTGTGAATATGATGGAATTGGAATGGATGAAGGACAAGGTAAGTATCGGAAATGGAAAGGGTATTTAGCGAGTGGGGAAGAGAGACTATTACTATTGGAAGTTGACAACCCTGCTGCTCTTAGGAGCAATAGAAAGGTTGTTAAACAAGAAATATATTATTCAACTGGAAGTGCACGATATTACATGGGAGATATGAAAGATTATGAAACGTATAAACAATCTTTTCCTGATGCATTATATTTTGAAAAATATGATGATGGAGGAACAAGTAATGGTGTAATTCGTGCAGATGAATTATATGAAAAGTATAGAATTAAGTTGAAAAGCTGGGACTATTCTCAACCAATAGAAAATGAATTTACTTAAATGAGCACTTCAAGTTTTGTGTAAGGTCAAAATTCTAATATAATTTTATAAGGTATAGTTACTGAGGGCAGAACTGAATTTATACTGGTTCTGCCTTTACCTTAATTACTACGAAGTATCTAAAGGGAAATTATCAAGAAACATATGTATGCAACAATACGCTTAACTAATTAACATTTCAAGCAATTTTTGTGTAGAATTCAAAGCCTAATATAATTGTAACTAGAGGGTAGAACCGTTTTTTTCGATTCTGTCCTTGCTCAATTATACTAAAGGGAAATCATGATAAACGTCTGATGATATATACTATATTCATGATGGTATGGTGATATCACACATCTGGCTCAATCGATAATAGAGATGTTATTAAGGAATACAGATATGATGCATTTGAGTAGCGAAGAGCCAAGAAGCAACAGTTTGGAGGTAAATATTGATTCTAAATAAAGAAGGTTTTAAATTTAAAATTTTTGAAGTCGAATCAGAATCAGAATTAATTGTCGTATGTAACGAAAAACAATCGGCTATTTTAGGTTTAGATTCTGAAAGTAAAATGAAGTTCTATTTTATCGAATTTCAACAACAGAATTCAGAAAGGTTCTTTGGATTGGTTAACGGTGGACATGGAATTGAGCCAACTGTGGCTAAAATTGAAACAAAAGGTTTAGCAATAATATCATCTGATAAGTCTGTTTATTTAGTTGATTTAAATGATTTACACATTATCACTCAAGTTATTTGTGAGTCCTTAGTTTATGATGTTCTTCTGATTCAAGGTAATTCGAGTCAAATTCTAATTATATGTGAATTAGAAGTAAGGTGCCTTTCTTTAGCAGGGTCTCAAATTTGGAGGTATGATTGTGATATTATTAGTGAATTTAAACTCTATGAAAATCATTTAGAGATATTTACTGATGATGATAATGTTAAGATTTCTTTGGAAGACGGCAGTTTATTATAGGTGATTATAGTAAATCACTTACAAAGCACAAAGCACATGGAAAAATGGTTGGGAAGCAATCTTAACTCCTTTTTGGTACTACGACTATCTGGATTTTAGTCGTCGACATTGTCAACGAGGGGTATCATGTGTTATAATCCGGTCGCAACGTACTGAGAGGTAAAATAGAATAAAAATTAGTGAAAGTCGTGAGCGCCTATTAGTTCACGGCTTTTCGTATCCATAATTGAGAAAAGAGATTGATGTGAAAAAACTTATAAGAATAGTACCTATTAAGGATATCTGGACTCTGCTGATTTTATTGAACGGCATAATACGCTGACACTGGAAATGGAAGCGGTGAAAAAACAGAGGAATCAGCTGCTGTAGGATACGAATTTGAAAGAGAAATTAGATAAATGGAAGATTTACTGTAGCTTATTTGCAGACAGCCGCAAATACAGGAGAATATAATGAGGATTTATTTTTGCAGATAGTGAAGCAGGTAGTGGTTCATAAAAAGAATTCCGTTACCTTTAGTCTGAAAAATGGATTAGAGCTTAGCGGCCTTATACCTACGCCTGTAGAGGCCGCCGAGATAGCAGATCATATTTATGGAGATGTAAAAAAGGTAATGAAACTTCAGGTGGTTGGAAATTAGATAATATTATAACAAACAAAGAAGGTCTAAAGATGGGTGTATATTCAAGAGTAAAAGAAGACGGAACAATAGAATATGCTTTGGTTAATAAAGGTACAACGCCTAAAAATTTAGATAATTGAAAAAATAATGCTCAACAACCACTTGGTTGGTCAGACGATATGAAGGATTCAATAAGTGAATCCAACGCATTTGTTGCAGGCCATAAAGATAATGAAATAACAATGGTCGGTCATTCAAAGGGCGGCGTAGAGGCTGTAGCAAATGCGCTAGCTTCTAACAAAAATTGTATTGTATTTAACCCGGCTACAACATTTATAAAGGAGAACGGTGTATCTAATAAGGACTATACTGCTAGCATGACCGTATTTATAGTAAAAGGTGAAATTTTACACAGTGCAGAGGGTTGGTTGAGCAGGCCAGTAGATAAACTTATTTACTTGCCAACGCAGTACAAGAGCAAATGGTATGATTCCAGCTTAACCAAACTTCAAAATTCTATTAATAATCATGGCATGGAAGCGGTTAAAAAGGCTTTGAAGAAGGAGGGATATAAATGAGATATAACACTCCAATGAACGTAATTGGTATAGTTTTATTGAGCGTGGTAATATTTGTTATTTATGTAACGTTTTTCCATTGGGTTACTTTGTATTTTGGGATTTCATCAATGCCAGACCCACCTGTTCCTAAAATTACGCATGGAGAGTTCCCTTTCCGACTAGAGTTTGAAATTGATGGCAAAACTGTTGTTGTAGAAGATACTCTTATATGTGAATATGATGGTGTAGGGATGGATGAAGGGCGAGGAAATTTCGTAAATGGAAAGAATATTTAACCAGCGGCAATGCAGAGGTGTTATTGCTTAATGATGATAATAAAAAAATATTCTACTCCGTAGGTGGTGCTGGCTATTACATGGGTGATATGAAAGAAGGAGTAGTGTATCATCATCAATTTCCCGATGCTTCCATCATTGAACAGAAGGAACAATTATAAGAGATAGCATAATTCGTGCAGATGAGTTGCTAAAGAAATACAACATTAAATTGATAAGCTTGGATTACACTAAACCAATAAAAAATGAGTTTACTTAAATGAATATTTCAAGATTTGTGTAAGCTTAAAATTCTTACATTAAAATGTTACTGAAGGGCAGAATCGTTTTTTTACTGGTTCTGCCCTTACCTGAATTTGCTACGAAGTATCAAAGGGGCGATTATCAAGAAACATATGTCTACGATGATACATTTGGCAAAAAGACCTCCAGAGAAATAAAAAGTATAAAAGGGGATAAAAATGCCCCTGATTTGATTTCTTTTAAAGATAAGGATTTTCTAGGAAATGCAATCTCAATTCTGAACTTGAGTTTCAAAATACAGACTATGAATATGATAGTTGTAATAGGTTGATCAAAACAATATCATATGTTGGAAATCAATCCATCTGTACAGAGTATATTTATGATGGGGTTGGTAACCGTGTCATGATGAAAACGGGGAATGGGACTAGTCATGGAAGTATGAATATGAGTCAAAATAGATTAAAACAATATACGGATGCTTTAGTACGTGGGTAAACGGAAAAAGGCTTCCTCCAAAACTTGACGAGGATTTTGGCTATATTGAAATTAAATGTAATAGCTTGGAGAGTCTATATGTTAACGGAACCGGCACCGGGGATATCTATTCACAAGTCCCGATTAATGAACTTCAGGCGAAAATTAAAGGATCAACATCACTCGATTTAATTTATGCAGAAACCGTAAATGCAGAAATTTCTGAAAGTGGCAATATTTCAGTTGATCATTTGAGTGTAGTTTTATATGGCAGGGTATCTGGTTCAGGCAACATAAATATCTTGAATGGCGAAGTCGACACTGTCGATGTTGCTATTAGTGGCTCTGGTAGCCTACTCGTAGGTGCAACGGTTAAAAAGGCCAGCTTGATTTTATCTGGTTCGGGTGAAATGCTTGTTGCGCATATCCTTGATGAGTATATCGAACAGAAAACGGGTTCTGGATTTATAAAAGTTTTACAGAAGGGTCCAATAACCTGAGATTATTATCTGCAAGACATCTATTGTTTATAAAAAATAGGGTATCCATAGTGGCAAGGAGAATGATTATGAGGAACAAACTATTCAGAAAAAAATTAAAACAACCTTTTTATTCTTCAAACGAGTATAAGTATAAAGGGGTATACCTATAATCCTATTGGTAATTATGGAACAGGCTTCCTTTCATGTTTTATGTTGTTCATGTGATGTAAGTATAGAATTAAAGAGATATGACGATCAAAAGCTAAACAAAATTCAACTTGAGCGGAATAGTGAATAAATTTGCTTGACTCAAGAGCAATCCACCAGGATGCAAGGTACAGATATAATATTAGATTTAGATCAGTTCAGTGAAGTATTTCCTAATGTACAAAAAACAAAGGACTTTTTAGAGCTTAATTTTGTTGATTGTAGCATACCGATAAAAATATTGAATTATGAAAATGGGAATACATCAGAAATCTCTTGCAAATTAATTTGTTTAATGGATAATTCGGATTCAATAGCAAGGCTAGATAAATATCTAAACAATATAGACGGCTATGTAGAGCTAAACAGTAAGACAATTGGTTGCGTAGAAATTTTGCAGGATTTTGAAGGTGATGCGAGCAATATGTATTTATGCGACAAAGAGATCCTCATTGAAGAATCTGAAGACAAAGTCGATATAAACACTATCGTTCAGGACGGACAAGTAGCCTATCTTACTCGATTTTCTAAGTGGTTTTAGATTTAGTTCCAACAATTTGTAGTATTAATGCTATTGATAAAAAAGCTGAATGCTGTTTACTGTTTGCAGGGAATCTACCAAGGGATACCAGTGAGGGGGATGACATCTCTCTTGCCCGCTCAAGGAATTGTGAGTTTATTTCAAGTTGCAACTAATAGAATATTTAAAGAAAAAAAGAAAGCCGTGAGTAAAAATGCTCACGGTTATTTTACACCTCATTTTTAGAAAATAGATTGATATGAAAAAACTTATAAGAATGCATTCTGCAAAGAAAAAAATAAAAAGTTGAAGGTTGCTCCGTATTGTAGGGTTAGCACAAAATTTGAAAGCCAACAAAGTAGCATTAATAGCAATTTTCTAAATATGGTACTGTTATACTAAGTAATCCACAGTGGTAATATGCAGGCTTTATTTTGATTACGTCTTTGGACTAAGGCAAAAAGGTTGATCTAATTAAGAGAAAACGATAATAAAGCTTGTGCCGGTGAGATTAATTACATTCTTCCTAAATCTTTCAGTAGATTGTTTAGGGATGTAAATTGTTGATTAAAAGTTGAGATTTGATTATTAAGCTATATGTGAGCCTTATTAGGATAAGTAAAAAGGGACAATCAAAATCAAACAATGCTCAATTAAGCAAGACTAAAAAATAGAGAAAATTCTGCATACAGTAGTTAGATCATAAACCATAAGTGTAAGAGTGATTTGACTTTTGCATATTTTTTTTGAGAAAATTAATTAGGTGGGTATTTCAATGAAGAAGATTGATTTTATTCTGGCCACTAATATGAATCTGGTAAAAATGCAAAAGAAAAAATTGATATTGCAAAATTCTTTATTAGTTGAAAATTTTGTTTTGTTGTTATGAAAATTACTAAAAAATTAAATTTACATGTCTAATCTAAAAAGTTGCCTAGCTTTTCAATTAAATTTAAACATAAATAATAGAAAAATAACGTTGACAATAAGAACTACATTCTTTATAATAGAAAAGAATTTAATTTTCTATTATTTAAATAAACATTCTATATTGTAGAACGAAAGGAGAATGAAATTATGGTAGGTAAAAAGGTAGTTCATCATCTAATGATGAGCGCAAAAGATGGACATTATGTAGGTGATTTGGTTAATGGTGCCAGAATCGTAAATCAATGGGGTGATGTGGGTACAGAGCTTATGGTTTATGTAGATGGTGATATCAGCTTGTTCTTAGGATACAAAGATATTCAGTTTACTGCTCCCGTATACGTTGGTGACTTTATGGAATATCATGGTTGGATTGAAAAGGTGGGAAACCAGTCCTACACTTGTAAGTTTGAGGCTTGGAAGGTTGCGACAATGCTCAACAGAACAGATGCCGATATGACAGGAATTGAGCACACGGCGGCAACGGCTTGTGAACCTCCTGTTTTATGCGGTACTGCTACAGGAAGTCTTTTTATAGCAAAAAAAGACCAAAGGGGTCCACAGGAGTCCTCATTTCAAGACAGAAAGCATCCTGGTGACTAATAAAACTTTGCCCATCAAAAAAATGGACTAATACCCATTAGGATATATCCTAGATGTAATATGTAAATAGCGCGAATCAGACTAATATATCATCCTGTTTTTAGTAGTAGAGCTAGTGGAGCCCAATGTGAAATTGGTTGATTCATGGTTGGGTCAAAATAGATAGTTAGGATTTTTATAAATAGCATGAAATTAAGAAGTGGTGGCATGTGTAATAATTAAGTGAGATGAGATTTCTAATTATTGTACTACTGTTCTGAAAATTTTGAATAGGAGAGACATATAAAACAAAACGGTTGTTGTCATTGACACAATCGTTTTGTTTTTTTGATTTTAATTTTGTTTAAAAGCAAAACCGGCATAGCAATATTAAGAATACGTCTAATCAGCGATTCCTGAAAAATTAAAAGGCATTATATCCTAAGTAGTTAGAAATCTGATCGCAAGCGTGCTGAAGATGAACTTTTATTTCTTCAATAATGAATTCATTTACCTCATCAGTAGAATAATTAACACTAATGGCTGCAACAATTTTATTTGTATAATCTTTAATCGGTATTGCGATACAGGATGCGTTTTCTTCATATTCGTTATTATCCATAGCGAAGTTATTTGCCCTAACGATACTTAGCTCATCTAAAAAATCGATATAGTTCAAAATTGTATTTGACGTATATTTCTTTACATCAGTATGAAAAAAGTAATTTTTGATTTCTTCATTTGTAAAGTTCAGCATAAAAAGCTTGCCACTTGCCGTTGCATATAATGGATTTCTAGCACCAATTAATGCCTGAGAAGGTAGCTGACTTAACGGGTCAACTTTATAAATGGTTACGGATGCAAAATCGTTTAATATGCTTAGCATACAAGCACGATTTAATTTGCTGGATAGCTCTTCAATAATGGTGGCATAGTTCGAAGAATTTAAAGTGTGGTATTTGGGTACCGAGATGCCAATTTTATATGCACCCCAACTTAGACGGTAGGTTTTAATAACACCGGGAGTTTTTTCCACAAAATTATATGCTAAAAGGGTATCCAAAATTCTATGAATGGTGCTTTTGTTAAGATTTAGCTTTGTACTGATGGCGCTAAGTGTCAAGCCATCACTGGAGGCTGACTGAGAAATTACGTTTAATACCTCAAGAGCATTTCCCAAAGTATGTAATGGATATTTAGGCGAATATGGCTCCATAATATCTTCCCTTCATTTTAATATGTATATATAGTTTCTTTTATATAGAACGTCATATCACTATTATAGCAACAAATTAAATTTATGAAAAGATAAAATAATAAATTTATATAAAGTGAAGGAAAATTACCGCTGTTAATAATTGTATAATATTTACATCTAAAATTATTCTATATAAAAGAATTATAAATATAAGCTTTTCTTTGTCGGGAACTATATTCTGTTATATAAAATTTTATTTTTAAAATATGAAATATTATTTATCAAATGTACAAAAGTTCGGTAAAAATCGTTAAAATCAGGATTAGTTTTGACAATTTGAGTGAGAAAAAAATAAGAGTTAATAAATCTATTGATTTTGAACAAATAATAATTTATAAGAATTCATTCATTATACCTATAATTTTTATCTATTTCTGCATTGATTTTCGTATAATATTGCGTTATTCAATATTTTTTGAGGATTCATCCGTATATTTCATAGTTGAAATTTTACATTCTATTCACAAATGCAGCAATTTGAAGAATTATTCTGTATAGGGAAATGGTATTTCAGATAAATTCTAGAAAATCTGTTTTTTTCATGTTTTTGCTCAGAAAAATAGCGTACTTTAATTGATTTGATGAAAAAATTCACTTATGATTTAGACATAAATTTTAAGACTACAAGATGCATTAATACAAACCAGTGGTTTCTGCAAATTTTAGTCTTGCTTCTAGACATTAGAATGAAGCAAAAAATTTTAGAATGATAATAGAAGGAGAGATAAGATTGAAAACATTGAATTTTTCTGTTGAAGAGTACATGCAGAGAGTTTCCAACACGAAAAAAAGTATGGAACAAAAAGGAATTGAGGTTCTAATCGTTACAGATCCCGGTAACATGAACTATCTTACAGGATTTGATGGCTGGTCATTTTATGTGCATCAAGGCGTAATTGTGGCATTGGATGAAGAATTCCCACTATGGTTTGGAAGAGGGCAGGATGGTAATGCAGCAAGGTTAACTACATATCTTCCAGAAGAAAATATTTATGCTTATACTGATGACTATGTTCAGTCTACAGTAAAACATCCCTATGAATTTGTTGCAGACATTTTGAAAGAAAGAGGTCATGATAAAAAAGTTGTGGCAACAGAAATGGATGCATATTATTACTCTGCAAAATGTCAAGTTGCATTGGAAGCCAGCTTGCCCAATGCCAAATTTAAAGACGGAAACAATATTGTAAATTGGGTTAAAATCATTAAGAGCGAAAATGAAATTGCGTTTATGAAAAAAGCGGCAGTGATTGCTCAAAATGTAATGCAGGTTGCTTATGACAGCGTAGAAATTGGTGTGCGTCAGTGTGATGCTGCCGCAGCTGTTTATCATGCACAAATTACAGGTACAAAAGAATACGGTGGTGAATATTCTTCTATCGTTCCTTTGATGCCTGCTGGTGTTAGAACATCTACACCTCATTTAAGTTGGACAGACGAAGTTTATAAAGATGGGGACACAGTAATTCTTGAGTTAAGCGGTAACTATCGTCACTATCACTGTCCTCTTGCAAGAACAATGGTATTGGGAAATGCTCCTCAGAGAGTATTGGACTTGGGAGCAACCGTTTCTGAGGGTCTTACAGCAGCTCTGGAAGGTATCAAACCCGGTATGTATGCTGAAGATGTAGAAAGAATTTGGGCAAGAACAATTGCGAAAAGTGGATTTGTGAAAGATTCCCGTATCGGTTATTCTATGGGCTTAAACTTCCCTCCTGACTGGGGCGAACATACAGCTTCCCTCCGTCCTGGTGATAAGACAATACTTCAGCCTGGTATGACATTCCATATGATTCCTGGCATTTGGCTGGATGACTGTGGTGTAGATACAAGCGAACCTTTCTACATCACTGAAACAGGTGCCGTACCATTTTGTAATTTTAGAAGAGAGCTGTTGGTAAAGAAATAATCAAATCTGTTTTTGGATACACAGAGAAATTTCTGTGTATCCAAAGATAAGGAGGGAGTTTTAAAGTGAAGAAAGTTGATGAGATGATTTCTAAGATCGAAGAATTATTTCTTAGCTACGCCATTATTTTTATGGCAGTAATTCTAATTGGTGGTGTTTTTGCCAGAGCGGTGTTAAATTCTAGTCTGACTTTTACAGAAGAAGTTGGTCAGATATTGAATATTATCGTAACATTTTTTGGTATAGGTTACTGTGCCAGACAGGCAAGACACATCAGCATGTCCGTAGTTTATGACATTGTAAATAAAAAAGGAAAAAAGATAATGATGTGTATCATTTCTTTGCTTACATCAATTATCATGTTCTATTTAGCTTATCTAAGTATTTATTACGTTACAAACGTACTGCAATTAGGCAGAGTAACAGCAGCGCTTAGAATTCCTATGTGGATTACTTATATTCCTATTCCTTTAGGATTTTTACTAGGTGGTGCAGAATATTTAAGAACATTTGCGTTAAATATTAAAAATAAAGATGAAATTTTTATTTCCAGTATTTACAGACATGGTGAAAACATGGAGGAAATAGAAACACCTGAGAAAGGAGATGTGAATTAAAGAATGGTAGGTTTATTATTGGGTTTGATGGTTTTCTTTTTATTATTTAATTTCCCTATGGTCATTCCAATGGTTGCCGCACCCTTGGCGGTTATGATTGGCTTTATGCCTAATATGGATTTATCTATGTCAGTTCAACAGCTCATTGCGGGTGTTTCGGCGCAAGTGCTTCTTTCTGTGCCTATGTTTATTTTTGCAGCTGATATTATGTGTGCAGGTTCCACTACGCAAAGATTGCTGGATTTAGTTGAAACCTTTGTTGGACATATTCATGGTGGTATGGCAATTACCACAGCTGCGACTTGTACAATGTTTGGTGCAATTTCCGGTTCTACACAGGCGACAGTAGTAGCGATTGGCAGACCTATGCGTCAGCGACTGCTAAAATTAGGATACAAAGATAGCGATAGCTCAGGCTTGATTATTTGTTCAGCAATTATTGCGCTTTTGATTCCTCCAAGCATTTCCATGATTATGTATGCTGTTGTTACCGGTTCTTCCGTGGGCAATCTTTTCATTGCCGGCGTTGGCCCTGGCATATTGATGTTTATTTTCTTTGCAGTGTACAGCTATCTGTTTGCAAAATTCAAAAAAATGCCTTGCCAGGAAAAAGCAACATGGCCCCAAAGATTGGCAGCATTCAAAAGGGCGATTCTTCCTTTGGGCTTCCCTATTATCATTTTTATTGGTATTTATGGTGGATTTTTCAGTCCCACTGAAGCATCTGCAATCGCTGTTTTATATGCTTTGATTCTTGAGATGCTGGTTTATAGAAATGTAAAGACAAAAGATTTGCAAAAAATTGCATTGAGCACAGCAGTTGTTACTTGTGCAGTGTTTATTTTGGTATCAGGTGGTCAGTTATTCTCTTGGGTTATTTCCTACGCAAAGATACCGCAGATGTTGACTTCCACAATTTTAGGCGTGGATCCTTCTGCATTAAAGATTTTGATTACAGTTACAATCTTCTTCTTTATTGGTTGTATGTTTGTGGATTCTTTGGTTGTTATAATTATACTTTCTCCAATTTTCTTCCCTCTTGCAATGAAGGCTGGTATTGATCCGATTCATTTGGGTATTATTATCACATTGCAGGCGGCCATTGGTTCTGTTTCGCCTCCTTTTGGATGCAATATTTTTACGGGGTGTGCAATATTCAATCGGCCGTACGGAGATATTGTAAAAGGGCTACCTCCTTATTTGATTATGTTATTGTTTATAACTTTAATTGTAATCTTATGTCCACAGCTTTCGCTATTTTTACTTAATTAACCATTAGATAGAATCTAAATTTTGGGTGAAAAACAAAAGATAAAGAACAAAAGATAAAGAACATGCAGTAAGGCTTCGCCTTACTGCAGTGATTGTCAAAAATGTCAGCCACAGATTATACTCAGCAAACCTACCGTTTGCTTGAATGGAGAAAGCAAGGCTGTCTAGGAGGAAAAATAATAATGTTTGACATTAAAAAAGAAGTTGCAGAGCTCGAAAAAGAGTTGATTGCATTAAGGCGTGATTTTCACGAATATCCTGAACTTGGGTATCAAGAATTTTTGACTTCAAAAAAAGTATGTGGCTATCTTACAGCACTTGGTCTAGAGGTTGAAACTGTCACAATCACCGGCGTTGTTGCTACTTTGAAAGGTGGAGTTACATCAGAAAACAGTAAAACCATATTGTTGCGTGCAGATATGGATGCACTGCCTGTTACTGAGAATACAGGGCTTTCCTTCGCAAGCAAGAATCCCGGTGTGATGCATGCTTGTGGGCATGATGCACACCTAGCCATTCAACTGATTGCAGCGAAGTTACTTTGTAGGCATAAAGATAAGCTTAAGGGAAATGTAAAATTTGTATTTCAACCAAATGAAGAGGAAGCCGGAGCCTTGAAGATGATAGAAGCAGGTGTACTGGAAAACCCTCATGTGGATGCCGCCCTTGCATTGCATCTTTGGAGCCCTATTGAAACAGGACGCATTGGGCTTTCAGAAGGTCCAATCCTTGGAACAACAGAAGAATTTGAATTAGAGATTATCGGAAAGGCTGGGCATACCTCCACTCCGCATACAGCAAAGGACGCTTTATTAGGCGCTTGCAGTGTGGTACATGCTGTTCAGCAACTGGGTACCCGTGAGTTTAATCCCTTATTGCCTATTTCAGTGATGTTTGGATTTATAAATGGAGGAACAGCCAGAAATATTATTACTGAAACTGTAAAACTAGGTGGTACAATCAGATTTCTTTTCCCTGATGAAGAAAGAAACAAGCCAAAGGTGTTGGAAGCATTTGAACGGGTCATTAAGGGCACTTGCATAGCCAACGATCTGGAGTATAAGCTTACATATATTCCAAGCAATCCATCTCTTTTTAATAACAGCGAAATGGTTTCTTTGGTGAAAGATGCTGCTTTTGAAGTGTTCGAAACAAGAGATAATGTTGATGATTTTAGAAGCCTAGCAGGGGAGGATTTTGCAGAATTTAGCCATAGAGTTCCCTCTGTTATGACTTGGATAGGCATTGCAGATGCCGACAAGAAAAGTAATTTTCCTCATCATCATGCTCAATTTGATATTGACGAAAGCATGATGAAATATGGTGTTGAGCTTCAAGTGAGAAGTGTATTGGCTTACTTAAACAAATAAACCAATAAAAAAGAGTTATAAGGAGGAGAGTAATCATGAAAAAGAGAGTTTTAGCAATGACAATGGCAAGTGTAATGGCAGTGGGTGTTTTAAGTGGTTGTGCAGGTGGTGGCAGTGCCACACCAACAAGTGCAGAAAATGATGGGAAAGAGCAGTATACATGGAGATTGGCTCATGAGGAGTACGAAGGTGACATGCAGGATGTGTATGCAAAAGAATTCGCTCAGAAACTCTATGATAATTCCGATGGTAGAATTAATCTTGAAATTTACCCCGTTGGTCAGATTGGTGATGCTTTACAGCAATGCGAATTGCTTCAGAATGGTGGACTGGAATTTGCTATTGTTAGCCCCGGTAACACAGGCACAGTAGTTCCTGAAAATCAGCTGTTCTCCTTGCATTTCCTGTTCCCTCAGGATTGGGCGAAAACCCAGAAGGTATTGCAGACAAGTGAGGCTTTAAATGTAATGCTGCATGACAAATATATGGAAAGAAAAATTAAACCTTTGAGTTTTTGGACAGAGGGAGCAATGGCTTGGACATCCAATAAGTCCTTAAAAGACATCAACGGTTTTAAGGGCATGAAATTTAGAACAATGCAATCTCCTATGATTATTGCAGCTTATGAAGCATACGGCGCCAACCCCACACCTATGAGCTATACAGAGGTTTATTCCGGATTACAGCTGAATATGATCGAAGGTCAGGAAAATCCTACAAGTGCGATCTATACTTCTAAATTTCACGAGGTTCAGAAGTACTTAACAGAAGCAAATTCCAATTTGTATATCACAGCAACATGTGTAAACCCTACATTTTTTGAGGGACTGCCCGCGGATATTCAGCAGATTGTTTTAGACACAGTTGCAGAGATGGTTCCTCGTTCTTTTGAAATTCAGGAAGAATTGAACGGTGGAGCTTTGGATAAGATTACAGCTGGATCTGATATTATTGTTGAGACACTTACAGATGAAGAAAGAGCAGCCTACAAGGAAGCGGCAAAGAAGGCATACGATCGATACAAAAAAATCGTAGGTGAAGACGGTGGTAAAATTCTAGACAAGTTAATTGAAGAGGTTGCTGCCGTTGAAGCAGAATGATATATGAATTCTAAAAAGCTTTAAAAATAAGCTTTCAATAATTTTATTGTAATAAAAAAGTGTGGCAATATACATCTGCCTGAAGAGCTAATCTTTGGGCGGATATAAAAATCACATTTTACGGATTTGGAGGAAGTTATGCAGGTTAAAAATATTACATCAAGAGATTTTTGGAGGGCGAAAAAAAGAATTGCTCCTTACATAACAAGAACGCCCCTCGTATATTCTCCTGAGTTAAGCGAAAGAACAGGGGCAAATATCTACCTTAAACTTGAAAATCTTCAGGCAATTGGAGCATTTAAGGTTAGGGGTGCTGCAAATAAAATTTTAAGTTTGTCAGATGAGCAAAGAGCAAAGGGCGTATCTACATTTTCAACGGGAAACCATGGTATGGCGGTTGCTCATATAGCTAGCCGCTTAGGCATTCATGCTACAGTTTGTATGTCTAAGAATGTGCCTGCAGTTAAAGTAGAGGCCATTGGAAGATGGAACCCTACAATTTTGCAGAACTGGGATTCACAGGATGCTGCTGGTGTATATTGCTATGAATTGCAGGAAAAGGAGGGTATTGTAGTAATACCTCCTTTTGATGACAAAGAGATAATTTGCGGACAGGGTACCATTAGCCTTGAAATTCTTGAGGATTGCCCTGAAATTGATACGGCCATCGTTCCTCTCTCTGGTGGTGGTCTTATGTCGGGCGTAACACTTGGTTTTAAGCTTACCGTTCCTGATGCGAAACTCATAGGTGTTTCCCACGAAAAGGCTGCAGTTATGATTGAAAGTTTGAAGGTTGGACATCCAATTGAAATGCCTGAGGAAGAGACCCTGGCAGACAGTCTCCTTGGAGGAATTGGCCTGGATAACAAATATACGTTTGATATCACACGGGAATTTGTTGATGAGACAGTCCAGGTGAGCGAGAAAGAAATTGCAAAAGGAATCGCTTATGTTATGGAGAATCATCATTTAATAGTTGAGGGTGCAAGTGCAACGGGAATTGCACTTGCTATGAGAGAAGGTTATATCAAACCCGGTAGCAATGTTGCTATTATTGTAACTGGATGTGGTATTCCAATGTCTCATGTAAAACGAATTGTGAATGATCATTTTTAATACAGAAAAAAATCCTTCGTAATGCTTTTGCGTAGGGTTTTTTTCAATGTGATGTTATGAGGGAAGGTAACTAGTCTATGATTTATTTAAGTTGTAAATGATAATTTTCCTGTTTTTTATAGCAAGAAAGTACTTATATATAAGACTTTTGTCTTGAAATTTTACGTGTAAAATGAGGAGGAAATAGCAAAGAGATGCAATTTAGACTTGTTTTGCGTCTGATTTCATTGTTAAATTTAGAACTTAAAATGAGGAACATACTCGGTTTTCTCATGGATTCTTATGGAATGGTAGTGTTCATACTTAAATAGACTGTGGATAAAGCACATGATAGGTGAAAGATAGACCTATTTTAATTATGCAACACAAAATGACAACAAGTTGTATTTTGTGTTAATTTGAGCATTTTTACTGAATATGGATTTATTTCATAGTGGGTATCTTTTAAGGGGAGATTATATGAAAGAAAGTAGACTTTATGTACTATTTATACTTGTTGCTGCTTTTTGTTGGGGGACAAGCGGTGTCTTTACAAAAAAAATTACCCTCTATGGCTTCACGCCTATTGAAATGGGCTTTATTAAAACATTTATTGCAACGCTAATTCTAATTGCTTTTTTCTGTAGGAAAGATAAAAGTATATTTAAGTTGAAAAATACAGGAGATCTTTTTGATCTGGCGTTAATTAGTATTTTCGGATATTCTCTTTATTCGATATCTTATATTTTTACAGCAAATGAAGTTGGTGTTGGAATTGCAGGCGCAATGCTTTATACAAAAACTTCTTTTGTACTATTGTTTTCTGCTATTATTCTTAGGGAAAAAATTACATTAATAAAGATATTCATTATACTGTTAACTATTCTTGGTTGTTTAAGTATTTCAGGTGTATTTTCTGCAGGTAATTTTGTATTTACGCCAAAGGGGTTATTTTGGGGAGTAACATCAGGAATAGGCTTTTCTATTTATGATGTCATAGGGAAGAGATCTTTAAATAAGTACTCATCAGAAACCGTCACATTGTATACCTTTATGATTGCTTCGGCTTTTATGGGTGTTCTTGCGAATCCTATTACAACGGTTATAAAAGTTTTTCAGACGAATACATTGCCCATTATGGTTTTATATGCTATTGTTGTTTCAGTTATACCGTATATGCTATATGTGAAAGGACTTTCAAAGGTCGAGGTAAGCGTTGCAGCGGTTATTTCTACGTTTGAGTTAATGGTTGCATCAGTTGCCGGTATCATTTTTTATAACGAACCGATTACCTTTTTCAAGGTTTTGGGTATAACACTTATGATAAGTGCAGTATGTTTTTTAAACATATCTTCATCAAGAAAAGCAGTAAAATCAACAAATATTGGGGAGATAGATTATGATTGATTTAAAAAAAGAAGTCATTGGCTTTGAAAGTGAGCTGATTGCTCTAAGAAGAGATTTTCATGAAAATCCGGAGCTTGGTTTTAAGGAGTTTAGAACGTCGAAGATTATATATGATTATTTGAAAAAATTAAATATGGAAGTAAAAAATATATCCAGAACGGGTGTTGTCGGCATTTTAAATGGAAAGAGGGGGGCAGGAAAAACAATTTTATTGCGTGCTAGCATGGATGCCTTGCCTATGCAGGAAAAAACAGGCCTTTCTTTCTCTTCGGTGTCAGCAGGTGTGATGCATGCATCTGGGCATGATGGGGACATGGCGGTGCTTTTGGTGATAGCAAAGGTTCTTGCTAGACACCGTGATGAGTTTAAAGGAAACATAAAGTTTGTTTTTCAACCCAACGAGGAAGAAGCCGGGATGCTTTCTATGATTGACGATGGAATTTTAGAAAACCCAATGGTTGATGCGGCTTTTGCATTAAGACATTGGGGTGCCATTGAGTCTGGTCGATTGGGATTGACTGCTGGCGCCGTTTTGGGAACCACGGAAGAGTTTGAAATCACGGTTTATGGGAAATCAGGGAACACTTCTGCACCAAATACAGGGAAGGATGCAATTATGTGCGCTGCAAAAATCATTGATGCCCTTCAGTTTCTGGAAACTAGAGAATATAATCCTATGCATCCTATGGTAATTATGATTGGGCAAATTTCGGGGGGAACAGCAAGAACGATTATTTCTGATGAGGTCAAAATGGGGGGGACAATTAGATTCTTATTCCCTGATGAAAAGGAAAACAAAGAGAAGGTGATGTCAGCATTTAAAAGGGTGATTCGAGGTATTTGTGACACGTATTCAATGGAATATAAAGTCGAATTTATTCCCAGTAATCCCTCATTGATAAATGATAAAAATTTAGTATATCTTATGAAAAGCGCTGCAATAAGCACATTTGGGACAGAGTATAATATTGATAATTTCACGGGACTAATGGGAGAGGATTTTGCAGAAGTAAGTCATAGGGTACCATCGGTTATGACGTTTCTTGGTGTACACAATAAGGAAAAAGGCAACATATATCCCCAAGGGCATCCCCAGTTTAGTATTGATGAAGAGATTATGAAATTTAGTGCGGAATTGCATATTAGAGCCGCAATAAAATATTTGAATGAATGAGAAGATTTTTTAGAAAAAACCCATTACGCAATTTTATATTTTAGTCATCCTTTACGTTTTGGAATGAGTCTTCTTCATTTTTGGCATGGGCAATCTTAAAACCCCTCTATGATTTATGAATAATCATAGAGGGGTTTTTCTTTTTAAAATGGCTTCTCATCATTCAGATTTCAAAGAATAAAATTTGAGAGCATACTGTCTTACTTTAAACTTTCTATGTATATTTCCGTCACAACCTTATGGCTTATAGAAAGGATATCTATCGAATCAGGAGGCTGGAAAATTTGAAGTTGCACCCCACGAAATAGTATAATTTGAAAGCGAAAATCACTAAGGATTTTGGCAATGATATTTGAAAATCAAAATTTTATGGCTCTTTTTACCGATACCCAAAATGAACAGATAGCTTTTCGCATGATTTTTTTAACTTAGGTAAAACATCATCTATCTTTTTCTGAACCATTCGTTCCGATGGCCCGCTAATACTGATACCGGCAACAATTTTTCCGCTATAATCATACACAGGAACAGCAACACAAATTAAACCGGCATAAAATTCCTCATTATCAATGGAATATCCATTTTGAGCAATTTTAGCCAGTTCGGGAATCATTTTTTCTGCGGTGGTTATGGTGTTGTTTGTGTAATTCGTAATATCTGAATGAATAAAATATTCCTTAACCTCCTGTACCGATAAGGAAGATAAAAATAGTTTTCCGATGGCAGTACAGTAGAAGGGTTCATTACCCCCGATATTTACATTGGCTCTAATTTTGATGTTAGGTTCTGCTTTGTACAAAATAACAACACTATTATTATTCATAATTCCAAAGTTAATTGTTTCTGAGCACTCGTTGCAAAGCTCTTCTAATAAGGGGGATAAATTGGTGTTATTTAAGGAGTGTTGAAAGGGAACAGTGCTTCCAATATCATAAATACCCCAGCCTAGCTTATAGGATGCGTTGGCATATGTTTTTTCCACGAAATTATAGGCTAAAAGGGTATCTAAAAGCCTATGGACTGTACTTTTACCCATATTTAAGTACTCACTTAACTCTGCAATGCTCACGCCGTCAGCAGAGGCGTTATTTTTAATATATATCAATACATCTAGTGCTTTACCCAGAGTCTGTACGGGATATTTAGGCTTGTAGCTTGAATTTTCTAAAAAATTAGACATTTTTGTGTCACCTCGAAATTTATATGTTGCATTCATTATAGATGAAGACGTACCATTTGTAAACATAAACCAGAAGGTGACAATATATAAAATACTATTTTTATAATTAGAATAAAGCATTTCTTTGTAAATATTGAAACAGAAAATCATAACTGGATATAAATAAATTGTTGGAAAAGTTGGGGATTTCTTTGAAGTACAAGAAATGCCCATTTTTAATATAAAAACAAAGTAAAAATTGGTTATATTAAAAAATAATTTTTCAATTTTTGTACTGAGATATTGACTATCAGAACTACATTCTGTATAATAAACACAATACAATTCTAAATATATATACTGTATTCTATATATTAGAATAAGTTGCTTCGATCATCAATCACCAATCATCAATCAGGAAAGTGAGGCTAAGAAATGAACAAAGTTACAGTGAATGAAGAAATTTGTAAGGAATGTGAATATTGCATGACATTCTGTCCCAAGAAAACCATTTTAAGAAAGAAGGATACGTTAAACAAAAAAGGTTACTATTCAGCAGTAGCAGAAAATTTAGAGGATTGCATCGCATGTGGAATTTGTGCAACTGTTTGTCCTGAGGCAGCAATTACAATTGAAAAAGATATTTAAAAAGGAGGATTATAATGGCGGAGAAAGTGTTTATGCAAGGGAATGAAGCCTTTGCAGAATCAGCAATTAGATCTGGATGTATATATTTTTTCGGATATCCAATTACCCCTTCCAGTGAAATGCCAGAATATTATGCGAAAAAAGCACCTACAGAAGGATTGGTGTTTGTTCAAGCCGAAACGGAAGTTTCTGCTTTTAACATGATTGCAGGTGTTGCAGCAACAGGTAAAAGAGTAATGACAGCAACCTCTGGCCCTGGATTCAGCCTTGGTTGTGAAGCAATGAGCTTTATGGCAGCTGCCGGCTTGCCAGCAGTAATCGTAGATGTTATGAGACCGGGTCCCGCTGATGGCGATATACTTGCAGCCCAAGGAGACTACTTTCAGCTTGTAAAGGGTGGGGGACATGGTGACTACTATACTATCGTTCTTGCACCTTATTCCGTTCAGGAGATGGCTGATTTTGGGAGATTATCTTTTGAACTTGCAGAAAAATACAGAAATCCTGTGGTTGTTGCAAGTGATGGTATGCTTTCCAAAATGATGGAAAATGTAGAATTGCCCCAAAAAATCAATGTTGAAAATCATTTCCCTTGGACAATCACAGGAGCAAAGGCAAGAAAACATAACGTTATTACTACCTGTGCTTTAGGACCGGAGCAGTGGGAAAGGTTTAACTTAGATTTGCAGGATAAATTTCATGCTATCCAAGAAAATGAACAGAGATGGGAAGAGTACGAAACAGAGGATGCGGATATCATAATTGTGGCGTACGGTTCTGTTGCCAGAATTGCACTGACTGCAATTCATATTGCTAGAGAGAATGGCATAAAGGTTGGTATGATTAGACCCATTACTCTGTGGCCTTTCCCAAAAAGAGCATTTGAGCAATATCCAGACAAAGAATATTTTGTGGTTGAGCTTAGTGCAGGGCAGATGGTTGAAGATGTTAAGCTTAATGTGAAGAATAAAGAGCAGGTAAATTTTTTTGGCAGACTTGGCGGCATTACGCCTACGCCTCAGGAATTATATGAAAAGATAAAGGAATTGTACATAAAATAATTGGAGGTGACGGGATGAAAACAGTATATGAAAGACCGAAAGTTCTTACAGATGAATATATGAAATATTGCGGTGGCTGTGGTCATGGTATTATCAATAAGCTCATTGCTGAAATAATAGAAGAAGAAAAGTTATCTGAAAAAGCCATTATGATTTGGCCCATCGGGTGTTCAGTTTATGCAGATAGATATTTTAATGTAGACTCAATTTGTGCATTGCATGGTAGAGCACCTGCAACAGGCACAGGAATCAAGCGAGCATTGGAGGATAACTTGGTAGTGGTTTATCAAGGCGATGGTGATATGGTTTCCGAAGGTATGGCGGAAATTATGCACGCAGGCATTAGAGGAGAAAAGTTTACAGTGGTTTTCGTCAACAATGCAATTTACGGCATGACAGGCGGCCAAATGGCACCTACAACGTTGATGGAACAAAAAACCAGCACCTCTCCATTTGGCAGAAGTGCCGATAACGCTGGATATCCTGTGAACATGGCTGAGATTATCGGCAACTTGAATGGTTGCTACTATAGCGAAAGGGTTGCAGTGAATTCCCCAGGGAATATTAAAAAAACAAAAGAAGCCATCAGAAAAGCTTTTCAATATCAGTTGGAGGATAATGGTTTAAGTTTTGTTGAGATAATATCCCCCTGCCCCACAGGGTGGGGTGTAAAACCGGTAAAGGCGTTGGAGTGGATTGGCGAAAGCGTATTAAATCAATATCCACTGGGAGTTTTCAAAGCGCCAAAGGAGGGTGAATAATGAAAAGCGAAATGATTTTTTCCGGAATTGGTGGTCAAGGAACAATTTTAATGGGGAAACTTATATGTACAGCAGCTGCTGCTAAGGGATTAAACGTAACCCTTGCTCCGGCTTACGGCCAGGAAAAAAGAGGCGGCAGAGCAAGCTGTCAGGTTGTTCTTTCCCAGGAAATTGGCTCACCCGTTATTTCCGAGGCGGATACAATTCTTGTTATGGATGAAGAATCTTTTAGAGACTATGAACACAAAGTCAAAGTCGGTGGGACACTAATTATTAACAGTTCTATGATTGGCCTTGTAACAAAAAGAACAGACATTAACGTGTTTGAGATACCATTTACTGAAATCGCAACAAAGATTGGTAGTGCAAAATCCTCTAACATGGTAGCGTTAGGTGCGGTTGTTAAAACCCTTGATGTAGTTAATCTTGATGAAGTTCGAGAAGTTTTGAAAAAGAAAATGAAGCCTCAGCTGGTTGATGTGAATATTCAAGCACTGGAGGCAGGCTATTTCTTCACAAAGGAATAACTTTAGAAAGGAGCAGATTATTTGAAAAGCGAAATGATTTATACTGATAAGGCCACAAAACCTACGGCTTGGTATTCACAGGCTATCAAGCACGGAAACTTGGTGTTTCTTGCTGGCGCTTGTGGTGATGATCCAGTTACCGGCGAAATTGTAGGTAATGGTGACATTAAAATAGAAGCAAAAGCGGCTCTTGAGAATATCAAACATACAATTAAAGCAGCAGGTGGCACCCTTGAAAATATTGTTAAAATGCAGGTTTACGTAAAAGATTTAAGTATGCTTGCTGATTTTAATGAAATTTACAAAGTATACTTCCCTATAAACCCTCCCGCAAGAATTGCTATGGCGGTGAAAGACTTTATGGGCGGAGCAAATCTTGAAATAGATGGCATTGCTGTCTTAGACTAATTGCATATGATAACAAAAGACAAGATTTCACAGTATGTGCTATGTCAATATTTCCTTAAGCGTAAACATAATTCATTTTCGGCACCCGTTACGTGGTAGTTTTATTGCAGTTCCACGGCTGAATTGAATGCAATATCTAAAATTCAAATTTTGAAATTTACTTAGACAATCTTTCAGTGAATAGGCATTCACCAATGAGAAAATCCAAGTATGGGCTAGGGCTCTGCGTTGGAATAGTGCCTATTCTTGGTAACTGAAGTCTTCCCAATGATGAAACCTTCAAGCTGTTGCAATTATTATTGCTCGGTTTGGAGGTTTTCTTGCTATACAAATAAGCAGTTTTCCAAGGAAAAGCCTTGCCTCCAATGCATTCTATAAGGTTAGCAACTTTGAGTAAAGCCTCCCTGTGGAGCGTGATTAAACGTATATTTTTAAGGTGGCCCATGATATCTAAGTCTCCGGCGTGATAAGGTTATCGTTTACTTCTGACAGACAAAACGACCGAAAAGCTTAAAAAGCTTTTCGGACTTTTTATTCCATTTTTCAGCTGATGCTTGTTCTTTTTTGAGCTTTTGCAAAATACAAATTAGCATCAAACCCTATTGGGTCTTAACGTTTGATTGTTGGCGCGCTGAGAAATACTGATATAAAACTTGTACTTAGATTTATCAAAAAAGTATTGGTTTTGTAACTACGTCAGGCAATTAAGAATGTCATCGAGAATTTCTTTAAACGCATGATAAAATATGGATCAACCAGAATACAATGGATAGCTCTGTATTTTTTGACAAATACGGATAAGAAATGAGCCAGGAGGAATTGGCTGCACTATTCAGGATACTTCTCTAGCAAGACTGTAGAATGGAAAGATATGGTTTGATTCAAGGATTGAAAAGCATAAAGATAACCGAGTGAAAATCTTAGAGTTACGGAAGCCGGACGGCGGCTTAAGGCTCTGACTTTAATGCACTATGAGCAAGAATTTAGCGACTTACTGTTAGAAAATATTCGAATGAAAAAGTAAAAATTTTCTATAATGTTTTAAGAAAATGCTTAAATAATATATAGAAAAATCAATAGAATAATAAATATAAATGCTGGACTTGAAAAGGTTTTTTTTATTTTGTAAAATTAGAATAATCGTGGTTATAGAAAAAATAGAAAAACTTTATTGTTTTAAGATTAATAAGCAGAATGAATTAGTTGATATACTAAAAGTAAGTATACTAACAAATTGGGCAAAATTAAAGGAGGAATTTTAATGGCGAATGTAAGAGAAATATTGAATAACTTTGTTGGTGGACTTGGAAGCCTTGGTGAAACTAATGGTGGAATGGTGAATGCTTTTATGGGGCTGCTTGGGGCAGCCTACGAACCAAAGGCATTAGACGTGAAGATCAAAGAATTGATGAGTGTAGGAATTGCTTGCTATACTAGATGTGAATATTGCATTGTTTACCATACCTATAAAGCTTTTGAAGCCGGCTCAACAAAGGAAGAAATCTTAGAAGCTGCTATGGTTGCAGTTGTTTTTGGTGGTGGTCCATCCATGGCATACTCTGTTACTTTATTAAAAGAGAGCATTGCGGAATTTGAAAATGAATTTAAATAAATATAAACGGGGAGCGTTTTTAAAATAATCGCTCCTTTTTTTGAAGGACGGGATAGACGGGATTATCGGGGAAAATTAACGGTCTTCTGTGAGAATTTTATCCTAAGAAAACCAATCTGGCTCCGGTGAGCCAAGAGGATTTAACTCACAATCTGTTTCTTATTAACTCCAGACCTCGCAATTCCTTGGCCGGAAATCACCAATTCAGGTTTTTCTACACGAAGTGGCGCACTTGACTTGACAATTCATCAAATCATATTCTTGATAAACTAGGAAAAAAATATAGAAAGAATATTATAAGTTGCTATATAGACCAAAAGTACTATCCCCATGACCAGCGTCCCCAAAATGCACTAAAAGCCGCCAGTGAATGGCTGTTGGGTGCAGTTAAACTGCCTCAGGCGAAATCGGTAATACTTGAGTACCACGCTGCCGCCCGTGAAGCAGAAGGAAATCCTGTTGCTCAAGCTTCTGCTAGAGCGATAGGTCAATGTGCATCAACCATTCATTCTACACAGCATTGCATAGGGCTCGCCTTTTATGGAGCCATTGCAGTTGCCTACGAACAGCTTGGAAAGGATACACCTTTCGCAGAAATCGAGGAATGTGCCGCCCAGGAGTGCGAACATATGGAAGGGGCTTTACGTGCTGTTGCTGTGGAGAACGAACAAAATCCTGCAAAAACAAATTGGAAATGCTGACGATACCCTAAAGGGAAAGAAATACTTATGGAGGATCTTATGAACTGTTACTCAAAGGAAGAACTAGAAGAAGCACTTCAATAATTGCTTCAACCATCAGCAGATGTGAAAAAATACATCCCCAATTTATAGAAGGTACATCCCAGCATACACTTCTTAAGAACAGGATAAAAGCACTATATATCTCAAAATCATTCATAATGCATGATGAAGCTGCGAATAGATATACAAAAGAAGATTTAACAGAAGCACTAAAACCCATATCCTCAATTATTAGTAAATGTGAAAAGGCACAGTTGAAATTTAAGGATGGAAACTCTCATCATACTCGCTTCGAAAAGATAATAAAGGCGATGGGTATTTCAAAATCATTGATAGAAGATGAAATTAGTGAGAGAGGTAATCACCATGGATCACATCGACAAAATCCTTTGTTTAGTTAAGAATCGGTCAATACAATCATTGAAACTTTAGAGAAGTGTATTATGCATTGACAAAAGAAAAAAGTAGCACGATGGAATGTGGAGATGGCAGAAGTGTAACAGTGATGAGCAGCAATTGAGGATAAAACATAATATTAGATTTTTATTAAGGTGGATTGGAGTGGTAGTAATGGGGAATACGGATAAGTTTGATATGATAGCTAATATATATGACACTCATGAAAGAATCCAAATTGCAGAAGAATCATCAAATGCCATTCGTGAATTTTTAGTAGATGCTAAAAGTAAGAATGCTATTGATTTTGGGTGTGGAACTGGTCTTGTTGGAATGAACTTGTTAAGTGATTTTAATTCTATACTTTTTCTTGATTCGTCACAAAACATGATTAATCAAATAAGGCAAAAAATTTCTAGTTTTAATATACAGAATGCAGCTACATTATGCTTTGACTTTGAAAAAGAAAGCCTTTCGGATTTACATGCTGACTATATTTTTATGGCTCAAGTTTTGCTCCATATTAATGATGTTAAATTACTTTTAACAAAATTATATGAGGTTCTAAAAGAAAACGGACATTTACTAATCGTAGATTTCAATATAAATGAAAAAATTGTTTCAGATATGGTTCATAACGGATTTGATCAAAAAGAGTTAACTAATATTTTGTCAAAAATAGGATACAAAGATATTCAATCTAAAACTTTTTATACCGGAAGTAAAATGTTCATGGGGTATGATGCATCATTGTTTATTCTTGATTCTAAGAAATAGAGTATTCGCCTAGGCCCCATTAGGCTCAAGTGGCATCCTTATTGTCTACTCAAGGCATACGGAATGTGTTTGCCTACTGGAATGTAGCAAAAACGTTGAAAAATAAGGAATCGGGTGTCATTTTTTAATAACCATAACAACTGAAACCCTTGAGTATACAAAACAGATGACAAAGGGTGTTTCAAAGAAATAAAATAGAACATAACCACAATATGCTGTGGCTCTGAAGAAAATATGGGGCAAAAATCGGATGGAAAAATGACGGTTTTTGCCCCTTTTAAAATAGATTAAAAATATGTTAAGTAATCCGAGGAAAGTTTGAACTACTTTAGTAAAAATAATTTCTATAAGATTTTTTTTGCTATCAACTTTTTACCAATGAGAAGTGTCTAATAATTATAGAGAAAAAATTAAGAAGACAAAAAAAGATGATATTAAATATATCAAAGATTATCCAATTGACCATTTATGCAAGGAGTTTTCCCATAAGGAGAGATAAAATAACAAATAATATTTTTAATATACTAGGATAGTTTAAAATCAACATGCTTGCTGAACAATAATAATCAGAAATTTGGTTTAACATTGCACTTATATCGCTCTAAAGTTATTACAAGAAAGGGCTATTTAGCCAGTTCTGTAAATCCATTTATCAGTAGTTCAATAAATATATGAGCTGTTTCTTCTTCAGAGTATTTTTCTTGATCTAGCCACCATCTAAACATTTCCATGATGACAGTTGTAATGGATAATGAAAAAAGTTCTTTGGGAATATGTGGATTAATAGACCTAAAAATAGAGTATGCTACTCTCTTTGCTGAGAAGAAAAAGTAATACTCTAAATATAATTCTTTAAAAAAAGAAATGCAGGAAATTTTGAATGCGAAAGCCAATGTTGAACAGCTCCTTGAGCTTGATGAAAAAGAGGAACAACAGCAAAAGAAAAAAACTGAGCAGTCCTTATAAACCGCTAGCGAAGCAAGGTGCTGCTACTCTCAAAATGAGAGTATTAAAAACACAACAGAGGCTGATTGTGTTTTAGTGGGGATTGGGGATACTTCCCCAACAAGCGCCTGCCAGTGTGTACTGGCAGGCATTGCTTGCCAAGATTGTTTGTTAAATAATATTTTATAAAATATTTGTATTTTAATATCTTCATCCTCTTAACTGTAAATAAATTGAAACCAATTTAATTTCAGATTGAGATGTAAGACTTACATTAATTTAATATGCAAAAGCGATTGTACCTTGGTTTACAAAGACGCTAGATTTCAAGAAACTTTTTCAGTGCCTTTCATTTATTTGCAAATTTTTATTTGTTGGCTACAAACATTGTACCTCACTTAAAAAGTGAAATCGCATTCTATATTTAATTTGGTAAAAAATTTAAAGATATTGAAAGGAATGTAGTATGTATGAAAGGTAAAAAATAGAGAAGAAGTAAAGTTGTAAATTTATTATTTCTTGGGGCATAGATTATGACATCAGCCGAAAACTATTTATAATAAGTCCACCATGCTTTATATTTAAATATGTCGTATTAAGTCCTATTACGTATAAATCCACTTTAATTTGTTGAAACTTATCAAAAAAGATGTTAAAATTATACAAAAAAACACATTTGCGCAATTTGAATTGGAGGCTATTTATGACTGAAAGCAAATGGTTGACACTGGTTGAAATATGCGATTATTTAAAAGTGAGCCGTGAGACCA
Organism: Anaerotignum propionicum; assembly: GCF_024461735.1. GTDB lineage: Bacteria > Bacillota > Clostridia > Lachnospirales > Anaerotignaceae > Chakrabartyella. The sequence goes on from NZ_JANGAD010000005.1 coordinate 36,075, forward strand.
TATTAAATTGGATAAATAAGAAAAATATGCCCGCACATAAAGTAGGTAGACTTTGGCGATTTGATGTTACTGAGGTGGATCAATGGATAAAATCTGGCGGTGCAGCTGAAGAAAGAAACTAACTTTAGTGATTAACTAATAAACGAAGGGATAATGTGAGTATATGAACAAACAACAACTTGCGTCAAAAATATGGGAACAAGCTAATGCGATGCGTTCCAAAATTGAGGCAAATGATTATAAAGACTATATTTTAGGATTTATCTTTTACAAATACCTATCAGATAAAGAACTTAAGTTTTTAAAAGAGAATGACTTTACTGAAAATGATATAAAAAATCTTGTGGAAGACGATGAAGAAACAGTAAAATTCATTCAAGACGGTATTGGCTATTTTATTAGCTATAAGGATTTATTCTCATCATGGATTTCGATGGGTAAAGATTTTGATATTTCTAATGTGCGTGATGCACTTTCGGCATTTAGTCGTTTAATAAATAAAACCCACAAAAAGGTGTTCGACGGTGTATTTTATACACTGCAAACAGGGCTTTCTAAACTTGGTGAAAGTGCGGCGGCTCAGACCAAGTCAGTTAGCGAGCTTATTCAGTTAATCAAAGATATTCCTATGGACGGTAAACAAGATTATGACGTTTTAGGGTTTATCTATGAATATCTAATTAGCATGTTTGCAGCAAATGCAGGCAAAAAAGCCGGTGAATTCTACACCCCACATGAAGTTGCCGTTCTTATGGCGGAAATTGTTGCAGAAAATTTAAAAGACAAAAATGAAATTAAAATATATGACCCAACAAGCGGTTCTGGCTCATTGCTGATTAATATTGGTAAGGCAGTAGCGAAACATATTGAAAGCAAAGACAATATTCAATATTACGCACAGGAGCTAAAGCAAAACACATATAACCTTACTCGTATGAACTTGGTAATGCGTGGCATTATTCCAGATAACATTATCACAAGAAATGGCGATACCTTAGAAGAAGATTGGCCGTTTTTTGATGAAAATGACCCTATTAATTCTTACGACCCGTTGTATGTGGATGCAGTAGTATCTAATCCTCCATACTCTCAAAAATGGGATCCTGCCAATAAAGAAACTGACCCACGTTATGCAAGGTTTGGATTGGCACCAAAAACAAAGGCTGATTTTGCTTTCTTACTTCACGACCTATACCATGTAAAACCGCATGGCATCATGACCATTGTTCTTCCACACGGTGTTCTTTTCCGTGGCGGTGAAGAGGGTGAAATCCGTAAGAACTTAATTGAAAACAACCACATTGATGCCATTATCGGTCTTCCAGCTAATATTTTTTTTGGAACGGGCATTCCAACTATTATCATGGTACTAAAGCAAGAGCGTGATAGCAGTGACGTTTTAATTATTGATGCCTCAAAAGGATTTGTAAAAGAGGGCAAAAATAATAAACTACGTGCATCAGACATTAAAAAAATTGCAGATGCAGTATCGAAAAGAAAAAGCATTTCCAAATATGCAGCATTGGTTAGCCGTGACACAATCCGTAAAAATGAATACAACCTCAATATCCCAAGATATGTAGATTCCTTTGATGAGGGCGAAACATGGGATATTTATGCCTCTATGTTTGGTGGTATTCCTATGGCTGAAATTGAAAGCTTACAAGAATATTGGGAGGCTTTCCCTACCCTTAAAGAAAGTATTTTTACAAAATCAGATACCCCTTATGTGGATATTTCGTGCGAAGATGTGAAAACAGCCATTACCAGCCATGCCGACGTGTTGGCACTGAAACAAAATTTTAATACTGCATTTGAAAGTCTAGCTCCTTTCTTGAAAGCTGAGTTGATTGAAAAAATGGAGTCCCTTGCCGTTTCAAAGCAAGAAGCTGTTTTGAGTGACGATATTTTTAAACGAGTTAAAACCTTGCCTTTAATAGATAAGTATAAGGCGTATCAGCTTTTGGATGATGAATGGGTCAAGATTGCCGTTGACCTTGAAATTATTCAAACTGAGGGCTTTGCCGTTACAAAACAAGTTGACCCCAATATGGTCATTAAAAAGAAAGACGGAAAAGATACCGAAGTACAAGATGGATTTGTTGGTCATGTGATACCTTTTGAGTTAGTACAAGGCACATTGTTAAAAGAAGAAACTGACAAACTAAAGGCAGAAGAAAATAGGCTAAGTGAAATACTTTCAGAGTACGAAGAAAGCATCGACAGCCTAAGCGAAGAAGAAAAAGAAGGCGACTTTTTAAATGATGCCACTACTGCATTTGTGGCAAAAGGAGTTACTGCAAAGCTAAAAGAACTCCGCAGTGATGGTATCACCGAAGAAACCAAAGCTCTATTTGAAACATTAACAAAAGTAGATAAACTGCTGAAAGAAGAAAAAGAACTAAAAGCAGCCGTAAAAAAGGATGCTGCTGCGTTGCATATTTTGACCAAGGAGACCATCGAAACCTTAACTGATGAGCAGGTATTGTGGCTACTGGAGCAAAAGTGGATTGTGCCATTGGTAGATAGCCTATATGCTATGCCAAACACTGTCTTCAATGAGCTTGTGGGCAAGATACAAGCACTTGCAGACAAATACGAAACCACATATGAAGCAGTACAAACTCAGATAAAGCAGACAGAGGAGGCTCTTTGCGACTTAATCGACCAGCTTGAGGGAAATGAATTTGATATGAAAGGCTTAAGCGAGTTTAAGTCGCTCTTGATGGGTGAGGAATAATGAGCGAGAAAAAACAGCCTGATGTAAGATTTAAAGGGTTTTATGGAGATTGGGGTCAGAATGATTTGGAAGACAAAGTTACCTTTTATAGTGGGTTGACATATTCCCCATCAAATGTTGTTAAAGATGGCGGTACACTTGTACTTCGTTCTTCAAATGTTAAAAACGGAGAAATTGTTAACGCTGACAATGTTTATGTTAATACAGACGTAGTAAATAGTCAAAATGTAGCCGTTGGAGACATTGTTGTTGTTGTGAGAAATGGTTCCAGATCTTTGATTGGTAAACATGCACAGATAAAAAGTAAAATGGACAATACTGTTATAGGAGCTTTTATGACAGGTTTGCACTCAACACAACCGGGTTTCATAAATGCTTTATTGGATACAAATCAATTTAGTAAAGAAATAGAAAAAAACTTAGGTGCAACTATAAATCAAATAACCACTGGTGCATTTAGAAAGATGTCATTTTTCTTTGCAGACGATGAAAATGAACAAGCCCAAATCAGTGAGTTTTTCAAAAACATTGACAATCTGATTGCATTAAACCAAAGCAAATATGACAAGTTGATTAGCATGAAAAAAGCCTGCCTTGAAAAGATGTTCCCTAAAGATGGAGCAGATACTCCTGAAATACGCTTCAAGGGGTTTAGTGGCAAATGGCAAGAATATAAATTATGTGATTTGGCCGAATTTGTAAACGGAAGAGCCTATAAACAAGAAGAATTGTTAGATAAGGGAACGTATAAGGTTCTTCGTGTTGGAAATTTTTATACAAATGGTGCTTGGTACTATTCTAACCTAGAATTGGGTGATAAGTATTATGCTAAAAATGGTGACTTACTTTACACATGGTCAGCGACATTTGGACCTCATATATGGTACGGAGATAAAGTGATATTCCATTATCATATTTGGAAAATAAATTTGTCGGATATGCTTGATAAGAATTTTGCTATTCACTTGCTTAATAATGACAGGGACAAAATTACATCCGATAAAAATGGATCAACAATGGTTCATATTACGAAAAGTGGAATGGAAAATAAAATTATCAGCATACCAACGGTAGAAGAGCAGAAAGAGATTGCGAGATTATTGGATAACGTGGATAACCTCATTACCTTAGGAAAAATAGAGCTTGACAAACTAAAAAACATCAAAAAAGCCTTATTAGAAAAAATGTTTATCTAAATGGCTTATGATTCGTGTAAAGGAGCAATCATTATGGCATTTAAAACCGAAAGAGAGTTTGAAGAAGCTCTTATCAAGGTGCTGTCTGAAAAAGGTTGGGAAAGTGAGGTTCTCAAAAACCCCACCGAAAAAGACCTGATACAAAACTGGGCAAACATCCTTTTTCATAACAACAGGGGCATCGATCGTCTGAATGATTGCCCTTTAACCGAAGGCGAAATGGGGCAAATTATCGAGCAGATTGTTGCCCTTAGAACACCTCTCAAGCTAAATGGATTTATCAACGGCAAAACTGTTTCCGTTGTTCGTGATAATCCAGAAGATACCTTGCATTTTGGCAAGGAAGTCAGCCTTAAAATATACGACCGCCTTGAAATTGCCGCAGGGCAAAGCCGTTATCAGATTGTACAGCAGCCCAAATTCACAAGCAAGTCAAAAATTCTAAATGACCGCCGTGGGGATTTGATGCTACTAATCAATGGTATGCCAGTCATTCATATTGAGCTAAAACGCAGCGGCATTCCTGTCAGTCAAGCTTATAATCAAGTGGAAAAGTACGCTTATGAAGGTATTTTTAGCGGCTTATTTTCCCTTGTGCAAGTGTTTGCTTGTATGACACCAGAGGAAACAAAGTATTTTGCAAACCCAGGCCCCGATGGGAAATTTAATATTGACTACTATTTCAACTGGGCAGATTTTAATAACGAGCCACTCAACAACTGGAAAGACATTGCCTCTTTTCTGCTGTCTATCCCTATGGCACATCAGCTGATTGGGTTTTATACTGTTGCTGATGATTCCGACGGGGTGCTAAAAGTTATGCGTAGTTATCAATATTATGCCGCCAACGCTATTTCCGACAAGGTTTCTAAAACTGTATGGAAAGATAATTTACAGCGTGGGGGCTATATTTGGCATACCACAGGCTCCGGTAAAACGATGACTAGCTTTAAATCCGCACAGCTGATTGCAAACTCTAAAGATGCGGATAAGGTTCTGTTTCTTATGGATAGAATTGAACTTGGTACGCAATCATTAAAAGAATACCGTGGGTTTGCCGATGAAAACGAATCAGTGCAAGCGACAGAAAATACTGCTATGCTTGTGACTAAACTAAAAAGTAATGACCCCGCAAACACATTGATTGTTACCTCTATTCAAAAGATGAGTAATATCACAGAAGAGGCAGGGTTAAATGAAAGCGACCTTGCAATCATGAATGCAAAACGTATTGTTTTTATTGTGGACGAGTGTCATCGTTCTACTTTTGGTGATATGCTAAAAGTTATAAAAGAAACATTCCCAGGAGCACTTTTCTTTGGGTTTACAGGCACCCCTATACATGATGAAAACCAGAAAAAGCTGAACACAACCACCGACGTGTTTGGTGATGAATTGCATAGATATAGTATTGCCGATGGCATCCGTGATAAAAACGTATTGGGATTTGACACCTACAAGGTTTTAACCTTTAAAGATAAGGATATAAGGCGTGCCGTTGCACTGGAAAAAGCAAAGGCACTCAGCGAGGAGGATGCTATTTCAGACCCTGATAAAAGCAAAATCTACTACAAGTTTATGGATGCAACAAAAGTGAAAATGGCTGGATATCAAGGTGAAAATGGCACGTATGTAAAAGGTATTGAGGACTATATTCCCTCTTCGCAATACAGAACTTTAGAGCATCAAAACAAAGTTGTGGAAGATATTTGTGCTAACTGGGTGACTTTAAGCCACAATAATAAGTTTCATGCAATTTTTGCAACAAGCAGTATTCCAGAAGCGATTACATATTACCGCTTAATAAAAGAAGCAAAACCTGATTTAAAGGTAACTTGCTTGTTTGATCCAAACATCGACAATGACGGCGGTCATGCTGTAAAAGAAGATGGTCTTGTGGAGATTTTGGAAGACTACAACAAACGTTATGGACAAGAGTTCACAATGGCGTCTTTTGGTATCTTTAAAAAAGACGTAGCTGCACGTCTTGCCCATAAAGTGCAATATAAAGTGGTCGAGCGTACTCCAGAAAAGCAAATTGAATTGTTAATTGTGGTCGACCAGATGTTAACAGGGTTTGACTCCAAGTGGATCAACACTCTCTATATGGATAAGAAAATGCAGTATGAAAGCATCATTCAAGCATTTTCAAGAACAAATCGCCTTTTCGGTCCTGATAAGCCATTTGGTACAATTCGTTATTACCGTAAACCTCATACTATGGAGCAAAATATCGAGGCTGCTGTAAAACTGTATTCTGGTGATAAACCTATCGGCTTGTTCGTTCCTAAGTTAGAGCAAAATTTGAATAAGATGAATGCAGTATTCGAGGAAATAGCAGAGCTATTTAAGAACGCTGGTATTTCAGGCTTTGAAAAACTACCGGTGGATTCCTCTGAATGTGGTAAGTTCGCTTCACTTTTCAAAGAACTTAATGATCATTTGGAAGCTGCTACTATTCAAGGGTTCAGTTTCAAAAAATTAGAATATGAGTTTTCTTATGGGCAAGAAGCCCCAAACACAATTGTAACTGTGGCATTTGATGAGACCACATATTTAGCATTAGCACTTCGTTATAAAGAACTTTTTAGTGGTAACGATGGTGACGGTGGTTCTTCTGTTGATGATGCCCCATATGACTTAGTTGGCTATTTAACAGAAATAGACACAGGAGTAATTGATGCAAGTTATATGAACTCTCGTTTTGAAAAGTATTTAAAATTGATTCACGGAGAGGGCAGTTCTAAAGAATTGATTGATGGAGCATTAAATGATTTGCATAAATCATTTGCCGCCTTAACCCAAGAGGAACAGAAATATGCTAATATTTTTCTCCATGATATTCAAAGTGGTAATGTTGCAGTTGAACCTGAGAAAACACTGCGTGATTACATTACAGAGTATCAATATAAAGCAAAAAATGACCAGATACATGGATTGGCAGCAATCTTAGGGATAGATCAAACGTTGCTCAGAACTTTTATGGATTTAAAAGTAACCGAGACCAACATAAACGAATTTGGACGCTTTGACGAACTCAAAAATACAGTAGATAAAGCGAGAGCAAAAGCTTATTTTGAGAAAGTGGAGAATACCACAATACCTGCATTTAAGGTGAACATAAAAGTAGATGCGCTGTTACGTAGGTTTATTATAGGTGGTGGGTATGAGGTAGAGGAATATGAGTAAAAGATATAGACTAATATTAATGATTATTTCGACCGTTTTGTTAACTGGGGTTGGATTTTATGCGGAAAAGAATTTTTCTTTTATTTTAAATCAATTTTGGTTTGCATCGGGTTTATTGCTTCTTGTATTACTCTCTTTAATAGATCAACCACACTTTTCTAAAGATGCAAACATTTTTGTTAATGGTATTACAGCAGCTTTATCATTACTGCTATTGGGTTCTGAGCAACACGATGTGTTGTTTTGGGTATTCTTATACTATACGGCATATTTAATAATTAGCAGTTATATTTTGATGTGGAAAAGAAACAATCCACTACATATTGAAGGAAAAACTGTACAATTTTTTTCTAGATTAAATAGGCAAATTGGAAAACCTGAGGTAATCTTTTCTGCATTCTTTTTATGGGGAGCCGTTAAACAATATACATTAAATTCATATCAATTCAATTCTTTGCTATGGTTTTGGGCAATATTTATGCTGTTAAACATCCCACAAGTTGCTATAACAATAGAAAGTTTATTTGATAAAAAATCCTTTATTGATTCTGACAGTGCTATTGGCAAGATTTTCGGTGTTCAATCCAAAAATACATTTCTTGTGAAACTGCTACCTGACAGGAAAGAAGTTTTAAATCGATTTGACTTAGTTGAATTTCAATATATAATTGACAATAAGCAAAGAAAAGGCATTATTGTTGACGTCTATTTATTAAATCAAGAGCAATGGGTAAAAGTACTTTGTACTAATGAAATTGATATCGTTTGTTGCAATTCTCGTGAGAAATATGAAGCCGATATCGTATACAAGTTAAACGAGGCTACAGAAAATGATTTCATAAAAAAATTTGTAGGAATTGTTTGTGAAAATACAGTTATTGAAAAAATTCAATTTGTATATAACTCAAAAATTGAAATTTTTAGTGGTACGTTAATTGAAGTGAAAGTGAGTTCGCATAAAATTCTTTACCAAATAGTCCAAGGTGTAATCCGAGTAGAGCAACTAGAAAGTAAAAACGAAACGGGTTTAATAGTTGCCGAAGCTATCCAACTAGGTGAATGGAATAGTACACGTTCCTGCTTTGAAAAATTCGGTTGGGTTCCTGAGATTAATACCCCGGTTTTTATTGCTGAAACTATTACTAAGCCAGTAACAGGCGAAAATGAACTCGAGGTTGGGGTTATACCTGGTACTAACTATCCTGCCATATTAAATCTTGAGACAGCGGTGACACATCACACAGCTGTTTTGGGTATTACCGGTTCTGGAAAATCTGTTTTTACAAGAAATTTAACTAACGAGATTTCAAAATCAGGAACAAAAGTTATTGTAATTGATCTGACTGGCGAGTATCGAATGAAATACAAAGATATTACAGTTATTATTAACGACGAAAATGAGAAAATAGCATTTAATGCGTTAGAAGCTTTAGCTGTTGAAAAAGCCCAATTTGCAAATAAACAGGATTGTGAAAAAATAAAAAATCTGGAAAAAGCTATTAGAAACACTTTTGGGACAGCAATAAAAAGCTTTTTGGAAAGTGATTCTAATATATCAGTTTTTGAATTATCCGATATCTCAAATAACGCTGATAATTTGGAGTATGTAAGATGGTTCTTTACAACCTTATTCTTTATTGCAAAAAACAGAAAAAACTATGGGAAAAAGATATGTGTAGTATTAGAGGAAGCTCACACTTTAATTCCAGAATGGAATTTTGCAGGTTCTTCAGATAAAGGTAGTCAAGCTACCGTTAATAGCATAGCGCAAATAGCACTGCAGGGAAGAAAGTACAATATCGGCTTCATAGCTATTGCTCAAAGAACAGCGAATGTATCTAAAACTGTTTTAACTCAATGTAACACAGTTGTTGTTTTTCAAGAGTTAGATAAAACAACAAATGACTTTTTGGGTAATTACTTAGGTAAGGAATTTTTAGATGCTTTGCCTAATTTGAAATTCAGAACTGCCATTGCTGTTGGTAAAGCCTTCAAGTCTTCTGTGCCAATGATTTTTGAGGTTCCTTTTATTGAGGAAAAAGATTATGCGGAAAATGCAAGGCCTTTTGATACTACTGAGGATTTTGAAGGTGCTAAATGTAACTAATCCATCTTTCCGATCTTCATATAGGTAAACGTGCCAATGAGTTCTCAATGCTTGAGGATCAATGACCCGGAAATTCTTGGAATTATTGTCTCGGACTCGGTTTTTGATGATAGCGAAAAAGAATTTATAAACCATATGGTTGAAAGATGCAATATGGATTCGGGATTGGTTGATAAAATGAATGATCTCCTAAATGTGTACTCTAATGTATATCAAGAGATAGAGGTTGTTGTTTTATAAAGTGTATTTGCATATTTTAGGTGGACTTCACTTTTTTTGGCAAGGTGGATATGTTTGGTCAGAAATAATTGATATGTTTTCACAAACGGACGAGAGGATATGACGTACATCCTGTCCTCTCAATCCCCGTTGAAACGATAGCATTGATTACAAGGACGGACAAGTAAGAAGCTTGGATGGCTTGGAATATAGGCTTTCCGAGGTTTTCAATAAGGATTTTTTTGTGGTATGAATCCTGAGGATTCCTTGAAAATTCGACTGTTGGAAACGGGTCAATCCTTAGGGTTGAGAGGACAAATTAGCTTTAGGTAGGTTGAGAAGATAGAATTGTTTTTTACACAAAATGATAAGGTAAAGTTTGAAGAACGCTAGGATTAGTCTGAAATAGACTAATCTTGACGTTTTTTTATATTTGTGGAAATATTTTGAAAAAAGATGTATAATTATAGGTGTATTTTGGATTATACTGGTTGGATTCAGAGAAGTTTTGAGAACAGTAAAGGGGAGTAAATAAAGTTAGCGGGTTTTTGAAGTATACGAATTATCCCAATTGCTGGGTTATTGAGGCGGTAAAGGGTGAGAGTGACATGAGAGATATTTTGTTTGGAAATAATACAAAGTTCGTGAAGTTCCCGTAGATTCCATTACGGATTTTACGTTTTCTCCAAATGATTTTAACAGGAAAACGAATGACTGCAGCTCTGATGCAGTATGTGCTATGTCTCTTGGCGGAACAATTACTTCCCCATAAGATTTCATTATACAGACGGTGCTTTTTCCTTTTGCGGCATCTATGCCGACACTGATCATGTGCATTCCTCCTCATAGTATTTTGCAATGGCATTCCATCTACCTCGTTGTGAATCAATATGGTGAGTGACACGAAAGCAAAGTTTCAACCAGCTTAATCGAATGTTTTACAACGGGAGGTGGCCGACTCTATTGCTACCGGATGCGAAATCCATAATGCGAACCGTCGGACCATTTATTCTCCCATTGTAAAAGAACGAGAGCAAGCACTCAAGAAGAATGCTTACTCTCTATATGTACCATAATGGGAAGCTTAAACTACGGTTTATAAATAGCAAGAATTTACCTATTCTTAGATTGGCTGTGATATGTGAATAATGAAGAAAAATAGCTGAGAGTACAATTAAATATGGAGGAGTTTATGTTTACAAATGATAAAATGTATTTTTGTAAAGAGTGTGAGATCGAGGTAGCTAGAGCGCTGTATAATGATTTCATAAATGCAAGAGATTCAGGGGATTCCAATCAGGCCAGAATAAAGTTTCAGAAGATTTGCAGTGTAATGAAAAAACGAGTAAATGATCATTATATTAGTCCTATAAAAACATTCCTAAATGCGACTTGTTCACATGAACATCGCGAGTGGTATGGATTTATTGTGATGGGTATCAATTGTATTTTAATAGAATTTTATTATGAGATGATTTATGGTTATGATCAGTCTAGTGATGGTGGTGAAGTGTCTGTAGCGTATAAAATCGTTCTTCCACAACTGGACAATGAAATAACAGAAGATAAGGCAAAGATTTTTTATAAAGGAATTCGTTGTGGCATTATCCATCAAGGTCATACAAAGAAACAAACGGCTATTACCTTTGAGTATGACAAAATAATTGAAAAGAATGGTCCGTACTACCTATGTAATCCGCAAACGCTGTTTGAAGCATTAAAAAAGCTCTATAACAGTTATTGGGAAATAATCTCTATGAAGGCCTATACTGAAACGGAGAGTGAACTATTGATTAAAAAATTTCATCTAATTTTACAACATGTTAATTAAGTATGTAAAGGGCGAAAAAATGCGTTACGCAGGACTCTCTGGCTTTATTGGACATCGTGCTTCTAAAGTAGAATTAATGGAATTATTAAATAGAAATACTGCTGACCTAATGGGACACAGTAGTACCATAATGAAAAGTTTGTTTTGAATAATTTTGTAGTAAATAAAACTAGGAGGAGATTTATGTGAAAATCTGGACCATTCAACATAAAGAAGTTATTAAAAAATTATTAGAACAGGATACTTATTTTCCTGATTTAGAAAAAAATAAGTTTACAAATTTGATTATTGTCTATAGTCATTTATTAGATTGTTTTAACTCTATAAATTCAACAAATTACAAAGGTCTAATATTTGGAATTCAAGAAATTAACGGTCCTATTGAATCTATTGATATATATTATGATAAGTTTTTAATTAGATTTCCAGGTATAGACACATTCAGAATTTTTTCCTCGCCGGACTGTAAGTCATAAAAATTGTTTTTTTATACAGTATTACGAGGTAATAAGGAGTTGGATGTTTACACATTTGTACCATAATGGTAAGTTGTTAAAAGTTTTTATAAAATTGAAAGAGTGAATATTATGGAGCTTATTTACATTTGAGTTATTAAACATTACTTACTTAAAAATTAAGAATTTAATTTTAGCAATAAATTTAGAATACATTATGATGGTGTTAGGGAGTGTTACAATGTTAAAAGATTAAATTACATTAATGATTTTTATGGTGATAATATAATGAACATAACAGCGATTGTAGGTGATAATGGCTGTGGAAAAAGTACATTATTGCGAATTTTGCTAAATACATTGCCGTATGGAAATATTAAATGTACTGATGATGACATTGTTTTTGCCATATTGGAAAACAAGACTATAAAATACTATTCAACAATAAACGAACTTAACAAAATCAAGGTGAACGAGGAAAAAGAGGAGAAAGAGCAAATTGTTTATTGCATATATGATAAAGAAGGAAATTTTAAAGGTGAAGAATTTAAAAAGAGTCAGTTGATTTACACCAATAACTTTTTGGATTATTCTGACTACTTCCAAAAAAATATGGTAAAATCGAAGATTTGTCTTTTGGTGGATTGATGATGAGCGATTATATGTCTAGCGCTGAAATGGGATATATTTCCCCTTGATAAAAGCAATAGTTCTGCTTCTAACATATATCCCAGAAAATCTAAAACTGTAGAATTAGAGAGAAATAACGTCATAGGTAATTATTATAATTGTGAAATTCTGCGACAGCTAAATTTTAAATGTTTTTATGATTCTCAATTTTCTGGGAGTGTTTTACCGTTTGAAGTTCCGTCTAAAATAAATTTAACATTGTATATTATCAATGTATCAGAGTTGTATTATAAAATCAAACAAGAAATTGCAGATTTAAAAGACAACACTCATGATGGAAACAAGTTGTTGGGAAATATGGAGAGTATATTAAATACTTTACAACCTACTGGTACAATGCATACCAAACAGGATTTCATTCTGAAAATCGCTAAAAGTGTTTTATTGAACGCAATTAACGACGTATGCATATACAAATTTGTGACTTATGATAAAGAACATCATTATGATAGACTGCAAACATTATCTGAAAGCAGATCATTTGCTGGGGAATTGGAGAGCATTGAGAATTTATTTCAATATTTAATTAGATGGAATATTAGCATTAAAAAGACAAATTTCAGAGAAGAATCATCGATACTTCTCCCTTACATTAATTTTATGAAATGGCTTAATCAACCACATGATGACTTAGAAGTTGAGGTTAATAGCGGGGAAAAAGTAATTATTGCTTTAGACACTGAATTTAGGCAACAAGCTTTTATGGAGTTTGTTAAGCTACATGTAACGATCAATTTGATTATAGATACATTGATTTTTACTGGCCCTTAAGCTCTGGGGAGTTTAATCTCTTTAGTTTGTATGCACGATTTTTTTCTATCCTTCAAAAAGATCATAATATTAATCAATATACTATATATAACAATTTTCCTGCTGGAAGAATACAAGTTGATAGTTTGATTATTTTAATTGATGAGGCTGATTTAACATTTCATCCCAGATGGCAACAACGTTATATAAAATCTCTTGTGGATTTCTTAGTTCAAATATTTAAGTCGTACAAAGTTCAAATAATTTTTACCACTCATTCGCTTATTTTAATTTCTGATATTGACCATTCATCTGTGATAAGATTAACTAAATATACTAATGAAATCATGGGTGCGGCTTTAGATGTAAAAATAGTGAAGAAAAAACTTTTGCACAAAATATTCATACGTTATTTGCTAATTCGTTTTTTTTAGATATTAAAAATTTGTGTGAAACATTAGGCGATTTTTCATATTCAAAAATCAATCATTGCTTGGAATTACTCAATAATGCACTTGATGAGAAATTGCTTATACAAGAAGATAAACTGAAGTTTATTGAATATCTTGTTAACAAAATTGGAGAGCCAGTTGTTTATGAAATGCTTTCTCATAAACTTAGGGACTATAAAAAATATATAGATAAAGAGCAAATAAGTCAAAAAGTTGGTAATGCATTGACAACTTATAAAGATTTAAGTGTTGACGAAAAAAGAGAGTTTATCAAAGCTATTATAGGCGAACTGGAGGGGGTGTGATTTGTTTAAGATTATCTTATCAAAAGAAATAGAGGAAAAGCACAAAGCGTACTTTCAAAAACGTGTCTTATCTCAATAAAAAGCTTCAAAAGAGATTGATGTTATTCCGTATGAAGTTAATAAATCAAGAATAAAAAATGATTGCCAAACAACAAAAAAATATATATGGGGAATTTATTGATTTTATTGTTGAAGAAGAAATGAAAAATAATAGTTTTTCAATAGGTAGATCAGATGAGTTGAAAAAACTAAATATAAAGATTCAGACAAAATTTCCAATTATAATTAAATTATTATATGAAAAAATTGTTAGAAAAGATGCGCATAATACAATAGAGCTTAAAGACTATATTTCATCTTGGTTTGGCTATGACAAATTTATTACAGTGACTTTTTTTGATCTATTAGGAAAAATAGCGTGTGAAAAATCAGGTAAAACGCAATATTGCGATATAGTGCAAACTAAAATAGTTGAGATGCTTTGTGATGCTTTCCTGATGATAAAAAAAAGATTGAACAAATACCCAAAACAAAGTTAAATGTAGAGCAGTTCAAAAAAAACTTAAAGAATTAAATGACATTGGGATTACTATATATAACTTTAATTACATATCACCTACTGCAAATAGTGTGTGGAATGCATATTCATTTGTGTTTGAAAGTGGTTTGCGTGTATGTCTTTATTGCAACAGACAGTATATCACACCTGTTTTAACTTCAAGTGGATGATGAGAGCTGATTTAGACCACATTTTACCCCAAAAAAATTATCCATATTTCTCTATGTCATTATATAATATAGTTCCATCGTGTCAACAATGCAATCAATCATTGAAAGGTGATAAGGAATCTGTGATTAATCCATATGAAGAAAATATCAATTCTTATTTTGAATTTAAAATAGATGAATCTGGTGAAGTAAAAACTAAAATTCTGGATGTAAACGAAAAAACACAAAAATATCTAGAAATGTTTAAAATACAGCTCTTATACAACTATCATAAAAATCAAGGGATTGAACTTGCTAAAAAAAGAATTGCTTATCCAGAGCCATATATTATGGAGCTGTACATAAGAAACAAAGATTATTTTAAAAATGAAACTACATTAAGGGAAGTGATCTTTGGATTTTTTACAGAAGAACAAAAGATTAATCAGGAAGCATTTTCTAAGTTCAGATGAGACATTGCTGGGCAATTGGGTATAATCGAAAAGGATGCTTCATCACTATTAATAGAGAATCTGAAAAATATTTGGTCAAACTTAATTGACCGTAAAATCATTGTTTGAAAGATATTGTGGTAAAGCTTTTAACACATTTGTTCTTAATATAGAGTTTCCCATTATGTTTATAACGTATAAGATAAATTTTAAATATATGGAGGAGATGCGTTATGAACTATCATAAGAGCAGAACTATGCTGTTGCTTGGAGTGGGCATTTGTTTATTCATTTTATTTGTAGGAATGATTACTGCTAAAAATTGGATAATTGTTATTGGAGCTATTATTGTGATTGTTGAAGCGATTCAATTCTCCTTTTTTTACCGATGTCCCCATTGCGGCAAATCTCTTACATGTGTTAGGGGGCCAGTTCCTGAGCATTGTCCACATTGTGGAAAAGAACTGACGTAAGTATATATTATGAGCCAAATTATTAGAATAATCAGTTTCCCAGTATTTTTATAAATAGTCCCTATAAATAGAAATATCTTTATTTTGTTGGCAATTTATATTGACTGGGATGGTAAAAATGTGACTTATAATAATATGAAAGGAAAAACTTATATGAACGATTATATTGGAAAAATAATTTCAGCAAATTATTTTAGGGGAGCAGAAGCTGTTGGTGGGAAAGTAGCCTTTGGGGAAACAGGACTAACAATTAAATCCACGCATTTAATATTCAGCGAGGAGAAACTCATATTGAATATGCAGATATTGTTAGTTTAGAAAAACGAAATACAATTGGTATTGTTCCCAATGGAATATCTGTATTTACAAAGGATGGATTTGAGCATAAATTTGTTATAAACAACAGAAAAAGTGTGTTGGAGTTCTTACAAGGTAGATTATGCTAGAGGACATATTTAAAATATTTGGCGGAGACACGATACGGGTAAAGTAGCTATCGTGCAAGACACTTTGTATAAAGGGCGTTATATAATCCATAGTAAATTCAAATTTCCTATTATGTTTACACAGCGGAACCAGCTTGATGAGTACACAGCATCTTTTTCTTAAGATCTTTATACTCCTTCATAGAAACTGCGACTCCTTTATTGTCCTCGACGATTGGAGAATAAAGTTTAATCTATTTGTAAATAGTCTGCTCTATTAAGCCATATTCACTTGCCAGCTTTTGAAAGCGGTGTACCAGCAAGATAAAGATTGACGTTTTGTTGTTTGAATTCCACGGCGTATCTGTCACCTTTTTATGAGACATGTGAACACATTCTCTCAAAAGATTTTACTGTGTAAAACTTTTTTTGTCCACTAAATCATACTAACATCAGGTATTATGCGCTTGCTGGTTTTATATGTACCTTAGTAGGGATATTTTTATTCCGAAAAACTATAAGAAATTCTTTTAAAATTAGAATGTTACAGTAAAAGGATGATTGTTATGTTGAAAATAGCATATTGTGATGATATGAAAATAGATAGGGACAAAGTAATGAGAGCTCTAAGTTCTATAGAAGAAAAATGGAAAGAAGATTTTGAAATTGTACCATTTTCTAACGGAGAAAAATTATGTAATGATATAGCCCAAAATCAGTATGATGTTATTTTACTTGACATTTTAATGGATGGCATAGATGGAATAGAAACAGCGACCAGAATACGTTCAATGGGTAAAGATAATTTAATTATTTTTATTTCAAGTTATGATGATAGAGTAAAAGAGTTGTTTGATTTTAGAACCATAGCGTTTATTGATAAACCTCTTGAAACTGAAAAATTAGAAAAAGCCTTACGAAAGGCATATAATATTTTAGAAAAAGACAGTGAAACCATATTTAGCTATAAAAAAGGAAGAACATTAAAATATATTCCGATAAAAGAAATTATATACTTTGAAAGTAGTCGTAATGAAATTACTGTTTATACTGATAGTTACAAAGACACTTTTTATGATACATTGTCAGCCATATGGTTAAAATTAGAACGAGTGGATCAGTTTATTATGCCACATCGTTCATATATTTTTAATTTAATGTATATTTCTCTAAAATCAGAGGATAAGCTTGTTGTTAGAAAAACAAATAAAACTTATAATATTGGCAAAAGTTACAAAGTCAATACGCAAGAAAGGTATTTAAAATATATTGAAAAAAGGTGTAGAGAGTAGATGTTATCGGTTGAATTTCAAATTGTTTTGTATATGGCCATAAATCTGTTATCGTTATATACATTAAATAATACGATTAGCTTATTTTTAAAACGAAAAACAGTAAACAGAAAAAGCAGTATTAAAGCAGTAGCTTATATATTATATTTTGTTATTGGCACTATTACATATTTTTGGCAAGTATCTCCCATAACAAATATTCTAACGCAAGTTTTATTGGCATTTGTGATAATGTTGCTATATTCAGGTAGCTTTAGGAATAAGTTAGTAATAGTATGTTCTTATACTACGGGTGCTGTACTATTAGAATTAATTGTAGGTGTTATCTATAGTATCCATTTGAAAACTCCCTTAAATCAAATCGCTGTTGATGATATATCTAAAATAATAGGTTCATTAATAGCAGGTCTTGCTATGTTATTGGTTGTAAAGACAATGCAGCTATATCAAAGGAAAAAAGAAATTTCTGATAAATTTTACTTTTTTGATTCTTTACAGGTTGCTATAATTCCTGTTTGCAGTATTTTTATAATGCATACGTTGAAGGAATTGTCAAAACATGTTGTTAGCAAGGTTCAATGGCTTGTAGTTGCAGCTCTTTTATGCGTTGTATTTATTAATTTACTTTTTTATTTTTTATTTGATAGATTAAGAAAAATCGAAAAATTAAAATATGAAAATGAACTTCTAAAAAATCAATCAGAATATTACATTGAACTGGAAAAGCACTTCAATTTAACTTTTGAAAAAATTAGAGAAATAAAGCACGATTTAAAACATAATCTAGTTTACTTAAAAGCAAAATTACAAGAGAAAACTGAGGATTCATTAAGTGAAGTAGAAAATAAAGTTGATTTGTTAATTGGTAAAGTCTTATTGGATAATATTAAAATATACACAAAAAATCAAAAACTAAATAGAATACTAAATTATAAATTGTTATCTGCAGTTAAAAAAAATATTGATATAGAAGTAAATGTTAGCATTAGAGAAAATGCTTAATGAAAGTAGCCTATATATTATTTTAGGAAATGCCATTGATAATGCTTTAGAATGTTTATGCAAAAGAGAGTCTATAGAAAAAAAATTAAGTATTCTTATTTTGGAGGATAACAAAAATCTTTTAATAAAAATTGAAAATCCATTTACGGGATCTTTAAATTTTAAAAATGGACTTCCTTTAACAACAAAACAAAATCGAACGATGCATGGAATAGGGTTACAAAGCATTAGAAAATTAGTACAAGAAAAAGATGGATATTTTAAAATTACAACAATAAATAATAATTTCAGTTTGGAAATTTTGTTATATGGTGAAATAAAAAATGAATAGCTAATTTACAAAATAGCTCTCTTTTTAGAGGGTTATTTTCAATTTAAATAGTTTCTTTGCAAATTTCGTCCTTGTTTTTGCCAGTTTTATCCTCACTTTGTGTGATGGGAACTTAAATGAGCTATAATTAACGCATAATAAATGGGGAGGAGGAAAAACGATGAAAAAGTTTTTAGCAAATTATGGATATGTAATAGCTTCGTTTGCTTTTGTTATGACAACTTATGTTGCAAATAGAAATTGTGCTTATATTTTCCATCAACCAAAGTTGCCAGAGACTGCAAAGCGTTTGCGTAAGTTTTAATGATCGGCAAAAAGCTAGAAAAACTTGCATGTGTATTGATTGAAAATGAAAGTAATCCAAACATAGATAAAGAAATCATTGTGTATGGACTATCTTGTGCCATAGAACATGGGGCAAGTATTATCACTAGCATTGTTTTAGGGTTATTGTTTGGGCTAACATTAGAAGTCATTGTTTTTCTTATGGCGTTCTCTTCTATTCGTACGTATGCAGGTGGGTATCATTGCAAAAAGGCAATAAATTGCTATTTGATGTCAAGTGGAGTTGTCATTTTGGTATTACGAGTCATAAAGTTTACACCAGAAGAATATATGCTTTTTTTAGGTGTTGCTATGTTACTTATAGCTATACCGGTTCTTCTGAAGCTTGCTCCTGTGGAAACACCTAGTAAACCACTTGATGAAGATGAGCAAAAATATTATTACAAAAAAACTGTTGTTCACTTAGGTATTGAAAGTGCTGTAATACTTATTTTATTTTTACTGAAACAAAATAGGTTTTCTTTTTTAGTTTGCATCGGGATTTCATTGTCCGCGGGTTTAGTTTTTGCTCAATGCCAGCAGAAAAAGAATTAAAAGGTTTGATAATCCATGATTTATTGTTTTGGTGTAAATAGGGAATGGGGTTTTTAGAAACATTTTCGCTTTTTAGAAGGGAGGGGGCAACACTTCCTGTGGTAATAACAACTTTAAATGTAAACACGGAATCCTTGTACATATTGTATCGGCAGGGGTTAATTTTAATCAATGTTCTGTAGTCTTATGAACTGCTCTAGTGTCATATGATTAAGGAGGTATCAGGATTCAAATATGCAATGATGCTAGTGTAGTGGTGTACTTTTAAAAAACAACTTGAAAAGTTATTGTGGCTACCATACATGTTTAAAGCATTGTAGTCTTACTAGGACAAGGAGGATATAACATGAGGAAAATAATCAAAATAATTAATACTCTAGTATTATGTAGTACTTTAACACTCGGTTTAGCTGTTCAGAGTTTTGCTAGTAGTAATGATGCAATAAGTCAGGGCAGTATTGATGAAGCTATTGCTAATACAAATGTAGTTGCAACAATGACAGATAATGTAACAGGTGAAGTAGTTGCTTTGGAAGCAACAAAAACTAAAGTTATGGCTAGATCCAGTGATAGCGTTGCTGTAACTTATGAGGTGAGCCTACCTTTAGCTTTAGGTAGTAATTTACGTAGCAGTGATTCATCAACAAAAGATAATGATTATGCGACTGCATCATTAACAGCTGTATATACGAGAAAAGATGATTCTAGCGGTCGCTATATTAAAGTTTCTAGACTTTATGGGGGCTGGACTGGTAACAATAGTTTAATTTATTTTTCAGACCGTAAATGTGGTATGAAAGATGGGCTTTTTGATAATAGCATGAGTAAATCTCCCACAAGCAATTCATTTAGCTATAATACAGGTTGGGGCTATGTTGACTATGTAGATGCTGATGAGGGTCCTTTCATGTCGAGTAGCGCAAAAGTGTGGGTGTCCGGAATGGAACATGCGGGCTCTCAAACTCTAAGTATCGCCACAAAATTTGGTTCTTAAAACCAGTTCCCCAATAAACTTTTTTGTTAATAGCAAGAGATTTATAGAAAGGAATCGGGGATATCGCTTGACGGATTCCTTTCTATTCAATCAATAATTAAATAGATTAAGTAAACTACACATTCGTTTGAAAGCAAGGTGCTAATATGATTAAACATATAAGGAACATTGTGGTAGGAATATTTCCTACTTTTTCATTTATAGGTCTTTTGTATATTAATTATTATTTTTCTGAGCAAACAAAGTATGGAATTCATCCAACAATTAGTTTATTAATATGTTTTATTTCTGTTTTATGCTTTTTTATCTTACTTGGAATAATTATATGGTCTCATTTATATAAAAAAAATTTTTTTAATTTAGTCCCCATAATTTTAGGTGCAACCCAATGCTTTATGTTCCCTTTCTTGTTTTTTTCGCCTGAATTTTTGTTGACATTTAAATATATTGATTTACATATGGTTTACTACTATGATATAAATCTTAATATATTCATATCTTTAACTATGTTAACAGCATATATCTTATTTTTAATTGCACTTAAGCTTCAAAACGCAACAAATGCTAAACCTTAAATTGAGAATATACTGTTTTAAAATTATGATTCAATTGAAAAATACATGACGGCAGTAAGCTTAAGTAACGCTACACTATATTTTAATTGTATTTTAAATCATACAGTAAAATTAACGCTTAAGCTTGTTATTAAAAATATTGAGTAGAATATCTGTTTAAATATTAGTTAGATTGTAAAATGAAGTGCGCCACACTAATAGGGTAAAAGAATAGCCCATAATGAAACTTTCGTGTAGAATGGTGTTATCGAGACAACATTCAAACGGAGGAAACATTATGAGCTACCAGCATTTTACCACATTCGAACGAGTACGGATACACTCCTGTTAATAGGATTGCATGCATGAATATGACGGTAAGTAGATATTACGAGGATTTAGAAGCACTTAAGAAAATTAGGTTGTAAACTGGTATTATGTATCTAAGAGAATAGGCAAAGCTAATTGTATCAAATAAAGCTTTCAAGAGATCAACACGCTTTTGAAGGTTTTATTGCTTACAATTTACTTGAATTGAAAGCAAAAGCAGACGCAGAAACACTGAAAAAGCGACCTGTCCAGGCGACTGTTTCTAAAATATACCCTGCCGCCAAGGCCCCACCTGGTTCTAGCGGCATCTTTTTTAACTCTTCAAGGCACGTTGAGACGTGCGTACTTTTGTCCCACAAAAACCCACAAACATCTCCACCGTCCTTATAAACAGGAAAATTGAATAAAATAGACTTCAAAGGCAATTCAGCCTCGTCACATGGAAAAATCTCTATTTCTTTGATTAGCGAAGAAATTAGGGATTTTTTCTCTTCATCGCTAATTTTATCATACACTTTATCAAAGTTTGCCAGCAGGGTGTAGATGTTTTCCAATGTGATGGCATCTTGCTCCACGGCTTTGCGGCGCAGCTTTACATCTTCAATCTTTTTTTCAAGTTCTACAATGGTGTCATACAGTCCATCAAGGCGAAGAGTCATATCGTGGAGCTTGCGTTCCCTAAAACGAGTATCTTCCGGCAGACTGTCAATTTCATTTTCAAGACGGGTTTTATTAAGCTCGACCTCTCGCAGTTTGGATTCATAATTGCTTAGTTCTCTGTTTAAAGTAGAAGTGTCAATTTCCTTGCCTATCCTTGATTTGATTTCTGCTGCAAAATCTTGATTTTTTATCAGCTCTCTGGTTGCCTCAATGACAAGCGGCTCAATGTCAGTTTTCTTGAGCATAGCTTTATAATCACAGCTTTTTCCCCGTGCTGTTCGAGATTTACTGCACACATAATAATAAATCTCTTGATATGTACCGTCTTTATTTGTCCAAGCGTGTTTATTGGTGTACATCGGGCCACCGCATTTCGGGCATTTTAAAATACCACTTAATAAGTGCGTCCTGTCCCGACCAATTTTAGATGGGGATTTTATGCCTGTTATTTCTCGCTTTTCATGTGCTTTGCTCCAGAGTTCCTCATTTATGATAGCCTCGTGCTGACCGTCTGCAATAATGTATTCATCTTGGTGTACTTGGCGGTATTCATTTTTTGTGCCTTTGACCTTTTCTCTTGTCCGTCTGCCAAAAGCAATTTTTCCAGAGTATACAGGATTGTCGATTATCATTCTGACGAAATGTGTACTCCACTGAGAGAGAGTACCGTTGGCACGTTTGATTTTTTGGATACCCTGCAAGTTAAGATAGTTGGCAATTTTATAAAATCCCATATCGCCATTTACATATTTATCAAAGATAATTCGTACTGCTCCGGCTTCATCTTCTTGGATATAGAGTTGTTTATCTTTGAGGTAGTAACCATAGGGAGCAAACCCGCCATTCCAGCCACCTTGACGGGCTTTTTCTTTTCTACCATTCATTGTCTGCTCTATGATATTTTCACGTTCTATTTCAGCAACAGCAGACAACACTGAAATCAAAAGCTTTCCGCTTGTTTGTGAGGAATCAATCCCTTCCTCAATGCAAATTAAGTTTACGCCAAAGGATTGAACGTGTTCCAAAGAATTTAAAATATCGGCTGCGTTTCTTCCAAATCGGGAGAGCTTATAGACTAAGATGTAATCAATTTCTAAACCATTTTCAATATCACATAGCATTTGTTTAAAGCGGGTCTGCCTTCTATGGATTTGCCGGATTTACCAGCATCTTCGTAAATGTCTACTATCTCCCTTTCTTCTCTGTCGGCAAAACGCTTTAAGCTATTTTTTTGCCCGTCCAAGCTGAACCCATCAACCTGCATTTCGGTACTTACACGAGGGTAAAGTACACATTTTTTTCCACTCCTATTCATAGTAGTTGACCTCCAATAAATCATTGGAAAACATCAATCCATAAGCACTGCTCTTTTAGATATCATGATTGATTTCTTCTAAGACCTCTGCACCATGTTTTTCTATAATCTGAGAAAGCACATTGATAAAATTCTGATATGCTTTGACTTTCTCATAGGATTTAGGCGGTGTAGCAGCGGTAGCAGTAGGATCAGGTGCATTTTTGATATTTTCCATTCGCAATCACCTCCAAGTGTATTGCTTATATAAAGTATAAGCATATATAGCATTTATGAAAAGTTTGTCACTGCATCATTTATTGTAAAACCAAGCACACCGCAAATTTGCTTAAAACAAAAATGCGGTGTGGTTAGTTTTATCTGTTTGCCATATTTGCCACGCACCCTGGCAAGGGGATATTTTGAGCTGCCGTTAGCTCGGCATCATAGCCCCGCAATACCGTATGTGCTTGTCCCAAAAGCTACGCATACTGCAGGAACTCCCCCTCAAGTCTGTGGGAGGTCGTGAGAAAGTATCATTATCCCTTATGTGTGTTATTGCGGCGAACGTGCTACCATTCGGTCTAATGGCTGCATTTATCGCTCCGACTGCTGTATTTACCCTTGCTCATAAAGGCTCTAATCAATTATTTGGTTTCTTATTTTGGCAAGTGTGTTACAGCAATCATCATGGCGATGCCCATTATGTCGCTTTGCTTTTCAGCTACATAAGTTTCGTACTCAAAATACCGTATATTCGGTTATCAAGGAACATATGGAAGGATTTTACCTCCCTCCATATACCCTGACTTTTTTCTTGGGGAAACGGAACATGATTTAGAAAAAACTTTTCAAATATTTTTCTATGGTATGTAAGCCTCTTTCTATACCAATGCGGACAGCTTTTTCACTTACACCTTCTGCTTTGGCAATGGCTGTCTTACTCATGCCCATAAAATAATGTGCATAGATTCGCTTTGCCTGTTTGTCCGGCAGAGAGGCAATGGCAGCGTGGAGCTGCTGACTTGTGAGCTTACGTTCGTAAATCTCATCGGGTGAAAGGGAAACAAACAAGATGTCATGCTCAATTCCATCGCCACGGTCAAGGGAATAGTGAGCTTTATAGCGGAATTTTTTTCTCTCGTATGCTGCTTCGGCTTTTGCAGATTCCTCAAAGATAGCTAATAGTTCATCAGGAACATCCACAAAGGTGTCTTGTGCGTAAAAGGGGTAATAATCTTTTAAATTTATTGTTTTCATATTTTTCCATCCTTTCAATTTTTGGAATTTGCTGAAATCGAAAGGACAGTGGTGGAGAGCGGCAGCGAGAATCTATAAACGTAAAAAAGCCCGGATGCATAGCGCAACCAGGCAAAAATGAATTATTAACAATTATATGATGATGTGTGTGTTCATCTTTATAGCCAAAATATCCCGTTGGCGGAGCTGGACTTTTTTTAACGAATAATAAAAATCAGGTGGTGTATGACAAATAAAAATGGACACAACGATACCTCCTAATACCGTCGTGTCCTAAAAAATGGGCGACTTTAATACACCCTCCGTAATTCAATTTTTTTCAGAAAAACGGCGGCTTTGATTTTATCTCAAAACCGCCGTCTGGCTACATTATGCAATTACAGCACAACGAAACATCTGCCATAACTACGGTTTTTTTTATTTACCGTAGGGCAGATAATTTCTTGTATTCGACTAAGTATGTCTATTGCTTTTCTGCGTATAAGTTCGTAATCCTTTTGCACATCATTGAAAAAGCATGTACTTCTTCCTCTGTTAATGCTTCTTCAATTAGGTTCATAATTTCATTTCCAAAATCCTCAACACGATTTAAAAAAGCTTTCCCCTCTTTGGTAAGAACAATATTGTAAGAGCGGCGGTCATTCGTCTGCCTTTCCTGAATAATATACTTTTTTTCCAGCAAACGCTTTGTTAATTTTGAAATGCCAGATTGTGAGATACCTCTCATTTCAGCAAGTTCTTTCGTGGTTTTCGCCCCCTGCTTATTCAATGTATCGAGTATATAGTATTGTGCCGTTGAAACACCCTCAACGTTGAACCGATTTGAATCTGATACAATCATGCATTGAAAGGGAACATAACTTTCCTCTAATTCTTTTATAGCCATTAAGTCAACCTCCTATTTTTCATTAATATACTTTTTCAGGTGCTTTCCAGTTAAAGAATCTGGACAGTTGATTAAATCTTTCGGTAATCCTGTAAACATAATCTTACCACCATTCTGTCCTGCATAGGGGCCTATGTCAATAATCCAATCTGCTTGACAAATAATATCCAAATTGTGTTCTATAACAATAAGAGTGGAATTTTGTTCTACAAGGCGATTCATTACACCAATCAATTGTTTTATATCAGCCATATGCAAACCTGTTGACGGTTCGTCCAAAACATAAATCTGACCATCGTTTTCAAGTTCGGAAGCAAGCTTAATTCGCTGTAATTCACCACCTGAAAGCGTGCTTAATGGTTGTCCTAAAGAAACATAAGTGATACCAACGTCTGAAAGCCGTTTTAGTACAGTTACGATTTCTTTTTCCTGAAAAAATTCTAAGGCTTCTGTGACCGTCATTTTAAGAACATCGGCAATACTTTTTCCTCTTAGCTGATAGGCAAGTACTTCGTCCGAATAACGGTTTCCGTGACATTCCTCACATACCGTAACAATTGTATCCATAAACGCCAAATCTGTATAAGTAACTCCTAGACCTTTGCAGGCAGGACAAGCACCTTGGGAATTGAAACTGAATAGGGAGGCGCTTACACCGTTCCTCTTCGCAAATAATTTTCTGATAATGTCAAAGATACCTGTAAAGGTCGCAATGTTGGAACGTTTTGACGCTTGAATTCCTTTCTGGTCAATAAAAACAGTTTCAGGATATAACCGTGGCAATACCCCATTAATAAGCGTACTTTTTCCTGAACCGGCAACTCCGGTTACAACAGTCATTACTCCTCTTGGTATATCAACCGAAAGGTTCTTCAAATTATGCATGGTTGCATTTTGAATAGAAAGCCAACCTTTCGGGGCACGAATATCAGATTTTAGTTTGGGGCAGTAGGATAAGTATTTTCCCGTGAGAGTACCCGCTGTTTTCAGCCCATCTAAATTTCCTTGATATACAACTTCCCCTCCGTGGGTTCCCGCACTTGGTCCCATATCAATAATATGGTCTGCAATTTTTATCATGTCTGGATCATGCTCTACAATCAGAACAGTGTTCCCTTTGTCACGCAACAACCTCATAAGCTCATTAATTTTGCTTATGTCATGAGGGTGAAGCCCTATACTCGGTTCGTCAAAAATGTAAGTAAGGTCGGTCAAGCTACTGCCAAGCTGGCTAACCATTTTAATTCTTTGCGACTCTCCACCTGAAAGTGTAGAGGTTTCTCTGCCTAAGTTTAAATAGCCTAGCCCAATGGATATCATGTGCTGAATCCGATTCACAAGTTCTGAAACGATTGTAGCGGCTACGGGAGCATGAATAGATTGAACAAAATCCAAAAGCTCATTTATTTGCATATCTGCGCATTCCGCAATATTTTTTCCGTTCACTTTGCAAGATAGTACCTTATCATTCAAGCGTGTTCCATGACAGTGGGGACAATCCTGTTTTACAACAAACCGCTCAATTTCTTTTCCATATCTAACCTTTTCGCCATCTTCTTTTTTAAGAAAACTCCGTTCAATGCGTGGAAGCAAACCCTCATACAAGGAGGTTTTATGCCATTCGGGGGTAGGATTTTTAACCTTAATTCCATCAGCGTAAAGTAACAGCTCCAGTTCTTCGGCAGAATAGTCCTTAATTGTTTTGTCATTATCAAAAAAACCTGAATGAATATAGCGGGTTAATCGCCAACCGCCGGGTTCAAAAGTTGGAAAACGGATAGCCCCCTCATTTAAGGATTTATTTTTATCTAACAGCCTTTCAATATTAATGGTTTCAATTTTGCCCAAGCCCTCGCAATATTCACACATTCCAGCCGGATTGTTGAATGAAAAAACGTCTGAATAACCTACAAATGGCTCTCCAATTCTGGAAAACAATAAACGTAATACAGAATAAATATCTGTAATTGTCCCAACTGTTGAACGAGCATTACCACCTAATCGTTTTTGATTGATAATAAAGGCTACGGACAAATTTTCAATGGTGTCCACATCGGGTTTTCCGTAATGCGGCATACGGTGGCGGATAAAACTGGTGTAGGTTTCATTTAATTGTCTTTGCGATTCTGCCGCTATTGTATCAAATACCAAAGATGATTTTCCTGAACCGGAAACACCTGTAAAAACCGTAATTTCTTTTTTGGGTATCAGAACATTTATGTTTTTTAGATTTCGTTCCCTTGCACCTGATACCTGAATATAATTATCAGACATACTTTTTCCTCGCTTTTATTTATGTGGCATAGTCAATATATGAGTGGGTTAACTATATTTTATCACCATTTTTATTTCTTTGCAATGACTAGAATAGAATTTTGTGAAAAGCATAATAATTAGATTTAATTAAGTCATGTATATGATATGTGTAATCATATCCAAAGCATAAAGGTGAACGGTAAGATGTAATAGGGTGAAATAATAATGAAGCGTGAAATCGACAAATATGATTTTAAGGCTTTCGGTCAAGCCATAAAAGCAGCAAGAAAAGCAAAAGGAATATCGAGGAATCAGTTAGCAGACCAAATGCACATTGCCCCTCGGTATATTGCGTCCATTGAAAATAGTGGACAGCATCCCAGCCTGCAAATCTTTTATGAACTTGTCACTCTTTTAGATGTGTCGGTAGACCAGTTCTTTTTTCCAAATAATGAAACGGACAAATCTACGCAGCGCAGACAGCTTGAAAGCCTGCTTGATGATATAAGCGATAATGGATTGCGGAAAGTTACCGCCACAGCAAAAGAGGTTAAGGAAGTCGAAACAGAGGACGAATGAATGTCCCAAGCACAACAGAATATGGAATAAGAAACGTTGCAGCCGATACGGGTTTGCAACGTTTTTCTTTTATACTTACTAGGAAAACTTATTTTCCCGTTGTTATTGATATCAGAGATGAAATAAAGTCATTCTTTGTGGCCACTAAGACATTGGCGACAGGATAGAGCCTTAAAAGCAGACGCCCACCGTGTGCTTTGCTATGAACTAACATGAAAGTAATTGAACTTATTTTGATGCTAAAGATTTTTACGCTCCACGACATAGTCGGTGTTAATTCTACAAGAAAATAAATAGATATGGTTACATTTTTTAATCATATCTATTTACTTATTACTTTGTTTCTGGTATATTATATATTGAGTTTTTATATAGCGAAGGCGGTGATTAAATGGCTATAAAATGCAATCTATCAATCCTTATGGGAGAACGAAAATACAAAATGCAAGATGTTCATGAAAAGACAGGTCTTTCAAGAGCTACTGTTTCAAATCTTTATCATGACAGAATGGAACGCATTGATTATTCCACTTTAAATAAGCTATGTAAATTATTTGACTGTGATGTTGGAAAAATATTGGAGTATTATGTAGAAGAATAAAAATAAATTAAATATATAATTTTAATCGGAGGTGCTGCGATATGTGGTGTAAAAAATGTAATAGAGAAACTAACAGCGTTGTTTGTGAGCTTTGTGGCACTCCTACTGAACAAGATGCTCCTGTACTGGTGTATTGGTGTGAAGATTGCAAGATTCCAATTATCAAACCATCAGACAGAATTGATAAAAACATATGCCCCTTATGTGGCAAAGAAACAAAGTATATGTGTGCGGATCTCCGACCTGTGTTCCCCGAGGAACGCTTATTGGTAGAGATTTTATTAGCCCAGCCATTTGCATATGCTGATAAAACGGTTTGGGCATCTAATAATAGATATTACATAGATGGAAAAGTAAAAGCTATGACAAGCAATGCCTATAAAAAATACACCTGCAATTATATTACCGAAGAGCTGAATGCTAACAAGGATAAAAATAATTATGAAGTATTTAATCAGACAATCGATAGATTTATTTTAGCAAATAGAGAACGCCTTAACTATTTGTTTGATGAAGCAACAGATTTTATAAGAAATACAGCGAAAGACTATCCCGAAGAAAATATCGTTATTTCTTTCTCTGGTGGTAAGGATTCCACTGTTACTGCGGATTTAACGGTAAGAGCATTAAGTAATCCAAGTATTGTGCATATATTTGGTGATACAACTCTTGAATTCCCTACTACAATGGAATATGCAAAAAGATTTAGAGAGAATAATCCCAAAGCTATTTTCAAAACTGCCAAAAATAAAGAACAAGATTTTTATTCAATGTGCGAAGAAATTGGACCACCGGCTCGTATGCTCCGTTGGTGTTGTTCTATGTTTAAGACAGGTCCTATTACTCGTGTCTTAAACAGTCTATATCGTGACAAAGATATATTATCCTTTTACGGAATTAGAAAATGCGAGTCGGTCAGCCGTAGCAAATACAACAGAGTTGAAGATAATGCAGAAGCTGTTAAAATACAAAAACAAAAAGTAGCCTCGCCTATCTTCTTGTGGCAAGATATTGACATTTGGCTCTATATTTTAGGAGAAAAAATAGATTTTAACGATGCTTATCGTTTAGGATATGACCGAGTAGGATGTTGGTGTTGTCCTAATAACAATGATCGAGCTCAATTTTTATCAAGTATATATATGCCAGAACAAGCAAAAAAATGGAGAGATTTTCTAATTGGCTTTGCTATCAAAGTTGGTAAACCCGATCCCCAAGTTTATGTGGATACAGGTAAATGGAAAGCTCGTCAAGGTGGAAACGGCCTATCTGCAGCCGAAGATGTGAAAATCAGATTTACTAATTGTACCGCTGAAGATAACGCAAAAATATATAGTTTAAATCATCCTGTTGATGATATTTTCTTGGGTATGCTTACCCCATTTGGCAAGGTGTCAAAGGAACTTGGACGGAATCTAATCAATGAAACCGTAGTGTTGGACATGAAAACAATGGTGCCAATTATATCGGTACAACCATTTGCTCAAGATGGGTATGAGTTTTCTGTAAAAATTAAAACAATGAATGTTTCAAAGCAAGATGACTTACAACGAATGATTGGTTATCAAGTCAGAAAATTTAATTCTTGCAGAAAATGTTTGAAATGTGAATCTCTTTGTAAGTTTGGAGCGATTTCAATTATCAATGATGAGTACAGAATCAGCGAAAATAAATGCAAAAGATGCAAAATGTGCGTAACTGCAAAATATCTTGAAGGCGGATGTATGATGGATAAATATTTAAAAACCAAAGAGTAGGTGTTTATCTATTACTCGCATCAACAAGGAAAGAGGAATAGTATGAAATTTAGAGGACATGAAACCTTTTTTATCAGAAAAGGTTGGTTATATAAAGGAATGAAAAATGTTGTTGCCGATTCAACAGTTTTTATGGGTAACAATGGAAACCCCATGGATATTTTAGGTATTGGTTCAAATATGGTTAAGTCATTGAGATATTGGTTACAGGTTGTAGGTCTTACGGCAGAACCCACATCAGGTAAAAGGTATCAGCAGCTTACTCCTTTGGGCGAAATCATATATCATAATGACAAATACATAGAAGAAATGGGAACACTTTGGCTACTGCAGTATAAACTTGCTTCCAACAAGGATGATGCGACTGCATGGTACTATTTCTTTAATGAATTCAACCGTAAAGAGTTTACTAAGGAAGATTTCGTTAAGCAACTAAATTCTTACATCATCTTAAATGGTAGTGAGGTTTCCGAACGCTCATTAGAGGATGATTTTAATTGCATCATAAATACTTATGTTCCAAGAATTAAATCGAATCCGGGGAAAGTTCATCCCGAGAGTAATATTGACTGCCCGTTAGGTGAACTATCTTTAATTGATTTTGCAAACAAAAAAGCTAAAGTCTATCGTAAAAGTGTGCCTAAAATAGATACCATTCATCCGCTTATAGCTTTGGCAATTATTGTGGATCAAGCAAAAGGAAATAAACAAATTAGAATTTCATCCATACAGAGTGATAGCTGTAATATCGGAAAGCTTTTTAACCTTGATGTAATCGCTCTTACAAGTTTACTGAGCAAATTAGAGCTGTTAGAGTATATAAAAGTAATTCGTACTGCAGGACTTGATGTTGTCAACATTAAAAAAGAAATTGATTTTTTAGGGTGTGTAATTGAATACTATAAGGCAATCAATCAGTAAAAACACTCTATGAGATGGGAGAAAAGCCATGTTCGAAAATAAAATATGGGTAGAGAAAGGCTTCCAAACTTCGGTTAATATAGCCTATGATCTGCACAATGATGATAAAATAAAAAATTTCATTCCAACAACATCAGCAATTGATGTTATTGAGGATATAATGTTAAGCACCAGTGTC
Source organism: Anaerotignum propionicum (assembly GCF_024461735.1). Lineage (GTDB taxonomy): Bacteria > Bacillota > Clostridia > Lachnospirales > Anaerotignaceae > Chakrabartyella. Next base: position 67,841 of record NZ_JANGAD010000005.1, read on the forward strand.
CCAGACAGAGGCCGAGCAAGAATGCTTGTGGGTGCGTATGGTAGAGGTAAATCACATATTATCTTGATGTTAATGTCCCTGATGTTCAAGAAGGATATTAGCTTATTTGATACTCTGCTAAATAAAATAAATGTACAGAATCCTAAGCTATATAATTTTATCACCGAGTATGTTAAAAGTGATAAAAAGCTCCTACCTATAATTGTCAGTGGTAGTAGCACAAGCATAACACAGTCGTTTTTAAGTGCATTGCAATTTGCTCTTAATAATGAAAAATTGTCTGATTTAATGCCAGAAACCAACTTCAAAGCAGCCATCAGTACAATTGAGCGTTGGAAAAAAGACTATCCAGATACATATAAAAAACTTGTTGATGAAATAAATGTTTCCATTGATGACTTTGTAATAGCACTTAAACAATACGATGTACCCACATATGAGAAATTTGAAAAACTATATCCCGTACTCACCTCGGGTGGTGAATTTAATCCATTTGTCGGCTTTGATGTTGTTGAACTCTATGAAAAGGTTGTAGAAAAGCTAAAGGATAGAGGTTTTTGTGGCGTTTATATTGTTTATGATGAATTCAGCAAATACCTTGAATCCAGTATGTCCAATGCCACTATTAGCGATATAAAACTTCTGCAAGACCTTGCTGAAAAGTGTGAACGCAGCGGAGATAAACAAATGCATTTAATGCTTATTTCTCATAAAGATATTGCAAACTATATTGACAATAATTTACCTAAAGAAAAGGTAGATGGTTGGAAAGGCGTATCCGGCAGATTTAAACATATTCATTTGCATAACAACTTTTCTCAAATGTATGAAATCATCTCTGCCGTAATAAAAAAAGAGCCAAGCTTTTGGGAAAGCTATCTGACCGATAATGAAAATCGTTTTAATGATTTAATTACCAGATTTACCAACATCGGAATTTTTGATAAAAGTGATGCCGACATTGCAGATATTGCTGTCAGAGGGTGCTATCCATTACATCCGATTTCTACCTTCATTCTTCCGAGATTATCTGAAAAGGTAGCTCAAAACGAAAGAACTCTTTTCACATTCTTATCAGCAGACAATAACTACACCCTAACCGCATTCTTAGAAAATGCGAAGGGTGATTTTCCCATGCTTACGCCCGATTTAGTTTATGACTATTTTGAGCCATTGCTAAGAAAAGAGCCCTATACAAGTGAGATTCATAAGTTATATGAAACAACCTATAAGGTGCTTCAAAAAATAGATTCAGAATCTTTTGCAGCTAAAATTGTAAAGGCCATATCTTTAATTTATATAGTTGAGCAGTTTGAGAAGTTACCCCCAGTTAAAGATATGCTTATTGCTATATTCAAAGATGTTGTTTCAAATATAGACGAAATTAATGAAACTCTTTCTGAGTTAATCGAAAAAGACTGCATCGTTTACTTGAAAAGAAGCAATGGCTTTTTAAAGCTTAAAGAAAGCTCCGGCGTTGATATAGGAGCAGAGATAGCCGATGTAATAAATAAAACAAAGCATACATTGAGTGTAAAGAATGTACTAAACGAGGCATCTTTTGACAGCTTCATGTATCCTACTGCCTATAATGACGAGATGGAAATTACCCGCTATTTCGACTTTACATTTATTGATAGCAATGAGTTCTTTGCTGTTGATAACTGGAGCAAGAAGATAGAGGATTTGGTTGCAGATGGAGTAGTGTACGCAATTATCCCTTCCGATAAAGAAGATTTGGTAAAGATAAGAACAAGACTTAAAAGCTACGATTGTAACCACGATCGCATATTGTTTGTTGTGTCCGAGCATTTTGTTGATATTGAGAAAATAGCATTCGAGTACAATGCAGTAAAACTTCTAAAAAGTAATGTAGCGGATGATGACTTGCTTTCCGATGAGTACGATATTTATATTGAGGATTTGGAAGAAGTCATCAGCAAATACATTAACAGCTTTACAAAGCCGGAACTTGGATTGGCAGAGTATTACTGGAATGGCGAAAGACAGCAATTCAAAAGAAGGGCTCAAATTTCTGCAAAGCTTTCAGAAATATGTGAAGCTATCTATGCTTTTACTCCGATAATAAACAATGAGTCTTTGAATAAAGATGTTTTGCCTACTGTTGCAATCAACAGCAGAAACAAGATACTTAATGGGTTATTAGAAAATGAATTGAGTGCAAATTTAGGACTCACAGGAACAGGACAAGAAGTGTCCTTTATGAGAAGTGCATTGATACAGACAGGAATACTTCAAAACAAATCAGATTATGCGGAGTTAAATTTCACCCCAAGTGACACAAACATGAGCTTAGTGTTGCGTGTAATTAAGGAGTTCTTTGAGGCAACGGATAATCAAGGCAAAAGCTTGGGTGCACTATATAAAATCCTTACAGAGCCTCAAATTGGATTTGGGAATCCTTATAATGGTGATACTACTTTGCCAAGCCATGGATATGGACTTAAAAAAGGAGTTATTCCAATTTATATAGCGGTTGTGCTTCATGCATATAAAAAACATACAGTAGTGAAAAGCAAGGGTGAGGAATTAAGAATAACCGTTGACCTTTTAAATAGCATTAATGAAAGCCCTAATGACTTTACTCTATATAGAGAAGATTGGAATGATGAGAAAGCAGCCTATATAGAGAACTTAGAAGAACTATTCTCTGATTATGTTATTCAAAAAGAAAAAGACTACGGAACATTTACATATATTGTTTCCGCCATGTCAAGATGGTATATGAGCTTGCCTAAATATGCCAAGGAAATGAAAAAGGTATACAAGGGAAATAAAAGGGATTTAATTGCACTACCAAAAGAACAAGTTAAGTTTATTACCAGCTTGAAACAAGGCAATATCAATGCTCATGATTATTTGTTCGATAAAGTATTTGACATTTATGGATACAAGGAATTTAGGCTTGGCATTGTTGATAATATCAAATCAACTAAAAATACTTTTGATAGTGCAAAGAATGGTTTAATTAAGCATTTGATTTTAGATATAAAAACCATCTTTAGAAAAACAGATGCCGCAGGAGCAACTCTCCCCTCTATTGCAAAAGATTTTATTGAGCAGCTTAAGTCATCCACGCTTAACTATCTATTCCCTGACAACGAACATATTTTATTGCAACTGATGACTAATATCGGAAATGATGAAAAAACATTCGTTGAAAGGGTTGCTAAAGTTGTAACAAATCTTCGATTAGATGACTGGACAAGTGATACAATCACGACATTCATAGCAGATTTAGAAGTAATGAAGAAAAATATATTAGAGTATGATCGCATGGAGATTACAGAAAAAAGCAGTTCTCAAAAGGTCAACGGTTATATGATCTCCTTCGTTGGCGCAGATGGGCAAGATATTGTTCGAACATTCGAAAAAACAGAATATAGCAAAAGAGGTAAATTGTTATACAACGAGATTGCCAATGCACTTGATGAAATGGGAACCTCTATTACCGAACAAGAAAAAAGACAAATTTTAATGGAATTCATAGAAAAGATGTGTTAAGGGAGAGATAATACTATGAGCCAAATTGCATATTTCAACAATGCTGCAACAACCTATCCCAAGCCGGAAAAGGTATATACTTTTGCAGATAAATTTTACAGAGAAACAGGTGTAAATTCAGGGAGAGGACAAATCAATTCGGCAAGTAAATTAACTACCCTAACTAGACAAATGCTTCTTGAATTATTCCATGCCAAAAATAAAAAGGTGGTATTTACACCATCCGCTACTGAAGCAATCAACGTCATTTTGAGAGGACTTCCACTTACAGATAACTGTACAGTCTATGTATCTCCTTTTGAACATAACGCAGTAATACGAACGCTGCACTATCTGCAAGGTATATATAAGCTGAATATTATCACTTTAGCAGTAGATGAAACCACCCTCAAATATGATGTAGAAAAGATTAAATACCAATTTTCTGAAAGCACCCCCAATTTAGTGGTAATGAGCCATGGAAGTAATGTTTGTGGCGTTGTTGCACCAATACAAAAAATATGCACCTTATCGCATGGCTATGGAGCAATAAATGTAATTGATATGTGTCAAACAGCCGGGTTAATTGATACAGATATAAGTGGATCTATATATGATTTTGTTGTGTTTGCTGGGCATAAAACTTTGTATGCTACATTTGGTATCGCAGGTTTTATTTGTAATGGCGATATTATATTGGAACCATTGATATTTGGAGGAACAGGTATCGACTCGGCAAACCTAGATGTGCCTGATACTATCCCTGAGAGATACGAAGTGGGCAGCCAAAATATTTTGGGAATTGCAGGTCTATATGCAGCGCTTGAATGGAACAAAGAAATTGGTATTTCCAACATCTATGCTAAGGAACAAGCGAGCCATGATAAGCTCTTAAACATTCTAAAGAAATATGACAACATAAAAGTAATAATGCCTGCAGATGATGTTCTGGCGGTTGGTGTCGTATCCTGTGTATTTGACGGATACAGCAGCGACAATATCGGACAAATACTAAGTGAACAAGGGGTTGAAGTAAGAACCGGTTTACACTGTGCCCCAACTGCACATAAATTTTTAGGAACATTCCCTGCCGGCACTGTCAGATTCAGCGTGAGTTATTTTAATACTGATGAAGATTTTGAAAAACTGGATGAAGCCTTGGAATACATTCATGAAAATAGTTAGGAGGGCGTAATTGTGAGAGATCAAGAGTTTGAAGGTTATTTACTGCAAGATGATAATATAAAGAGTAAAGTCAAAGCAGTTCGCTCAAGGATAAACAAAGCAAGAATGATCGAACGCCACTTTGATACTTCCCTTGACACGATTGTATCCGATGACGGTATCATGTATGAAACCCTTGTCAGAATAAAAGCTGAAATGAAAGATACCAACGGAAATCTATCCAACTCATTGAGAAAATACTATATTTTCTCGACTGGGAAAGCTTTCCCTACACTTGGAAATTACAAAAAATAAGGAGGTGTAATTATGAGTTTTTTAGATGTAGTTATTAAAACCGAGTACCGTTCACTTATTGATGATATGGTAAAAGATTTTTATACTCCCCTCTTAAATGAAGCAACCATATATAAGCGAGCTGTTGGGTTTTTCTCATCGTCAGCGCTTATCGAAATATCAAAAGGTATATCGGGACTTATAAAGAATGGCGGGAAAATACAATTAGTTGCATCTCCCAAATTAAGCGAAGATGATATTGAAGCTATTGAGAAAGGCTTTGAAAAAAGAAAAGAAATCATCGAGAACTGCATTGAGCGTTCTTTTGAAGAACCTAAAAATATATACGAAGAACGAAGACTTAACCTACTGGCTAATTTAATTGCCAATGGACAGCTTGATATTAAAATTGCATTTTTAGAAGAAGAAAACAGCATTGGTATGTTCCATGAAAAGATGGGAATTATGACCGATACTGAAAATAATACAATAGCCTTTACCGGCTCCATGAATGAAAGCAAAAATGCATTCTCACACAATTATGAGTCTATTGATGTGTTCTGCTCTTGGGATCATGATAAAGACAGAGTTTTAGCCAAGGAAAGTGCATTCACATCTATTTGGAGTGATTGTGAACCACACATCAAAACTATTGATTTTCCAGAAGTAGCAAAAGAAAAACTACAAAAATATAAAAAAGATAGTATTATTGAATTGGATATAGACCAGGATGAAGAAAGTAACAGGAGCTCATTAAACTGTTTAACTTCGTGCAAAGTAAAAAATGTTCCAATGATTCCAACAAACTTCAAACTATATGAATATCAGACCAAAGCTATTGAGAAGTGGAAAAGCTATAATTTTAGAGGGATTTATGATATGGCTACCGGTACAGGTAAAACATATACAGGACTTGGAGCATTAACTGAATTATATAATTTTTGCAATGGCAATCTAGCAGTTATTATTGCTTGCCCTTATCAGCATTTGGTGGAACAGTGGGTTGAAGATATTGAATTGTTTAATATTGCTCCGATAATTGGATTTAGTGGTTCTCCGCAAAAAAATTGGAAAGCCAAACTTTCTGATGCTGTCAGAAACCAAAAGCTCAAAGTAAACGGATGTAATTTCTTTTGCTTTATATGTACAAACGCAACATACACTTCTGATTTTGTGCAAAACAAGATTTCAAAAATCAGAGAAAACACCTTGATATTAGTAGATGAGGCTCATAATTTTGGAGCGACAAACCTTAGCACAAAACTATTAGATCAAGTAAAATATAGACTTGCATTATCAGCAACATTGGATAGACATAATGATGAAGAAGGAACAGCTGCACTATATAGGTATTTTGGAGAGAAATGTATTGAATATCCTTTAGAAAGAGCAATTAAAGAAGGAAAACTAACTCCGTATAAGTATTATCCGGTTGTCGTTACATTAGATGATGACGAGTTAGAGATATATAATAATCTTTCATCCGAAATAGCCAAAAATATCATAAATAAAAATGGTAAGATCAAACTTTCAAAATATGGAGAGATATTAGCACTTAAAAGGGCAAGGATTGTTGCAGCAGCACGACAAAAGATTGAATCCTTACGGACACACATCAAGCCATATCAAAATGATAATTTTATTTTGGTATATTGTGGCGCGACTTCAATGTTAAGCGATGGTGAAATATACCCTGATGAAGAGTCTGATGATTTAAGGCAAATTGAAGTGGTAACAGATTTATTAGGCAATGAATTGAATATGCGAGTATCACAATTTACTTCTAAAGAAGATGTTGAGGAACGAGCGGTATTAAAAAAACAATTTGAACAAGGAAAAGCATTGCAAGCGCTAATTGCCATAAAGTGTTTAGATGAAGGCGTGAATATTCCTAAAATCAAAACTGCTTTTATTTTAGCATCTACTACAAATCCAAAAGAATATATTCAACGTCGTGGACGTGTGCTAAGAAAAGCACAAGGGAAAGAATATGCTGAAATATACGACTTTGTTACATTACCTCGCCCTTTAAATACAGTATCGTCACTAACGGCAGATGAAGTTAAGCGAGATATCAGCCTTGTTAAAAATGAAATAAATCGTATAGAAGAATTTGCGAGAATATCACTAAATTCAATGGAGGCAAATTCTGTTATTTGGGAAATCAAGGATGCGTATAATTTGTACGATGAAGTTACAGAGGAGGAATTATAATGGCTGAAATAAACGGAATTCAAATTGATGAAAAAAAGGCAAAAAGGTTACTACAAAAGCTCGTTATGATGGAAAAGAAAAATATTGTTTCCAAGCAGGATAGCGATTCGAAAATGGTAGAAAAAATCAAGAAAATGATTGAGGAGGAAGTAGAATGCTTTTAAGATCATTAAAAATGATGGACTTTCGTCAGTTCAAAAATGAAAGTATAACCTTTGCTGCTGATCCCGAAAAAAATGTAACCATAATCATGGGGGAGAATGGTGCGGGTAAAACAACTATTTCTCAAGCATTTTCTTGGTGTTTGTATGGCGATACAGATTTTGACGACAAAACTATGCTCAATAAAATCACTTCCGCAGCTATGAAACCGGGCGAAAAAAAAAGTGTATTAGTAGAATTGGAGCTTACCCATGCGGGCACTGATTATACAATTACTACGGAACAAGTCTATGAAAAGGATTATTCTAATAAGTTGAAAGCCAGCCAAGTAGTTAGAAATATTTCTCATAAGAGAAATGGTCAACAAGAATTTGCTAAACCTCTTGAAATTGAAGTTTTGATTAAGGAAATTTTACCTAAAGATCTTTCTAAATATTTCTTTTTCGATGGTGAACGCATTGGAAATATGAGTAAAGAAATTCGAAAAGGAAAAAGCCAAACCTTTGCTACCGCTGTACGAGGATTGTTGGGGCTGAATGCTATTCAAGCAGGTATAGATCATCTAAAACCCACATCTAAGTATGCGGTAATCGGCAGTTACGATGACCGATACAATACAAAAAGCGATTCAAGAATAGCAAAATATAATGAGGATATCAGATCATATCAAGAAAAACTTGAAAAAATTGAAAGTATACTGCCCGATATTGATAATGAGATCCAGCTGGCATCAGATCGCGTAGAAGTGCTTTCTGATAAAATTCGGCAATCTCAAGATGGCGAAAAACTGCAAAAGGTAAAAATAGAGTTGCAAAGAAAAATTGTGAGTAGCACACAATCCAAGCTAAATGCTACCGAAAGTATGGTTAAATCATTCAATAAAAATGCCTCCTCTTACTTTTCAAAATCCATGATTAAAAAGTCTCTCGAGCTATTATCAAAAGGAGATTATTTGGAAAAAGATATTCCTGCCATGCACGCTAAAACCATTGATTACTTACTTAAACGTGGAGTATGCATATGTGGAACAAAATTAGAGGTTGGAAGTCGGGCATATGACGAACTAATAAAGTTATTAGATTACATCCCTCCAAAATCAATTGGAACATTGGTCGGTCAGTTCGTGCGTGAAGCTGAATTAAAAGCCAAAAGCGGCAACGAGTTATTTGATGACTATTCCAAGAACTTTTCTGTCGTAGTAGGGTTAGAAAACTCTATCAAGGAAATGCAAAATGATATAGCCTTAATTGAAAAACAATTAGAGGGTTATAAGGGAATTGGGCACCTGCAGCAAGAACTGTCGTTATGTGAAAGAACTGTACGTGAAAAAACCAATGAAAAAGTTGAATTATTAGCGAACCAAAAGGTTATTTTGCAAAGTCAAGATAGGTTAAAAACCGAACGTGCAACCCTTGCAATTCAAGATGAACAAAACAGAAAAATTGAAGTATATAAAGCTTATGCTCAATATATGTATGATGAATTGACAAAGGTATATCAGCAAAGCGAAACGACTATACGGACAAAGCTTGAAATGACCATCAATAATATTTTCAAGGATATTTACAATGGCGGGCTATCTCTTTCTATTGATGAAAAATACCAAATTCAAGTTAATGTGGATGAGTTTGATGACAATGATGTGGAAACTTCAACAGCACAAAGTATATCTGTAATATTTGCATTTATTACAGGTGTTATCAAACTTGCAAGAGAAAGCAGGGAGCCAGATTCAACCGAGAACAATCTACTTGCTGCTGAGCCTTACCCTCTTGTTATGGATGCACCTTTGTCTGCTTTTGATAAGAGAAGAATTAAGACGGTTTGCGAGGCATTGCCAAAAGTTGCCGAACAAGTTATTGTTTTTATCAAAGATACAGATGGAGAGATTGCAGAAGAACACATGAGCAGCAAAATCGGTAAGCGATACGAATTTGATAAGAACAACGAATTTGAAACTAAGCTTGTTAGGAGGTAAAAAAATGTTTGATAAAGAGTATTCCTTTAAGGGCAATCATGCTATAAAAGTCAATAGATTGACAGCTTCACTCTCCGAAAAAAATAAAGATATCAAAATATTCCAAAGAAATATCGATGTTTACGTAACCGCCCCTTTAGTTGGATTCTTATATGGACGAAAAGCAGATGTAGATAAAACAACTACAGATACCGCTAAAATAATGGGTGATAGAGTTATTAACTCAAAGGAGGATTTGAAATTCAATTATAGACTTATTATGCTTCTTGACGACAAAAACGAATCCAATGCCGAAGAAAGAATCAATAAAGCATTCAGATATATAGAAAGTGATAAGTCTGTTTCCGACGAAGCATTATTTGAAGATTATGTGCGTGGAGGAATTGATGTCCTTTATGAAAAGATCATAGAGAAATCCAATTCCCTTGATGAATATCTAACTAATCTATATGATTTTTTAGAAGAGTTTGAAGAACGTTATAATGAAGCTATCACTTCAGACGACATTATGGATTTATGTAAATTAGCAAGAAGTTAAAAGAGGTGACGATGTGGCAAATACCGAATTACATACTGCAATAAGTGACTTAGTAAGTATTTCTCAAACAAAGGGATACTTGTCTTTCGATGATATTTTAGATGTGACAGACAAATTCGATTTGCCACTGGATGACGTTGATCGTATTTCAGACCGATTGTTAACAATGGGAATAATTCTTAGGGAGAATGACAATCACACACTTTCCATTGAAGATGAGGACGATGAGAGCAGCAACAGAAGCAAAATCGACTATGATTTAATGTTTGATGAGATTATAACTGAATATCCTTCACTAAAAGCATTTATAAATGAAGTTAGACTGATTCCACCACCTCAAGTAAAAGAAGTTGACTCGCTCTTTTATCAAGCTATGGAGGGCAATAAGTATGCCTATGACAGAATTATAAAAATGTACTTAAAGGTAGTTGTTCGTATGGCATACTTATTAAGTCAGCAATATTACTTACCCTTAGAAGATACTATCCAGGATGGAGTTTTTGGTTTGATTTCGGCATACAAGTCGTTTGATCCTACATCAGACAGATGCTTTTCAACTCAAATAGGTTGGGTGATTCGCAATGCAATTCTTCGTGAGGCTCCCACAGTAAACCCACAGGTGTATTTTCCTGTCCATGTTAAAGAGCAACTCTTTTCTATATATGATCTTGTTTTTGAGCATCAGTGCGAGAATTGTTCGGATGTAGAAATCTGCCCTGGTTTAATACGAGTAGTAAGTGATAAGTTGAGTGTCGATAATGAAACTGCCTATTCTTATGTAAAATACTTAATCCGCTTCGAAAGCCTTGATTCACTAATCCAAAATAATGAATACCTATTTAATGACGGCGGTGCAATATCAGAAAATATTGTTGAGAACATTTATGCATATGAAATAAATGAGCAATTATTATTTTTGCTTAGTGAATTAAAAGAGCGAGAAATAGCTGTAGTGAAACACAGGTATGGATTCTATGATGGTAAAGAAAAGACACTTGAAGAAGTCGGTTTGATATTTGGAGTAACTCGTGAAAGAATAAGGCAGATTGAAGCAAAAGCAATTAGAAAGCTTCGTGATAACAAGAAGGTAGTAAGATTGACATAAGGGAGTAATAACAATGAAGAATAGGGCTATGCGAAAACAAAATAAATCAAAAATATTTAACGAATACTTAAAAAAACTAAATTATCCGATACTTTCCATTTCGTTATTATTGATAATTATTTGTATTTTAGCAATGTGGTACATTTCAATTAAGTGGGAAACACCTACTTATTTAAGTAATATTTTATATTCCGTTTTAGGAACCGTTTTATCAATGATTGTTGCTTTTATGCTTTGGGAAGTATTTGCTAAGAGATCATTTGCAAAAGACGTGTTAGGTTTAGCTTCTATCTCTGACAATTTACTGGAAAGCGGAATTGATTATTATTATGAAAATTTCAAATATATTAAATGGGAATTTGAGCTTAAATATAAAAAAGAACTAAGCATTGTTGTTGTTTATGCCTATACTTGGGTTAATAGTAATTTTGAAACACTTAAAGAATTTACACTGGAAGGTGGAAAAATAAGAGTTTTTTTGCCTAACTTTAAAAACCAAGTGATAATAAAACATTATGCTGACCGTTTTTTATATACTGAAAGTGATATGAAAGAAAAAATATCATCAGCAATTGATATTTTTGAAAAATTAAAGGCAGAAATTTATCTATATGATGATATTTTAAAAACTACATTTTATATGTATGATGATGCAGCCATAATAGCTCCTTTTCATCATAAAAAACAAAAATCTCCTGTTCCTGCTCTCAGAATAGAAAAAGGTGGAAAATTATTTGAATTCATCGAAAGTGAGATTAATTCTATTAAAGATAATTCTGAAATATTGGAGGAACAATGAACAATGAAAAATAATATTGGAGAAAGATTACTTTTTATCGATACTGAAACAGGTGGTATAGATCCTACTAAACATACCTTATTATCTATTGGCTTAGTCGTGTGGGACTCAACTAAGGGTATTCTTGATTCAAAAGAAATACTAATTAAAAGTGATGAGTACATAATTACTAAAGAGGCTCAACGGATCAATAGGTTTGAAAGAGATACACATGAATTGACAGCTCTACCACCCAAAAAAGCAATAGAAAGGATTATTGACTTTAACTCGAATTGGTTTGATTTAAATATGCTCGTTCCACTTGCAGGACATAATACACAATTCGACGTCTCTTTTATTAAAACCTTTTTAAAAGAAAATAATCGTTCTTATAACGAAATTTTTTCACATAGAATTATTGACACATATACGTTGCTAAGAAGTTTATATTATGCTGGCAAAATAACTGATGATATTTCAAGTTCAGCGCAAGCTTTTAAATATTTCAACATAAAGGTTGAAAATAGACATTCTGCCCAAGGTGACGCTATCGCAACAGCAGAGTTATTTGAAAAGCTATTAAAACTAATGGTGTAATAAACGCTCAAGTTTACCAAATATTCAATAATTATGTAATTGGTGTTATTTAAATACTATATGATAAATTTAAGGACTGTAGTTCTAAAAAGACATCGTTAATTAATCAAATGATTTTTTAGAAGGATTTGTTTCCGACAATGTAGTTGATTTTATATGATTTAATAGTCAAACGAAAATGAAACAATTGTGGCAAGCAGGGCAAGGTGGTACACACCTTGCGATTTTGCTCAAAATTCCTTGTCGGGATTTTTGGCAAAGCCGCTTGTTGGGGAGTATCCCCAATCCCCATTTGAACACTACCTTGCGGTAGTGGCTACGCCTCCTGCGGAGGCTCATAAAACACAGGTCAGCTCATCGCTGTTCCTGTGTTTTTTCTTTCTCTTTCGAGAGTTCATCATACCCTAAAAGACGGTCAACATTCGCCTTTGCCGTCTGGACTTCCTGCATAGATTTTTTCACGGTCACATACTCGATATAGGCTTTTTTCTTAGCAGAAAGCAGCTCTGCATATTCCGTTTGTAGGGTCTTGACGGTGGGGAGCTTTTTCATCTGTAATTCATCAAAAGCCGCCTTTGCCGCCTTGTGTAAAAGCAAATCGGCAGTGTGTCCTTCATAGAATTTTTTCGAGTATCCTGCCTTACGATAGGCGGTATAAACATCACGAGTTTTTGCATAATTGATGATGTGCGTTTTCAATACGGCAATCTCGCCCATATGCTTTTCAGCGGTTTTGATTTTGGCAGAAAGCTCATTAAATGCAGCGGTTGTGGTCTGTGTCTTTTGATCCAAGTCCTCATAAGCAAGGAGGTCGTTTTCCGTTAAAAAGTTGATGGTCTGTGCCATCTGCTTGAGGTTAAAAACCTTTGCCCATCGCTCGTAGCTTGCTCCTTTTCCTGCCTGCAATTTTGCCTGTATGTCCACAAGCAGGCTGACACGCTGCACAGGTTTTTGCATTGGTTTTCTTCTGGAGGTAAGCGGCTTAATCCCTTTGATGGCAGCTCTGATTTCGTTCTCAGAATATCCCTCACCGAGAGAACGAAAACGGATAGGCTTTTTCTGGTCTTTGCCTAAAAAAGAGATGTGCTTTCCTTGCTTTATTTCATAGCCTGCGGCTTGCATTTCCAATAAGAACGCATTGAAGTCGGCAGGCTTTTTCGCAAGAACAGCATCAATGGTTTCTCTGATTTTATCGGAGAAAGAGGGAGCTTTTTTGTTGCCAAGCCATTTGCCATAATTGGTTTTCCCACGCTTTGGATTTTCAATAATGGACAGTCCATGTTCAAGGCAAATGCGGTCACTGATTTTTCCAACAGCTCTGCCGGAGCCTAAAAAATCTCTGAACTTTTTGGTGCAGTCCAGAGAGGTTGAATTATAAATAATGTGGTTGTGAATGTGCAATTTATCAACATGGGTCGCAACAATAAAAGCGTACTTTCCCTTTGTCCATTTTTCCGCAAGCTCATAACCAATTTGATTGGCAAGCTCCGGCGTAATTTCTCCCGGCTTAAAGGACTGGCGTATCTGATAAGCGATAACATTATTTGTCTGCTCCCGTCCTGTTATCTGGTGGTACTGCCGCTTAAAAAGCAGAAATTCCCCCTGCACGGTGCGAGGGTCACATTCATAGGAACTGATGAGTTCGCCATCATTGGTTTTATCGGGATTTTTAGCATAATCGGTACGGTCTGAAAGGCATTGTGAAATGCTCTTTCCCTTGTTCTGGTGCATGGAAATTAAACGGGTGGTTGCCATAGACTGTGCCTCCTTTCGGGCAAAAAAAGAGCTGCCATATGACAACTCCTTTGAGAACTTACATCAAATAAATATGCTCTCCTATTTTACAACAAATTCTTTTAGTTGTTTTGAGAGCTTTTTATCATATCTAAGTTTTGACATGCAATATCTCTTTTCTTTTGAAAATCCAAAAAGAAACTTTGGAAGTCTTTCCTTTCATCTTCCCCATCATTGAGATATTTATATATTTCGTTTAATACACTTACAGAAAAAGTACATGCTATTGAAAGGGTAGAACTGCCTTCTTCTAAATTTCTTATCCGCTTTAAGCAAATTCCATTTTCGTCAACACTCATACCCATGGCTGAATTTAGTGCGTGTGTTTCGTTAGAAAGTCCTCCATATATACCCTGATAATACTTTTCATATCCTGCTTCCTTCATCAACTGATAAAAATTTGACACGTTACTACAAACCTCATACCATTGAACATATGCTTTCTTGTTTTTCTCCTTTTCCTTCTCGTTTAACTTCTTATTTCTGGCTTCATCCACCTTTTGAAATATCTCTTTAGATTTAATTATCCGTTGGAAAGCTTCTTTCTTTTTTCTGTATTTCTCACAATCACTATTAAACTGTTCTTCGCCCTTCTGTGCTAATATTAGTTTTCCATACTTTGAATTTTTATTAAAACACCTTACGCCTAATTCTATTTCCTGATAATGATGTTCCAAATAATATGATGCAGCTCTTTTTTCTGTATCGTCTTTTAGTATAAACTCCAACGTAATAATATTTTCAATTAACGCTCTCAATATAATTTGTGCTTGAGTAAACGAACCAACAGAAAAAAGTACATTTATGGCATCAAGTTGCTCCATTATTTTTCTAATGAATAAGCATATAACTGTGTCAACGAAATCATGCTGTCTTGAAGTGCCATAAGAAATTTCATTCTGAAGTTCTCCAAACTTGGTTATTATTGATGCTAACACCCAACTAGACTGTTCAATAATTTCTTTTACATCCTCGTTTTCTTCGATATTAAAAAACAGTTCTTGAAAAATTTTCAGATAGTTATCGTCCATTTTTCCCTCCATATTTTATTCTTTATATTTAATAATTATTTCATCAACCTTTAATTTACTTTTTAAGTATATCACACACCTCTTAAAAATTCATCAACACAATCTAAACGAAAAATAGCAGGAGCATCACAGGAATACAAGGGTCGAAATAAACGGCTACGCCGCCCTTGTTTTCCTGTGACACTCCTACTAAGGCGGCAATTAGGGGGAGAAAGCACAAGCCCACGTTCTCCTCTCATTCATTTTTATACTGATTTCAATAGGTTGTTGAATGCCTCTGCTTTGCTGATGAGCCAAGCCGCAAGCATGGGTATTCCATACGGACTGATACAAAATGCGATGATGAGATACTTAAATCCCTCCGCAGGCTGTCCGCTAAAGAGCAATATGCCAAGAGCAACCACCGCTAATAAAAACGCCAATGTGGAAAGCAGGGTTGTTCCAATGAGGCATAGAAACTGGAAGAACAGCACAAGGACTGTCAGCACCAGTGTAATGGGGAAAAGCAGTATCTTAAACAATATTCTCATGGATATTCCTCTCTCAAGCACAACTTGATTTTATGAAAACAGCATAGCAAAAGAAAATCTTGCTGTCCATCTTGTCAATGAGGTTTTTTAAATTGCAGATAATCGGGATAAAATTTCGTCTGCCACCGCCCAAAGCCTGTCATAGCTCTGCCGTAAGTCCTCGATGTCATTTCCATAGACATTGCCTGTTTCATGTACCTGTTTGGTGAGCTGATTTAAGCTGTTGCTTGTTCGCCGCAGGACGGAAACCAGTTCCCTCACATCGGCTAAATCAAGCTGTATCATGTACCCATCAACCGCCATTTTGCGGAGATAGGCTCCTAAGTTTTTTGTGCCGAGCCGTTCCATTTTTTCGGCAATTAAGCCATGCTCATGTTCCGTCACCATAAAATGCAGTTGTATTTTTCTCTGGCGGTGTGCCATTATCGTTCCTCCCTTCCTTTTTCGTGTTTCACCTTTGACACTCTGGCAGCTGTGGGCGGCATTTTAAGGCTTTCCAGTACCGATGGGCGGCTGCTCTTAGAAACCCTGTCCATTGGCGGCTGTGGCTGTGCTGCACCCATATCCATGTTCAGCTCCGCATCCAGAGTAGCAAGGCGGGAAACCTTGTCTTTCAGCTCCTGTTCCTGTGGGAACGGCTTGCCAAGCTCTGCCTTTGCCGCCGCCTGCTGCTTATAGAGATTATCAAGCTGATCCGTCACGGCTTTCAACCGTTCCGGCATAGCTGCAAGAGAGTTGTCGATACGAGTGAGGTTACCCCTCGCATCCATACCCAGTTTAGCAGTATGGCTCATTGCTCCCTTTAAGGTTAGCTGATGACCGTCCATCATGCCGCCATAGGATAACAGCATGGTAAACCCTCGGTAATTGCCGATTTCCACAGGGTCGCTGCTTTTAATCTCTTTGCAAGCCTCTAAGAGTGCTGCCCCTGCATTGTCCTTATCGGTAAGAGTATCGCCCTTAATGACCATTGGCAGGAACACGCCCTCGGCGGCGGGATACTCGTCAAGCACTTTCAAATCCTGCTCAAATCCTCTGATAAAGCCTTTGTTCCTTTCTATGTTTTCGGGGAAGTATTTGAGCAAGTTATCCTCCAGACGGTACTGGCTGCTCTGGTGGTTAGCTTTAAGGAGCTTGAGCCTTGAAAAATCAATGTCCAAATCCATTTTTTCCTTGATTTTTGGGTTGCCTGCACAGAGAGCCTTGATTTCCGCATAGGAGAGTGCCGCCTCGTCCACATCCTCACAGGAACGGACAGGGCTTTTCGAAGTCATTATCTGGCTGATGAATTTTTGTTTGTTTTCTACGGTCTGCCAGAGGTAAGCATCAAAGGTTGCCTCGGTGACATAGCGATAAATGTTCACTTCCTCGTTGAGATTTCCTTGTCGTTCAATTCTGCCGGAGCGCTGGGTTAAATCCCCCGGACGCCACGGGCAATCCAAATCGTGCAATGCCACAAGGCGGTCTTGAATATTTGTGCCTGCTCCACATTTTGCGGTACTGCCAATCAGCACCCGAACATCGCCGCACCGTACCTTTGCGAACAGCTCTTTTTTCTTCACCTCGGTATTTGCCTCGTGAATAAAAGCTACTTGATGAGCGGGGATACCTTTTTCTACGAGCTTGCCCCGAATATCGTCATATACATTAAAAATAGCGGTAGGGGTCAGCACTTCATCGGGCAGACTATCCTCCAGAGCCGCAAGCTCCACACCGTTGACGGTCTGTGCGCCTGCCTTTGCCGCCTTTAGCTCCTGTGCGGTGGTTTTGCCTTTTGGAGTGGAAATATCGCAGAACACAAGTTGTGTCAGCTTTTCCGTAGCACCCTCATTCCAAATGCGGTAGAGATTGTTCACACAGGCATTGACCTTGCTGCCCTCATCATCGGGCAGGAGTGGGTTAATAATGCGTTGGTCAAGTCCAAGCTTTCGCCCATCGGAGGTAATTTTCAGCATATTGTCAAAGGAGGGGTCAACTTTGTTTGCATGGACTTTGGCGGCTCGCTCGGAAAGCTCACGTACCATATCCGATTGAATTTCAGTCGGTTTTACCGCCACGGTTTCATAGATAACATTAGGGGTGGGCAAATCAAGCTCATCTGCCACCTTAATATCCGCAACCTCTTTGAACATGGACATCAGCTCCGGCAGATTAAAGAACTTAGAAAATCTCGTCCTTGCACGGTAGCCTGTTCCTTCAGGAGCAAGCTCAATGGCAGTTACGGTTTCCCCAAAGGTACTCGCCCAACAGTCAAAGTGGGAAAGTCCATTCTTTTGGAGGGTAGAGTATTGCAGATACCGCTGCATGGTATAAAGCTCGGTCATGGAGTTTGATACGGGTGTGCCGGTGGCGAATACAATGCCTTTTCCGCCTGTCAGCTCGTCCATGTAGCGGCATTTCATAAACATATCGCTGGACTTTTGGGCATCGGTAGTGGATAGTCCTGCTACATTTCGCATTTTGGTGTAAAGAAACAGGTTTTTATAGTTGTGTGCCTCGTCTACATAAAGCCTATCAACACCAAGCTGCTCAAAGGTCACTACATCGTCTTTTCGTTCCTGTGCCTCTAATTTACTGAGCCTTTCTTCCAATCCTTTTTTGGTACGCTCAAGCTGCTTGACGGTAAAACGCTCGCCGCCGCTTGCCTTGACTTCCTCGATACCGTCCAAGATTTCATTAATTTGTTCACGGAGTAGACGTTCCTGCCGTTCCAAAGACATAGGGATACGCTCAAACTGGCTATGACCGATGATGACCGCATCATAATCGCCTGTGGCAATTCTGGCACAGAACTTTTTACGGTTGCTCTTTTCAAAATCTTTCTTTGTGGCCACCAAGATGTTGGCGGCAGGATAAAGTCTTAGGAACTCGCTTGCCCATTGCTCGGTGAGGTGGTTTGGTACGGCAAATAGTGGTTTTTGGCAAAGTCCAAGCCGCTTGCTTTCCATAGCGGCGGCAACCATTTCAAAGGTTTTGCCTGCACCGACTTCGTGGGCAAGCAGGGTGTTGTTGCCATAGAGGATATGAGCAATGGCATTGACTTGATGGGGGCGCAGGGAGATTTCGGGATTGATGCCGCTGAAATTGATGTGCTGGCCGTCATACTCACGGGGGCGAATAGAGTTGAATTTCTCGTTATATTTTTTTACAAGGGTTTGCCGCCTGTCGGCATCATTCCATATCCAATCTCGAAACGCATCTTTGATGGTCTGCTGTTTTTGCTGTGCCAGAGTGGTAGCATCTTTATTCAGTACCCGTCGTTCTTTTCCATCGGGGTCAACCACAGTGTCATAGATCCGCACATCACGGAGGTTTAGGGTATCCTCTAAAATCTTATATGCGTTGGATCGGTCTGTTCCGTAGGTCACATAAGCCGCCACATTGTTGTAGCCAACGGCACTTTTGCCTGTAATATTCCACTCGGCGGTAAAGGGAGCGTATTTTACTTCAATCTGGTCTTGATTTCGCCACGGGGTATCAAACAGCTCATACATGAACTGCTGCACATATTCTTTGTCAATCCAAGTCGCACCCAGACGGACATCAATTTCCGCAGCCTCAAGGTCTTTTGGCTGTGCCGCCTCCAAAGCTGATACATTGGGGGAATATATATCGGATACCCTTGCCGCCATTTTAGCGGTGCAGAGCTTTTGCCTTACATCGCCGGAGAGGTATTCATCGGCGGTGACATAGTGGGGATTGTCCTCGTTTTCAAGGTCGGGCAGACGGAAAATAACACCTCTAAGGTCAGTGGCTATCTGTTCAAAGGATAATCCTGTGAGCTGTTCCATATAGTCAACGTCCACCTTTGCCTTTTCTGCGATGGAAAGAGCCAGAGCCTCGCTTGCAGTGTCCACAGAGGTAACGGATACACGCTTTTTAATGGTGCGTTTCGTGAACATATCAGCTTTGGCTTTCAGATTACCGCTTTCGTCAATGTCCTCCAGAGAGCAAAGGAGATAGTAGGAATTGTCCTCGGCAAAAGCAAGGCTGTTGCCACGGCTGTTAATCAGTCCGTATTTTGCGGTAAAGTTGTCATAAAGACGGTTTAGCTTTGCCTGCTCCTGTGAGATGGTTTCATCTGAATAGTCTTCAAGCTGATAGCGGATAAGGTCATTCACACACTCTCTAAGACTTACAAGTCCTGCCACTCGTTCCTTTGCGGTCTGGTTAAGCTCTGGCCGCACCATGCGGCTGTTTTCACGGTAATACACTTCGCCGTCCACAAGGGTGTAAGAGAAGTTTTTTACTGTTGGATCGGCAGGGATAGAGCTATCAGAGCCAAGCTCCATATCGGACACCTCTGCATCGGGGATACTGCCCTCGATGTTGGAGGCGGCTCTCTGAAGCTGTTCTGCAAGGTCGGTATCCGGTAGAGGGGTACAAGTGCTTTCCATACCAAACTGACCGCTTTTCAGCTCCATCGTGCCTAAAATCATTTCGGGGTGTTCTGCAAAATAGCTGTTTAAGGTAATGTCATTTTCATCTTTGGCAAGGTGTATCCAATCCCTATCCACATCAATCGGTCTATCCCTTTTTTGTAAAAACAGGATATCGCTTGTGACCTCTGTGCCTGCATTTTTGAGAAAGGAATTGTTCGGCAGTCTGATTGCCCCTAACAGCTCAGCTCTTTGTGCAAGGTAGCGGCGTACTTCGGGGGATTGCTTATCCATCGTTCCCTTTGAAGTGACAAAAGCAACCACACCGCCGGGGCGAACTTTATCCAGAGCTTTTGCAAAGAAATGGTCATGGATAAGGAAGTTTTGATTATGATATCGCTTTTCAACCAGCTTATAGTTGCCAAAGGGTACATTACCGATAGCAAGGTCGAAAAAGCTGTCGGGCAGCTCGGTTTTCTCAAAGCCTGTGACAGCAATGCTGGCTGAGGGATAGAGTTGTTTTGCAATCCTGCCTGTGATGCTGTCCAGCTCCACACCATAGAGGTGAGAGCCTTGCATACTGTCCGGCAGCATACCAAAAAAGTTGCCTGTGCCACAGGCAGGTTCTAAGATGTTGCCTGTGGAAAATCCCATCCGTTCCACGGTATCGTAAATTGCTTTGATGACCGTAGGACTGGTGTAGTGGGCATTGAGGGTGGAGGCTCGTGCCATTACGTACTCGTCCTCGGACAAGAGAGCTTTGAGCTGCATATATTCGCCGCTAAAACTGCTGTTTGCTTTGTCAAAGACTTCGGGCAAGCCGCCCCAACCGACATAGGCTGATAGGATTTCCTGCTCTGCTTTGGTGGCAGGGCGGTTTTCTCGCTCAATGGTCTGAAAGGTGGTAATGGCGGTAATGTTTCGGACAATTTTCTCTCGTTTGCCGCCCTCGCCTAAGCGGGTATCAGTAATGCGGAAGTTTTCTGCTTTTTCCTGTGTTTTCTCCGGCTGCGGATACCGTTCCAAAAGCCTTGTAAAGCTCTCGTGACTTTCAGCACGCAGGATAGGATAGAACAATGACGGATCACGCAGGGTGACTTGGTGGGCAGAGATTTCTTCAATTAAAAAAGGCGTACCGCTTTCAAGAAAAACAGTATCGCCTATGTTATATGGAATTGTGGGTGTTTCTGACTGTTCCGTTTGCATCGGCTCTGGTGTAACACCGTTTAAGCGGTCTGCAACCGCCTGTGCCTCATCCTCGGTCATGTAGGTCTGGTAAATGTCCTCAACATCATATTATCTGCCATCTTGCATATCGGGAACGGTGTTATCCCTTATGATGAAAGGTTCATCATAGGCATCGGAGGTAAGCTCAACCGTATAACGAGGGGGGTTGTCCTCTAAACCATAGCCTGCGGTATCTTGCTCAGGCCCGGTATAAAAAGCACCTTCCGCTACGAGCTGCCCAATGCCCCGCTGTACCTTTGCCCACGACATTTCTAAGGCATTTTCCCCCTTGTTGATAGAGAACATAGGGAGGTTGCCGCCGTATTCACCTTTTAACCATTCCGCTGTGCCACGCTCACGGCTATGGAGCTGCATATAGGAAAGTACCTTTGCTTTGCTGCCCCCATCGCCATTCCATGCTTGTAGTGCGCTATCAGTGTCCTCGGCAGTAATTGCAGCCATTGGCTCTGCCTCTGGAGCTGTTGCTGAAACTGGCTATGTTCTTGGATAATCCGTTCGCGTCTGCATCCTCAATTGAGCTTTGGGAACCTGTAAGGCGATTCCTCGATAAAAGCAATGCTCAATTACTTTGTGTTGCGCATAACGTGCCAAGTTCAGCACAGATATTATTTGATAAACACATGATTATTGAACAGACAAAAAATGCTAAAGGTCAGTTCATCAATACTATTCGGAATGAGAAAACGGAATCAAAGGAAATCATTCAAATGAGGCTATTCGATCATTTAGAGATTGATTAGTAATCGCATATTGAAAATGCAAACTTAAGTACACACGGTATTAAGTCATGCAAAATGAATTACTCTCGTCTTTGAAGGAGGGATAGAAGTGTTTTCACCACTAACGCAAGAGAAAATCGGGTATTACGTATATTGCTTGAATTATCCTGATACAGGAGAGACCTTTTATATTGGAAAAGGCAAAGGGAATAGGGTATTTAGTCATGCCAACGGAAATTTGGAAAGTGATTCAAATATTGAGAAAATTGAAGTGATCAATAGTATAAAAAGTAGAGGTCAAAAGGTTGAACACTGGATTATTAGATACGGAATGACTGAGAAAGAGGCTTTTGAAGTTGAAGCAGCTTTGATTGATTTTATAGGTCTTGATAATTTATCAAATAGTGTAAAAGGGCATTCCGTTGAAAGAGGTAAAATTTCTTGTGAAGAATTGGATATTCTTTTAGGAGCTAAAAAAATTGAGATCCAAGATAATATTATGATAATAAAAATAAATGCCAAATATAGAAGTGATATGAATGAACAAGAAATATATGAGGCGACGAATAAATGGTGGAAAGCAAATCAAGGAAACGCAGAAAAAGTAGACTATGTCTTAAGTCTTCATAACGGGATTGTGAGAGGCGTTTTTAAACCTACATTATGGTTTAAGGCGAATGACTCCAACAGAATTGGATTCGAAGGAGTACCAGCAAATGATTTAATCAAGGAAAGGTATTTGCATCGCTCGATTGAAGAATTTATTGTAAAAGGAAATGCGAATCCGATTCAATACTTTTTTGTGAATAATTCGAAAGAAAATTTCAATATACAAGAATCTGACGACATAAATGATGACGAAGAAACAAAGATTGAAGAAAAAGCAATTTTGATAAGATAAATGCAACTTATCGTGATGGAATGAGTAGAAATGAAATCTATACTGCGACTAGAGGTAATTGGAAACTATCATTGATAAAAGCACAAAATGCAGAATATGTATTTAGCATAGTAAATGGGACAATCATGGAGGTATTTAAGCCTTTAAGCTGGAACAAATGTACTGATTCAGAAAGGATATTCTTTGATGGAATATTAGCTCCAGAGGCTATAAGAGAAAAGTATCTCGATAAATCCGTTAAACATCTCTATTCAAGGGGCGAAGCAAATCCATGTAAGTATTTGAACTTATGAGGATAGAGATTATGTATGTGGAGGGGCATAGCCATGAAAAATGAAGTTCTTGACGGGATAATAGGCCTGTGTGTTGCTGATGCACTTGGTGTACCTGTTGAATTTAATAGCCGTGAAAGATTGAAAGCAAACCCCGTGACAGACATGAGGGCATATGGGACGCACAACCAACCATCTGGAACATGGTCGGATGATACCAGCATGGCTTTATGTCTGCTTGATAGCTTATCAGATGGACTTGACTACAAAGATGTAATGGACAACTTTAAGTCCTGGCTCACGGAAGGGAAATATACACCTCATGGAGAGGTCTTTGATGTAGGAATTGCCACTAGACAAGCTATTTCGAGATATATGACAGGAGTAGAGCCTTTGCTATGTGGTGGTGTAGGTGAACGTGATAATGGAAATGGATCTCTTATGAGAATTCTGCCGCTGTTGTTTTACATTCAATCTTTGCATGGCACAGACTTTCAGGAGATGGATGAAGCATTTAATATGATCCACAATGTTTCTGCTTTAACCCATGCTCATAAGCGAAGCCAAATAGTATGTGGTATTTATCTTTCGGTAGCTTCAATGCTTATTGGGAACATGGATCTTTGCATTGCAGTAGAGTTGGGAATTTACAAAGCTGTTCAGTACTACAAGGGAAAACCTGAGTATGAAACAGAAATTAGTTATTATCATCGGCTGTCTGAAAAGAACTTTAGAGAAATCAATGAGACAGAGATAAGAAGCAGTGGTTATGTGGTGGATACTCTGGAAGCTGCAATCTGGTGCTTGGTTAATTCAAAAACATATAAAGACTGTGTTCTTATTGCGGTAAATCTTGGAGATGATACGGATACGGTTGCAGCCATTGCAGGAGGATTGGCAGGATTATACTACGGGAGTGAGAATATCCCGGTTGAATGGACTTCAAAAATCGTGCGTAAAGATTACATTGAAGATCTTTCAGAACGGCTTCATCGCTCTTTGACAAAACGAAGCATTGATAAGCTGCTGGCATTCATCCCTTACTTTGAAAACCTAAATGAGAAAAATTCTTGTTCCTGGGGTGGTGGAGAAAAGCTTGGAGAGAATCACTTTTCCATGCCATATCCGATATATGAACAAACGTTGGAGGATTTTATCCAAGCAGTATATTCATCAAATCTAATTTGCTACAACTACCTTGAGGTCATTGAAAAGAATGGTCTACATGGTACGGAAGAAATGAATACGGCAATAGAACAATCTGATTTTGAGTTGACGCTGGCGATTTTAACTGGATATATTCGGCAAGAACGATTTTGTGATGGACTTTGGGAGTCGGCAATTGAGGATAAGACGTTTTTGAAAATATTGAGAAGACTCGAGCAGCTGATGTTGGTTGGCAATTAGGAACAGCATAAACAGAAATGATTAATTGGCCATTACTTTGATTCCAGTGCCAATTGTACATTCAAGCTGTTAACTACAATACTTTACAGCGTGAATGTACAATTTGAATGGAGGCGCTTCAGCATGGATAATACAATGAAATATGCAATGAAGCTGGCATTTTTGAATCAGCTATATAGCAGGAAAATGCTGACAGATAGAGAATATGCAATAATCAAAAATGATCTTATGATTCGGCACAAAATACCCAGTGCTAATTTATTTAGCAAGAAGTGATTGAGAGATGCACTGTCCGTTTTATTGTACTCGTTGTTTGTTACAATATTTATAAGCAAGAGTATGATTTGCATGGAAGGATAGTGAGTTATGGAAGATAACATCAGAAAAAGATACGAAGAATTGAAAATGCTAGTAGTGAAGAGAAAATCACAGTTTGATAGGCTCATTGATTTTATGGAAAGCGAAACAGCATGGCTAACAGCTCCAGCAAGTACAAAATATCATTTGTGTAAAGAAAGTGGCCTATTAGAGCATTGTGTCAATGTTGCGGAATCAATGCTAAAAATTCGCAAAGCACTGGCGCCGGATATCAGTGAGGAAAGCTGCGTCATTGTTTCGCTGATCCACGATTTGGGGAAAGTGGGGATGCCGGGTAATCCTCAATATCTTATAAATGAACCAACGGATAAACAGAAGATGAGTAGTTATAAACCGGAACCACCATATCGATTCAATAAAAATCTGATCTATTTGAGTGTTCCAGTTAGAAGTCTTTATCTGGCTGCGAGACATATAGATCTTACGGAACAAGAGGTGCAGGCCATTGTTTATCATGATGGCCAGTACGTAGAGGACAACCGATCAGTTGCAACACACGAAGAACCATTAACATTGCTATTGCAATATGCAGATAGCTGGAGTGGGTTTGTATTGGAGGGTGAACATGCATAAAACATTTATTAGCTATCATCATGATAATGAGCAGGAATACAAGGAAGATATTATTAAGGAGTTTGGAGAAGATAATTTCATTGATAAATCTGTTGGTGATGGTGAAATTGATAGGGATCTGGATGAAAGTAGGATAATGGAAATCATAAGAACTGATTACTTACAAGATTCTACCGTAACATTGGTACTGGTAGGTTCAGAAACAGCAAAAAGACCATTTGTTAACTCGGAAATCCAAGCATCCCTTCGGGACACGAAGAACAACAAACACAACGGGTTGTTAGCAGTGGTAATTGATGAGATTTATGATTTAATCTATACGACAATAAAATGCTCATGTGGATGTGAGGCGAGGACCAAATCACCTTTTTACGATATATATATTTACCGGATTTAGTCAAAAAGAACAATCAGAAAAGCACAAGTTTATGCCATTACAATGATAGTGAGGTGTACTGTGCAGTTATCAAATATTCCGACTTTATTGTCGACCCAGAAAAGTACATAAATAGTGCTTTTGACAAGCGAGACGATAGCAAAATTGAGGTATTTAAAACACTAGATAAAGAAACTCCTAAAATAAGTAAATAGACCAGTGGCTAATAAAGAAATGAAAAGTAAAGTAAAGGAGATACCTATAATGGATTTTTTTCAAGCCCTATCAGTTTACTTTGTATGGCATCCACTAGATGAAGAGAATGTAAGACCTCTTATTGAGCATTGTTACCAACTTCTGTCAAAGAATGTTGAGAAACCATTCTCAAGGTCTATGAATCTCCCGGTCTTTTTCCGTACTTCATGTACTTGTGATGTACCAGAACAAATAATTACTAAATCAGAAAAAACAATAGCGTTTCTCTTTGTAAGTAAAGAGGTTGTGGTTGATGAGAAATGGATTGAATATCTAAAATCAATTTCAGCGAATGCTAGTAATCGGCTTATCGTCTGTAATATGCAGGAGATATTTGTCAATAACTTCATCTATTTTATAGTCATTATCCCACTGCGCATTCGCAGCAATCAAAACAATTCCTCTTGTCCTGATATAAGAATTCACATTTTCAAGCATATCTGCAAACACATCAAAATAGGATAACCTGGCTGATTTTTATAGCCAGGTTTGTTTTTGTAGATATTAAATTGACGGCCTTTATATAGGGATTCACTGTACGATACTCGGGATGTGATGGTTTTAAGGTGTTAGCTCATTTGATTGGGTGACGAATCGCTGTTTTCATTTTAGAAATGTCTGCTTTACGAGGGTCACTTAAATATATTTCGTGATGTAACCTTTCAGATGTTATATCAATCGAATAGCCGTTTTCAATGGCAAACTTCTCCATTTTTGATACTGTTGCAGGTTCTTCATCATAAGATCCGATATGCATACATTGAACACATAACCCCTCATCGTAAGAAAAGAATTCTACCTTAGAAAAATCATCTTTTTTCTTATTAGTAGCAGTTGATACTGCCCACTCAAAATCTTTTTCAGTTACAAAATCAGGTAATCGAATAACCGAAATCCAGTTAAATGAGTCTTTATTGGCATAATTCACACCTTCTATACCATCTTGCCACCAAAACCCTTCAAGAGGAGGCACAACATACTCAAAGAATCCGTCAATTTTGTAATCGCCTTTATAACTCATTTTTATCGTATAAGCAA
Source organism: Anaerotignum propionicum (assembly GCF_024461735.1). Classification (GTDB taxonomy): domain Bacteria; phylum Bacillota; class Clostridia; order Lachnospirales; family Anaerotignaceae; genus Chakrabartyella. The sequence continues at coordinate 95,076 of NZ_JANGAD010000005.1, forward strand.
TACCATATAAAAGTCCAACTGCAACTTGATATTCTCCATCTTTAACATTAGGATTTCCTTTACCACGTACTGCAATAAAGGTCATCTTAGGAATGTTGATTATGGAAGGCTTGTTTTTGGGCATATAAAATTCCTTGTATTCCTTTTTAAAATCAAAAGCCATTTTATTATCCTTTCTTTTTACTTGGTTAAAAGTATTATATCTGACAATGCCATTGTATCAAATTAAAATTGACAACAGTATGTCATATTATACAAATTATTCACCGAGCGTTCAAATTCCGCACTACCACGTAGAAAGTATTTTGTTGGGTAGTATACATAGAAAAGTCTACCATACTAAAGTAAGAGCTTCAACTATCAAATTATGAACAATAGAAGGGATAAGCACTATAAAAACAAGAATTTGTTTACCGTTCTTTCGCAAGGATACTCTGGACTATACTCGGATTATGATGTAAAGAAGAAAGAGGATAACCTCGTCGTAAAAAAATCATATGCTCCTCTATGAGATAAAGTGAAATAAAACGCTGAATCTTATGAAGGGAGCATATTAGAAAATTAAGAAGTTGTTGTCATTTTTTAAATGATTAAAATCAGCTTTAGCCGTTACTAAAGTGGATTACATTCCTTATCACTCCCATAGAAAAAACTTAATTGCGATTATTGAGCAAATAATTGTGATAACAATCATGATGATTATTGGTAGTATAGCATTAGCAACAGGCAATCCAAGTGTAGCGGATTTTAATATCTTTATGCCTTGTGTAAGCGGTAGAATATCAACAATTTTTTGCATCGCAGATGGCATTACTTCATAGGGTAAAGTTGCACCGGAAAAAATCAGCATAGGAAAATACAGTAAACTTGCAACAATTCCCGCTACTTTAGAGTTCTTTGAAATGCCACCCACCACCATACCGATAGAAAACATTGAAATCATAACTAAAAGCCAACCGAGAATAAACTGATAAATACTTCCTTGCATACGAAAATTAAAAAATGCAGTTGCGACAGTAAACAGTGTGATTAATGATACTAACGAATATAGTGCATAGATTGTAACCTGAACAAGTAAGATAATCGTAGGCTTCACAGGTGTTACCTTAAATCTTTTCAAAATATGCTTGCTTCGATAGTCTGAAATAACTAATGGCAGTCCCATAACTCCACCGGCACAGATAGCAATAGTAGCTATTGCTCCAAATGATTGCTCTAAAAATGTATAATCAGCATCAATAAAAGCTGGATTAGTTCCATAAATAATTCCAAGCACAACAAGTGCAACAATTGGCATACAAATAGCAAAAATAAACATATCCATTCCACGAAGGGATAGTTTGATTTCTGTTTTAAGCATTGTACTAAATGTTTTCATTTTCTGATACCTCCTCATCTGTGTACCAAAGATAAGCTTCCTCAAATTTATCATAAGGACTTACAGCGATGGCATCTTCAACTGTGCCATAAAACACTGAATTACCTTTTTTTAGGATACATATTTCGTCACAAAGTTTCTCAACCTCATCCATAAAATGAGAGGTTAAAAGAATAGTGAGTCCTTGACCCTTTAATTCTTTTAAAATTTGCCAAACATCTCTTCTTGCTCTTGCATCAAGTCCTGTTGTGAGCTCGTCAAGAAAAACCACCTCTGGATTTGGAATGAGTGCAAGAATGATAAATAACCGTTGCTTTTGACCACCTGATAGTTCTTTTACTAAGGTTTTGGATTTGTCGGCAATACCGAATTTTTTAAGTAGAGTACGATAATCGGTGGCATTCTTATAAAGAGATGATGTCACCTCACAAAGTTCTCCAACACGAATATTTTCTTGATAATTTGCCTCTTGAAACTGAACCCCGACCTTCTGAAACAATTCCTTCCGATTTGCTTTTGGATTTGATCCTAAAATTGAAACTGTTCCACTTTCCATAGGTTTTGTTCCAAGTATACATTCAATTGTCGTGCTTTTACCTGCTCCATTTGCTCCAAGTAATCCAAAAACAGTACCTTTTTTAACATTAAAGCTTAAGTTAGTTACTGCTTTTAGCTGTCCGTATGATTTTGATAGATTTTCTACCTTAATAATATCATGCATTTTCATATCCTCCTTTTCGTAATATAAAAAGAATAACACCAAACAAAAGTCTGGTGTTAAACTGGAGGGTTTGAATATTTATTTTTCATTTCGTAAAGCATTGATTTTATAGCAATTGCATTTTCTTTTGCACTGCCTAAAGATACAATTAGCCTATCGCAGGCGGATACAATCTCTACGTTAAAATCTGGAGTATTCAATACGGCGATAATATCTGCTTTTGAATTTCTTTCAAGTGCATTTATCATACGAAGAATTGCAGAAAGGGAATAGTTGGCACATTTTAGTGAACGGATAATTTTAAGTTTTCTAATATCATAATCAGTATAAACACGATACCCGTTTTCCTTTCGTTTTACTTTAAGCAGTCCATTCATTTCCCAATTTCGGAGAGTATCCATTGATATTCCAAGTATCTCAGATATTTCTTTTCGCTTTAAGGCATATCGGTTTTCTAGGTTAGCTCCTCTAAGCAGTTCTTTTACTATTTTTACCGCTTCATTGGCATTACAAATTTCAATCCCAACAGAATATATATATTGTTCTGTTAGTTTAATTGCTTTATCAAATTCGCATAATGCTGACAGCTTAACAATAGAAACTGCTTTTTTTCGTAGGCCATTTTGAAGTACCTCAATCTGAAAAGCTGTACGTGCCAGATTGAATTGTTCAAGATGCAATTCTGTAAATACACGATAGCCATTTTTTTTACGGATAGGTTTCGAGATAAAACCTATATCCTCGTACATTCTTACGGTATTCGGATGTATACCAATTATCTTTGCAACTTGATTTGTTGTATATGTGTTTTCTATAATATCACCAACTTTCAACAGGAAGAGGTATTTTTTATAATTTTATCATAGTAAAAAGCTTGCTTCAACCTTCTGAATATGAATAGATGATAAAACAAACGTGAAGTAAAATCCGTCACCGTCCTACTACTGTAAAATTTGCTATTATTCAAAATCCGCTTATTTACTTTTCTTATTTTTATTCCTATTTCCAATAATTTTATGAGTTGATATAATTCTTCAAATGTTCATCAAACAATTCTTTGTTTAATAATATTGGTGTTATGGGTTCGCCATAAAAATTTTCTGTTTCTCCAATAACTTTGCATCCAAATTTTATTAACATATTTTTAGTTACTTCTCTTGCTTCTATATATAACTCATCTGTATAGTGTCTAAATATCTCTTTTAATGAATGAATAGCCATTTTTTGACCAATACCTAAACCTCTCAGTCTTTTATCAATGGCAAATCTTCCCCATTTCCATTTATCTTTTTCCTTCCATGTTGCAACAACCCCAATAACATCTTCGCCTACCCTTGCACACCACCAGATTGGTTTTAAATTAGCGTTAATTTCAATTGATTCTGCTGGGATACCCTGCTCATTAGTAAATACTTCAGTTGCTAATTTTATTGAATTATTCATATAATTTTCTGAAATTTTTTCAATTAAAATTCTAGAATCATTCTTTCTAAGATTGTTTTTTAATGCAAGAATACGAAATACTCTCAATGCCCTAACAATATTGTCTATGTTCTCGCTATCTCCAAAATCTAAAATCTCATTCATAAATGTATTTGCTTTATAATCTCCATCATTAATAGTTGTCAAACCTAATGGTAAAAGGTAAATATCTTTCATTCTCTTATCATCTTCGGATTTTTTCAATTCTAAGTATTTTTTTTCTTCCAGATTACTAACTATTCTACTAAGTGAAGCCTTATCAATACCCAGGTTTATCAACAATTCATTAAAAGGAGTCTTTCCGTTTTGCTTTAGATAATTTAATATATGTGCTTGTGCAAGTGTCAAGCCTGAATTAAAGCAATTGTGATTTAATAAACCTAATTCCCTCACAATTAATCGTATCTCTTTTCTAATTATTTCCTCTTTATTCATACCGCGCCTCCGATATAATTGATATTATCAACTATATTATCTCGATCTTATTTTTTTGTCAAGGCGACTTTCAAAAATGGATGTGCACCGAGAAATTAGAATTGAAAAAAATCGCGGGCAGTGGCTATCAAGGCTGTGATAAAGCGAACAAAAAACTATTTGAAAATACTTTTCATCCAACCATCCGTGTAAGAGCAAAAAATAGGGTTAAAAATTGCACTTTTCAGCCCATTTTTTAATCATTTTCCCTCAAAATCGCTACATATTGTAGTGCATCCTAAGCCAAGTGAACGAGTTACCTAATAAAATGACAAAAAATATGTTGAAAATAAATAGTTCGAGGTACACAGTTTATACTGCAGAAGAGAAAAGGGGCTTGGGGTTGCTAATTTATGACGTTCCCAATGCAATAGAGGAATTGAATCAGCCGTGAAAACACCTTAAGCCTGAAAAGGTTGAGGCAATCTAAGATGTATTAGAACATTTTAGAATCATATAAAGAACCAATTTATTTAAAACAAAATATGTCTTTTGTATAGCTGTTCAATTATTGATTAAAGGGCTATTCTTATGCGTTGATGAAGTTAATTAAGTGACTTAATGTGCTAACCAAATATATTTTTGTAAACATTCTTGTTAGTTTGTAATCTTTTCTAATTGGAAGTATACTGTAAAGATAAAGAAGGATAGAAGAGTTGCGGATATGGAGTATATAACTGAGCCAAGGCTGTTGTCCTATTGAGAATCAGCTGTAGATGATTAACTACTTACTGTGGGGAAGGATGTATTTCTGGAGCACAAAAAATAGGCGTGACCTGGATTATTCTAGAAGATGCCATGAAGCCAACTGATCGAGGAAGAAAGCATGGCAAAATTTTGGGAGGTTATGAGGATGGCAAAAATAAAAACTTTTGATACAGCGACAGTCTACCTGACTGCTGCATTTAAGATGCAAATGGAAAAGGTAACACAGTACCCCTGCACTCTAGTAGAGGCTCCAATGGGCTATGGAAAAACTACCGGAGTGAGGGCGTTTTTCAAAAATACCAAAGTTCGAGTTTTAGAGCAAAGGCTTCGTGACGATTCACTATCAGGCTTTTGGAAGTACTTCTGCCACTTATTCAGGGAGTTGGATGGGGACTGCTATGAATCCCTCCAACATATCGGATTTCCCGTAAACGGCACTGCCAAAGAAATGGTTTTGGGTTTCATCCAGAAGGCACTACCATCGGAACCCATCGTTCTTGTATTAGGTGATTACCATCTGGCTGACAACCCGGAAGTCAATGACTTTATGGAATATCTGCTTTGGAATGAACTGCCAGGATTACATATTGTGTTGACCGCCCGTTATACACGGCTTAACAATTTAGACGAACTTGTTCTAAAGGGATATTTGCAGCATATCCAGAAGGAATCTTTGGAATTTACACCGGAAGAAATCAAATCGTATTACAGGCTGTGCGGAGTAACATTGCAGGAAAAAGAGGTCAAAAATCTTCACACTTATACAGAAGGGTGGATTAGCGCCTTGTACCTCTTAATGTTAAGCTACAGGGATGAGGGAATCCTAACAGGGTCACCAAACATTTCTCGATTGATTGAAAAGACCGTTTATACTCCGTTCAGTCAGGAAATTAGGGATTTTCTTGTACATATCTGTTTTCTCGATAGCTTTACAATAGAGCAGGCATCTCATATGTGGCAGAAGGGAAACACCAAAGAACTGTTGGATGCAATCGTAGGCAGGAATGCGTTCATCAGCTACGACGAAAAAACCGAAATCTATCAGGTGCATAGAATCTTTTCTGAGTTCCTTCAGGAATTAACGAAGCGGATGGAGCCAAAAGAAAAAGACGAATTAAACCGTCGAATGGCAGCGTGGTTTGCAAAAACCGGTGAGTATATTTCTGCGTTGCGATGTTACTACCTTGCGGGAGACTGGGATGCTCTCTTTACTGTGCTTGAAGTAGATCAGGGGCACAGTATACTCAATGAGCACCGCGAGGAATTGATTTCTTTCTATGAGGAATGCCCAGTCCCTATTAGAGAACAACATCCTGTGGCATTGCTGGTCATTGCAATCTGCCTTTTTTCCTATAATGAAATGGTGCGTTTTGCAGCAGTATGTGAAGAAATAGGGGCACTTTTGCGAAGCGCGAGTAGAGAAAATCAGTCGCTTTGTGAAATTGAGGGCGAATTAGAGCTTCTCCTCAGCTTCACCAAATATAATGATCTTGAAAAAATGGGAGAGCATATCAAAGCGGCTTGCAATTTGATGGAACGGCCCGCCAAGTTTATGGATACACGTGGCGGTTGGACATTTGGTTCCCCCTCTGTGCTTTATATGTTTCACAGGGAAGCTGGGCAACTTCTGCATGAACTAAAACTCATGAGGGAGACTTTGCCCTACTATGATCTGATTGCAAAAGGTCATGGCGCAGGTGCAGATCACATTATGGATGCGGAAATTTCTTATCTGTGCGGTAAATTTGATGATGCAGAAATTTTAGTACATAAGGCACTCTATTATGCCAGCCTCTGCAAACAGCAAGACATTTTAATCTGTGCAGTCTTTCTCCAGATTAAGATGGGGCTGTATAAGGGGGATTATGCTTATGCGGCGTACAACCTTCAAAAAATTAGAGAGCAAACGGAGAAAGGGATATGGTATCATCTACTTGATACGATTGACCTTTGCCAAGCCTTTCTACTGGCTTCCCTAGGACAGAAGCAGGACATCCCAGAATGGATCATAAACGGAAATTATCATTTCAGTAAGCTCCACTTCCCGGCATTGCCTTTTTTTAATATCATATATGGACATGTGCTTCTGGTTCGGGAGGAATACCACAAGTTGCTTGGAAGCATGGATTATTTTATGGAGAACGCTGCGTTGTTCCCCAATCTTCTGGCACAGATATACACCCACATCTATGCAGCAGCTGCTAATGAAAAGCTGCATAGGAGGGTTGAGGCACTTGCGGAACTTACCAAGGCTCTGAAACTAGCCCATCCCGATTTGCTTTTGATGCCCTTTGTGGAACATTGTGGAGGGATAGAAACTTTATTGGCAGAACTGTATCGTAGAGGGATGCAAAAAGAATTCATTTCATCTATCTTAGGTCTGTATGAGCCTTACAAACAGGCAATCAAAAGTATTACGGCTGAATATTTCACAAGAGAGAGGCCTGTTCTTACTGAACGGGAGGCAGAAATTGCACAGCTGGTTGCACAAGGGCTTTCCAACAAAGAAATCGGGCAGCAACTGTATATTACTGAAAACACGGTGAAAACCATTTTGAAGCATATTTTTCAAAAACTAGGGATTGGTTCCCGTGCTTTACTGAAACAATATGTTGATTCGGAGCGAAAAGAACAATAATGTCTCCGTATATCATTTACCAATATCACCCTTTGGGTGATATAAAGCATAAAAAAACCACTGTACAATAAGTATGGTGGTTTTTTATGTTGTGGGGGTGATTCAGTTGAGCCAAATAGTCAATGTTGTACCGAAAGAGGATTACTGTCTTGAGATTATTTTAGATAACGGCAGCAGTATTCATTTAAGTCTAAAGAGCAGGTTAGAAACAATCCGGTTTGGAATGCTGAGAGATGTGGAGTTGTTTAAGAAAGCAACCACCAACGGCATCTGCATCAACTGGGAAAGAAAAGTAGAAATATCCCTGAGAGAAGCGTTCCAACTGGCACAAAAATAAGGAGGGATTCTAAGAATGAAACAAACATGGAAGAAAATAAGTAGCCTATTTTTAGTGGTGTGTATGATTTTGACCATGCTGCCGATGACGTCTTATGGGGCGGGAATAGATAGACCGCAGGTGTATTTTGGAAAAAACATCAACGGTAACCCTATCAAGTGGTACATTGTAGCAACCGCAACCGATGCCAGCAGCGTCACTCTGTGGACAGCGGACAGTATGGGAAGTAAGGCGTATGACAGCAGCGAACATGCCAATTGGAGCGGCTCAGAGATCTGCACATGGTTGAACAGCACATTTTTGGATGATGCTTTCACGGCAGCAGAACAGAAGTTGATAGCCGCTTATGGGAGTACAGAAGATCCGAATAGTATTGACATTAGCCAAAAAATGGTACTGCCATCGGTAGAAGAAATGGGTACTGGTAGCAGCGCAGGTACATGGAATATAAATGAAAGTGCTCGCTCTTTATCTGATAGCTGGTGGTTGCGGACACCAGGTGCGAGTGATACTGCCGCGGCATATGTCAAATTTGACGGTGAAGTTATTGTAGACGGCGATGTCGTAAGTAAAACACTTGCCGTCTGCCCAGCTTTTAAGGTGGATGTGTCATCTGCTTTATTTGCAACTGCCGCCGCAAACGGCAAATCCACAAGCATAGGTTCCCTCGCCAGGGTGACAGCTCCCAGCGGTGCGATGAAATGTACGATTATCGATTCAGCCATGGCAACGCCGTCGCTCACATTGGCAGCAGAAACCAACGGCACGAATGCAATCCAATTCGCTTATTCCGGTGCACAGACGGGAACAAATCAGTATCTCTCCTGCGTACTGCAGCAAAGCAACACACTGGAATATTATGGTAAGTTGGCGGACTGTGACAGCAATCCCAGTGGAAATTGTACATTTTCTATCTCGGGTGTAAAACATGGAACTTATGATCTACAAATCTTCTGTGAACAGGTTAACGACGATTACTTTTCGGATTATGCAAGTGCGCCAGTGGGCACAATGACGCTGACGGTGGATGCAAACGGAAAGGGTACCGTAAGCGGCACTGGATTTTCTTCAGATGATTCCACTTCTCCCGTGCTTTCGGCGGGCAGCGTGAACCGCACCAGCGACACGGAGGGTACAATCGACTTCTTCAGCGATGAAGCGGGCGAAGCTTACTATGCTGTAGCGGAAAAAGACGTAGCTGCACCGGAAAAAGCGGATATCGTAAGCAACGGAAATCCCCTCGGCTCGGTGAATGGTATGGCCACGGGCAAGGCGATAGACTTGAGCGCAGGGGCAAAGGACATCTATGTGGTGGTTAAGGATGCGGCAGGTAATATTAGCAGCCCGCTGAAAATTGAAGCGGCGGCTTATGCGACTACGGATAGTATCGCCCCCATGCTTTCGGCGAGTAGTGTAAATCGCACCAGCGACACGGAGGGTACAATCGGCTTCACAACGGATGAAGCAGGGGAAGCTTACTATGTTGTGGTAGATAAAGATGCAGCCGCGCCGGATAAAGCTGATATCATAAGCGGCGGAACATCCCTCGGCTCGGTGAGTGGTACGGTCACAAGCAAGGCAGTTATCCTTACTGCAGGTGCAAAGGACATCTATGTGGTGGTCAAGGATGTTGCAAAAAATCTTAGTGATCCACTGAAAATTGAAGCGGCGGCTTATGTTCCAATAGACACTGCGCCTATCCTTTCAGCGGGAAGTGTGAGCCGCACCGGTGATACGGCGGCAACCATCGGCTTTACCACCAATGAAGTAGGGGAAGCTTACTATGCTGTGGCAGAAAAAGATGTAGCCGCGCCGGATAAAGCTGATATCGTAAGCAGCGGAACATCCCTCGGCTTGGTGAGCGGTACAGTCACAGGCAAGGCAGTTGACTTGAGCGCAGGTGCAAAGGACATTTATGTGGTGGTTAAGGATGTGGTAGGCAATATTAGCAGTCCGCTGAAAATTGAAACGGCGGCTTATGTTCTCCCCAATACAGATGTCGACACCGTGGGCAAGAGTAATGACGGCGTAAACTTTACTTCGTTACTGTCTGGCGGCGGCAAGGTTTACTATGGAAGCTATCGACACATTCTTGAACCTTTTCATAGGTCGGGAACGTCGTATTATAGTACATGGGAAGCACAAGCTACCCCAGTTTTGTGGCGCATCATGGGGGAAGAACCGGGAAGCCCAGACCATGGTATTACATTAATGAGCCATTATATTGTGAATTGTGGCAAATTTGGTAAGTCGGGTGAATCAAGTGGTTGGGAAGGAAGCTACGCGCAAGCTTTTCTAAATACCACCTTTTCATATAGTGCCGATGCTGTCTTTCTTTTGAGAAGCTTTACCACACCCGAGACGGAGCATATCCTAACGACAACAGGACTATCCGCAAAAGTAGTTCCCGGCGGGGAGATTAAACAGTTTAGCGGTTGCAAATTATGGTTGCCTGAATCAAACAACCATAATCAAAGTTTTGGCGGAACGAGTGACGTCACTTGGTATGCAAATGTTGAAACAAGCCCCACCGTACAGTTAGGAACCTCCGTGAGTGATAACATTGCGACCTTAAAGTGTGGCACGGTGTCCAGCTATTGGCTTAGGTCACCCATCGAAGATGGGGCCTACGTTGAAAACCAAGTAACTGGCTATGGATATACAGACAGCGCGTGCAATGTTGAAGGCTATAATGGTATTCGCCCTTTATGCAAGCTGGATCCCCAAGCAGTTCTTTTTGCTTCTGAAATTCTCTCAGATGTGACAAATAAACCTTGGGCAACAGCCACTGTGGCAAATAATTACGCCACAGGTGATGATACAGCAAAGAATTATAAGCTAACAATATTAAATAGTGCTCTACAGATTGGCACACTAAGCCTTAATGGAGGGGATTTGCAAAATGGCTCAACAAATGCGATTGAGCTTGGCACAAACCTTGATATTACAGCGACAGGTGCAAGTGCAGACACGAAACTAACCTATAAAATTGTTACAGCAGAGGGTGGCGAAAGGCAAGTGGTGGGCTATGGCTATGGCGACAACACGAGCCTGACCTTGGAAACAAAGGATTTAAGCGGAGCCGATTTATCTAGGGGAGACTATGACGTTTATGTGTGGGCGCAAAAGGACAATGCAATCAATTCCAATGAAGGCTCAACGCCGTTGTACTTCAAAGTATGTCTTGACACGCCTCATGATGTTAACGTTACAAACGGCACAGGCAGCGGCAGTTATGTAAGGGGTGGAACCATTACCATCACTCCTGCTCCTGCACCGGGTGGAAAACAGTTCAAAGAGTGGAGTATTACCCCTGATGTTATTTTTGTGGATGGAACAAGCAAAAGTAGCCAGACAGCAAAATTCACCATGCCAGCAGAAATAGTGACGGCAACGGCAAATTATGAGACGATTTCTGCCACCTATACCGGCGTAACGGTGAACCCTCCTACTGTAACGGTGCAAAAAGGTAAGACCTATCATTTTGGTGCCATAGTCAATGGAGCATATAATCCAAGCCAAGCCATAACGTGGACGGTTGAAGGTGGCAACGGTACAACTGCCATAGGCACTGACGGCAAATTGACAATTGCGCCTAACGAAACGGCGGCTACACTCACTGTCAGAGCTACATCTGTGGCTGATACATCAAAATCTGGAATAGCCACTGTAACGGTGATACAATCACAGCCGAGCTACACCTATACCGTTACCTTCATGAATGGCAGCACGGTATACGCAACGAAAACCGTTGTTTCGCCTGCCACAGCCATTGACACTCTGCCTATGAATCCAACCAATGGCAGCTATACCTTTCGTGGATGGTTTACAGGTGCAGGCGGCAGAGGAACAGGCTTTAATGCTTCCACATCTGTCACCTCCAACATGACTGTATATGCTTACTGGACAGGTGGCGGCGGTTCTAGCAGTTCTGGCGGCGGGGCTGCTCCGTCTGTCCCCAAGCAGGAAGCAAATGTAACGGGTGGCGGTAGCGCAATCAAAACTGAAATCAAGACCAATACAAAAGCGGGCAGTGCGTCGGCGGAACTAACCGCTACACAGGTGGCAAAGAACAAGGATATTTCAGTTGCCATACCAAAAATCACAGGCGTGAGCAAATACAGCCTTGGTATCCCTGAGGCTAGCTTATCTTCCATAGGGGGCAATGGCTCGGTCACTCTGAATACGGCTGTGGGCAATATTACGCTTCCTTCTAACATGCTTGCTGGCACAAGCACTGCTTCAGGAAATCAAGCACAGATTCATATTGGTGTGGTTAAGTTTAGCGATCTGCCGAAGGATGCACAGGATAAGGTGGGCAATCACCCAATCGTTTCGTTGGAACTCTCAATCGATGGCAAAACCGCGGCTTGGAACAACCCAAATGCGCCTGTGATGGTTTCAATTCCATATACACCAACAGCAGAGGAATTGAAAAATCCTAAACAAATCATTGCTTGGTACATTGACGGCAGTGGCAATTTAATCAAGATGAAGGACGCGAAGTATGATCCGGCTACCAAATGTGTCGTGTTCACCACCACGCATTTTAGCTATTACGCTGTGGGATATAATACATCAGCTCTGTCTGAAAAGTTTAGCGATGTTCTTTCTGATGCATGGTACAATGACGCGGTGACCTTCATCTCGGAAAAGGGTATCACCACTGGTACAGGTGATGGCAAATTCAGCCCGGATGCGACCCTCACCCGAGGGCAGTTTATCGTAATGCTGATGAAAGCCTACGGGATCCAAGAGGATAAAAATGCTACTGCCAATTTCACTGATGCCGGAAACACCTATTACACAGGTTATCTTGCCGCGGCCAAGGCAAAGGGAATTTTAAGTGGCTTAGGCGATAACAAATTTGGTCCAGAGCAAGCCATAACCAGACAGGAAATGTTTACTCTGTTGTACAATGCCCAAAAAGTTATTGGTCAGATTCCCCAAGGCGATTCTGGAAAGACAGTTTCTGACTTTTCAGACGCTTCGCAAATTGCTAACTGGGCTAGAGAATCAATCACAACCTTTATCGGGACTGGAGCGATCAGTGGAAATGATGGGAAAATCCAACCACTCAGCACAACTACCAGAGCTGAAATGGCACAAGTGTTGTATAATTTGTTGGCAGAGTAGGTTATATTCTGTTATCAATCAGGCTGCGAGTTAAAAAGATCACAGCCTGTCTAATGTTTCTATATATCCTGTTGACATATTGGCATGAATCAAACACGTTGAGACGATAGCGTTGATTACAAGGGCGGACAAAGTGGGGAGTACAACAGGATCAAAAAAAGGACTACGTAGAATTCCTGAGTTTAACAGAGAATCGTCAGTAGTCCTTTATTTAGGCACCTAAGAACCTAAATTTTATTGATCCTCAGTTAGGGCGTATCATTGGAAAGCTTGAATGAATTATTGTTTCAATTTTAATCTAATGTAATCAATTCGGAGCAGTTGGCTTGTGCTGACTGCAAAAAGTATTGCTAGGTATAAACAACTTGAAGACAAGAATTTTGCAGAGAAATAATTGGTAGGTACTTTAACCAGCGTAGCAATTGCGTTTATTACTACTTTCTGTGGAGCCTCTTGACAAATAAACGATCGTTCACTATAATATAGTAAACGACCGTATACTACGTAGGAGGTGTAAACGAATGACTGATACAAAGGAAGATATTCTGATGACTGCGCTCCGATTGTTTGCACAAGACGGTTATGAGGCGGTTTCTGTTAGCAAAATTGCTGGAGAGTTGGGTATGACAAAGGGTGCACTATATAGACACTATAAAAATAAGCGGGATATTTTTGATAGCATTTTTGAACGTATATGTCAATTAGATATTGAGCGTTCTAAAAAAGTAGGTTTTCCAGAAAAAGAACAAGATTTTTTCAGTATTACTTCTGTGGAAAGCGTGAAAGCATATATGGAATCGCAGTTATATTACTGGACGGAAGATGAAATTGCTTGTAATTTCCGTAGAATGTTGACTTTGGAACAGTACAGAAACCCTGAAATGACAAAATTGTATCAAAAAGTTTTAGCCAGTGGGCCAATCAACTTTATAGAAGATTTATTTCGTAAAATGATGAATCAAGGGACTTGGCACAAGGGCAGTGCAAAACAAATGGCTATTGAGCTCTATGCTCCGTTCTATTTATCACTAAGCATTTTAGACGCAGCATCAGGTGAAGAAGAAAAAGAGGAAATTGTAAAACTTTTTATAACACATATTGAGTGTTTCATAGAAAAATATGCTAAAGAAAAGATATAAATTTGTGAAGGTGAGAATATGAAATTAGAGTGGGTTTTATGCCCTGTGTGGGGTAACAAGACATACTTGAAGGATACATTTTTGAAAAATTATTATTTTGCCAAAATGTAAACAGGAAAAAATAATTTCTGCAAAAACCTAAAAATAGAAGTTGTTTAAGAAATGACAAATTAAATGAAAGTTTATTCATGTTCAGAAAGTCCAACGAAAGTTGTACTTATAAAAACAGAAAACAGGAGGATTTTTTATGAAAAACAATTATTACCAGGGCATTGTGCGCTAACCAGGAGGTTTGCGTATAAATCAATTTCTACCAAGCCTCCCAAAGGGACTAAAACAACGACTTTTAGGAGGATAAAATCTCATGAATAGAGAAAACAAACGGAAACAATACGAAAAAGGATATTACAAAATCCACGCATGTAACGACAGTTTTACCTGCAAGGTCTGCGGTAGGCTAGTAGTGCCGACAGGTGCTGGGAGCGACCACCGCAATCATTGTCCAAACTGTCTGCACAGCCTTCATGTGGATATTGAACCCGGTGACCGTGAATCGGATTGTGGTGGTTATATGGAGCCGATAGCAGTTTGGGTACGCAAAAATGGTGAATGGGCGATTATTCACCGTTGCCATATATGTGGCCAACTTTCATCTAATCGAATAGCGGCTGACGACAATCCTATGAAGCTAATGTCGATTGCATTGAAACCAGTAGCACTTCCGCCGTTCCCAATTGAGAAAATTGAGGAAATGACTGATTTAATGGCTGGCGATGGGAGATTAAAGTGAGTACAAAAAAATCACAGAGCCCAGACGCATAGATGCAGAGCCGATAACCTGATAGGTGGATACTCATGGTTATTGGCTCTGTTTGTTTTTAGGTGAATATCTTTACAGCTACACCTTTGGTTGGCTATCCAATGTGGCTTTCACAGTCAATTTTATTACTTTCATAGAGCGGTCATCATAATTGTAGGGTATTTATAAACTCTATTGGCGCTGTTTACGATTGCAACGCATTATCTAAACTGGAATGCCTTGGTTAAACAATTGAATCGGATAAGTAAAATCGAGCAGATGTAATTTTGATGTTAAGCGAGGGCCATAAAACCAAAAAAATATTTAAAAAGGAAATTAATAGAGAGGAATTTTTAAATTTGCGGTAGATACGCAGTGATAAAGAAGCGGAAGAAATAACAAAAGCTGAGTTGATAGAACTAGGATCAAGGTCAAGAGTAGTTGGGGAACTAACAAGGTAGGACAGAGAGTAATTTACAGAAAAATTGAAATCAAAGTGGTTATGTAGTAGGAAGATAATGGGATTAGCCGGTTTGACCAGGGAAATGGAAGAACGATGAGGACGGTTCTTTTTGAAAAAGAGATTGAAGAAAAAACACATGGAAAGATAGTTGAAAGCTGAATTAATGAGCACAACAGAAGTAATGATATTGAAGTAAAAATGTTAGACATATATAGAAACGCTGTCCAAGAGTCTTGAGCCTAAATAAGTAAGCTGGGAATCAAAAAGAACCGTCCCCTGTGAACTCGGAACGAATGCGGAGAATTTGAATTTAAGGCATTAGTTTGTGTTGAAAAAATAATTAATAATGGAAGAATAAATGGAATGAGGAGGTATTATGAAAAAAGTTAAATTGGTTTGTTTTTCAGGTACTGGTGGTACAAAACGATTTACCTCATCATTAGAAACTAGCCTTATCAAGTGTGGATGTGACGTTAAAGTTTTATATTTAGAAACGAAGTTAATAGAAATTGCTAAAAGAGAAGGTACTTTTAATGACATCTCATATGATTTTATTATAATCCTTTTTCCAGTTCATGCATTTGATGCACCGGAGCCAGTTTATAAATGGATAAAAGCGCTTCCCAAATGTCAAATGGTATCTGTTGCACTGATTTCGGTTTCGGCTGCTGGCGAATACTGGATTAATCAAGCTTGCAGAATTGGTTTAATAAGAGCTTTATCAAAAAAAGGGTATAATGTTTTCTATGAGCGGATGATTATTATGCCGTTTAATATACTGTTTGCAACAAAAGAGTCTTTTTCCATGCGTTTGCTTCAATTGCTTCCGATTAAAGCAGAGAATACGGCTAAAGAAATCCTCGAATTGAAACGGCGAAGAATTGAACCTAAATTGAAAAGCAGGGTCATAACACGTTTGGCTAAAGTTGAAAAGGTAACATCTAAGTTATTTGGTAAAGAATTAAGAATTAAGAAGACGTGCACGCAATGTGGACTCTGTGCTAATAGTTGCCCTATGGAAAACATAAAAATGAATTATGGAACTCCTCATTTCGGATGGCGCTGCGTAGAGTGTCTTCGATGCATATACATTTGTCATACACATTCTATTTACCCTTTTGTATCACGATTTATGGTGGTTAAAGGCGGATATGATTTAGACAGGTTAGAAAAACAAATTGAAAACACGATTCTTGAGTCAGATGAGGAGCTTACTGCTGGAGTGTACTCGTTTTTCAGGGAGTATATTGAGAACGAATGGATATAAAGTTGATTAATTAATTTCATTATTATAAAGAATAATACTTTATAAGGCTTTTTTAGAATACAGTCGATGGATTCGTTTTAGAGAAAAATTGCCTCGGCCAAGGAACCAGAATAAAATTAGCGAAAGCCGTGAGTTGAAATCAGCTCACGGCTTTCCTATGTCCACAATTTAGAAAAAGAATTGATATGAAAAAACTTAAAAGAATGGAACCTGCCAAAGAAGAAAAGAAAAAATTGAAGGTCGCTTGTATTGTAGGGTTAGCACAAAATTTGAAAGCCAAAAAAGTAGCATTAATTTACACTATGATATTCTGGCTGCTGATAGTTCAACAAAGCCTGTCCTTCATACTCGAAGGGCAAGCTTTTACCGCATTTTACAACTATTACGGTATGGGGTGGGGCTTTCACTATGAGCCATGGAGAAAAAAGTTCAATAAGAGGAATTGCTAAATAAAACAACCTTTTAGGTGGTAGCCTGAAATATAAACCAGCCATCCTTAACGGAAAACTGAAATACACCACCATGCTTTTCAACGATATGAGCCATGCTTTTTGTTCCAAAACCATGTCCTTGTTCTTTTGATACAGGAAGTCCTTGGTGAAATGTCGGCTCTATCTGATATCGGTTGCGAATATCAATACAAAGCTTATTATTTTTGGAAAACACTCGCAGCATAATAAAACGTTTATTTTCATCGTTTATATTTTTTGTGGCTTGTATTGCATTTTCCAAAGCGTTTGACAAGAGCGAGCAAAGCTCAGTATCGCTAAAGGGAAGGGAATCAGGTAGTTTCGCATCTACTGTAAGCATGATTTTCGCCTGTTTGGCTTTTGTAGTGAAAGCGGACAAAATCAGATTGACGGTTTCGTTTTCGCAATAGCATATGGGTGTGATGGCGTCTATGTCGGACTGGGCAGTTCGTAGGTACTCTTTAATCCCCTCTATGTTTTTCTTGGAGGCAAGTCCTTGTAAAAGCACAAAATGGTGGCGCATATCATGCCGATAGGATGCGGCGTTCTGTTGTAATTGCCGCAGAGAAACAAACTCTGTCTGCGCCAGTCTAAACTGTACATCCAACATATCCCGTTCTCTTTGGAGGATAGCTTGTTTTTGCGTTTCGGTATAGTAAAGGATAACATACACAAAGTAGAAAACAGAGACTATTGAGGGCATGAAATGTACCGCCCATTCGGCGCCACTGTAAAGCACATCGGTGTAGATGGTGGTTATGTAGTCGAACAGATAGTAAAAAAGGGGAACTCCGCCTAAAAATAAGCAAGATTTGGTAGACTTCTCCATAAACTGCCGGACAGATCCGGTCACATATCTTTTTAAAAAATAATACGCAAAAAACACAAATACTATATAAAAAATATGGTCTGCAAGTCTGCTGTCCAAAGTAGCTCCCGCAAGAAAACCAAACCAGCGTGGAGCCTGACAGCAAAAATAACCGGAAAGCACGCTGGCAACGGATATGAGCCACGGACGCTTATAGTATAAAGAGAATATTACGATCAGCGGCATATGGACAATCAGTGGATACAGCTTTGATGTCAAATCTAAGCCTAAAAGCCACCAACTAACGGTTTGGACGAAAAGGAAAATGACACAGAGCAAACCTGTAATGAGCCTGTTTTTCTTTGTAGCTTCTATGCCTGCAAAGAGAACGGACACCGTGATACCAAAGACAAGAGAAAACCCAAATCGTAAGAGTCCTATCACTGTTGCTGCCATTGAAAAGCAACTCCCTCCATTTTCTTATTCCCCTTCCATTTGATAATTCAGATATTGTTGCTTCATCTCCTTGGCTTTGCCCTGTGCCACAGGAACAGTGGAAAGGGTCTGCAAGGTTATCTGATGGTTTTCGATGGTGTCTACATACTTCATATTCACCAGATAAGAGCGGTGAGGTTTCATAAAACAACCATATTTCAGCAGATTATCGCAGACAGGGGAAAAAGGCTTCATACATTCGATGACTTTGCCGGAGCGAAGATGATAAAGCACATTTCTACCGATGACCTCAACAAATGTTAAATTGGAGATTAATATTTTTTGAATACCATCATTGCTCTTTACAATAACCGCATCCTCATCTTTTTCCTCTTTGAACTGCTCCAGCAGCTCATCAAAGGTAAAGAA
The DNA here is from genome assembly GCF_024461735.1 of Anaerotignum propionicum. Lineage (GTDB taxonomy): Bacteria > Bacillota > Clostridia > Lachnospirales > Anaerotignaceae > Chakrabartyella. Next base: position 113,760 of record NZ_JANGAD010000005.1, read on the forward strand.
CAATTTTTCCTTTGAGATTGGCTTCAGTATATAGTTTATGGCTTTCACCGAATAGCTTTCCAAAGCAAACTCGGGCGATGAGGTCAAGAATAAAATCGGCGCAGTTTTGTCAAAGGTGCGGATTTCCTTTGCTACATCAATGCCGGTAAAGCCCGGCATCAAAATATCCAGACAGTATATATCAAACCGCTTTCCTTTTTCCAAGGTGGAAATTAGCTCAAATCCGTTTGGAAAGACGGCGTGTTCGCAGTTAAGATGTTTAGATGTTCGGTATAGGTCTATTAGCTGTACCATATTGGCTAGTTCGTCAATATGGTCATCACAGACCGCAATTTTCAGCATAAGCAACCCTCCGTGTTGTTTTAAGCTTCTTAGAGAATTCTTGCAGGCTCTCTCTCCTGTAAATCGGGTTGTTACCGATTACCGGGTTCAGATTCTATAACGGCAATTTTATCAGGAACATACTCCATGATATCGCCAAAGTTACAGCTCGAAACACCGCAAATTCGAACCAAAAGATCGACACATGTGTTTTCATTTTTTAGATGGGAGCCGCTGCTGATGCCGCTGCCTTGCATAGCTCGCCTTTTCTTATGTTATTGTCGATCATCAATTTAAATAATTTGTTATAACTGATACCCATAATTCACCTCACTTCTTTCTGAAAAACGAGAATCCTTTGTTAATCTTTCATAATAACAGCACACAGTATATCACCAAATTATGACAAGTACAAGCTGAAATTCATGCCTACTCGTCGATTTTTGTGTGTTATTGAGTTTGCTCAAATCTAAAAGAAAAAAGGCAGGAGTGCGCTCTCTTTCCAAAATCATGTTTCATGTCGAAAAAATCATGTTTCATGCGAAGGACAGTTTTACAAATAGATATCTGATAGATTGAACGTGGAGAAATAAATGCTATTTCGTTCAATGAAAAGGAGGGAAAACTATGAAAAAGCAATTTATGGGCATATTGCTCACCTTATGCATGGTGCTTAGCTTAGTGCCGACAATGGCACTGGCGGCGGACTCGCCTTGTGTGTTTAATTCACTAACCGGCAAATATGAAATTGTTTCAAGCAAAGGTTTTTCAGGTATTCCGGCAGATACCTTTAAAGTTGGTGAAAGGTTCGAAAACATCAGGGCTACGATTGGGTACTTTTACAGTGGTGCAAACGAAGCTCATTTCGGGCACAACCCTAAATGGTGGCTAAACGGTATGCCACTGCAAGAAGGGTACAAATTTAACAAGGTGGGGTATTTCACGTTGACCTTACAATGTGAAATGACGGATTCGGAATACAACAGATGGAAAAAAGCCGCGGATAAAGCGGGGGTAAAATTTCCATCATCTAAAATCGCTGTTTGTTCCATGCGGGTTGGTGTATTACCAGATGTTGACTGGCAAAATATTCGCGAGTTCACCCTGGCTTCGCCAATGTCTCAGACAACCTATCGCCAAGGAGCAGATGCGTTTGACCCCACATCAATCATAGTCCGTGCTGGTATCGGTGCCTATGGCGGAGAACTGACCTACCAAAATCTAGATTGGGATGACCTTACTTACTATGCTGGGTCACGGGGAATGAAATATAAAGAGAACGGCGCGCAAATCACGAAGGGCTATCGCTTCTGGGTGCCGGGAGAGAAAGACCTGTGGGTAGTTGTTGGGAACAAGAGCATTGTCATTCCGTTTACAGTTACGCCATTTGTTTCTTCCGTTGAGGTGAGTGATGAACCTGATGGGGGTAGCTCGACCTTCTCCACAGGTGACTACTCCGTTAAAACTAAGTATAAGGACGGAACTTCAGAGGTACTCAGTGGCGACTGTCTCAACATTTCAGTCGGGGGTCAGAGAATGTATCAAGGCGGCGAATATGTAGTCCCTTCTGGCACCTCCACTGTTAAAATAAGCATGGGTGATTTTTCTGTTCAACGTAAAATGACTGCTTTGAAAAAAAGCGAATCTAAACCATCGCCGTCAACACCCCCAAACGACAACGCCACCATTATTGAATCCGGCGAATACTATATGAAAATCGGTGACAGATGGGTTTACCCTGATAATGGTTATGATTACTGGCTTACGCTATCAGAAAAAAAGCCCGATAAACCATTTAAGGTTACACTCGTCGGCGAAGATAAAGACCGTGGACCTGAATATACAATTGAGTATTGGGACCGTTATGTGGTCTGCAGTAATATGTGCGTATCGGATCTGCAATTGCACGCAGATATTAACAAGCTAACGTATAGAATCAATACCTATCCAGGATCTGGCTTTAGCACAATAAGGATTTACACAAGCCAAAGTTACCTTGTTAAAGGCACAGGGGGTGGAGTATTCGCTGAAGTCTCAAAGGGTTCTGCTCCCGACTTAGCCAAAATCGTATTCATAAAAAGCTGATACGCTTTCCGACGCACTTTCCTTCACACCAACTTCATCCGCTCCTGTCACCGCTGAGCAGACTAAAACTACCTTTATACTAAATGCACAGAGGTTCTTCCGGCTTACAGTATTGATAACAACAACTATGTCTAGCCCCCTTGATGTAGGCGCACTCCCAAATACACGCTTTGATGTGTTGGGAGAACGGCAAGGTGTTGATCGAGCCTGATGCGGCCCGTACACGGAGGACTAAGTGCGCAGCCCCCACGGAACAAAGCGCCCGCAAGATCATGTTTCATGTGGAAAAAAACATGTTTATACGGCGAAAGGTATTCTGTGGTAGGGTTTTGATAGAGTGAACCTATGAAAATTTGTCCAATACAATCAAATAGAAAACGGAGGATATATAAATGAAAAAATTTCTGATACTTATAATGGTACTTGCCATGACGCTGAGTCTTGTAGCCTGCGGAGGAAACAATGCTGCTCCCACTGCGGCTCCTTCCACCCCCGCACAAGTGGAGAAAACGGAATTTTCAGCAGAGCAACAAGCCCTTGCCGAGGATTTTATGAGCATGGCAGAATAATATGATGCAATTGCTGACAAGGTAAATGCAAGCCCTGAGCTTTTAGAGAATGAAGAGCTTGTCACTTCCATGAACGAGCTTGCTGATGAAATTATCAAGGCGGACGAATACTTTGCCAGCCCTGAAACCCTCACGCCTGAGATTATGGGCGCTCTGACAGTTGCCATCGAGGTAGGCCGTTCATTCATCGCTGAAGCCGGTGCGGCTTTAGAAGAGTTTGGTCAATGATATTCCTTGAACGCCACAAAATTAAAAGAAATGAAATGGAGGAATTTATAATGAAAAAATTACTGGTACTTATGATGGCTCTTGCCATGACACTGAGCCTTGCAGCCTGCGGAGGCGGCAAGACCGAAACCCCTGCATCAGCACCTGCACCCACCCCCGCCACTGCGGAACGAAAAGACAACGTAACCCCCGAGCAGGCAGCGGCAATTGCAGACATCATGGGGAAGATGGGTCCGCTGTACAACGAGGCGGCTGAAGCTGCCTCCAAAAATGGCTGGGATAAGGAAGAGACTGCGGTGCAAGAGCTGAACATGGTATATGCCATTATGGACTCCGCGAGGGTTGGACTTGAAGAAATTGACGGATACGGGGATACTAGCACAGAGGAGATCGACACCGTTGTAGCACAGTATCAGGTTGTTCTGGATGAAATGCCTAACTTAGTTGCCAAGTACAGCGAGCCCTACAGCAAATAATTATTGCTGTTGTATTAAATCTAAAAAAGTATTCTTGTGGCTCAGGCGGATGCGGAACACCAGTATCCGCTTTTGCAAAAAGGAGGACAGACTATGTTGCCAACTTTCATCACAATCGTCGTAATTATAATGGTCATTGTTCTATGGATTATCTCTACCCAGCGCAGACTGGTGGTGCTGGATGAGAATATCAGCAATGCAATGAGCCAGATTGGGGTGCAGCTTTCCAGCCGTTTTGATGCACTGACTGCCCTTTTGGATTTGACAAAGGGCTATGCCGTACACGAAAGCGAAACGCTGATTGAGACAATCAAATCAAGAAGAAGTGTTATTACGGCAAAATCCACACCGGATGATGTGATGCGTCAGGAAGGAATTATTGCTGAAGCACTTAGCAGTATTGCCATGGTAACGGAGCAGTACCCCGACCTGAAAGCCAACCAAAATTACATCAAAACCATTGACGCGGTGCAGACCTTTGAAAATATGGTTCGCACCAGCCGTCTGATCTACAACGACAGTGTAACTAAGCTGAATCGTGAAATTCGAATGTTTCCGGTTTCTATGGTCGGCGGGATGCTTGGGTTTGGGCAAAGAGAATATCTTGTGGAGCAGGTGGATAAGGCGGATATGCCAAGCATGAAATGAGGTCCCTGCGAAAAAAAGTATGGTCTGATTTTAAGATGAATCCTCATTTGAAGAAATTGCAAAAGCTGGCTGCCGTGCTCAGGACGGTGGCATTCTCCGGCGCAGCCGAGCAGTCTGTTGGTGTGAGTAGGGGCGTTACATACCGCCCTGGCTCCACCTGCTGACGCCATCGAGGAAATAAAAAAATATACGGTACTCATGGAGGACGGGCGTGATTTCCCGGCAGGAGTTTGAGGCAAAGAAAAAGCAACTCCTTTGGATTTGAAGAAAATCAACCTGTCTATGCGGAAGGGGGCATGACATGACTTACGCCTGCGAGGACTGCGGCTTTTTATTCTGCCGGGTGGGATCGATAAAGGAATGCCCTTTCTGCGAGAAACCCAATATTCGCCCCGCCACCGAGGAAGAAATCGGGATGTTGGAAAAACTTTTGGAACAAGGAAAACCAAGTTTAAAAATCAAGGAGGGAGAGACCTTATGAACAAACGACTACTAAGTATGTTTCTTGCGCTGTGCATGATGGTGTCCATGCTGCCGGTATCGGCAATGGCGGAAGAAAACCATACGACCATTGGCGGGAGCGGAGAAATTGTCAGCTTTGCACCGCTGACAGAAACCAAAAAAGCGGTATCACTCAGAACATCCATTGAAGATTTGGAATTGCCCGAAACGCTGACCGCCACAATGCGGACAGCCGTGCCTGCCGATGAAAATACCACACAGGATTCCGGCAGCCCGGAAACGGCAACTCCCACAACGACCGCCGAGCCCCAATGGGAAGAAACCACTCGAGATATTCCAGTGAGCTGGGATTCGCCCGGGTATGACATGGATATTGAGGGCGTTTATATCTTCACCCCGATGATAAAGGGTTATACCGTGACGGCCCCGCTGCCGGAGATTACCGTGACGGTGGGTGAACCCACACTTGGTGTGCGGGGAATCGAGCTGTTGTCCATTGAAGACACAGATGTTGCTGCAATTGACAGTACAGGCTACCCCTCCCTGCAAGCTGCGGTTGACGTGGTGACCGGGGGTCAGACCATCAAGCTGCTTGATGACATTACACTTTCGACTGTTGTCACCATCTCACACAATAACAGCTTCACCCTTGACCTGAATGGCAAAACGCTTGACGGCGGCCCTAACGCTGCCATCGCACACGAAGGCGAAGGTATACTGACCATCATTGACAGCGATGTTGATGGCATGGTGACAAGCCGAACAACCATAGGCACGATTCGTGTAGGAAATAACAGCACCTTGAACATTTTCGGCGGAACGGTAAGCGCGACAGGCAGTAGCGGTTATGGGATTTATAGTCATAAAGCAACCTTAAATATTTCCGACGGAACGGTAAGCGCGACAGGCAGTAGTAGTTATGCGATTTATAGCACTATTGAGTCCGCCCAATTGAACATATCGGGCGGCACGATAAGCGCCGTCAACGGTACTGCGATTTTCTTCCCAAGGACTACTATTCAAACCGGAACAACCGCCATTATTCAAGGTGGCACGAAAGTAATGGCGCATACGCCGACGTTGGTCAGCGGCGTGCAGGGGGCGGCAAGTAAAAATTACAACGGCTCGCCGACGACCGAGTATAAGGCGACGAATCTCGCATCCTACAAATACTTAAAGTTTGAGCCTGCCGCCGCTATCAGCTATGACGTTTGGGTGGGCAGCGTGCGGGTAACCGACGCCAACGCAAGCGATGTACTGGGCGACGGAAAGGTAAGCTATGCTCCCGCTGAGGGGTGGATGCCCCAAATCCTTACCCTGAACGGTGTGACGCTTGGTGCGGAGAGTCAGTATAGCTGGGAATCTACAAGCAACCTTGGCGTTACCTTCTATGCCGCCGTCTATGCAAAAGAGAGCCTGAGTCTTGTCTTGACTGGCAATAACATCCTGACAGGCGCTTCTCAAGATACTCGTAATGAAGAGAGCTATGGGCTGTATTGCGCCGGTGCCTTAACCGTCACAGGCAGCGGAAGCCTTGAAGCGACCGGCGCGGCAATGAGCCAATTTAACTGCTCTAGCTACGGTTTGTCTGTGAAAGGTGACCTAAGCATCACTGACGATGCAACGGTAACCGCACGCGGAGGAAATGTGGGCACTAGTAATAGCAGTAGTTTTGGCGTGTTATGCACTGGAGCCGGTGGTCTCATTATCGACAATGCGACGCTGACGGCTTCCGCCGGTAAGGGATATAACAGCTTTGGCTTACGGGTTAAAGAGGATATCAGCATCACCAACAGTGCTGTTATCGCCACCTCCGATGAGCCGTACAGTTCTAGCGAAGCTATGAGCACGGTTGCTGGCAATATTCGGATTTCCAGCGGAACGGTATCAGCCGTCGGCGACCGCCGAGCGATTACAGTCCCCAACGGCAAGAGTATTACAATCTCATCGGGCGCCGCAGTGACAGCACAGGGGATCCGAGGTCTCGCCATGAGTCAAGCCCCCAATCTGGACGCTTACGGCGGCGCGTATTACATCACGGCCAGCGAATCCTATCTTGGCAACGACCCGACACCCTATGATTCGGAGAAAATATCTACCTATCGTTATCTTGACATCGGGCAAAAAACCACAGCTCCCGTCGTCTCTTCGGTAACGGTGCCGAACAACGGAACTTATTTGCCCGGAAATTATTTGGACTTCACAGTAAATTTCCACGAAAATGTTCTCGTCACCGGCACGCCGTACATCTCGCTGATGATTGGTACAACGGTTAGACATGCAATGTATGTAAGCGGCCATGGCACATCGGCGCTGGTCTTTCGTTATACAGTGCAGGCGGGCGACAGCGACAGCAACGGTATTGCCGTCGGCCCGCTGGACCTCGACGGAGGCACCATCAAAGACGCCTCTGGAAATAATGCGGTTCTGACGCTCAATAGCATAGGCAGCACGGCCTATATACTGGTGCATACTCCGGTGGCTACCGTTATCACCGGCCATCCATCCCCTCAAACGGTGGACGCAGGGGAGGATACTGCCTTTTCAGTTGCGGCAACGGGAGAGGGTTTAACCTATCAGTGGCAGGTTGACAGCGGCTCCGGCTTTTCCAACATTTCGAACGGTGGAGTATACAGCAGCGCCACAAAGGCGAAGCTATTCATCACCGGGGCAACCGCAGGGATGAATGGCTATCAATACCGCGCCGTCGTAACAGGTGCATACCCGCCTGCCATTTACTCAACTCCAGCCATGCTAACAGTAAACGCCGCCCCTAACTACACCGTCACAGCGAATCCCACCAGCAAGAACTTCGGCTCCCTGGCAGTGGGCTACGATGCCCCGGCAGCACAGACTGTCACTATCACAAACACCGGAAACTCCAGTGTGACGCTGACCCAGCCGACCAGCACCAACTATACCATCGGGACACTCAGCAGCACCAAACTGGTGGCAAACGGCACGGCAACCTTTACCGTTGCACCGAAAGCTGGTCTTGCAGTGGGTAATTATAATGAGGCGCTGACCGTAAGCACCAACCAAAGCACTAAGGCTGCGGTGGAACTGAGCTTCTCTGTAACGACGGTTCCGAACTACACCGTCACCTTCAACCCGAATGGAGGCACAGTTAGTGAAGCTTCACGCTCGGTTGCATGTGGTACGGCGGTAGGAACGCTCCCAAAACCGATACCTTCCGGTAGTTATAGCTTTGTCGGCTGGTATACGGCGGCAAGCGGCGGAACTCAAATCTCCCCAAGCACAACTGTTAATGCAAATGTGATCTACTATGCCCATTGGACTTATATCGGCGGTGGTGGCTCTGGAAGTGGCGGGGGAAGCTCTTCTAAAGATAACAGCAGCACCGTCATCATTACCCTACCTACTGCCGATAAACCCACTGCCCCCACACAGGGTGAAATCAAAGTTCCAGCCATGGCAGACGGCCAAGGCAATGTTACAGTAAACATCACTGATAAAATCGTGACCCATGCCTTTGACAAAGCTTACACCGACGCAAAGAAAAGCGGTAACGAGCAAAACGGCATTGCAGTGGTTCTTAGAGCAGGCCAAGACAGTAGTACGGCATCTCATGTTACCATCAATCTGTCTAAAACTGCGCAGGATACCATTATTCAGAAAAAAATCGTCAACACCGTCGTGGTGGTAGATAACCCTAATATTAAAATTGGTATGAACCTAGCCACAGTGAAAGAAATCAACAAGCAGGCAAGCTCTGATGTTAACATTACTGCAACCCGTGCAGACAACGGCAAGCTGACGGAGGATGCCAAAAAGGTTATTGGTAGTCGCCCGGTATTTGATCTTAACGTAAACTACGGTAGCGGAAAACAGGTAGAAAATTTTGGTGATGGTAACGTTTTGGTGACTATCCCTTACACCCTTGGTGAAAATGAAAAGGCACAGAATGTTTGCGCTGTTTATGTGAATGTGAATGGCAGTGTAGAATGGCTCACCGACTCTATTTATGACAGCAGGGAAAAGGTATTGCGCTTCAGTACCAATCATTTTTCCACCTATGGCGTCGGCTATAAACAGCCTAGCACTGCATTCATGGATATTGAAGACCACTGGGCAAAAGAAAATATTGCGCTTGTAGTAGGCCGTGGATTGTTTAGTGGGACTTCAGACTATACTTTTAGCCCGAACATGACGATAACAAGAGGAATGTTTGTCACCGTACTGGGGAGGTTAGCAAATGTTGATGTGAGCAAACATAAGCAGAGCAGCTTCACTGATGTAAAAAGTAATGCTTACTACATGGGTTACATTGAATGGGCAAGGGAAAATAGTATCGTAAAGGGATATGAAAATGACGAATTTGCCCCAGATCAGTCCATTAGCCGTGAGCAGATGGCGGTTATTATGAGCAACTATGCTAAGACCATGAAGATTAATCTGCCACAGGTTCAAGCAGAAAACATCTTTGCTGATAGCCACAAAATAAGCGCTTATGCTAAAGATGCCGTGAAGCAGGGGCAGATATTGGGTATTCTCAGCGGTAAAAATGACAATCTCTTCGATCCTCAGGGAACGGCCACTCGTGCTGAGGTTTCAGCCGCTCTTTCTCGTTTTGTAAAGCTAATGGATTCGAGTGAAACCATGTAGGGGCTAAGCGTTGACGCACAATGATAGACCCGAATACCACGGAAATGTCTCCATCCTTTATGAAACTCTGCCTACCAAGGAAAAATGTGAAACACTTGTTATCATAGGTGGTAGCATGGCGATTGAGAAGAATACATAAGAAATCAGATGCAAGAGGACTTAACGGCAGACCAAATAACCCTAAAGAATACATTGACCCGTTTACGGTGAGCAAGTGAGAACAGGCAGGAAATAAACTGCTTTAGCAGTAGCCAGAGAATAAGAAATGGTTGGCAAACCGTTCAATGCATCTTTAGATGTAAGTCGGTAAAAGCCCCTTCTAGGGGCGCATATCAAACCACCAGCTGATCTGATGGTGATGATTTTGATAAGATTCATCTAGAAAAATTTGCCCAAAACATTGCCTATCATTTTTAAGATTGTATTGTAGAAATCACCATGCGCATAAACCGGCAAGGCAGCATGACTTTTTAAGCTGTAAGTCTTGTAGGATAGAATTTATCAACTAAATGCAGACAGAGCACCCACTTGAATTGTAGCGGGTGTTCTTTTTGTATGCAGATGGGGTCGTCACAATCTTATTTGCACACATTTAATTGCAGAAAAGAGTAATGTACGATTTAATTGAGGTTTTTTTCTCATGACTACCAGAGACTGACATAGGCAGACAATTCACTTAGAAGATGTGAAATAGGCAACGAAGGCATATAGGTTTAGGATATAAACTTCTATATTCATTGTATATTGGACGTATAGAAGAACCCGTGATATTCTTATAAAAAGATCAATGGGAGGAAAACATCAAGATGGATTTTACAATAAGTGCAGAATGCATCTGTGAAGGAGAATAGTAAAAGTGAAGGGTATCATACTTCAATTTGATTTGTTGGACTAGATTCGCTCGTTATCAGGATTTTGGAAAAGATGATATTAATCATTGGAAATTGATACAAAATTGTTTGATACTATCAGTATTATAAATATATTAGGAGGTGCAAGTAGTATGAAAAAAACAAATAATTGTTGGATGCAACTGATGTGTTTCCAAATGATGGAGATGGGTCAAATGTGTAATCAAATGAAGGAAACAGTACGAATGTGCTATCTTGTCATGTGTGAATCTAAACGATGTTTTGCTTATGAAAAATAATATTGTTTAGGAGTATTTTAAACATATCACACACCATATGGAAATCATAAGAAATTATAAAATAATGATTTGACACTATGCATAATGGCTGTTTCAATAAATGATTTTGTTTTATTAGGAACAGTTTTTTTATGCCTTTTTTATATCATTTTGAAGGAGTTCTTATATGGATAAAAATATATCAACAGAGATGAAAGCCGCATTTGAACAAATTGAGAAGATTCTGAAGCAAATTAAATTCGGTTCCATTACATTAGTTGTTCAGGATGGAAAAATCATTCAAGTAGAACGCTTTGAAAAAATAAGAATTAAGTAAAGTAAATTATAGTGTATAAACTAGCGTCGAAAAACCTGATGAGAGAAAAGAGGTAATTTATTATGAGTAAATTAAACGAGAGAAATGTAAAATTTGAAACAAAGCAGATTCATGTTGGGCAGGAAAGTGCAGACCCAACAACAGATGCTAGAGCAGTTCCCATTTATCAAACAACATCTTATGTGTTTCACAACAGTGAACATGCTGCCGCAAGATTTGGGTTGAGAGATGCGGGAAATATCTATGGAAGATTGACAAACCCAACTCAAGGTATTTTTGAGGAAAGAATTGCAGCCTTAGAAGGGGGTATTGCGGCATTGGCAGTAGCATCAGGAGCAGCCGCCATAAGCTATGCCATCCAGAATCTTGCCCAAAACGGTGACAATATTGTCTCCGCAAAGACAATTTACGGTGGTACCTTTAACTTATTGGCTCACACACTTCCTCAGTATGGAATTACTACAACCTTTGTTGACGCAAATAATCTGGATGAGGTTGAAAACGCAATTCAGGAAAATACAAAGGCAGTTTTTATTGAGACCCTTGGTAATCCAAACTCAAATGTAGTAGATATTGAAGCAATTGCAAAAATTGCGCACAACCATAAAATTCCCCTTGTGATTGATAATACCTTTGGAACACCCTACTTAATCAGACCCATTGAATATGGTGCAGATATTGTGGTTCATTCAGCAACGAAGTTTATCGGTGGACATGGAACGGCAATAGGCGGTGTAATTGTAGATAGCGGTAAATTTGATTGGGAAGCATCAGGTAAGTTTGCTTCCCTTACAGAACCCAATCCAAGCTATCATGGAATTAGCTTTATTCAGGCAGCGGGACCAGCAGCATTTGTGACAAAAATCAGGGCGATTTTGCTCAGAGATACAGGCGCAGCATTGTCGCCTTTCCATGCATTCCTTTTCTTGCAAGGCCTTGAAACATTATCCTTAAGGGTTGATAGGCATATTGAGAATACCCTAAAAGTCGTTGACTTTTTATCAAAACATCCTCAGGTTGAAAAGGTTAATCATCCATCCCTAAAGGATGCGCCAACCTACGACCTTTACAACAAGTATTTTCCTACGGGAGGAGGCTCGATCTTTACGTTTGAAATAAAAGGTGGGGAGGAAGAAGCTAAGGAATTTATTGATCATCTACAAATATTTTCTTTGCTGGCAAATGTTGCCGATGTGAAATCTCTTGTTATACATCCTGCATCAACAACACACTCTCAGTTAACACAGGATGAGCTGCTTGACCAAGGAATCAAGCCGAATACAATCAGATTATCCATTGGAATTGAGCATATAGATGACATCGTTTTTGATTTGGAGGAGGCATTTAAAGCACTGAATAACTAAATAAATTTGGTTGACTAAAAAAATTAGAGGCCACTAAACTTTGCATTGCAGGGTTTAGTGGCTTTTGAATTACAAAGGCTTTTTTGGAGCATTGGATAAGAACAAAAATGGAGGTTTATAAATTGACCGGCATATTAAGAGTAGAGATCTTAGTTGAATTCTATAAAGGTTTTGGAAATTGTGAATGGAGAAAAGCAATTTCCCTTTTGGGAGGGAAGAGATGATAGTTAAAGTTGCAGTTGCAAGCACAGATGGAAAAGTGGTGAACGAACATTTTGGAAGGTCCAGAAACTTTCATATTTTTGAGGTTGAAGGAGGCGGTTATAAGTATCTGGAAACGAGAGGCGTGGAGCCTTGCTGCACCCAAGAAGGTCATACCAATCAAGCGTTTGATAAGGTGATAGAAAGAATTAAGGATTGTGGGGCTATTGTTGTATCAAAAATTGGGGACGGTGCAAGTTTTTATATGGAAGAAAAGGGGTTTACAATTATTGAGGCACCCTATTTTATAGATGCAGTTATTAAAAAGATGATTCAGGATCATTTATTGGAATGGGAAAGAGAGGAGAAGGATGGGAATTTCTTATAACGAATTAACACTTAGGCATCCGTGCTTTGCCAAAGAGAAAAAAGGCGAAACGGGAAGGATTCACCTCCCAATAAGTCCTGGCTGCAACATAGAATGCAAATTTTGTGACAGGCAAATCAATGATTTTGAAAAACGTCCCGGTGTTACATCAAAGGTGATATCTCCAGAGGAAGCAATTGATGTCATAAGAAGATCTCTTGCATTATGTCAGGTGATTACCGTAGCCGGCATTGCCGGACCGGGGGACACGCTTGCAACACCCTACGCACTGGAAACATTTCGTTTGATTAAGAAAGAATTTCCTGAGCTTATCAAGTGTATGAGTACCAACGGATTGCTTCTTGTTGAAAAGGCTGATGAAATCATCGAAGTTGGCATAGATTCCTTAACGGTGACAGTCAATGCGGTGAACCCTGAAATTGAAGCTCTGCTCAATGGAGGTATTACATATCATGGGAAACATTATTTGGGTGTGAAAGGGGCAGAAATTTTAATAAAAAATCAGTTGGAAGGCATAAAAAAGGTTTCATCGGCAGGAATTACGGTTAAGGTAAACACGGTTTTGGTGCCCAGCATTAATGAGAATCATATTGAGGAAATTGCAAGAACAGTTCATGAGGCTGGCGCAAGCATTTATAATATTATTCCACTGATACCACAGCACGAATTGGCAGATTGTAGTGCACCAACCTGTGCCCAAATTGACAGCACAAGACAGCTGGCAGAGAAACATATTGACGTATTTCGGCACTGTCAGCGATGTAGAGCGGATGCCATTGGGGTTCCCGGAGGCGAGGACTTTGGAGAAAAAATATACTTAAAAAGGATGCTGCAAAAAGATACATTTTCCCATGGATGATAAATATATGAAAGGTTTTGAAGAATTCCTGTTTCCGCTTACAGATGGCTTGTAGCAGGAAGTAGAAATTGCAAGGGTGCTTGCTGAGGGTGTTTCTATTCTTTTAATGGATGAAGTATTTAGTGGGTTGAGGTAAAAACCAGAAAGCATAGCAGGTAATTCGATTGGAGAAAAAGCCATGAAAGAAAACAGTGGTTTTTGTGACCATAATATTGACAAAGAAGTGTCCTATCAAGACGGTTGATTATGATGACGTAGAACAAGGTGTGTGTTTGTAAAGTATTTAAAAGTATTCCCAGACAAGGAAATCAGGAAGTATTGATGAAATCAAGGAATATTAAGTTTTAGAAAGGAACGTATGTCTGGGTGCATGAAATCTTAGAATGGGAAGGAGATTCGTATGGCTAGAAAAAAAATTAATTTGAATCTGGCAAGTGTAGACAACCGAGAGATGCGTTTGGGTTCCATTATCTCATGGGACGGCAGTGCTAGTGAGTTGGTTGAAGCATCAAAGTATGAAATCAGAGGCCAGAAAAAAACTGAAGGAGGGGGATGCGCAGGTGGGAGAAGCACAGGCTGTAAGCTTTGTGAATTAAATATGCCATTTAATCAGCAGACAATGTGCAGCCATTCCATTGTGGGCTGTCAGGTGGGAAATATCCCCGATTGTATTTTGATTGAGCATTCACCCATTGGGTGTTCGGCGATACACCCAAGATTTAACCTGGGATTTCGGATTGGCCTTATGAGGCGAGGAAAAGAAGCAGAAAACATTCAAATTTTCAGCACAAATTTGTTGGAGCGAGACATGGTGTTTGGAGCAAGCGATAAGCTGCGTCAAACAATTCGTGATGCATGGGAAAGGTTTCATCCAAAGGCTATTTTTATTTCTATGTCATGCTCCACTGCCATTATTGGTGAGGACATTGAAAGCATTGCCGCAGAAATCGAGGAAGAGATTGGAGTTACTGTTATTCCATTGTTTTGTGAGGGCTTTCGAAGCAAGCACTGGAGTACGGGGTTTGATATTTCTCAGCACGGCGTTGTACGGCAAATTGTCAACAAAAATCCCAAAAAGCAAGAGGATTTAATTAATATTGTGGCTTTATGGGGAACCGATTATTTTACCGAGATGCTGAAACCTCTGGGATTAAGAGTGAATTATCTAATTGACATGGCAAGCTATGATGAGCTGGCACAGGCATCAGAGGCGGCGGCGACGGCAACCTTCTGTCACACTCTTGGTTCTTACATGGCAACGGCATTGGAGGATGAATATGGCGTTCCTCAAGTTGATGCGCCACAGCCCTATGGCTTTTCTGGAACGGATGAATGGTTGAGGGCAATAGCCAAAATTATGGGTAAAGAGGATATTGTGGAAGATTACATTGCAAGGGAGCACACAAGAGTGCTACCAAAAGTAGAGGAGTTGAGGGAAAAGCTAAAAGGAATCAAGGGCTTTGTAGCCACCGGCTCCTCCTATGCCCATGGCATGATTTCCGTTATCAGAGAATTGGGAATAGAGGTTGATGGCTCCATTGTATTTCATCACGATCCTGTTTATGATAGCGGTACTACAAATCAAAATACGTTAAAGCATTTGGTGGAAAATTACGGAGAGATTGACCATTTTACAGTAAGCAAAACACAGCAATTCCAGTTTTACGGTTTATTAAAGAGGGTAAATCCCGATTTTATAATAATCAGACATAATGGTTTGGCACCTCTGGCTGCAAAAATCGGAATCCCTGCTTTTGCTATGGGAGATGAACATTTCCCTGTGGGTTATGATGGAATTGTTAGAGTTGGAGAGGCACTGATTGAAATTCTTGCTCGTAAAAAATTTAATCAAGTTTTACAAAGACATGTAAAGCTTCCATATACGGATTGGTGGCTTAGCCAGAAGGATCCATTTATTTTGGCAAAACAGCCTGAAATTTTAGACGATCCAGTTGATATGGGGGAGGACAAAGCGGCAATTTAAGAGAAAAACAACGCCGTAAAGGTATTTATTTATAAAACGGATCGAAAGGGAGTAGGATATGGCAGAGTCGAAAAAAAATAAAAAAAGCAACTCCATTGTGCATCCAAGATACGGGTGTGCCATTGGTGCGGTAAATACGGTGGCGGCGATTCCCAGAGGAATACCCATTGGGAATTGCGGCCCTGGATGTGCGGATAAGCAATATTTTATGATTTCCTTTGAAAATGGCTTTCAAGGTGCCGGTTATAGTGGTGGAGGGGCTTTGCCCAGCTCCAACCTTGGGGAAAACGAAATTGTATTCGGCGGGCATAATAAGCTAGATGATTTAATTAAGTCTTCCCTAAAAATAATGGATGGTGATCTGTTTGTTGTGTTAACAGGATGTACGGGAGAGCTGATTGGGGATGACATTGGCTCCATTGTAAGAAGATATCAAGATGAAGGATACCCTGTGGTTTATGCGGATACAGCAGGGTTTAAAGGCAATAACCTCATTGGTCATGAAATAGTGGTGAAGGCAATTATCGATCAATTTGTGGGTGACTTTAATGGAGAAAAGCAAAAGGGGTTGATTAACCTTTGGTTTGAAATTCCCTACTTCCATACAAATTGGCGGGGTGATTATATTGAATTAAAAAGAGTACTGGAAGGTGCTGGCTTCTGTGTAAATGTGCTGTTTGGTTCAGAATCTAAGGGGATAGAGGAATGGAAATCCATACCAAAGGCTCAATTTAACCTTGTGGTTTCTCCTTGGGTTGGGATAGAGACGGTGGAATATTTACAAGGGAAATATAATCAGCCCTTTTTACATATTCCTGTAATCCCTATAGGCGAGGAGCAAACAACTGAGTTTGTCAGAAAGGTAGTTGCTTTCGCAGGGATTGATAATAAACAGGCAGAGGCATTTATTAAGATTGAATCAGAAAGGTACTATTACTTTCTGGAACATTTTTCGGAGTTTTTCTCGGAGTATTGGTTTGGGCTTCCAGCCAGATTTACTACCGTGGGGGATGCGGCTTACAACCTTGCAATTACAAAATTTTTAACTGATCAGGTTGGGTTAATTCCTGTAAAACAGATTATTACCGATAATACACCGGATAAATTTAGAGAAAAAATTAGAGCGTTATACCGAAACATTTCGGAGGATGTCTCTTTAGAAGTTGATTTCATTGAGGATGGTTATTTAATAGAGCAGGAAGTGAAGAATGCGGATTATGGTTCCAGCGTTCCCTTGGTTTTAGCCTCCTCGTGGGAAGCGGATGTGGTGAAGGCGTTGAACGGTTTGCTTGTTCCCATTGGCACGCCGATTACCTCAGAGGTGGTTCTAAATAGAAGCTATATCGGGTATCATGGTGCGCTGACACTGCTGGAACGAGTTTACACGGCAACAGTCAAATAAAAGATATTCATTTGGAAGGAAGCGATAAAATGGCAAAAGGATTAAGACAAATTGCAATATACGGCAAAGGCGGAATCGGAAAATCCACAACCACACAAAATCTTACCGCAGGCCTTGCGGAGGCAGGGAAAAAGGTCATGATTGTTGGATGTGACCCAAAAGCCGATTCTACCAGATTATTATTAGGGGGGCTTGCGCAGAAGACCGTTTTGGATACCTTAAGGACAGAGGGGGAGGACATAAGTCTTGACCAAATTCTAAAGGAAGGTTTTCATGGGATTGAATGTGTGGAATCCGGTGGACCTGAGCCCGGGGTCGGCTGTGCCGGACGTGGTATTATTACCTCTATTGGACTTTTGGAAAGTCTAGGTGCCTATACAGAGGATCTGGATTATGTATTTTATGATGTACTGGGGGATGTTGTGTGCGGAGGATTTGCCATGCCCATTCGTGAGGGCAAAGCAAGAGAAATTTATATTGTGGCTAGTGGAGAAATGATGGCATTATACGCAGCCAATAACATTGCAAAAGGCATTCAAAGATATGCAAAGCAAGGTGAGGTCAGGCTTGGAGGCATTATTTGCAATAGTAGAAATGTGGATAGAGAAATTGAATTACTAAAGGCATTTGCAAAAGAATTGGGTACACAGCTGATTCATTTTGTCCCTAGAAATAATATTGTGCAAAGAGCTGAAATTCGCAGGAAAACGGTAATTGAGTATAAGTCAGATGCAGATCAGGCGGATGAATACAGAAATTTGGCAAGAAAAATTGAGGAAAACAAACTGTTTGTTATACCCAAACCCATGACACAGGAAAGGCTTGAAGAGATTCTTCTAGAATACGGTCTGATGGATTTAGCTGGAGATTATGAGATATAGTGTGATTGCAGTAAGAAATGGAAATGGTTCTAACGCAAATAATCATGTAGGAAGCAATGTATCGATAGTGCACATGGCCCAGAAAGTGGAATCGCAGGCTGATCCGACAATAGAATTATTCCATTTGTTTGGACTAAGAGTTACTCGGGTAAAAATTGAGCAAAAATATGGCGGTTTTTGCTCCTTTAAAATAAAATCCAATTATATAATTTTTGGTTTCTGTTTCTACTGATGATACAGACCAAGGTACATATATGTATCAATATGAAGACGGTCTTATAGCAGAAATTCAACTTAAAGAATCTACTGATGGTAATGTTAGGTTGAAAATTGTTGAAGGTAATAAAACTGTTACTAGATTATCCCTGTTGCTGTGAATTTGAAAGAGAAATTCTCAAGTGAATAATCTTTCTTCCAAATTGATTTAATGTTAAGAATGTAGTCTGAAAATCCAACAGAAGCAATCTATCAGAAAGAATGAGAGAAGAAGCTGCAGGGTAAGTTGGGCTTGCTTTTCATCCGCTTTTCTATGGATGGTGGCATGGGTCATTTTGCAGACCCTTGTCTATTGAAACCATACGGATATTCGTATATAATATATTGTATATTTTTATATACACATGGAGGTGAAGTAGTTGAGCAGTTTGCAGGGATATATCTCAGCGCGGGAAGCGTCATCTAAATGGGGCGTATCAGAACGGCGCGTACATCAATACTGCCAAGCTGGGCGCATTTTGGGGGTTTCCCGTTTTGGGCGCTCATGGGCCATTCCTGCCGATTCCCAAAAGCCTTCTGACCCACGAAAAGAACAAACCGGAAGGAAGTGACCGCTATGCTGCGCATTGCTATCTGTGACGACCAGGCGAGAGAGCTGGATATCATCACC
Organism: Anaerotignum propionicum; assembly: GCF_024461735.1. Taxonomy (GTDB): domain Bacteria; phylum Bacillota; class Clostridia; order Lachnospirales; family Anaerotignaceae; genus Chakrabartyella. The sequence continues at coordinate 132,606 of NZ_JANGAD010000005.1, forward strand.
GAATACATAAAAGAATACCTCAATGCCCATTCAGAGGAAGCGGAGATTCAAGAATTTTCACACCCGGATCATTTGCTGACCGCTATTGAAACTGAGAGTTTTCATATTTACATTCTGGATATTGTAATGCCCATGGTCAGCGGACTGGAGTTGGGGCAGAGCATCCGCCGTATCAGCCGGGAGGCACAGATCGTCTACATCACCACCGAGCCAGGCTATGCACTGGACGCCTATGCAGTCAATCCGCTGCATTATCTAATTAAACCTGTAGAAAAGCCTGCGCTGTTTTCCGCACTGGAGTTGGCTTTTTCCAAGGTGGATTACGGCAGGGGAATTACCGTTACTGTGAAAATCAAGGAGGGTCTTCGCACCTTGCCCGCAGATCAAATTGCCTGCTGCGAGTATAAAAACCACACTGTACGCTATACGCTTATCAATGGTGAACAGGTGGAAACGACCACGCTTGCCTGCGGTTTTGCTGAGCATATCACTCCCCTCCTGCGCGATGCGCGCTTTCTGTCACCTCATGTTTCCTTTGCGCTCAATATGAGCCGTGTGGAAAAGCTAACGCGAGAGGGTTTTTATTTACGAGATGGGGGATTTGTGCCTGTTTCCGCCAGACAGTATGCCGCCGTGCGCAATGCTTATTTGAACTACCGCTTGTGCAGGGAGGAGAAATGATGGACATCTTTTTCGCAAACCTTTTGCGGGGTATCGTATCCGCCGCCATGAACGTGGTGCTTCTGATTTCCCTCCTGCAGCCGAAATACAGCCGAAAAGTAACAAATCTCGTTATGTTTACAATCCTTACCTTAAATTTATCCACAGCGATTTTTTGCTATAGCATCGGCAACCTCACCTTACTTGCTAAGATTGATGTAATCTTGTTTGCACTGCTGTGTTTTGCAGCACGGCCTTTTTTTCGTGACAGCTTCATGCAGTGGCTGTTCTCTTACATCACTGTAATAAACGTAAGCTTTATTGTGACGATACTCAGCTTTATTTTTTCAAGATATTTACCTTACCCTGCATATGCAAACACTGTATTGCGGCTTTTTCTTTTTGTAGTCGTTATTCTGCTGTTCCGCAAGGTTCTGCGGCCACTCTACCTCCAAGTGGCGGAACATTGGGCGGTGTTTTTCTATGTGGCAGGCAGCGCTTTCTTGGCCTTTTCGTGGTTCATGTTCAACAGCGATAATATCGTACAGACCCTTACCATCCAAACCGTGCCGCTGCTTTGGCTCATCCTTGTAACTTTGGCGGCGTATGCATCGGTTTTTTACGGTCTCAAAAGCGTGGGCGCAGAATACCGCCTAAAGCAGGATAAGGCCTTGTTAGAGCTGTCCAGCGAGACAATGAAGCAGCGACTTTCTCTTATGGAGGAAGCGGTAGGGCAAATGCGCGTTGTGCAGCACGATCAGCGTCACCTGAACGCCACACTTTTGGAGCTGATGCAAAAGGGCGATGTGGAAAATGCCGCCGCTCTGATTCGCCGCCACATTGCCGCTTTACCGCAAAAGCCGGTGCGTTATTGTGATAATATTACGGTAAACGCTGCCGTAAGCTACTACGCTGCCTTGGCCGAGGGGCGGAGAATCCGTTGTGATCTTAGGCTGGATATCCCTGAAAAGCTGCCTTTTTCTGAGCTGGCTCTCGCTATGGTGCTATCCAACCTGATGGAAAATGCCATACACGCCTGTGAGAAACTCGATCCCCAAGAGGAGCGCTTTCTTTGCGTCCGCACCATCTACACGGGCCAGCTTATTTTGGAGGTAGAAAATCCTTATTCCGGCCAGGTATTGCTGGATGAAAACGGTTATCCCCTGGCTCAGGAGGAGGGGCATGGCTGGGGAGGGGAGAGCGTCCGCGCTTTTGCACGGGAAAATGGCGGTGAGCTTCTCTATCGGGCGGAGAACGGTATTTTTAATGTGCGGCTGCTGATCTAAGCACAGACTGGTTCCTTTGTCAAGAGAAAATTTGGGGTTATTCTCAAACATTAAGTAGAAAAACAAGTCTTTTAAGTAGAATTTGGTCGCTTCCTTTTGTTTTGTGCTATCCTGCCCTCAGGAAATCACAAAACAGAAGGGAGCGATTTCTTTATGAACGAAAAAAACAGACGCAAAGACGATAAAGAAGATCAGGTTCTTTCCGCTCCCAACGCGGAGGGCAATGTATGGCCAAGGCAATCCTGCCCGGCCTTTACCCCTCGTATCGGCGCGGTAGAGGAAACCTGCTGGTACTGCGGCTACGCAGATTTTCATTTGGACAAGCCCCGCGCATTGGATGTGGGTGTGTGCTATTATCCAAAAAAACAATCAAAACAGGAGGAGACGAAGGAATGAAAAAACGATTAGTAAGCTTCGCACTGGCATTGTGTATGATACTGACCCAACTGCCGATTCCAGCCATGGCGGAGGAAGCGGATACTTCCGTCGATGCAAGCGGAGAAATTATCGCATTTGCACCGCTTGATGAAACAGAAAAGTCAGTATCAACCGGTACAGCGATTGAGGATTTGGGGCTGCCTGAAAGCCTCACAGCAACAGTGAAAACGGCCGTGCCTGACGACAGCGGTACAACGGCGGAACCTGTGCAGGATTCGGGTGAGCCAGAGGAGAGTGTGACGTCGGAAAATCCGGCAACAACAACCAGCAGCTCTGCCCTACAAGGAGATATGAATGAGCAACAGAAAGCAACTGCTCCAAAATGGGAAGAAAAAATCGTGGAGATTCCGGTTAAATGGACATCTGATCCGGAATATGACATGGACACCAAGGGCGATTATGTATTTACACCAGTGATTGAAGGCTATACGGTAAGTACCGACCTGCCGAAAATCACCGTGACAGTGGACGCACAGCCCCTTATGAGGGCGCTGACGGCAACCGACTACGGCATATGGGTGGGTACGACCAAGGTCACCAGCGACAACGCAAGCAATGTGGCCGGCGACGGCATCAGCGGCATCGTCACTTATGATGCGACTACCAACACACTTAAGATGAACAACGCAACCATCACAGGGACGAACAACTACGGATTTGCCATTTATAGGCCTTCCGGTGACCTGAAGATTAACCTCATCGGAAGCAACTCCATTAACATCAGCAGTGTTACAAACGTCGATGGGGATTGCTTTGGGATTGTTGTCCAAGATGGTAAGTTGAGCATTCAAAGCGCGACGGTGGGCGGCAGCCTTTCCATCATCAGCACCTCGACTGTCAGAACCTCGAATTCCACCCCCAAAAACAACCTCGGCATTTTGGCTCGGGGTGTTTTGACAATCGAAGACTGTACGGTAGCTGTTACGGCGGGCAGTGCTGATGCCCCTTACTCTATATGCAACGGCATTGAGGCCATTGGTCTTTCTATTAATAACGCTACCGTTACGGCCAACGGCGGAACCTGGTTGTCAAGCAGTGGCAGAAACATAAGCTATGGCATAAATGTTATTGGCGGCTCTCTTTCCATTGAAAACTCCACCGTTACAGCCAACGGTGGTAGCAGTATTTCTAGCGAGAGCTATGGCATAAGAACCGCATCCAACGTTAATACCACGATTTCCGCCTCCACCGTTACCGCCACAGGAAACAACTGCGCACTCAATTTTAGCAAAGTTCCGACTGCCACCGGTCTTGCGGCGACCGCTTCGAGTGATAAAACAGGTACCGATGCGCTTGCTGTTACCTTCGACGGAAATGTTTATGGTGAGAACAACACCTATAAGTACGTGCAAATCAGCCCGGCCACCCCAACATCTCAAGCCCGATGGGGCGTGGCGGGAAGCGCTGACGCCACACCGACAGCGTGGACATATGGTACGCTGACCGAGGCCATGAGCTATGCCAACAGTTTAGCAAGTGGAAAGGCATATATTCAGCTTCGGGAGGACATAGCTATTACTGAAGCGCTGGTCTTTGCGTCGGGCAAGACCACTATCCTTGACCTGAACGGCAAGGATATCGACCGGGGGTTGACGACGGCAACTCCAAACGGAAATGTAATTAATGTCAGCGGAAGCCTGACCCTCAAAGATAGCAGCACGGATACCGTTGCAAGTCAAGGCAAAATCACCGGCGGTTTCTCCCAATACCCCGATGAGCCCAATTCCTACTACGGCGGCTGTGTCGACGTCAATACATCCGCCAGCTTCACGATGCAGGGCGGCAATATTAGCGGCAATAAGACCAAAGCATCCTCCACAGGTGGCGGCGGTGTTTATGTCGATGAAGATGGCATCTTTACCATGACGGGCGGCAGCATCGCGGACAACCAAGCGTACTGGGGCGGCGGCGTGGGCGTGTATGGCGGCAGCTTTACCATGCTGGGCGGCAGCATCACCGATAATCAGAGCGCAAACGGCGGTGTTTACTTTGACTCTGGTTCAACCTTTACGGTAGGCGGTACGGCCGTGATTGATGATAACACGGTGTCCGGCTCCTCCACTGAGTGCAACGTAATGCTGACTGACAAGACGATTTTGGTGGATAGCGGGACGCCTCTCACCACCGGCGCATTCATCGGTGTGACCGCGAACACTGCGCCTTCAAAGGGCAGCCCGGGAAGCGTCACCGGCACAAATTCCGCCGATTACAGCGGCTATTTCCACAGCGATAACAGCAGCTACATCATTCAGAACAGCGGCTCAGGCAGTGCACAGGTGATGCAGCTTGCAGTGGGTCCCGTCACCATCAGTCCGCTGACCATTACCGGCTCTTTTACGGCGGGGCATAATCTCACGCTGAGCGAGCTTGATAGCAAATATAAGCAAACCATAACGAATAATGATGAGATGTTTACAGTGATTACAGAATATGGCTGGCAGACTCCCAATGGTCTTGGCGAATGGACAAAGTGGTCGGAAGGATTTATTCCGCTTGACACCTCGGGTACCTATAAGCTGCGCTATTATGTGGACTACACTAGCGACAGTAGCCCATCAACGGCTTACTCCAACGCAGTAACGCTGAACGTCGTCGGCAACACAACCTCCCTTGCGCTGACGTCAGCGCCCGAAAGTCCGCAGAACACGGGAACCCCCATCACCCTGACTGCGACCCTCACGGGCTTTTTTGCAAACGCCGGCGTAAACAATCATACAATTACCTTTAAGAACGGAACGACGACCCTCGGCACGGCAAGCTTGAATTCCAGCGGCGTGGCTACCTATACTTTGATACCCAGCAGCACGGGCACGTATTCCCTGACCGCTACGTATGCCGCCACTGCTTACAACAAGGCCGCCACCTCAAACACCTTGAACTATACCGTGAATGCCAATCTCCCCACGGCGGCGATGTATGCGGCGGACGCGGCTTCCGGCACGGACTATGTGCTGGACGACACAAATCAAACCCTCACCATCAAAACCGCCAAGGGCGCGGCGTTCTGGTCGGCAAGCGGCACAGCCTATTTGAGCTACACCGTCAAGCTCGTAAGCAGCATCGACGTTTCCGGTTTCCAGTGGACGCCGGTGGGTGACGGCTCAAATAAATTCACCGGAACTTTTGACGGGCAGAGAAATACGATCACAGGGCTGACGGTCAATTTGAACGGACAATACGCCGGATTGTTTGGCAGTATATCCGGCGCCACGATCAAGAACGTCGGGCTGGTTGGCGGCACGGTAAGCGGCGTAAGCACCTCAGCTTCCGCTTTCGCCGGCGGCATCGCGGGTCTTGCCGATGGTTCCACGATTGCCAACTGCTATAACACCGGCACGGTAAACGCCTCCTGTAATGTTAGCTTCATCTGCGCGGGCGGCATTGCCGGCAAAATCACGAACAACTGCTACGTCACCAATTGCTATAACACCGGCGGCGTAAGCACTACCAATGATGGTGGGAACGACAACTACTCCGGCGGCATTGCCGGTTTTGCAGACGAGAGCAGCACCATCCAGAACTGCTATAGCATCGGCACGATCTCGGCTGCCGGCAAGTTTGGCGCCACTGCCTTCCTCGGTGGCATCGCGGGCGGCGTATTCACCTCCAGCCACATCTACAAGTGTTACTATTTGACAAGCTCGGTTGGAAAGGGTATCGGCAGCCAATGGGATGCCATTATTTCAAACTGCGGCACTTTATTGGACAACTGCGGCACACTGACGGCGGGGACGGCAGACCAGTTTGTGTGGGCGCAAACTCTCGAAAACGATGCCGATACCCTGCTGAACGCCCTGAACGGATGGGTTAACGCTAAAGCAAGTGCAGACTACAACACATGGCAAGCCGACAGCGCCACCCCCACAAACGGTGGCTACCCGGTGCTCAACGCAGCGTGGACTGCCCACAGTTCTCTTGATTTGACCAGCGTGAGCTGTGACGTTGCAGCTGGGAAGCTCACCGGCACGGCGGCCAATATGCAGTACAGTCTGGATGGCGGCGGCACATGGCGGGACTGTGTCGCAGACAGTACCACCGGACTGACCTTTTTTGCTGGCACTGTCAAAGTGCGACAGAAGGACGAAACGACAAATGAACGCACCATTATCACCATTGCTACCGCAGTGACTTCCAACGCTCCGACGCTGGAAAGCAAGACCTATAACAGCGTGACGCTGACCGCTATGGCAGGTTATGAATATTCCAAGGATGGAGGCGCGACTTGGCAGAACAGCAATCTATTTTCCAGCCTGAGCAGCAGCACCACGTACAGCTTTGTGGCCCGAGTTAAGGCCACCGCCGCAACACTGCCCAGCAAAGTAAGCACGGCGCTTAACGTCACAACGAATGAGGTATCCTCTGGCAATGGTGGCTCCAATGGCGGTGGTTCTACAAACCCTCCGTCTACCAAGCCAACCGAGCCGGTCACCGGCAGGACAGAAAATAAGGCTACGGTGGACAATAAGGGCAACGCCAGCGTCAGTCTGACCGACAAAAACATCACAGATGCCATTGCAGATGCAAAGGCAGAGGCAGCAAAGAAAGGCGTGAACCCAGGCGACATCACGGCGGTGATCCATGTTACCACAGACGCTAAGGATGCAAGCACAGTTACAGTAAATCTGCCCAAGACAACACAGGTGCAGGTCATAGGCAACAAGATTGCCAGCGTTCAGCTTGTTATTGACCGACCCGACCTTATCATCGGCATTGACCTTGCGGCGGTAACCGAGATCAACCGGCAGGCAAAGGCAGACGTACAGCTTTCCGCCACCCGCATAGACAATGCAAAGCTGTCCGGCGATGCAAAGGCCGCCATCGGCAATCGTCCCGCATATGACCTCAAAGCACTCTACGGTAGCGGCAAGACCGTGACCAATTTCGGCAACGGCAGCGTCAGCGTGGAGATTCCTTATACCCTGCAAAAGGGTGAAATCGCGGGCAATGTTTACGCCGTCTATGTGGACGTAGAGGGAAAAGTAACCTACCTTACCGATTCCAGCTATGATGCAAAACGTGGGACGGTGGTATTTTCCACCAGCCATTTCTCCACTTACGGCGTAGCCTACAAAGCCAGCTTCCAATTTACCGATATTGACGGACATTGGGCAAAAGACGATATTCTCTTTGTCGCTAACCGTGGCCTTATGACCGGCACCAGCGCTACCACATTCAGTCCCAACGGCTCCATGACACGAGGAATGTTTGTAACAGCACTGGGACGTTTGGCAAATGCCGACATAAGCACCTACAAGAAGTCCAGCTTTACCGATGTAAAGGTTGATGCCTACTACATGGGATATATCGAATGGGGCGTAAAAAATAACATTCTGGTGGGCATCGGCGGCGGCAAGTTTGATCCTGACGGTCTTGTGACCCGTGAACAGATGGCGGCTATTATGGACAGATATGCTACGGCTATCGGATTCAAACTGTCGGAGGTTCACGCACAGAACGTCTTTGCGGACAATGCCAAGATTGGTGCATGGGCGGCTCCGTCTGTAAAGCGCATCCAGATGGCAGGCATCATTCTGGGGAAAAACAACAATTTCTATGATCCTCAGGGAACAGCTACCCGCGCCGAGGTTTCGGCAGTGCTGCGGCGCTTTGTGGAGCTTACGGTTTTCAGTGATACAGCACAGGGCTGAGTGAAAAATGATTCCGGCCAGTGAATGTACTTTAAAGACGATTGGCTCTTACAGTGTGCAGACCATTAATGGAAAGGTCTACCGCTTTGACAGCATGAGCATGTTGTCGCTTTCGCAAGCGGTTGGAAGCAGCCAATTTCCATAGCCAAAGAAAACTGACTGGACTATAATAATGCGTTAAATAAATATGCTTCGGTATTCTAGATGATTTTATTAATATGCTTGGAGATTTAGAAGAGGTTCAGCTTGATAAATATATTTCTATTATAGTAACACAGAACCAATCACAACAAATGTAAACTAGCTGAAATTTAAAATATCAAACTTTTATCTTATGTAACCCAATAAAGTTTCTTTTTTAAAATGCAACCCATTTGGGTTGCATTTTTGCAGTTCTATACAGAACTACGTAATTACAGTAATCGATGAATTAAATAAAGTGTTTTCCAATTCATTAGCCAAAGATGTTGAATTCAGTGGGGTAGATGAGGTTCAAGGTTTGTTCCTCACTACAGAAGATTCATATATTTATTTCAGAATGTTTTTACATGCTTATTTCTCCTGTTGAAATATGAGCAGGAATTGGGGTAGGGGAATGGAATGTAAATTGAAAATGCAAGTACCACTGCTCAAGATAGACCTGTATATCATAATGCAAGAAAAGCCATTGAAAATGTAAATGATGCCATAGGTAATTTGACTTTTTTAGATAGAATTGTAAGTGTAAAGGCAAATGTCATTACAAAATGTATTTGAATGTGATTAACAATTGGTGTGGTGGGATTCCAATAATTTACAAAATATAGGAAGTGTTATATACTAGTATTGACAATTCTACAGACAAATACACGAAAGGGATTTAATGATGAAGAAAATAATGGTTAAAATCTTGAGTTTTGTAGTAGTATCTGTGCTATTCTTGCCGATTACAAATGTATATGCTAATGAGGAAAAAACAAGCTGGATAGAACTGGCATCTATACCTACAGAAAGATTTACATTTCAATCGGAAGTAATTGATGGTAAAATCTACACTACCGGAGGTAGTTGGAACATCGATTACACAAAAAAATTTGCACACATAGAAGTTTACGAACCTTTTACAAATACATGGACCAATCTAGCTTCTATGCCAACAGCTCGGGAGAAATTCCAAACAGCAGTATTAGATGGTAAACTTTATGTCATTGGAGGCAGTAAGCTGGGAACTTGGGAGCTTGTAGCGTCTACAGAAGTTTATGATCCTACAACAAATACTTGGGGAAAGAAGGCATCTATGCCGAAAGTCCTATCAGATTTATATGGATTTCAGACCGAAGTTGTTGATGGTAAAATCTATGTTTTTGGGGTTATTCCTGATGGGACTAGGACACCAATAACAGAGGTTTATGATCCATCTACTGATATATGGACTATTTTAGCACCTATGCCAACGTCTCGTCAGGGATTTCAAACAGAAGTTATTGATGGAAAAATATATGCCATTGGAGGATATAGTGGCCCCCTCGTAGCTGGTACTATTTCCCATATGGATTCACTTTCAGTAGTAGAGGTATATGATCCTGCTACCGATCAATGGAAGACACTGGCTTCAAGATGTTTTTTTCAAACAGAAGTCGTTGACGGCAAAATATATACTATTGGTGGTTGGAACGTAAAGGTTGGAGAGTATCTAGGTAAGGTACTATCATCAACTGAGGTTTATGATCCATCTGTGAATAAATGGACGACTCTTTCGGATATGTCCACAGCTCGACATGTTTTTCAAACTGAGGTCATTGACAATAAGATCTATGCAATTGGTGGTGCTGGACCGTTTGGCCCTGATAATAATTTATTGTCGGCAGAGGCTTTTGATACATCTACAAATAGATGGACAACTCTTCCATCAATGAAAAAAGAAAGGACATTTTTTCAAACAAAAGTAATTAATAATGTAATTTACGCCATTGGGGGAATGAATGTAACCGCTATGGAATCCTATACCGTTCCTATTAGTACAACAAAATAATTCTGAATAATCTTTTTTTAAAATAAGTGATATATATAGTGCTCAAAAAATTACAAATAAACATGGGGTTTCTGGTTTATATAAAGTTCCATATTGGCCAGTAGGTTTTGTTTGGTAATCTTCTTCAAGAAGGTTCATAAAACAATTCACATTTATTACATAAAAAAATTATCTCTCACAAAAATAATTATAAGCTTTCCTTATGTATTATAGCATGGCAAAATAAATTTATATTCGTATAAAATCTAGAAGGTAAGACTGTTCTTCTAAAGAAAATATAAAAAGCAGTAGATACCATGGGATGGTTTCTGCTGCTTTTACTTGTTATGTATTTTTCTACCAGTAATAAAACAGTGTTGTGAAAGTTATCTACTTATCCCCAAAGGAAAATGAATAAGTTCATATTATATAGAATTTAAGACTAGTGAGAACCAGTGCTATTTTCTAATACATCATGCTCAATGTCAGTAGTGCTTGGATCAGGATATTTATAGATGGTAATATCCACACGTCGATTTCGAGCAAGACCTTCTTCTGTTCCAGAAGTATCTACAGGCGAAAAGTAAGAAAACCCTTGTATGGAGAGCTTATCTTGCTGAATGCCATGATTTACAAACTCTGTCAGTACAGTTAATGCTCTTTCTGTTGACAATCTCCATGATGCCAAGTCATCCTGCAAGGAATGATCTCCTACATCGGCGATATGTCCGCTAAACGTAATATAATCTGCCTGATCATAGATTAGAGATACCATGGTTGCAAGATCATTTATAACAGCAAGACTTTTAGGATACAAATTTGCTGTATTTGGCTGAAACATTAGATTGTCTTTTACCTGAATTCTTACATAGTTATCAGTTACTTCAATAGAAAGGCTGGCATCCAAGCTATGTTCGTCTATATATGAGGATATCATATTGTATACTTCTTGTAGTTGTACCTCATCTGCTTCACCATTCGCTGTCGTCTTTTCAGATGGAGCTTGATTTTTAGGAGATGCATCTTGAGAGGGACTGTACGCCTGACTGGCTGCATCTGCAATTTCTTGAAACTTCTGAGCATTTACATTGCTGATTGCATATAGAATAATGAAAAGGGCCAGCAACAGTGTAATCATATCCGCATAGGTTAAGAGCCAACGCTCCGAATTTTCTTCTTCCTCATGAGAAGAATGATTTCTTTTTTTCAACTAAATTCCTCCAGTATTAAGAGAAGAAATGCTATTTTTCAATACCTGCTTTATATTTTTTAAGCCCACCGGGAAAGGCTTGATAGTATATAGACAGTTTATTTTCGATAACACGAGGGGGTTCCCCATTTACGATCATACAAATACCAGAAATCATCATTTCTTTTAGAATCTGCTCTCTCTTTAAAAGACCTTTGATACGGCCTGCAAAAGGAAGATATAGAAGGTTTGCAAAAACAACACCGTAGAGTGTAGCGATAAATGCTGCACCAATGGCAACAACAAGCTTGTCAGGATCCTCCATGTTTCCTAACACGTGCACCAATCCCATAACGGTACCTATGATACCAAAGGTGGGGGAATAGCCTCCTGCGGCACTCCAAACGCCAATGTCTAGCTGTCGTTGTGCAACAAAGGCATTCACATCCGCATAGAGAGCTTCTTCAATCTCATCAGTGGATTTCATTTCCAGTGCCATAATCATACCCAACTTTAAAGTTAGATTATTTGGCTTGTTGACTTCAGGGTTATCTAGGAGTTTTTCCATAGCAAGCAGTCCTTCAGTTCGGCAGGTTTGTGCCACCTCTGTAAGTAAGGCGATCAGTTGATCTGGTGCCTTTACTTCTGCATTGGTAAAGGTTGCTTTAAGTGCTTTTAAAGCACTTATTACATCAGATATTTTATTCGTAATGATGACGGCACTGATAGTTCCTCCAATTACTATGATGCTTGGACTTAAAAGAAAAAGGCTACTAAGATGCCCACCTTCTAGGATATACCCAAAAATAATCGAGCCAAATGCACATACAATACCTATAATAAGAAAAATATCCAAAAAGCTACACCTCTTTATAGTGGAAACAAAATGAAAAGATAAGGAGAACTTGAAGGAAAATAAGATTGTTTGTCGAACAAATTCTCTAAATTAAGAATAGCAAAAAAAGAGAATAGTGTCAATTTATTTAAGAAAAGCAATAGAATTATTTGATTTTTAGAAAGAATAACTAAATCTTAAGTCTGGGGAAGGGGGAAATGAAAGGATGGATAGAAGGCATATGATAATAGATATGTGCAGATTCTTCAGTCCCGATGTCATTAGCAGTTGCCTTTGCTTGGAGTATCACCATGGTGAATGTTTGTCTGATGTACCGCAAGTTTGCCGTCTGCTCCTCCATATTGTTCGATCATGATTTTTGCTAATTTTGCGTCAGGTTTTCAATCTTAACTGGAAACTCTAATTTTTTAGATAAATCCACATTTACATACACCTCTTTTTGCCAATAGAAAATTTTGTTCCGCTTGCCAAGGCCATGAGCTTTAAATCCAGGCCCATTCGGGGTTTTTAATTTCTATATTTTATTTGGGAATACTATCGTCATTGATTACATCTCTGCTATCATTATAGGTTATCAAAATTGATGCATCGAAATGAGTGTATTTAATAGCAGGATTAGTTAAATAACTTAATTTTTCTAACGTAATGTAGGAATAAAGCCCTTATAAATTTTGTATGATTATGAATCCATAATGGATATAAACTGAAATCAAATGCAAATGAAAATCATGGAGGAAAATAGATGAAAAAGACACTTAAAAGAACCGGTAAGGTATTACTATGGATTTTGGTGATTATAGTTGGATTAGTAATGATTTCAGCAGTAATGCACAACATTCTGAAATCCGTTGAAAAAAATAAATATAAAATAGGTCAGACGATAAATATAGATGGTAAAAATATGCAATCTTATGTGACTGGCTCAGGAGAAAAAACAATCGTGTTATTAAGCGGATTAGGAACCGCTTCACCAATTGCGGATTTTATGCCTTTAGCGGAAAGACTAAGTGCGGATTATAAAGTTGTAATCCTTGAATACTTTGGGTATGGTTTTAGTGATACAACAAAAAAAGAGCGTTCTAATGAAAATATTGTAAATGAAATAAGATCAGCACTAAAAGAATTAGAAATTAGTGGACCATATATACTGATGCCCCACTCCATATCGGGCGTATATGCAATGTACTATGGAAAAAATTATCCAAATGAAGTAGAAGCAATTATTGGAATTGATGAGTCTGTACCAAATCAAACAAAAATCAATAAAAATGCTAGCATGTCGCCGAATTTGACGTTATTTAACACATTAGGAATTTTGAGGGATATTAAATACCTTTCACCAAGTACTGATGATGGTATGAACAAAAACAATTATTATTCTGTTGAACAAGTTAAATTAAAAGAGATGGCAACTGTTTGGAATAGTGCAAATGTCTCTGTGATAAATGAAATGAATATGGTAAATAAAAATACAAAAGAACTTTATGATGCAAAATATCCAAATGATTTGCCTGTTCTTTTATTTTTATCTAAAGAATCAGTGGACACAGATAATGAGTGGTTACCGCTTCATGAAGAAATAATCTCAAATCCAGCTATACAAAAGATTGAAACTCTTAGTGGAGGACATTATTTACATTGGACAAATGCTGATAAAATTGTCGAAATGACAAAAGAGTTTATTTCCACACATTTAAAATAACAGTGAACTTCTTAGGTAAAAAGAATAGCATTAGTAATTATTAGTATTGACTGAATAGCAAGAGCTTGTTAAAATGTCCAGATTTCACTAGGCATAATATACCTAGTAAAATGTAAAGGAAAACGACAATTCACAATTACAGTAGATAATGGCTAGAATTATGGACATGAGAGTGAAAACTTTCACGTCCTTTTTTTAGTAAGAATAAGAGGATTACTCGTCTTACAGGATTTCTGAGAATTGCGAGTCAATACATTGAGTCCCACTCAGAGACTTGGTATTGATTGGTAATCCCATACAAAGATATTACAGAGCAGTCAGATTGAATTTTTTTCGGTGTTTTTTATGATGTAAGAAGTGGTTTACAAGTATCTGTTTTCATGGCTTAAGTTTCAGCTTACCTCAAATGAAGTATTGAGCGTACTAATTCGTGTATGTATGTAAGAGTGAGGGTCAGATAGCTCAGTTTGATTAATTGCTACAGCAACCAAATCAGTATCTTTCATTAGCCCAGATATTAGTATGAACTTAAGAATTTACAAACGATAAATGAAAGAAATATGAAAGGTTAATGTAGAAAAAATATTGGGTTTTCCTGTTAAGCTTTAAATAGTAAGAAGCAAAAGCTTCAAAAACTCTTCTATACAATATAAAAAGAAAGGATAAATTCGTATGAAAAATCTAAAAAAAGTAATATGCATCATATCAATAATTACCATAATGATGCAGGCAATGGGGTGTTCACAAATAGATACAAATGCAGAGAAAAATAGTCTGAGCGAAGTATCTATGGAGAGCGCATCGGGGGAAAAACAAACAATATCTTTGCCGTATATCGAAAGGCATCCATCGCAGGATAATTATGGTAGGATTGTGGGGAAGGTATCAAAATTACCAAATACTGAAAATGGTGAAATTGAAATCAGAAGCGCAGACTTATCGCAGATAGATTTATCTGATGAGCTGGAGAATCTATTGTTAACTACTTATGACAGCAAGACGAAATGGCCGGATAATTTACCGGAAGGGTTTAATCCGAATAATATTATGGAGAGATGCAAAGACCCAGGATTAGGGGTAAGAAATCTCCATAAAGAAGGCATAACAGGAAAAAACGTTGGGATAGCTATCATAGATCAAGAGCTATTAACCAAGCATAAAGAATTCACAAAACAATTAAAATATTATTCAGAGAATGATTTAATAAAAGCATACTCTGCAGCTTCGATGCACGGAGCTGCAGTAGCGTCCATTGCAGTGGGGAATACCTGTGGGGTTGCACCGGAGGCTAGCCTTTATTATATAGCCGAAAATTTTATTACAGAAAACTATACCGGTAGAGTTGCCAAGGACATTAATGAGCTGTTGGATTTGAATAAATCATTGAAAGAAGAGGAAAAGATTCGAGTTATTTCAATCTCCTGGGGTGCGGAGGAAGAAGAAAGTGATGGCTATAAGGATTTGAAAAAGGCATATCAAAGAGCTAAGGAGGAAGATGTATTCGTTATTACAACTTCACTTCTGGAGGATGACAGAGAGGATATCAAAGGAGTTAATTTCATCGGAATGGAAAAAACCAAATTAACAGATCCAAATGATTTTTCTGTTTATGGTAAAGCCTCATGGGCAGAAGAATCGGATCTTTATAAAAAAGATTATTTGTGCATTCCTATGGACAATCGTTGTGTAGCGGCACCAACCGGAGTAGATGATTATGCTCTCTATCAAACGGGGGGACTTAGCTGGAGTGTACCTTATCTTGCTGGAGTGTATGCGTTGGCGTGTCAGGTAAAACCGGATATTGATTATAAAGAATTCTGGAAAATCGCACTGGATACTGCAGTTGCTAATAACAAACTGGATATGATCATTAATCCGCAAGAAATTATAGAAAAGCTGAAGGAGCAGAAATGAAGGGATTGATTCATATTATATTTTTATGATATGAAGCAATAGGTAAGCCTTACAGCAATATTTTTGATTGTTTTTCTGTTTTTTTTGCCACTTTCTGCTAAACTGTGTTAGGCTATAAATATAGATAACTAAGGATTATAATAATATGATACCGAAATACAGAGAAAGGTAAAAATCATGAAGCAAATTAATATATTAGTGGCGGATGATGATAAAAATATTGTTGAGGTGCTTACCAAACTTTTAGAATTGGAGGGCTATCTTGTACATCAAGCTTATAATGGTATTGAGGCTTTGGAGTGTGTACAAAAACAGGAGCTTCAATTAATATTACTGGATGTTATGATGCCGAAAATGAATGGATTGACTGCAATGCTGAAAATAAGGGAGAAGAAAAACATTCCCATTATTATATTATCAGCGAAGACAGAGGAGAGTGATATTGTTTCTGGCTTAGAGCTAGGAGCGGATGACTATATAGAGAAACCGTTTAATACACCAGTATTACTTGCTAGAGTAAAGGCGCAAATCAGAAGGTGTTTTCTTCTTGAAAATAGCACAAGTAAAGACGCAGATAGTATCCTTCGAAACGGTTTACTTGAACTTAATCGATATAGTAAGCAGATAAAAGTTAATGGAACGGTATGTAGGCTTACGGCGACAGAATATAAAATTATGGATTTATTGATGGAGAATGCCGGAAGAGTTTTTTCAGCAGAACAGATATATCAAAGTGTATGGAATGATGAGGATGCCTACAGTGTTGAGAATACAGTTATGATACATATACGTCGGATTCGTGAGAAGATAGAGACCGATCCAAAGAAGCCGAAATACTTGAAGGTGGTGTGGGGAATTGGATACAAAATTGAAAAAATATAGACGGTATCATCTACTCTTTTGTATTAACGTAATTCTTTATGGTACTTTCTGGGCAGTTATAAGCAGTATGAAAAGCAGTATGTGTTTTGGTATATATGAAGAATATGCCTATATGGGGAGATATCCAAGCATATTTACTGGTATTGTAATATTACTCCAGATACTTATGCTGTTTTTCTTACTTTGCTTTATAAACCATACGGAGATTGGCAAGGCTTCTTATTTCAGAAAAATACCATCAGAATTAGCGGTAATGCTCTTTTTTTTGTATACTTTATTTATCATTTATTTATATCGTTATGAGCAAGTGTTTGCGTTTCAATTTAAAGAAGTATATTTCGAAGGGGTCTATGAGTTTTGGGAAACTTATGGTGATATAATCAGGGAAACTGTAATCACATTTATTCAAAATATACTGATTAGCAGTGGATATTTATGGATCATTACAGCGATCACTGTAAAAACAAAAGGAGGGCACTGGAAGGAAGATAGCTTAGTTGTAAAGCTTTTTCAGCACTATAAGAGAAATAGGATAAGTTCCTTAAGGCAAATGTATTTTAATGATATTTTCTTTTTGTTCCTTCAGCTGGGAATTATCCTGTATGAAAACATAGCATGCATTATGATTATTACCAGAAAAAATTCTGTTTTACTATTTAACCTAGTGATTCTTCTAGTAATACCATTATTGCTTGAAACTTTGTTGATATTGTGGAAATGTAAAGTGGAGATAAAGGCAAAGGACATTCGTTCCCTGGTTGATGAAATTCACAAAATCAAACAAGGACAAAAACAAATTGAAAATAATATCTCTAGGAATTCATATCTATATGAGACCGGTGAAGAGATAAAGAACATTTCTATTAATCTATATAACAGCATGCAGCAGCAAATGAAGAATGAGAAGCTCAAGGTGGATCTAATAACGAACATTTCTCATGATTTGAAAACACCTCTTACTTCTATGATAGGCTACATTGACTTATTAGCTACAAAGGATTATTTAAGCAGTGAAGACAGGCATTATGTTAAAGAGCTTAACAAAAAGGCAGAGAATTTGCGTGATATGATCAATGCAGTGTTTGAACTATCCAAGGCCTCCAGTGGGAATATGAAGTTTGATAAAACAAAACTGAATTTGAATAAATTGATTATGCAAACAATGGCAGATATGGAGGATATTATTGCAAATTCTGGATTCGATATAAAAACCGTTTATTCAAAGGAATATTTAGAGATTTATGGTGATGGAGCAAAATTATATCTTGTTTGCCAAAATCTGATAAGTAACGCGTTAAAATATTCTTTGATAGGTAGTAGAATCTATATTAGAACATATTTAGAGTCTGGGAATGCAGTTTTTTGCATCCAAAATACCTCCGCATATGAAATTGATTTTTCACCTGAGGAAATTATCGGAAGATTTGTCCGGGGAGATGAATCAAGATGTGATGGAGGTAATGGACTTGGGCTTGCGATTGCGAAAACATATTCAGAAGTATGTGATGGTGAATTTAAAATTGATATTGATGGGGATATGTTTAAAGTAACTATTCAATTTCCTATGGTAGTAAATAATATTTTAAATGATTGAAAAGTTATCCACCGCCAAAGAACCAGTGCACTCTGACGTCATCATTAATATCGCTTCAAGGCATGTGGAAATTTTATGCTTATTATCTTTCATAATAAGGTCTTACGCGGTTTGATATACTGGTAACGGCGGTAGTGACAACCATTTGGCTACCCTTTTTTGAGATGTTGCCAAATGGAAGCCGCCTTTCCAAATAAATCTACCCTTCGGGATACCGTTATGTCGGTTGCGTGGGTATGACGCAGTAAGTGGAAGACAAAGGCGGCTTTCAACTCATTATGAATACCCTGGATACTACCAAATTTATCACACTTCCTCTAATTCTTCAATTTTAGAGATGGTGTTAATATCTATTCCTTTTCCAAACTTTAATAGAGCTTTTGACTCAGTAAATGACTGAATGACAACATCTAGATAATCATCATTGCGAAAGTCAAAAAATCCTTTAATGAAACCTTCTTTTGAAGCTAATTCAATGAATACATGTCTATTACAAAAATAGTCTTTATTTATTATCTTAATATCTTCTAGTGCAATATCAGATTGTCTTGTCGCTGTTAACGTTGTAATACATTTTTTTCCAATCAGGCCGAACACATTTTTTTTATTAAACGGTCTTTGATAAAATAGAAAATCTTTATCCTCATTAATAATAAGAACATCTGCTACCCCGTCACTCCACCCATCGAGTTCGATTTCATAATAGTTGCCTGCATACTCCCTACAATCTAATATTATTTCATTCTTAACATCTGTTTTGCCAATCGTTCTTGATTCATCTATCAGCTCGTCAACACTTACATCAAAAACTTTTGATATCAATATAAGATTACTTACTTCTGGAACACCACTATTTGTTTCCCACTTTGCAATAGCAGAACGAGATACATTTATTTCTTCTGCCAGTGATTCTTGTGTAATTCCTTTTTCAGTTCTTAAACATTTTATTTTTTCGCCTAATGTCATACTAGATCTTCTTTTCTAAACGTTTTTCAAAAGCATACAGCTAAAGACCGGATTAGTCCATACACACACCGTGACCTCACTGTCACTTATCATAACAATGCTGCAAATTCAAGTTTATCTAACTCAGCATTTGTTATTTTTCATAAAAAACCACAGTAATAGGCTTCACAATTATGAGAATAATAATATCATTCATTGTATCATACAGATAAGGATTTAAGATAACAAAATTATTTAGTCATTTATGTGAGAATGGCTTTAAAGATGTTTGAAAATGAAATGGTGAAATAAAACATAGAAGAAGTTTTGAAATTTACAGACTTATTTCTGCGCAAAGATGACTAGAGTGCAATAAAAGATCGTGTTGTTATGGCAATGAAAAGTTAATTTTTTAGCTGAAAATTCCATAAGATAAGCGTAGAAAAACGGAAAATATTATTTATATATTTTTACATAATTTATACTTTTAATAAGTTTTATTTGATTTATTTGCAGAATGCAATTAAGATAAATGTTTAAAGTAAAAAGCAACAAGGTTGTAAAAAATCATAAATTGGAATAAAAAATTACGGAGGTTTCTAATGATTAAAGTCTATTTAGCAGGGATTGCATCCTTATATGAGGGTGAGGATATAGAAATTCAATATAGTATTTATGACGATCTAGAACTAATATGCAAGAAATCCGTGAGTATGGACTATGTCAAGCCAGCAATTGTAGGACAAGTTGCTATGAGAACGGTACTTAATAAGTTAAAAAAATATATTAGCAAAGAGGTAGTAGTTGTTGTTAATGACACGGCGTTATATGAATCGATTAGAGGAACGTTGAAAACAAAAAATATAGACGTTTTGAAAATGGCACGAGAAACAAGAAAAAAAATAGCTGGTTTTGAAAATTTTACGATTGAAAATGTAAGTGGTAATTATGTAAAGACAGAAAAATGGATGCAAGCATTAAAAGATTGTAAAAGTATTTGATTTTCTCAGGATTATTACCGAAAAAGATTTGCTAGTGAAAAAGGTTTACGTTAACTAAGAAGGAGAGTTTATAAATGGATAATAATGATATACTAATTAGGTTAAGATATGCACTAGATATAAAGGACTCAGATATAGTGAAAATATTTCATATTGATGGTGTTGATCTAACAATAGAAGAAGTACGAAAAATGCTAATTAAATCTAAAGACAGAGATAGTTTAGAAGACGAAGCTCTTGATGATATAGAAGAAAATAGAATATGCTCGAATGACGAATTAGAGTCGTTTTTAAATGGGCTGATTATATTCAAAAGAGGTAAAAAAGATCAAAATTCAGATCAACCTGCAAAACCAGTTTTGTCTATAAAAAACAAGCAAAATATTAATAATATTGTGCTTAAGAAATTAAAAATAGCCCTGTCATTAACTAGTGAAGATATGCTTGATATATTTAACGAAGCAGGAATTAATGTAACAAAAGGGGAACTAAGTGCTTTATTTAGAAAAGAAGGGCATAAGCATTATAAAGAGTGCGGTGATAAATATGCTAGGAATTTCCTAAAAGGTTTAGCTTTAAAAAATAGGAGATAGGTGTTTATACAAAGTCGGGTTTTTAGTTAAGGTATAGTTCCATTTAATAAATCCATATTTCCTTCTTTTTTAAACTAAAAAGCTGGATAAGATAACAAGCATTTCAGCTTATCACCTTATCCAGCTCGTGATTTTGTTTCATGACTTGCCTTCGAGTGCAAAAATATTTATCACAGATTTATGCGAAATGACAATCCCTTGATTAGTGTAGATAGGGCAATATAGACTAAAAGCCCAACCTTTTCCCATCTTTAAGCAAGGATTCTTTGAATAATACAGGATTGTGATGGTGGAATAGAAAGTGGGCAACCAAGCCATAAATGGAGAGGTTACCAACCTTTCAGCTTTAGTAGTAGTAATTTAGGGGTTTCTAAAGTGGTTGCATAATTGTATGGTTTCAGCTACAACATTTCAAAATGCAGATGCAACTGGTCAAGTTTTGCAAGTATTATTTTGGATAATTCTTCAGGTTGCACTGATAGAATACTTTTGCCATATCTAATAAAATAGCTTGCAATAAAGTTTTCCTCTCCTTTATTGTAAAATCCACGAATATAATATTGCCCATTTTCAAAATCAATTCGCATAGAGGGATAGTGTTCTTTTTGGAATAGGTCTACACCCTTACTGTCTACCGAAACCTGAAAATCTGTAGCAGTAGCAGTTTTATATAGTGTATCAGAGGATTTTTTAAAGTCTGTAAACGGTTTTGGATGGTATTGTTTATTTTCCTTTATGGTAACTACTTTGTCGCACCGTAATACCTGCGTGCTCTCTGTTTCGAAATTATAACCAGTAGCATACCATTGACCGAAAGATGCGGAAATATGGAAAAATTGCATGATATAGCATTTTTCTAAGTCTTTTTTTCGATAGTTCACTTCACAAACCTTCTCTTCTATGGCATACTGCAAAATAACCTTCAAAAAGTCACAATGATTAATCTGCGGAACAGAGCCTAAACGAAAGACTTTTTCTGTTTTCCGCAACATTTCAATTTTTTCCGGAGAAAGGCAGTTTTCAAACTTTTCCTTTAATTTCTCTACACTTAGATGGAATGGTGTGGATTCATAATCTTTTAATGTTAGCATGGAAAAATAAAGTGCAAGCACCTCATCAAGGTTAAATACAATGGGGGATAGAAGCCTATTTTGAAGGATGCCATAGCACCCATTTCTGCCGAGCTGCGAAAAGATCGGCATGCCGATTTCTTCTAATGACTGTATGTCTCTAAGAGCTGTACTCTTTGAAATAGAATATTTTTTCATGATATCTTTTAGATTAAATGAATTTTTATCATTTAGATAAAGCATCATATCATTTAGCCGTTCTGATTTATTCATAGACTCCTCCTACATTTATGTTATTGGAAAAAGGTATCACAATATGATACCTTTTTATAGTATAGTATAATCAAATCAAATGAAATGAAAAGGAGAAAATTAAAAATATGAAAAAAATGTTTTTGGCATCGTCATTTAAAGATGTAGCAAATATATTTGCAAAATTTGAATCAAATTTAGAGGGGAAAACAGTGACTTTTATACCAACTGCAAGCACAGTGGAAAAAATCAAATTTTACGTTAATTCAGGTAAAAAAGCACTTGAAAAATTAGGCCTTATTGTAGATACTCTAGACATATCTACCGCAAATGGGAATGAAATAAAAGCAAAACTTACCAACAATGATTTTATCTATATCACAGGTGGTAATTCATTCTTCTTGCTGCAAGAATTAAAAAGAACTGGGGCAGATAAAGTCATTGCAGAGGAAGTACAAGCTGGTAAACTTTACATTGGAGAATCTGCAGGGGCAATGGTTATGTCAGGGAATATTGAATACGCAAAGGCAATGGATAGTGTAGAGAAAGCACCTAGTTTGATGAACTATGATGCCTTAGGGTTGGTAGACATTTATCCGGTACCCCATTATGAGAGTGCTCCTTTTAAAAAGATAGCCCAAGCTATCATAGATGCCTATTCACCTTCGTTGAATTTAACGCCGATTAGCAATCATGACTGTATTTTGATTGAGGGTAGTAATATAAGAATTGAAAAGAATTGATTTTATATAGCATCAGTAAAGCCCGCACACTAACCCTAGAGTAATGTGCGGGCTTATACGTATATGTTTATATGACACCAAAAAAATGTATATAAGTTCCAAAATCATGGTGATTCTTGACTGTTGCTAAACTTAGTGATGAGAGGTAGAAACTACTACTAAGAGTATTAAACTGTCAATTATTCCTTTGATCATTAAGATTAATGAGCTTTAGGTGTTCTTTTCCCCATATATTCATCTGTTCTAAGATTGGACTTAATGATTGTCCTAGTTCCGTAAGTGTATATTCGACTTTTGGCGGTATTTCTGGATAAACCTTTCTATAAATTATCCCATCGGCCTCCAACTGCCGAAGCTGTTGAGTCAGCATCTTCTGGCTGATTCCGTTTATTCCTTTATTTAGCTCTACGAACCTTTGTGTACCGTTATTAAATAGGTTTCTTAGAATAAGAACCTTCCATTTTTGGCCAATCAGGTTGACGGTATGCTCAATAGGACATGATTTATCGCACGGCATTCTTATCCCTCCTGTCAATTGTTATATTTACTTACTATTTGGTTAGTATAACACTAAATAGTGCCTTATTGCAAAAAGTTTGTAACTTTAATATAGTAATTGTAGAGCAAGTCTATTTAGATTAATTGGTTATGGTTTCAATTGCCACTACTATCTAAATACAAATTAAAAGGAGGAATAAGTAATGGAAAAAATAAATATCGATGGTATTCTTGATTTTGCAACTGAGAGAAGTGCACGTAAAGCAATTTTCAAAGAAGGACATTTTGATACAGGACTTTTGCTTTATGCCCCAGGACAAACAACACCGGATCATAAGCATTCAGATATTGATGAAATCTTTTATGTGATTTCTGGTGAAGGTACAATCACCATAAACAATGAAGAAGTGCTTGTAAAAGAGAAGGATATCATATTTTCACCCTATGGAGAGACCCATGGATTTAATAACACCAGTGCTAACAATTGGGTTGTATTGCAAATTAAAATTGATACTCTTAAAAATGCTTAAACCATTTTATAAAAATTCGGAATTGAGTACAGGAGGTAAAAATTTATGTTTACACGAATAGACCATGTTGCGTTATCTGTAAAAAACAGAGAAAAGTCCATTGACTTTTACGAAAAAAACTTTGGGTTTAAAAAATATTTTGAGCACGATGTTCCCGGTGTGCCAGACCTTGAAAAGGTTGTTTATCTTCAGTTGGGTGATACGGTGTTAGAGTTTGAACACTGGACAATTGATAGGGAAAATAAGGGGTATCATTTCTGTCTTATTAGCGATAATTTTGATTCGGATTATCAAAAGCTTAAAGATGCAGGGATCCCGGTCGTAACTGAGCCACATATTCCTGATCCCAGAACACCTCAGGAAACAGGCTGGAGACGAGTTGTTTTTCGAGGTCCTGATGGGGAATTGATTGAGTTTAGAGGATAAGGAAATGAAATTCCTTCAAGGCGAGAACTATATGTAAAGCAAATCATGAAGCGGTAGGGTGATTAGTTGGAGACGAGTTGGCATACGACACTGTTAACATTACCATTTATAAAGGACACGTGAATCTTACATGTGGCAATTCTCGAAATAAGGATGAAAGTTATCACTGCAATGAGATGCAAAATCCTATCGCTGTCTATATGGATTCAGCCAAGGAAAATTAGCAGTTTTACATCAAAGACGTATACCAGATTAAAACAGGTTATACAACAAAGTACATGTGAGATGTGAACAAATAAATACCAATACAATGAAAGCTAAATTCACCCACCCACTGTCCTTTTGAGAGGATACTCAACTATTTTGAGCATATAGGTAAAGAGATAGCCGCTAACAAAATTTGATATGCTCCCCCGCAAAGTTGACTTTGGTTTTTTTAGGTCAACCTTAGGGAGAGCATATCATAATACAAATTAGCGGCTCAATCCTGTAATGAATTGATTTCATCTAGTGTATTTCTTTTTACAATTCTCATTACCTGTAAAATGAATCGAATTGTGCTGTTATCATTATCTTAAAAGCTTTTCATATGTGAATTTTCCTACAGCGCCCTTCATAAGAAGTGCAGCAAGCAGGGCTAAAACGACACCCATCCCCAAAAGAAGCCATGTGCTTACCAAGATTACCCCAGTGAATTGGCCTATGACAAGTGCAATGATGGGAAAAATCAAGAATACGGCACGTTGCTGTGCTTCTTCTATGGTTTGTGCCTTTGCGGAACCGCGAACCGTTATACCGATAGCAACAAGGGAGATAGCTGGTGCGATAAGCAGCATAACAATAAGCCAACTAATATCAGGCATAATCCCAGCACCTGTCAAAAAAAGCATCTCTATTTCCAGTACTATCATCATTGCGGCAAATGAGATGAACGAAACCATCATACCTACCGAAAAGCCGGCTAATATTTTTGACTGAAACAATTGCTTTAACGAGAGCGGGGAATAAAGCAAGGTTTCCAGCGTGTGCTTCTCCTTTTCTCCCACAAAGGAGCTGGCCGCCATAACAGACGACGCCATAATGGGAATCATTAGAAAAAAAGCCGGCATGATTTTGTTGAGCACAAGCCTTAATATTATCTGATCTTGATTGCCCTCTCGCTCAGTAATTGGCAGCATATTCAGTAATGCCTGAAAATCCGAAGCCGCATCCGGAACCAGTGCCGTGACAAATACTAAAATAGAAGGGAGTACAATAGTAAGTGCAAGGGGCACAATCAGCATAACCATGAACACCTGCTTATTTGATGTAATGCCACGAATATCTTTTTTAATAAGGGCAAGTTGTTTTGTATTCATAAATTACCTCCCTCCATTTTCCCATTATTCATGTCAATTAGTGAAAAATAAATTTCCTCTAACGACATCCGCTCTGCTGAGACATGATATACATCGCCCCCCGCCCCAACAATTCCTTTGACAATAAGGGGAATTTCGTCCTCTGAGCCTACTGTGATATCATAGGTGTGTTCTCCGGCTTTCTGATATGCCATACCATCGGGTATGAGGCTTGCTTTCAACCGTACCTTTACTTTAGAGGAAACCATGGTGCGAAGCTCCTCGATATTTCCTGTAGCCAATAAACTGCCCTTATTAATCAGTCCGTATGTGGTGCAGATTTCTTGGGCATAGCGCAGCTGATGGGTGCATAAGAAAATTGTTGTCCCCCTTGCGGCAAGTTCCTGAATGAGAATGTTGACGTTTTGCGCACTTTCAGGATCAAGACCTGAGGTTGGTTCGTCCAAAAACAGAATTTTGGGGCTGTGTATCATAGCTCTGGCAAGGGAAAGCCGTTGGCGCATACCGGTGGAATAGGCAGACAGCTTCCGTTGCCGTGCATCTATCAAATTTAGCCGTTCCAAAAGAGCAGTTGCTCTCTTTTCACAATCAGACAGATTCATACCGAAAAGCGTGCCATAAAAAATGAGATTTTCAAGACCCGATAAATGGTCATACATTTGTGCATGTTCTGTAATCACGCCTGACAATTGATGAAGCTTTTCTGGATTTTGGGCGGGGTCAAGGTCAAACACCCGACAGCAGCCATTTGAAGGCGTAAGCATGCCACAAAGCAATTTGATAGTGGTGGTCTTTCCAGCTCCGTTGGGACCCAAGAACCCAAATACCTCACCTTGCTCCAAGCTGAAGCTAATATCATCGACTGCCTTGTTTCCTCCGGTATAGGTTTTTGACAAATTTTCTAGTAAGACTGCTCTCATATTATGCCTCCAAACATTTTGTTTTTTAGCTTCTCCGCAATTCTCTGAAAACGGTGTTCATCGGTAAGGTTGGTAAACACAGGGTTTTTGACGATACTGTCGACCATACTTTGGCGCACGATCTTTTCATCCCGGGGAAGGGCAGCTCCTAAATCATACGCATCAATCCACTCATCAAGCAAATTGAAGTAAGTGTCTCCTTTTAACTTAAGGGGATAAATATCTCCTGTAACAAGCTCTACATATTCTTCAAGGATTTCAAGGGCTCTGTCTGTATTTCCAAGCATTGTATATCCTTGCGCAGCAATGATGTGGAACTTCACCAGCATTGTCGGGTGAAGATTTTTCAAGTCAAAAGTTTCAGCAACAGCAAGCGCTCGTCGGTATGTTTCCTCAAACTGATCCGGCGCATCGGTGCAAAGCGGGAGATAGTCGGTGAGCGCAGCAAAAAGAGAACCCATGTGTTGATAGATGCCGGCTTGTAATACCGACTTTGCTTCTCTTTGCTTGCCGATCATTTGATAGGCTGGTGCAAGTAGCGTTTCTGTGCTAATTATCTTGTTGCTTGTTTCCTTAAGCAGTTCTATCACCTCTTCTGCATTGCCCAGTGTCAAGGCGCAAAATGCCTCCATGTTAAGTGCAAGCTGGCAAAGCTCCGCATCTTCACTTTCTTTTTTCACTCGGATAAACAGCTCTTTAGCCTCCGTAATGACTGCCAAGGTTTTACCCATGTCACCTGATTCCATGCTGTTGTTAATGAGCAGCGCACCGATTTGAAAGAGTAACGGGAAGCAGGAAAAATACTTTTTAGCAATTTTACGGCAATGCTCCAGCACTTCATCAAAGGGTTTTACTGTAAAATCGGAGGATAGGCTCAGATACAATTTGCGGATATCCTCTTTGCCCATTTGCGGCTCGTATCCCATTAACTCATCCACGCTGATATTGAAAAAAGCTGCAAGCTGTGGAAGAAATGTGATATCGGGAAAGCTTTGTCCGGTTTCCCATTTTGAAACAGATGCCTTGGAAACGCCGATGTAGCTCGCAAGGTCATCTTGCGTTAGTCCTTTTTCTCTACGCTTGTTTATAATTACTCGAGCAATATTAATATCTTTCATGTAATCACCTCATTTACTATTATATCAGTTGATTAAATCAACCACAATGGATTCATAGTTGATTTTAGTTGAAAAAATCAACTACAGAGAAACAAAAAAACAGACGCTAATAGTATTTGATTTTAATTCGTAGTTTATAAATTCCCTCCTCGAGCCCAAAAGGAAATAAAAAAATATTTTTCAAAAACATATTACACAGTAGTGAATATAGATAGTTTCATATAGTAAGCAAGGCTTTCAAGCGACTAATCATGAAGCAAGATAAAAGAAACAAATTATCCCACTATGAATAAAAGAAACAGAAGAATACGAAGATTCATTGATTACACTTTCCTTGTGACAGTTAAGCAGAAAATGAATGATTGGCTGTAGTAGCAAAAAGCATAATATGATTAAAAGTAATATTGTGTAAGTTGATTCACCAACTGATTCAATCCTAAAAAGTACGGGGAGCTATATACATCTTCATTCTATGGTATTGAGAATAAAATCTTGATACCTCTTATTTATTATCTTTGATATTGTCTTTGTAAAAAATGGATAAATAGGCATAACCAAATAAATTTTGTTGTTGTGATGGCAGTCAGAACAAAACATAGATTGACACTGGAAATGATAATATGAGCAAAAACAGTGTTGACAAAATAACTAACATCAAATATAATAAACAGTATTAGATAATATATTGATGTTAGAAGGTGACGAAGTGGACTTTGAGCAGATGGCACAAGAGTATTTGGAAACAATGTATTACATGCGAAAGATAAATTCACACAAGGAGATTCATGATTCCGTCCATGGAGAAAATTTTGTACTCCTTTTCATATCTCAAAGAGGAGGAAAAGTAATTCCAAGTGATATTAGTAATGAGATGGGAATTTCTACGGCAAGGGTAGCAGCGGCACTGAATAGTTTGGAAAAAAAGGGCCTTATTATAAGAAGGATTGACGCAGAAGACCGGAGAAGAATTTTGATTGACTTAACGGATTCCGGAATGGAACAAGTAAAAAACCATTATAGTATGGTTTTGAATATGGTAAAGAATATGCTCCATTTTCTTGGGGAGAAGGACGCAAAAGAGTTTATACGAATTATGAAAAGACTTGCAGAAAAAGGGCCAGAAGGATTTAAGTAAAATGCAGTCACATATGTGGCTGCATATCTTCTAGTCTAAAACCTAACAATATTAGATTATAGTACCATTAGCAAAAGGAGAATTAGCATGATAAAGTTATTAAAACGTTTCGATGTATCAGAATGGGTTCAGGTGTTGATCAGTTTAATATTCATTGTAGCTCAGGTTTGGTTAGATTTAAAGCTTCCTGATTATATGTCCGAAATCACAAGATATTCGCAGATGCCCGGTGGTGAAATGTTAGATATCTGGCTGGCTGGGGGCAAAATGATGCTTTGTGCCATGGGAAGCTTAATATCATCAATCATAGTAGGCTTTTTTGGAGCGAGAATAGCGGCATCTTTTTCCCGAAGAATAAGAAGCCTTCTGTTTGCAAAGGTTGATTCTTTTTCTATGGAAGAAATGAATCGTTTCTCAACAGATAGTTTGATAACAAGGTCAACAAATGACATCACACAAGTACAGCAATTTATTACAATGGGATTGCAGTTGTTAATCAAAGCACCGATTATGGTTGTGTGGGCATTAGTAAAGATTTCGGGAAAAGGATTTGAATGGACAGTTGCAACCGGTGTGGCTGTTGGGGTTATGGCGGTGGTGATTGCCTTATTAATGCTGTTTGTAATGCCCAAGTTTCGTAAAATGCAGGTGCTTACAGATAATTTGAACCGAGTTACAAGAGAAAATCTCACAGGCCTGCGTGTGGTGAGGGCATACAATGCAGAAGGCTATCAGGAGAAGAAATTTGAGAGTGCAAACCAGGAGTTGACGTCTACCCAACTGTTCACAAATCGAGGTATGGCAGTTATGATGCCTATGATGACAGCGCTAATGAGTGGATTGTCACTGGCAATTTATTGGATTGGTGCATATCTGATTAATGGGGCACAAGCAATGGATCGTTTAACGCTTTTTTCCAATATGGTTGTGTTTTCATCCTATGCAATGCAAGTAATTATGTCATTTATGATGCTGGTAATGATATTTGTAATGCTTCCAAGGGCTTCCGTGTCTGGAAAGCGTATTAATGAAGTATTGGATACGCAGGCCACCATTTTGGATGGAGATAAATGTCAAGGCAAAGATGGCTTAGTAGGTCATGTGGAATTTAAAAATGTTAGCTTTAAATATCCGGGGGCTTCTGATTATGTTCTGGAAGATGTCAGTTTTACTGCAAAGAAGGGTGAGACGGTTGCATTTATTGGATCCACAGGTAGCGGAAAAAGTACTTTGGTAAGTCTAATTCCAAGATTTTATGAGGTTACAAGTGGTGAAGTTATCATAGATGGAATAAATGTTAAGGAATATAAACAGGAAGAATTATATAACAAGATTGGATATGTTCCTCAAAAAGCAGTTATGTTCCGTGGCACCGTAAGTAGTAATGTAGGTTTTGGTGATAATGGAAAACACAAGCCGGATCAAAAAGAGATTGAGACCGCTATAAAAATTGCACAGGGAAGTGATTTTGTAGAAAAAATGGATCATCAATATGAAGCAGTGATTTCTCAAGGGGGATCCAATGTGTCAGGTGGACAAAAGCAACGATTGGCCATTGCACGGGCTGTTTGCAGAAAACCAGAAATGTATGTTTTTGATGATAGCTTTTCTGCATTGGACTATAAGACTGACCGTATACTAAGGTCTGCGTTGAAAAAGGAAACGGCCGGTGTAACAAATCTGATTGTTGGACAACGGATTGGCACAATTATGGATGCCGATCAAATTATTGTTCTTGATGAAGGAAAGATTGTTGGCAAGGGAACACATAAAGAACTTTTAAATACCTGTGCCGTATATAAAGAGATCGCTATGTCTCAGCTAAGCGAGGAGGAGCTATTACATGACTGAAAAGAGAGAAAAGCAAAATAAGCAAGCTGGTTCCATGGGAATGGGTTCTGTGGGAGTGCCGGGGGAAAAATCAAATAATTTTAAATCGACAATGGTTAGATTGTTACAATACTGTAAGAGATATTTGCCTTTTATAATATTTGCTTTGATAGCAGCAATAGCAGGAACAGTGCTGCAGATTGTGGGGCCTGACAAATTAAAAGAACTGACAAATGAAATTATGAAGGGATTGCCCGCCGTTGTTGAAGGAACCCCGGTGATTGGTAGTATAGATTTGAATGGGATTTCTAAAATAGCCTGGACCTTAGCACTGTTTTATGGTATTTCCTTTTTACTTAGTTATTTACAAAGTTTGATAATGGCTACGGTGACCCAGGTGATTTCTAAAAAAATGCGGTCAGACATATCGCAAAAAGTGAATCGTCTTCCCTTGAAATATTTTGATTCTACTAGCATTGGTGATGTATTAAGCCGAGTGACCAACGACGTGGATGCTATAGGACAGACTTTAAATCAAAGTGTTGGTACACTGATTACTTCTGCAACTATGTTGCTTGGTTCCTTGGTTATGATGTTTTACAATAGCTGGATTTTAGCACTGACTGCAGTGGGTGCAAGCTTTTTGGGGTTCACCTTTATGATGATAATTATGAAAGCTTCTCAGAAATACTTTAAAGAGCAGCAGACTGAGTTAGGCAATATTAATGGTCATATTGAAGAAGTCTATACAGGGCATAATGTTGTAAAAGTTTACAATGGAAGCAAAGAAGCCAAAGAAGAATTCGAAAGAAGTAACAGTAAATTATATACGAGTGCTTGGAAATCTCAATTTTTATCTGGACTTATGATGCCCCTTATGAGCTTTGTAGGAAACTTCGGTTATGTGGCAGTATGTGTTGTTGGCGCAGCACTTGCTATGGAGGGAAAAATAACATTCGGTGTTATAGTAGCGTTTATGATGTATATTCGCTTATTTACCCAGCCACTTTCTCAGATTGCCCAGGCAATGAACAATTTGCAAAGAACAGCCGCAGCCAGCGAGCGTGTATTTGAATTTTTAGATGAAGAAGAATTGGAAAATGAAGTAGAAAAACAAAATAATCTAAACAATGTCAAAGGAGAAGTGTTATTTAACAATGTGAAGTTTGGATATACATCTGATAAACCGATCATTCACAATTTCACGGCAAAAATTAGGGCTGGGCAGAAGGTAGCGATAGTGGGTCCAACTGGAGCTGGCAAAACAACAATCGTAAATCTGATTATGAGATTTTATGAATTGGATGGAGGCGAAATAATGATTGATGGAGTACCAATTCATGAAGTCCCAAGAGAAAATGTCCATGGGCAGTTTAGTATGGTATTACAGGATACCTGGCTTTTTGAAGGAACGATACGAGATAATATCATATATAGCAAACAGGATGTTACGGAAGAAGAAATCATCAAAGCTTGTAAAACTGTGGGACTACATCATTTTATTAAGACTTTACCAAACGGATATGATACGATATTAAATGATAAAGCAAGCCTATCGGAAGGGCAAAAGCAATTAATCACGATTGCAAGGGCCATGATACAAAATGCTCCGTTGTTGATTCTGGATGAAGCCACAAGCTCAGTGGATACTCGTACGGAACGTTTGGTACAGTCTGCTATGGATCAGCTTACGGTTGGCAAAACCTCGTTTGTAATTGCCCATCGTTTATCAACTATAAAAAATGCGGACTTAATTTTGGTCATGAAAGATGGAAATATTATTGAGAGTGGAAATCATGAAGAATTGCTTGCAGAGAAAGGGTTCTATGCTGAGCTTTATAGCAGTCAGTTTGAGGTAGCGTAGGGAAAATCATGTATTATCAGAGAGTATGTAGGGCATTTCAAATGATACAGTATTAGAAGAGATTGAAGAAATTTCAGCGAAGCAAGAAGATGACTTAAAATAGTTATAGAGTAGTATGTATATGGTAAATTTTGCAACAAAATAATCAGCTCATTTTAGCTTCTGTTAAAAAATGCAACCAGTCATGGTTGCATTTTGCTTTGTTGTAATATAAAAATAGTAGAGGTAATGATATGACATTACGCCTTATTTTCAGATGTAGAGATTATCCCTTGTGATGCTAAAGAAATACAAACTCTAATCATGTTTCATAACCAAATAATTAAGCTACTAGTGAAATGAGTTTAATGAGTGTTTATGTAAATCTGTCATTGTCTTTTCTATATGCTTATTGACAAAGGATATAAATAGGTAATATAATACCTATATGGATAATATATTACCTATATTGGAGGGGTGTCAATGTATGATTTTGATAAAATGGATAAAAGATTGATTGTATTTGGCTATCTGTTTCGTGTAGCTAATCGCCTTCAAAGCAAAATGGATTCTCAGATGAAAGACCTAACTGCCAAGCAATGGTTTGTAATTTTGGTATTGGGATTATTTGAACAGCCGCCCACACTAAAGCAACTTGCAGCAGCTTGCGATACTTCTCACCAAAACACAAAGCAACTTGTTATGAAGCTGGTCGAAAAAGGCTTTGTGACAGTCCATAACGACGAGAAAGATGGCAGGGCGATGCGTATAAAAGTAAGCGAACAATGGGAGCAGTGGGACAAAGATAACGAACAAATTGCAACTCAGTTTATTGACAGCATGTTCTCTGGTATGAGCATGGATGAAGTTAATAATTTAAGCAGCTGGCTAATTAAGATATTTGATAATTTAGATAGTATAGCGGAGGTATCTGATGTCTAAAAAAATTTTGGTAGTATACACATCGAAATACGGCTCAACGCAAAAGTATGCGGAATGGATTGCTTCAGAACTAAGTGCAGATTTATTTGCCGCCAAAACGGTTGAGCCGAAAGCGCTAAGTCAATATGACATTGTTATATATGGAGGTGGTTTGTATGCAGGTGGTATCGCAGGTGTAAAACTGATTACCTCAAATTTATGCAAGAATATTATTGTATTTACTGTTGGATTAGCCGATCCCAATGCGACAGACTACAGCACAATCTTAAATAAAAACTTTACGCCAGAGCTTTTGGTGAAAACAAAATTTTTCCACCTGCGTGGTGGAATTGACTACAAAAAGCTTGGGCCAATCCATAAATCTATGATGGCTATGATGAAAGGCATGATTCAAAAAAAGCCAGAATCTGTGCGAGAACCCGATGACAAAGAATTTCTTAACACTTATAATGCAAAAGTAAATTTTGAGGATAGGGGAACGATACAACCTATAATCTCCTATGTGAAGGACTTATATTTCTAGAAAGCAACATTCCTATCTACTATTTTTCTGTATCATAAGAATACTGGCAGGTGCTGAAGCACCTGCCAGCCAGACTGAAGACAAACCTTGGGCGTTGCCCAAACCAACTTGCTTTTTGGAAAAAGCAAGACCAAAAACTTTTATTAAAACTGCATATTCATGCGGTTATAGATGAGTCAATGATGCAATGGCAAAGAAGTGCCATCTGTCCGCAGGACAGCTTTGCAAAGTAAAGTGCTGATAGGAAACCCTTGTGGGTGTTTGAGGGCAAAGCCCTCGAGATTTTGACTTTGTCTACAACCTGCCAGTATTCTATAACAATTTGTTTTGGATACGTTCCTTAAGGTCTAAAATTTTATCTTTGATAAGAGATATGGTTTCCAAAAACATGTTGTCATCCATGCCGCTGGGGTCATTAAGACCCCAATCCTCACGGTGCTTGCAGGGCAAGAAAGGACACTCTACGTTGCAACCCATGGTAACAACAATATCTACGGGTGGTATATCGGCCAGAAGTTTGGAATACTGAGTTTTTTCCATATCAATCCCATAAAGTTCTTTTACCAGACGCACAGCATCTTGGTTGATTAGTGGTTTTGTTTCTGTTCCTGCTGAATAGCACTCAAATACGTCTCCTGCAAAATGCCTACAAAGAGCTTCTGCAATTTGAGAACGACAGGAATTGTGCACACAAACAAAGGCAATCTTATTCATGCTCCTTACCCCCTAAAAGTGATAGTAAATGACTGCCTTTAACATCTTCTGGGCTCCACTTAATAACGGCTAAATTGCCTTGAGATAGTTCCATT
The DNA here is from genome assembly GCF_024461735.1 of Anaerotignum propionicum. Taxonomy (GTDB): domain Bacteria; phylum Bacillota; class Clostridia; order Lachnospirales; family Anaerotignaceae; genus Chakrabartyella. The sequence goes on from NZ_JANGAD010000005.1 coordinate 167,301, forward strand.
ACCTTGTTAATCCATTCGATTTCATGGCTTGCTTTGGCTCTTAAAAGCTGATTTGTGGTTTCGGTGGCATACAGTGATGCATTGATAACCCACCATTTTGTTGAGATTTCGGCACGCTTCAAATCTTCTTCTAGCCGCATGGCTTCAAAAACAGGCGTGGTTTCAGCCAAGGTTACAATAATAACTGCTGTTTCATGAGTGTTGCGGAGTCTGGGAAGAAGTTTTTTAACAGCCTCTGGGACGTTACCCTGTGTGCGTTTCACTTCGTGATGATAGCTCTGTGTGGAATCCAGCAGAAGCAATGTGTGGCCTGTGGGTGCGGTATCAATCACGACAACCTCATTTTCCGCTCGCTCCACAATTTCCGCAAAAGCACGAAATACAGCGATTTCCTGTGTACAAGGGGAACGCAAATCCTCCTCCACATAGGCAATATCTTCTTCTGACATAGACTCTCGTGCTTTATTTAACACTTCTTCTTGATAACGTCGGAGTTCTTCCTTTTCATCAATATTGCTCATGGTAATACCATCGGTTTCGTCTAAGACAAATTTCAGATGGGCGGCAGGGTCTGTGGTTGTCAGATGTACCTTTTTCCCCCTTGCAGATAGGCCAAGAGCGATGGCAGCGGCAATGGTGGTTTTACCAACACCGCCCTTGCCCATGGTGAAAATCACCTTTTTACCACTTGTATACAAATCGTCAATGACCTTGTCGAGGGCCGGTATATTGGTGGCATTTAGTGAATGGTCGCTCATGGCAAGGATGTTTTTTTGGAGCAGATTACGAACATTTTCCATACCGGTGATGTTGTAGGCACGCAGTGGAACAAAGTATGCAGTAATATTTTTTAATCCCACAGGCATATGGCTAATTGCTGCTTGTTGCTTATTATATAGGCTTTCGGATATGACATCATCAAAAGAAGATAGCATTCCATTCACAATCAAAAGCTGATTGTGTACACCCAAATCGGCAAGCTCATTGGAAGCACGTTCCGCTTCTTGTAGGGGAGAGCTTTCAGTGCGAGAAACTAGTAGGAGAGTAGTCAATTTGCTGTCCGCTAAAGTATCTACCGCTTCTTTGTACATCTCTTTACGTTCTTCTAATCCTGATAGCTGACCAAGACAAGAAGCACCATGTGTGCTCTCATTGATAAATTTGCTCCATGCACTGGGCAGTTGCAGCATTCGCAGGGTATGGCCTGTGGGGGCAGTATCAAAAATAATGTGGTCGTATTCTTTTGCCGCACTTTCGTCTGTAATGAAGTTTGTAAACTCATTAAAAGCGGCAATTTCCACCGTACAAGAACCGGATAGCTGCTCCTCTATGTTGATAATTACAGATTCTGGTAATTTCCCGCGATAGGGTGCAACAACACTTTCCCTGTATTGTGCCGCCGCCTGTATCGGGTCTAGGTTGGCAACCACTAGCCTGGGAACTTCCCCAATGGGTACGCCTTTGCCATCAAGCTGGGTGCTGAATACATCCTGCAAATTGGATGCGGGGTCCGTGCTGACAAGCAGTACTTTTAGCCCATTATCTGCAAGCGCTACAGCGGTGGCACAAGCGATAGACGTTTTTCCAACACCGCCTTTACCTGTAAAGAAGAGATATTTTGTAAGGTTTAGGTTTTGCAGTTCAAAAGGTTTCATTCACAGCAACCTCCCGAACAGCAGCATCCACCATCTTTCTTTTTGGTTTCAGGAGCATCAAGATATGAGGATGGGATTTCAAGCCATGCGATAATTTCCTCATTGGTAGGATATGCTTTAGTTTTAACAATTTTACCGTCAATGACCGTAGCAGGTAAAGACTCCACGCCATCGCCCATTATCAGTTTATTCATAGCTGTATTGTTTATAAACGCCTGTGGGGCACTGTTTAGGTTAAAACGTGAGGCGGTAATGCCGTTCTTTTGCAGATTATGGAATACGGTTGAGATGCGGAGCAGTTCGGGATCCACACCAACACCGCAGATACCCGTTTCACAGCACATGGCAGGTTCGTAAATAGACATTGTTTTCATAGAAATCACTCCTTAAATTAGATTATTATGGACAAACCAATGGTAGGTCACTTCATGAAGGAAACCAGTGCTTTGTTTTATTTGCAATTTTAACAAGTATCAGCATCACTGGAACTTCGGTAAGCACCCCCACAATGGTAGCCAATGCAACAGGCGATTGGGCACCAAACAGGGCAATGGCAACTGCAACGGCAAGCTCAAAGAAGTTTGATGCACCAATCATTCCCGCAGGAGCGGCGATGTTGTGGGGCAGTTTGAGCACCTTGCTCACCAAGTAGGCGATAAAAAAAATCAGGAATGTCTGAATGGTCAGGGGTACAGCAATCAATATGATGTGTAGCGGATTTTCCAAAATCACATTTCCCTGAAATGAGAAAATTATAATCAGCGTCAAAAGCAGACTTGTGACTGTAATACTGTTCCATTTTGGTAAGAAAACGTTGTTAAAGTATTCTGCACTTTTGCGTTTGATAAGCTGTGTTCTGGTAATGATGCCAGCCGAAAGAGGTATAACAACGAATAGTACAACGGACATTAAAAGTGTATCCCATGGAATAGAAATGCCGCTTACGCCAAGTAAGAGCCCCACAATAGGTGTAAAGGCAACGAGGATAATCAAATCGTTGGTTGCAACCTGTACTACGGTATAAGCGGGGTCACCTTTTGTTAGATGGCTCCATACAAACACCATTGCTGTGCAAGGTGCGGCACCAAGCAGTATGGCTCCAGCCAAATAGTCTTTTGCCAAATCCGTAGGAATGAGTGCTTTGAAAATCACGAAGAAAAAAAGACTTGCAATCCCAAACATGGAAAAGGGTTTAATCAGCCAATTTGTAACCCAAGTTACAAAAAGACCTTTTGGATTTTTACCAACGTTGTGAATGCTCTTAAAATCCACCTTTAACATCATGGGGAAAATCATAAGCCATATTAGAATGGCAATTGGGATAGACACCTGTGCATACTCAAACAGACCTAAAAAAGAGGGGATAGAGGGTAAATACTTGCCAATCAGAATACCTGTTGCCATGCAAAGCAGTACCCATACCGTTAAATACTTTTCAAAAAAGCCGATACCTTGAACTTGGTTATCCTTTTCCACAGTTGCACGCCCCTTCCTTGCAAATACAATCCTCTTTATCAATGGTTATGGCACATAAGAAGTTTTTAAAGTCCTGAACCTTTGCACTATTTAGTGAATAATACATCCATTTGCCTTCTTTACGTCCCTTTACTAAACCGCAATCACACAGTATTTTCATGTGGTGGGAAAGGGTTGGCTGTGTTATTTGAAACTTTTCTAGAATTTTGCAGGCACAAAGTTCACCACAAGACAGCATATCCACAATCATAAGACGGTTCGTGTCTGCAAGGGCTTTGAACAACCCAACATTCTCGGTATATTTATTAATCAAGTCAATCACCTCACATAGATATTTATCTATATGTATTATATGTTAACATATAGATAAATGTCAATATATTCTCTGCTTTATTAAAATATACAGTAAATATTTTTACTATCAATAAATATAGGGAGCAATTAGAAGTAAAATTTAATATAAGCAATAGCGTTATCTGTATTTTATTGCAGATAACGCTATTGCTTTTGTTAAGACGTAAGATTAATGACTATGACGACGTTATCCACGCCTGCACCTATCCCCACCGCTGCGGAATGGATATAATACTCATCTGCCAAGGAATCACCAGCTATTCGTGACAGCATTTTTGTCTACTAAAATAAGCAGTGATTTTTCACTGCTTATTTTTTACCATTTTCTTATAAAAATATCTCTTTCCTCAAGCAAACTATCCACGGTTTCTAACCCTAAATCATGCAACATTTTAACTACGTAAGGATTATCAAATGGAGTTTTGTAAATGGCTTCTTCTCCATAGCGAAGAACGCTTTCCTTTCCTTCTTCTTTGGGAATTAGGGCTTTTGGTCCCCCCACACAACCACCAACACAGCCCATTCCTTCATAGAAGTTGGCATTGCCTGCTCCTACGAGAATATCATTGAGCATTTTCTTGCATTCCGCAACTCCATTTGCATGACGTGTTTTTACAGTAATCTCTCTTGTTGGATTAATACGCTCTACTGCTTCTCGTACCGCTTCACTGACACCCCCCGTTCCCGCATAAATTCTGCCTGCCTTAGAAGAATGATCCCGTTCATCCTCTTCCATGTCTTTTAGATTAAGTCCTGCAAAGTCAAAGATATCTTGAATCTCTTTAAAGGTTAAAACAAAATCCGTAGAATCACTAACATCCTTTTCCTTTGCTTCTGCCTTTTTAGCCATACATGGGCCGATAAAGACCGTTATTGCTCCGGGATAAAGTTCCTTTATGGAACGTCCACATGCTACCATCGGTGAAACAGCTGCAGGGACATGAGAAACTAGCTGAGAATATACCTTTCTTATCATAGCAATCCACATAGGGCAACAGCAACTCGTTAACTGAAAATCTTCTTCTGTTTTAATATTTCTATCAAACTCTAACGCTTCTTTCATGGTCAAGATATCAGCAAACAGAGCAACTTCTACCATTCCCGTAAAACCAATTCTTTTAAATGCAGCACGCAATTTGCCTGGAGTGATCTCATCTGAGTACTGGTTTACAAAGGCAGGGGCAATCATCGCATATACGGGGGAATTGGAACTATAAAGTGATTCTAACATTGCCAAAGAATCCTTGCTCTCAATTATATTTGATTTTTTACAATTTTTAATGCAATCTCCACATCCTACGCAATTTTCACCGTTAATATCGATATTTCCATCAGGATTTATAAACAGTGCATCAAATAAACATTTTCCCTTACAATCATCCTTCTCCTCTGGGGAGCAATTGCATTGGCCTGTACGAAGAACCACCTCATGTTTGTGCGGATTTATAAGGCAGTCTAATTGATGAGGATCATACCCCTCATTCTCGATTAAATTTAATTCTTCAGGCATTTTACTGTTTACAGCTGCTTTCAAAAGTCTATTATATAGGTCTTCAAATGTCATAGTTTTACCTCTTTTATCGCAATGTATTTAGAATTCTTAACAACTACAATTGCTTATGTGGCTGAAAGATTCAACTGATTTTAATTGATTTATGATTATTCTATAATGTAAATATGTCCATAATTGACGGCTTTATGTTATGATTAATAGATCTAATCATCACTAGATGAAACAATTATGACTTAATCAATCTATAAGAAATAGAGCGCATTATCTTATGAAGAAAACAGATAGAGAAATGGAAGCATCCATATTTTAAGAGGTTCGAGAGAGATGCCACAAGTGAGGTTCCTGGCTATTTTTAGTTAGTTTTGAATTGACTTTTGGTTTTAAAAGGGCGTAAAAGTACTGTTTTAAATCCTTGAAAAATGATGGAGTATAGATGTGATAGGTTGTTTTACATAATATAGCGATATAAGAGGTTAAATTTAGACATAAAATGACACAGCGGTTTAATCCTATTTTTTATATATGGAAAAATTATGAAGATACATGTATAATAAAGTAAAGGGTATAAGGAAAGATGAATTCAATTGCTGCACATTTCAAACCATATTGTTGATTGTAAGTTTGTTTTAAGTAGTCTCATTTACATTACAGTTAGTATTCAGAGGGAATAGACACAGCAGTGTACCATAGTGAGAAATTAAAAGATAAATAAATTGAAGTTAATTATTTAAGTAATGCGTTACTAAAGAATATTTATAATCTGAAGGAAGATACGGAGGAAAGGAAATTGAATGTATTGTCGTCTAAAAAACCGAGGCTATTGATTGAAATGATTGCTTGTTTCTTTCTTATGGCAATAGTGGGTGGTGTTTTTAATAAGATAGCAGATATTTTCAACGCAGATGGACTTTGGGTTGGTATTTTGACATATTTTAGTTCTTATGCAGTCATAATTCTGTATGTAGTGAAAATAGAAAAAAAGCCGATTGCTTATGTTGGGTTAAAGAAACTGGCTATCTCTGAAATTCCAAAAGGATTATTGTTAGGAGTTTGCATGTTTGCAGTACAGCAAATCCCTTTGCTTTTGATGAGGGTAGACTATTCTGTCTTTGCGACGGAGCCTGATTGGGGCAGCATTATGATCAGGTCACTATATTGTTTTTTTTGCGTGGGACTTACGGAAGAACTGATATTCAGAGGATTTATATTGCAAAAAAGCCATGAACTATCAAATCAAAAAGTAATCATAGTCGCGATGAACTGTCTGTTATTCTATGCATTCCACTGGCCACCTGTACGGTTTGTTTTCGGTGAATTTTTTAATATTACTGTAAATACACTTTTCCTGTGCATCTATTTTTACAAGTCTAAAAATAAAAGTATTGTTCCCCTTATGATTGCTCATGGATTTTATGACATCTTGACGGCGTATTTACTTCCTGCCTTTCTCTACATAGTAAGATGAGCATATGCCAGTAGTAAATATTTCAAACAAATTTTCAGTCTATCTGTTTAAATATGTTTTGTATTGGATTATTATTTTTTGAAACGTCAAAGTTTTGTTTTTTCAAAAGATAATCAGGTACAAGGAGTATTTGCAGAAAAAAAATAAATATCTCTTGTTACGACTATAATCACAAAACCATAAAAAATATTTAAGTCCGGTACTAGTTGAAACAAATATTGCAACTTTTGTTTTAACGATAAATCTGGAAAATGGTCATTTTCACTCTATATATTTTATTGTGATAGGGAAGTCGTAGTTTCATTTACTATAAGGTCAAACCAACGTTGTATTTAGTTAGAAAAGCTTGATAAAAATCTCTGATGATTTATACTATATTTATAATGCTTATAGTGATATTGTAGCTTTGCTTATGATTAAGATGAAAGGAGATATGTGAATGATTCATGTCGCAATCTGTGACGATGATCCACAAGAAATTGACCGTACCCATAGCTGCCTTGTAGCATACATGCAAAAGCACCCGCAATATGAAATAAATGTTCATTCCTTTTCTGCCCCATTAGAATTATTATCTTTTGTGGCTGAGCATGGAGGATTTGATATAATGCTTCTAGATATTTTTATGGCTGGTATGCTTGGTACTGATGCAGCAAGAGAATTACGCCAGCTAGGAGATAATAGTGAAATTATATTTATTACAACATCTCGAGACCATGCCATCGAAGCTTTTGAAGTAGAAGCTGCACAATATTTGGTTAAACCCTATGCTGAATCCGGTATTTTTGCCGCTTTGGATAAGATTATCCAACGTATTGATAAAGAAAGGCGAATGATTGTTACACTTAAGACATCAGAGGGTATTACCAGGCTTGCACTGAGGGATGTGGTATTTACAGAAACGGGACGAAATAATTATCAGATTGTACATACCATTCAAGGAAGTAAGCTGGAGGTACGCATGACCGCCTCGGAACTTTTTGAGTTGCTCTCCCAGAACAAATTTTTTGTTAGGTGTGGGGTTTCCTTAAACTTGAACCTTAAATATATCCGACAGATTTCTAAGAATACCATAACTTTTGATACTGGTGAATCTGTAACTTACCCTTACCGCTCCTATCAGAAACTCAAAGAGGAATTTTTACGTTTTCAAATGTTCACAGAGGAATAAAATGTGACAATTGCCCCTAAAATAATAGCAATTACCCCAAAAATATTTTTTGGGGTTAATTTATGTTAGGATAAATGAAGAAGGGAGGCGGTAAATCTGTTATACAACCTTTTACTATTTTTTTCTTTTTTGCAATCTGTCATTGTCTTTACGCTAATGTCATCAGCGGCAATGCGATTTCGAGAGCCTGCTAAAAAACGAATATTGATAGGATTATTTGTGATGCTTTGTGGAATAAGCATACTGTCTTATCACTTGTTTACACATGGCGTCTATTCGGTAAATGGATTTGCAATACTTATTATTTTAGTAATAGAACTTTCTTGGTTTTTGATTTGTTCAGAAGACTATTTTTTTGTGTCACTTTTTAGCTTTATAACCTTTGTTAATATTTATTTGGCTATTAACTATTTTGGTGATATCTTAGCAATACATGGTGGGGGTTCTGCTTTCGTCATTGAATTCATGATAATTCGTCTGGTCATATATGCAGGAATTCTTCCGCTACTTTATAAATTTGTGCGCCCACGTTTTCGACGACTGGTGGGTGCGTTGGACAAGGAATGGCGTGCAGCTGGGTTGGTACCGCTGATGTTTTTATTCATTCAAATAATGGTATTGTATTACCCATCCCCCTATTGGTCTTGGAATAATGAAAGTTGGAATAAAGTCATTATTATTACTGTGTATCTGTTGTTTCTGGCGGTATATTACCTGTTGTATATTCAAGCCAATGCCATTGTTGAAAAATATGCATTGGAAAAACGTCAGCTGCTTATGGCACAGCAAGAGAAGTTGTGGGAATCAGAGCTTGCCCGCCAAAAGGCAGCAGTGGCTTTGGCATTTCAGCAAAGGCACGATATGCGCCACCACAATGCGGTTATCATAGACATGCTGAAAAATGGCAACGTGAACGAGATTGAAGGCTATATGCTAAGTTATAACGCTGCTCTGGACATGAGCAAAAGTACAGCTTATTGTAGAAATCCAATTGTAAACAGTATCTGTAATGCCTATGCAGAAAAGGCGGAGAAAGCCAAAATCAAGATATATTTTCATATGACTGTACCTGAGCAAGCAGGGATTGATAATGTTGATTTAACTTGTATTTTTGGCAATGCACTGGAGAATTCCATTGAAGGTTGTCTGAGGTTGCCCAAGGATTATGAAAAGGAAATCATTGTGACTGCCAAATATATGGATGGAAGGCTGCGCATACAGGTGGAGAATAGCTGTAACGAAGAAATTGTTTTTGATGGGGAACTGCCTAAAACCCAAAAGCAAGGCGGTGGCACGGGTATACATAGCATAATCTATACTACCGAGAAATATGACGGTACATACCGATTTTCTGCCGGCAATGGTAAATTTACCACTCAAATCGTTCTCAATGCCCATAAAGCAATTCCATAAGGTAAGACAAAATAAGCGACTATCAGCCGATAGTCGCTTATTTTTAACAAAAAAATGCAATTACCCCTAAAATGATGGCAATTACCCCAGAAACGGTTTTTTCCCCTTAGATATGCTAAAATAAAAAACCAAAAAAGAGTATTTTTTATTTACTTTGACTGCTTTGATTGCTATTTTTTGTAAGAAGTTTAGAGCGGATTTTAATTATGAATAGATGATAAGAGGAAATATATGAAGATTAATTTATCTAAAAAAAAGTTTAATTTTTTAATATTCACTACAGTCTTATTGGCTTTCGTTTCTTTCGTCTACGTTTATTTTAATTGGTACTGTTTTATTTATAAACCATTTGAGACTAGCCCCCAAATATCTTCTCCTACTTTTTATAAAGTTTCAGATAATGGTGATCAGTACTATATCGACCAGGGAAATTATCGTTTGCTTGGAATAAACAAAGATGGAAAATGTAAGTGGACATATATTAATACCGATGCTTGTTATAAAGAACTTGCGCAAGCGCCAGATGGGAAAATATATGTAACAAACTATCAATATTTGAATGATGCAGCCATTTCAAGCATTTCAATTGATGAGTTTTCTGCAACGGGGAAATTTATAGGAAGTGTTTATTCTGCTTCCTACACCGCAGAACATCTTTTTGATAGAACAAGCCAGATAATGGATTTACAGTTTTCTGGCGATGAGCTTACTTTTGTGACGAGAACAGATGACGAACTTCTTCTATATTCTATCAATTTGAAAGAAAACAATAAACCACAGATCAAGGCAGTTGTTCCTTGGGACGATAAGAAAGAGCATGCCATAAAATATTGTTATGATCATGAAATAGGGATTTTCTATGTGATTACTGCGTTGGGCAATATTTATGAAATCAATTCAAATGGAAATGACACAAAATTACTATCCTATCAAAAAGAGGAAGGCTTTAATATACCGTATTCCATGGCTCTGGTGGATGGTGTTCTTGTCGTTTCTGATATTGGTTCACGTACTGTAAAATATTATAATGGTCAAAGCTTTCAGACGATGGCATCGATGAAGGAGAATGATGATTTTTTCACCGATCCTGCCCTTTACTATTCTATAGCCCGTGCTAGTCAAAATGATGTTACGGTTGTATCCAGTTATGCTACCTATCGTTTGAATGTTAATACAAAAGCCATATCACAGGTAAATACAGAGATTGCATTTTCAACAGGGGAATATGTGCGTATTATGTTCACTTGGTTATGCGGTTTATATTTGGTTCTTTTGGGACTTAGCGCGGTGATTTTCTTTGCTATATATTACTACAAAAAAGTGGGATTTACTGATTTTACATATAACTTTATAGTTATCATAATTGTTGTATCGATATCATCGCTGGTCATCGTCAAATATACTGATATTCTTTACAATGCTTATCAAGACAGCTCCATTGATAAAATTTCTTCCATTGGAAAATTGATCGCCAATAATATTTCTTATGAGGATGTAAAAAGCATTGATAATTTGGAGGATTTTAACTCACAAAATTATAGAAACATAATTAATTTCCTAAATAATAATGCAAGCAATTCCGAAGATGTTTTTTATATTGATGATACAGGACTCAATAAAAAAGATAACCTTTGGAATGCAGATATATATTTGGGAATTAATAGGTTTTTTGAAAATAGGATTTATTTTATTTTATCTATGCCAGAAGAAGCAGGAGCAATCTATCCTTTAGAGGTAGCGGAAAAGGATGCAATAAACCTAATATGTCAGAACAACACACTTATTTACCCGGATTATGTGGGCTACTTTGGTTCTTATTGTCTGGTTCAAGTGCCAATCGTATCAGACAACAATGAAGTAGTTGGTGCTGTTGAGGTCGGGTTCAATAAAAACAGTTTTATGAAAGAAATGAGAGCAAAGCAAATTGAAATCATTATTTCAACTGCTGTAGTTTTGCTGCTTTCATTACTGCTATTAAAAGAAATTTTCTTTGGAATAAAAATGTTTTTTGTTAAAAAGTCATCGGAAGCCGGTCAGCTTATAGACTCAAGATCGGTTAGAACTCCAATATTTTTAGGTCAAACTGCCTACCACTTGTCGGTTGTATGTGGTCCGTTGTTTGCGATGCAGTTATACAATGAAACCTTTGGCGTATCGAAGGAGATTGCAGTGGCGGTTGCCTATTCCGTGACGCTATTATTTGTTGGAATTTCTGCTTTTATATCGGGCGTGCTTATAAAAAAAATTCACCTTCATAAGCTGCTTGTGATAGGCACCATTCTTTCCATTGTTGGAGAGTTGATTGCAGCGACCTCTGGCGGTCTTACGCAATTTATTGTGGGTAGAAGTATGTTTGGAAGTGGTGCAGGTATGATACTCAACATTCTAGATACCATGGTGGCCATGCAACCGGATGAAGAGCGTGTCACACAAGGGTTTACAATGAGCAGTGCTGGCACCAATGCAGGTACCATTGTTGGAGTTGCCTTGGGAGCAACTGTCATTACTAGCTTGGGTTATCGCTGGGTATATGTTGTTTCTGCTTTCATTCTTTTGATTCTCTTAATTACAGCGATTCTTTTTTACAATAAAGACAACGTCCCTGATGCCATGAATTATGTGGAAGTGAATTCTGATATGAGTTTTTTACATTTTGTGGGGAATAAACGAGTAATTGGTTATATTTTCTTTTTAACGGTTCCATATTTTATCTGCATGGGATTTATTGATTTCTTTCTTCCCCTAGAAGGGAAAAATCAAGGTTTAAATGAGGAGACAATTTCCTATATTATCATTATTTTTGGACTGATTTCCATATATCTTGGTCCAGTCTTAACAAAGAAGCTTCTTTCCATATTGGATTCCTATATTGTACTGATTATATCAGCTGTTGTTATGTCTACTGCAATTATATACTATGGACTGATGCAATCAGTTTTTGCACTGGTTTTTGCCTGTGTCGCCATTGCTTTTGCGGATAGCTTTTTTCAATCAGTTCAGAATATTTATTTTACCCAGTTGCCTGAATCAATTCAATATGGGCAGAGCAGTACCCTTGCCCTCAGCAATGTTGTGATTGGTATGGCCCAGATGGGGCAGGCTTACTTATTTGCTTTTGCCATGTTCTTTGGGATCAAGAGGTCTTTTTTAATCATTGGCATTAGTTTTCTAGTTTTAACAGCAATATTCCTAATCCTTAATTTCGAGGATAAGAATCACAATAAAATTCAAAAAAATACAAATTATATGAATCATTAAAAATTAAAAGGAGCTTTGAAAGTTATGAATATTTTACTTGCAGGTTATGGGAACATAGGAAAGGCGTTTATGAAGCTTGTTGAGAAACATGGTTGCAACCACAATATTACGATTTGTGACCTTGAATATAATAATATGGACGCCATTCAATACATAAACGAACACCATTCAGAAATAGATCTCTTTATTAACCTTACAGGTCTACGGACGAAACTTTTTCTTGAACTTGTTTATAAGTATAATTTGGCGTATGTGGATGCAGGTATTGAAAATGACGATGCTGAGATGACAAGTTATGACTATTATAAAAATCTTCTTGAAACAAAAGCCAATAGTAAAATATTATTAGGTTTTGGTATGAATCCCGGACTGGTTGAACATATCTATTTTAAAAATTTACCAAGTAAAAGACACTATGCGATTGTTTTTGAAACAGACAAAGCAACAAAAGGCAATGAGATATTTAATACATGGTCTTGTGAATCCTATTATTTGGAGGCCTGCGTGAATGATAAGTTTATTTCTACACCACAAAATCCTTATATAGTTGTGGATTGTCCTCCAATTTCGTTTACTGTTGAAAACCAAAAGAGACAATACCTTCTCATACCCCATGAAGAGGTGTTTTCAATACAAAGATTAAGCCCCTTGTGCGATGGGAGTATGTTTATATATCAGGCACCTGTTAGTATTCAGGAATACTTATTGCATCATAAAATTAGCGAAAAGGAAGCAAAGCAGTTAAATAATCAAATGGACGTATCAGGAACTGAAAATGTCGGTATATTAATTTATGATGATAGTGATAACCTTGTTTATTATCATAACACGGTATCCCATGAGGAAATATTCAAGGAGTTTAATACAAATGCAACCTGCTGGCAAACCGCATGTGGTGTTTATCTTGGTATGGAAATGATTGAGATCGTTGAAGACGGAACAATCGCAACCGTAAGTGATTTGTCAATAAAATATAGTGATGAAATAGATAGGGTTTTGAAGAAAATTAATTTTAATATTGATACTACTGAACATTATGTTTTAAAAGATGAATTCAAACAATTTATTGCAATATTACAGGACAAACTTGAAAAGTCCGGACAGGGTAATTGCTTGGTTAGATATTAAGGCACGGTTTGAATAAGGAGAATTTTATGAATATTTTGCCAATTTGTGATGAGCAACAATATATTTTTGATGTAAATGAAGCAATTGATAGTATTCCTATGAAAATTTCGTATTCAATGGAATTTTCGAGAAGCTTTTCCCCAGAGGAGCTTTCCTTTGCCATTGATAAATGTATCCAAGGGGCTGATGTTTTTGGAGCACGATGTCTTGTTATGGATGGACGTCAGTATATGGAATTTCTACCTTATCAGAAACAAGATATTCTTACCTTCCATTTTTCAACGGAAGAAGAATATCATTTATTTTGTAAAAAGGTTTGGGCAACAAAGATAAATAATAGGGAGAAGCTTTATTACATATTTATTTATTCTATTGCAGGTTCTTATTATGGCATTCACTTTAGTTTTAATCACCTAATTTTTGATGGGATATCCGTATTATTGCTAACAGATAAAATTCAAAAGGTTCTGCTTTTGAAGGATGAAGAAGTGAAATGGCACCCATTTTCAAAATATCTGGATAACTTAAAAGAATATAATGAAAGCGAAAAATATTTTGTAGATAAAGAGTTCTGGGAAAATAAGTTTTTAGAAATTTTTAATAGTGATTATCTTTTTGATGATGTAATTGATACGGATGAATCAGTAATTAAGGAATTAACTTTCCAGACAAGCAAAGAGTTTAAGGATAATTTATTTGAGTATTGTTCCAAAAACAATATTTCAGTTCATATTTTGATTGCTTCTATTCTTGCACAGATTATAAATACAAGAACACGGTGCAAGCGTTTTTACTTCGAAATTCCTATTGGAAATCGCTTGGGAACCGATGAAAAAAACAGCTTAGGTGTTTACGAAATTGGGCCTCCTTTCATTTTTGACTTTACGAAATATAACAATATTTTTGAGCTATATCAGTCGGTTCAGAAACAGTCCATAGATTATTATAAGCATAGAAATTTTGACTGGAATACAAAAATACTTTCTAAGGAATACGAAGAAAAATATGGTAGGTATATTCCCCAGTTCTCCTTTTCGTATTTTTGTACCAATAAAAAGCCTTCTGTTTCTTTTGCGACTTTGAAGCATCACAATTGTGAAACTGACTTTCTGCCTATGACGTTACATATTACTGACTACATCGATTGGAAAACGATTGGATTTTCTTATATATATTGGGAAAATTACTTTACCGATGAGGAAGTTATTGAAATTCATAAGGAAATTGAAACCACAATAGCAAATATTCTTAAGATAAAAGGCTTTTCGTAAAGAAAAACAGAAAAACACAACGATTTTATTTGCCTAGGGGGAGTATATACATGTTTGAAAACATTTCAACAATCAGTGATCTACTTTTTTTAACTACAAATCATTATGGTGAAAGGGATGCATTTTCCTATTTAAAAGGTGGAAATATGTATTCCGTGACTTATTCTGAATTTTCACAACAGGTTACGGCAGCAGCAAAGTCTCTTATTCTAAGGGGTATTACAAATAGTAAAATAGCACTTGTTTCTGAAAATTCTTTTGACTGCTTAAAGTGGTGTTTTGCCGTGCCTCTCTCTGGAAATGTGCTCGTTATTTTGGATAATATGGCAACAATACAGGAAAAAGCCTATATGGTTGAGCACAGCGATACCTCTTGTTTAATTTATTCCCACCTCAATCAGCCGTTTTGTGATGATACAACAAAAAATAATAAAAGCGTTCAACATACAATCTGCATAGAGGAGGATGCTGAGAACCATCTTAATTGTGAATCAGCTGTGGAATTAGAAAAAACTGACGGTTCAGAATTATCATACATATTTTATACTTCGGGAACTACGGGTAAGCCAAAGGGTGTAATGCAGTCTCAAATTAATTTACTGCGGTCTAGTCTATATCTTTCTTATAGTCTTAAAGTCAAAGATTCTATCTTTTTAATATTACCGCTAAATCATATTCTACCTTTTGCGAATGTGGTATTTAGTTCTATGTATAGCGGTGGAAATTTATTTATTTCAACAGGATTGAAGAATCTTTTCATGGAAATGCAGGAAGTTAGACCATACTGTACTTTTTTGGTACCAGCATTGCTAACATATTTTGATAAAATGATTCATGTGACAGCACAAGAGCTTATGAAAATAAGCAGTTTAGACCAACTTACTGCAAGGAAACAGGCATGCGACCAATTGCTTGGGGGAAATTTAAGAATCATTGTCATTGGTGGTGCACCTCTTGATTTAGAAATTGCTAAACGTATGCAAGAGCTGGGCATTTTGGTACTTAATGGATATGGGCTGACGGAAACTTGCGGTTCCATCACCGTAAATCCAAATGATGATAATCGACTTGGAAGTATTGGTCGTATCAATTTTAATTCTGGAGCAAAAACGAAAGATGGAGAACTTTTGTTTAAAAATCCATACCTTTTTAAAGGATATTATAAGGATTCAAAGGCAACGGAAGAAGCATTCCTTGATGAATGGTTTTTAAGCGGAGACTTAGGTTATATTGAAGACAATTATGCATATATTGTGGGCAGAAAAAAGAATTTAATTGTATTGCCCAATGGAAAAAATATAAGCCCAGAAGAGCTTGAGCTTGAACTAATGAAGATTGAAGAGATTGGAGAGGTTGTAGTTTGCCAAGAAAATGGGAAACTTACAGCCAAAGTTTATTCGGAGCATGATAGACTGATAATCCGTAAAAAAATAAACGCAATGAATAAAATGCTAGCTTCTTATAAGCAAATTGAAAGTGTTGTTTTTTGCGAAGAAGAGTTTCCCAAAACAGGCAGCAAAAAAATTAGAAGAGGAGAAATTTAATATGCTTACCGAAATGATAAATATGATTAAAGATATCTTTTCACCAGCGATAGAGGTTACAGGGGATACAGCTTTAAAAACTGATTTGCAGCTGGATTCCTTTGAAATAATAAATCTCATTGGCATTTTGGAAGATAAATATAACGTTGATATTAATGTAAATGATATAGTTTCTTTAATTACAATTGAAGATATTTGTAATTATATTGCTAATAAAAAAAGCCCTGACCAGATTATATAAATATTCAAATTCTACTAATTTAAATGCGACTGCAGAAGATGAAAAGTTTAAAATGTATTGTCAAGAAGTGCCCTCTATTTAAGGGCATGCTGAATAAAAGGGATACTATATTTTTCTGCTCGTTTCATGCCGATTACAAACAGTGCAGGCTTGAGGGGATTTGCAGCGTATGAGGAAACCTACAAAAGCATCATTGAGAAAAATAAAATATAATAGTGAGCTTAATTGGAAATATTATTTTTCAAACTTTAAATCTATAGGCTTTGGTTCAGTGGGAATTCCTGCTTAAACCAAAGCCTATTCTTATGCTATAAAATATAAGAAAAGTAGGAAAATATTATGATTTCTATTTAATAAAGACAGGGAATGGAGATTGAAGTGCTTGTTTTTGAATATCAGACAAGACGAATTGATTTATGGGAAAACAAAAGAAATTTATAAGTTTCTTATAAATCTAAGTCATAACTGTTATTGAATGAATACTCCTAAAAATGAAAATATTTTTGGATATGATATAAAATCTACTTTGAGGAAAACAGAATATAAATGTAAATTGTGAACTCAAGCAGAAAACAGTATGATAAATCAATAAATGGTACACATTGTTGCTTGATTTTTTTGGGGCTGTCATTTGTTTTTACCATATTTCTCTAATTCGTTGATTTGAAGAATCAGATAAGCGACTTTACTTAAAAATAGCGTCTTACTTTTTGCATATAATTAAGATACGTGTCTCCGAATTTGGATATACACCATCTTTCTTCCGACAAAATAATCCAATGTGCTGATATTTGAAAAACAATTAATATGGCAAGCAATACCAACGACTTTGTAAGCAATACACAGCCTAAAAAATAAATAAAATATGCCACATACATAGGATTTCGAGATAATCCGTAGAGTCCCTTATCAGTGATACCATATTGGTTAGGTTCTGCGAAATTTAAAATGGACCCAATACACAATAAGATCCCTAATCCATATATCATCAAGCCGGCATAAAGAAAATATGTATTAGTGGTAATCTTGAGGAAACATAGATATACAAAAATCAGAATGTTTGAAATCTGATAAAGAGAGTAAGCTAACTTTTCTTTTCCTATCATGGGAGTGAAGAAAGCAGCTCGTTTTAACCCTTCCCTATTTAAAATACTTAAGAGCCCATATCTTATTAGTAATAGGGGTATCACTGTTAGAAATGCATTCATTGTAACCACCCTTTCATAAATATCCAAGGTATATTTAAGGATAAAAAAGTTCCTACTAAAAGGTATCATACCATATATTTGGGTAGCAAAGATGAAAATGGCATAAGAAAGTTGCTGACAACCACTTTATATAGTATAGTGTTCATAAGGAAAACGGTACTCTTGTTGCTCATAATAAAAACCTTTGAGAGGAAATATAGATATGAAAAAAAATAAATATGATGAAAAATTTCCTAGATTACTCAATTCTATTGTGTGTGCAATAGATATACTAGGGTTTTCAGAAATGATACTGGATTCTTGTAATAATGGATTAGGAGATAATTTACTAGGGGAGATAAATTACCTGATTGAAAAAAATAAAAAGTGTATTATTCCGGACAAATATAGTGAAGGAAAAATCAAAATATTTACGGACAATATGGTTGTTGCATACCCAATCGATTATGATGGGGAAGCAGAGCTAAATGAGATTTTGGATAATGTTGCAGAGTATCAATTCAATTTGGCATTAGAGGGTCTATTTGTTCGAGGCGGAATAAGCATTGGTGAGTTTTATATTAATGAAGATATTGTTTTTGGACCAGCTTTGTTAGATGCGCATTATCAAGAAAGCGAAATTGCCTGTTATCCAAGAATTGTTTTAGATGATAAAACCGTAAAACAGTTACAAATATATATACAGAACTACAATGATATGCCTGAAAACCAAAACATTTTAATTGATACCGATGGGAAATGGTTTATAGGGTACTTAAATACTATTTTTAAATACTATAAGGAATGCAGTAATGAATACGAATTTGAATTAGTTAAAATTAAGCTGTTGGAAAAACATAAAGAAAAACTTGAGGAAATGCTTATGAAGCATAAGGAAAATATATTTGTATGGGACAAGTACGTTTGGACTGCAAATTATCATAATTTCTTCTGTGATTTGTACTTCCCACAAGAAACAGATTTAAAAATCGCTAAGCACTTATTACTTTCATGGCCTAGACAAATCTCAACTGGTGATTTCTAAAATTCTTTTATTATAAAAGGAATATACCTATTAACGGATTGAACTACTATTAGAGAAAGAGGTGGATAAAATGCATATGAAACATGTGACATTACGTGTCAAAAACTTGGAGCAGTCGATTAAATTTTATGAAATGATAACGGGGTTAACTGTACATCGGCGGTTTAATGCAGATTTAGCAGAAATAGCATTTATGACCAATGGTGAAGGAGAAACAGAGATGGAACTTCTCCAAGTGCCACAAGGCCAAACCTTTGAAGGCAAAGGGATGTTTATCTGTTTTGAAACAGACAAATTGGATGAAATGCATCAACTTGCTAAAAATCGGGGTCTTAACCCTTCACCAATTCAATACCCAGGGGATGAAACCAATTATTTTTATGTATATGATCCCGATGGGGTATCGATACAACTACGTACATTTCCAAATTAATGTAGAATACTATGCCAATTCGTGAAGGCAAAGCAAAAGACAATTCATTTAAGCCTTTTCCGGATCAATTATAGAAAACGTCTAAATCTATTTAAGCAATATTAAGCCAATGAGATTTTGAGACTAGGCTAATCTTGCTGCAATTACTTAAATTTGATAGAAAAACGGGCGATAAAGTGTTAGGAAAATATAACGGTAACCTGAAAACACCCAGCAGCTTAAATGTCTGCCGGGTGTTTTTCTTTTTCTATTTTGCTGTTAAATCAATTGGTATTCTCTCAGCAGCTTTTCAATATCAGTACCGGAAATCTTTTTAAGCACTTCGCCAAGTACTGCTTTCTGTTTCGGATCAAGCTCCATTTGAGTAATTTTTTTACCATCACTCATTTTTGAAGCAGCGTTGAGCAGATCACGGACATCATAAGTGCTTCCCCAAACCTCGGGAACTCCCCTGTCAATGTCAAGCAGTGTATAGACGCTTTCCATAGAAGTTCTTAAGGAGTATTCAATGGTAAAGATGGTATCTCTGGTTGTTTCAGCAAATTGTCCTAGAAAAGCAAAGTTTACACTGCCTGCCGGAATCACATCAGGGCGGTCACCTGCCTCACGTGGCATAAAGAAGGCGGTTATATATGGCATCATGCAAGGCACTGTATTAGCGCTGTGTTCTGCCAATTCCTCGATTTGACTCTCGGGAACACCCATATGATACAGCCATTCCATACAGATTTCCTTGCCAGTGCAGTCACGCATGGCTTTTTTGACAAAGTTGCCCGGCTTATCGGTAAACAAGGCGTAAATCCAGCCAACCAGCTGATCCTTTGGTTGATTGCGGAAATGGGGCTGACGGTTAAAGGTCCAACTAAGCAGCCAATTGGAATCCTTGGCAGTGACGATGCCGCCAGTAACCACTTTGCCGCTGAAGGGATCACGCTTGCATATTTTCTGAATATAGGGGGGGATACGGTCATCCAGCGTTGTTACCGTAGCAGACATCCAATTGCTTTGCTCTGCATCACAGCAGAATTTATCCGGATGTCCAAAGGAGGGGTCTTGTGCTGCAATTTTGCGCCACAGATCCCAGCCGCCACCTTTTTTGATTTCATAGTTAAAAGGTGCCGGAGTATTTTGATTGCCAATAGAAGAATTTTCAACACAGCCGCCGTTGGTAATAAATACGAGGTCATTTTCTGTTAAATCAATGTGATCCTCCAAACCGTCTCGGATAATATCGATACGGGTTGCTGCTTTTTTATCCGTCTTGGTATCAAAAATAATATTCTCTACCTTCGTGCCGTAATGAAATTGAACATCGTGGGCCTCCAGATATTTGACCAGCGGCAGAATCATGGATTCGTACTGGTTAAGTTTTGTAAAGCGAACGGCTGTGAAATCAGGCATCCCGCCAATATGGTGGATGAACCGCTTGATATATAGCTTCATTTCCAATGCACTATGCCAATTCTCAAAAGCAAACATGGTACGCCAGTACAGCCAGAAGTTAGAATTTAGCACTTCATCACTGAATACCTGGGAAATGCGCTTGTTATAGAGTGCTTCGTCTGGGGTAAAAAACAGTGCCATAATCTCCTGCATACCCTTGGTTGACAAAGCGAACTTACCATCGGTGTGGGCATCCTCTCCGCAGTTAACCGTTGCACGAGTGAGAGAGCTATTAGGATCATGCTTGTTAAGCCAGTAAAATTCATCCAGAACACTAGCACCTTCCGTTTCCAGAGAGGGGATAGAATGGAATAGATCCCACAGACATTCGTAGCGGTTATCCACCTCACGTCCTCCGCGGATAACAAACCCAGTGTTGTCGTATTCGTAACCATCGCAGGCACCTCCTGCAAGGGAGTCTTTTTCTAAAATATGGACTCTCTTGCCATCCATCTGACCATCCCGAACAAGAAATGCAGCAGCTGCAAGAGAAGCAAGACCTGACCCGATTAGATAAGCAGATTTACGCTCCACACCCTGAGGTTTTTCAGGACGGGCAAGTGACTCATAATTTCCTTTTGAATAATACATAATGATTACCTCCATGTTCAGTTTGTTTTTTAATTTCTTATACAAGCATATTATTTGTTGCCCCTTAGTACAATAATCAAAAAATTAGCTTTGATAAGAAATTAATCATGTTGATAATACTGTTTATTTTTTAATCATTTTGAGTCATTTGATAAGTTTTCCCTTGCTGATACCTATTTAATGCTCTTGCGACATCTCCATGGATTAGTGTGCTGACCCGTTCAATTATTTTCTGAGGCTCCTCCCGCATATCCTTTTTGATCCAATCCAGCAAAAGACCTACAAAAGCGAAATTATAAAAATCAGCTATAAATTTTTTATCTGTTATGGAAACGCTCATGCCTACTGCCAATTCTTCCACCACCCCAATCAGCAAGTCGTAGGTCACCGCATAAAAGTAATCCTCAATCTTTTCACGGCTGATGGAATGATATACGTTGGAAATGAAGGGTTTGTTTTTAAGAACCATTTGAAATGTCTGCAAGAACCCCTGTTGCCATGTTTCGTAGGTCTTGTTTCCATTGACAGCTCTTGCGGTCTCCTCCACGCAGATCCACTCAATTAAATCGTAAATATCCTGAAAATGATAATAAAAGGTCATACGGTTTATTCCGCAATCCTTTGCAATATCTGAAATTGTAATCTTACTCAAGGGCTTTTGTAGTAAGAGATGTTTTAGTGAGTCCTCCAGGGCTCGTTTGGTTATCTGTGTCATCCTAAGAACCTCCCGGAAATAAACTGATTATAAATTTGAGGGTATCACTAGTAATTCTATATGTTGTTTCCAATGATTGCAACACAAGAGGAAATATTTAAGATACCCATTTTTTTACTTTTTATCAAAATTAGAGAAATTGTGATAATCCTTTTGTTAGTATTAAAAAAATTCTTTATACTGGCAAGGAACCTTAAAGTGTACAAAAGTAAATACGTAAAAAAGGAGACTGCAAAGTTTAACGATTTTGCTAGTGAGAGAAAAATCTCTTGCTTAAAATTACCATATTTGGTAGTAAGAGTTTGTGCAAATGATAGAAAAGGAAAAAACAAGGATAAAATACATTGACTTTGTGCTAAAATCCAATTAAATTGTAAACATATGAAACATCCAACATTGTACGTAGTATGTAGTGTGTGAAAACAGGAGGAGAGATTATTATGAAAAAGAAAATCAGTTCTATTTTATTAATCGGAGCACTTGTTATGGGGACATTAACAGGATGTGGTGGAAACAGTTCAAGCAGTTCAGCAGCAAAGGGTTCTTATGAAGATGTTGAGTTGACCATGACTGTGAATGGTACAGACATTCAAATTGATACTAGAGTTGCACAAAAATTTGCAGAACTCGTTGAAGAAGAATCGGGCGGTAATGTAAAAATTCATGTTTATCCAAACGATCAATTAGCAGGTGGTAATGCAACAAAAGGTGTTGAAATGATTTCCGAAGGCTCCGTTGATTTGGCGGCATATGCTAGTAGTGTTATGTCAGCACTTGATGAAAAACTTCTGGTTGGAACAATTCCTTGGTCCTTTGACAACTACACAGATGCAAGAGAAACAATTGACTCAACAGGTGGAAAATATTATGAATCAGTATTAAAGGAGCAAGGTATTACATTTTTAGGCTCTTTCCATAATGGATTTAGACAACTTACCAATAGCAAGAGAACTGTTAAAACACCGGAAGATTTAAAAGGTCTTAAAATTCGTGTGCCTGGGGGGAAGTTTTCTTAGGTGTATTCAGAGCTTTTGGCGCTGACCCTGTTGCAATGAGCTGGAGTGAAGTTTTCACTGCAATCCAACAAGGTACAATTGATGGTCAAGAAAATGGTGTAAACATTACTGATACAGCTAAAATGTATGAAGTTCAAAAGTATCTAACTCTTTGGAACTATACATACGAAAATGACTTATTTGTTGCAAATTCTGCCGTTTGGGATGCTTTAGATTCAGCAACACAAGACATGTTAAGAGAGAAAGCAGTTGAAGCTTGTAACTGGGGAAGAGATATTTTAGAACAAGAAGAAGAGGAAATTGTAACAAAATTTGAAGATTACGGAATGGAAGTTACAAGATTGTCAGAAGAAGAATTGGCTCCATTTAAAGCGGTTGTTTCAGATTTAAGAACTAGCTTGATGAAGAAATATGGAAAAGAAGCTTGTACTCAATTTGGAATTGAATAATACATATATTGGTTAATTTATCTAAAGTACCAAGTAGAAGGAAGGAGAGAATGAGATGTTGAAAAAATTTCTACATCATATAGAAGAAGTTTTATCTGCTATATGTTTAGCTGTTATGACGGTGCTTGCTTTTGTCAATGTAATTTCTCGATATGTATTTAGTGCATCACTATCATTCACAGATGAAATCACTACATATTTATTTGTATTATTAAGTTTACTTGGTGCAGCAATTGCCGCAAAAAGAGGTGCACATTTAGGATTTACAATTTTACAAGATATTGTTGGTGAAAAATTACGACGTATTATGGTACTTATCGGTTATGGTTTTGCTGTATTATTCAGTGGAGCTATTTGTTACTATGGTGTATTTATGGTTTTGAGTCAATACGCAAAGAAACAAATTACATCAGGAATGCAATGGCCAGAGTGGACTTTCGGGTCATTTGTACCGGTAGGAGCATTTTTCTTAACAATTCGTTTTTTAGAAATATTTATAAAAGAAATAAATCATAAAAAAGAGAGAGATGAGGCGGAGATCTAATGGTAGCAGCTGTTTTATTCGGTGCATTTGCAATTTTACTTTTAATGGGTACGCCGATAGCAATTTGTTTAGGCGTTTCCAGCGTAGCAGCAATGATTGTCCAAGGGGCCGGAAAGCCACTAGATATTATTTTAGGAACTTTGCCAAGGCTCGTTTCATCATCAACAAGTAAGTTTGTACTCTTAGCAATTCCGTTTTTCATCCTTGGTGGCAATATCATGGAAAAAACAGGTATATCCCAAAAGTTAATTGATTTCGCACAATCATGTGTAGGTCATTTAAAAGGTGGATTAGCAATGGTCTGTGTAATTGTTGCATGCTTTTTTGCAGCTATTTCTGGCTCGGGTCCAGCTACTGTTGCAGCACTTGGTTTGATTATCATTCCAGCTATGATTAGGGTTGGATATTCACCAGCGTTCTCGGCAGCTTTAATGGCAGCAGCTGGCGCCATTGGTGTTATTATTCCACCGTCAATTACTTTCGTTGTTTTTGGCTCAATTTCTGATACTTCAATTGGTACATTATTTATCGCAGGTATTTTACCGGGGCTATTAATGGGTCTTGCGTTAATCATTACAGCCATATTGATTGGAAGACGTTCTGATTTAATGATTTTGCCAAAAGCATCAGCAGCAGAAAGATGGAAAGCTTTTAAAGAAGCTTTTTGGGGTCTTTTAATGCCGGTAATTATTTTAGGCGGTATATATGGCGGTATTTTTACCCCAACAGAAGCAGCAGCTGTTTCTGCCGTTTATGGCTTGTTTGTTGGCGTGTTTATCTATAAAACAGTTAAGTTAAAGGAATTTTATAGAATACTTGTTGATTCAGCAACAACGACATCTACAGTTATGCTTATAACCGCTGGGGCAAGCTTATTTGCCTATGTATTAACTAGAGCTCGTATTGACGTTGCAATCAGCCAAGCGTTAACAACTTTCACAAACGGAAATACAGTTGTTTTCTTTATAATTGTAAATATCGTGTTGTTAATTGCAGGTTGCTTCCTTGATTCAACTTCAGCACTTTACATCTTTACACCACTTTTCGTACCAGTAGCCCATGCTTTAGGTATAGATTTAGTACACATGGGTGTTGTTATGGTTGTAAACTTAGCAATCGGTCTTGTTACACCTCCGGTTGGCGTGAACTTGTATGTGGCCTGTGGTGTTGCAAAATGCAACTTGAAGGAAATATCGTTTGCGGCACTTCCTTTAATTGCAGCAGCAATTGTAGTGTTATTGTTAGTTACATATATCCCTATAATATCTCTGGCGTTTGTATAAAAGCAAATCTTCCAAAAAACAATCTAATGAGGTGATTCAATTATGAAAGATGTTAGTATGAATGAATTAAAAAATATCGCAGCAGATTTAAGAAAAAAAACAGTATCAATGATTTATAAAGCGCAGTCTGGTCATCCAGGTGGTTCTTTATCAGTTGCAGATTTTGTTACAGCATTGTATTTTAAAGAAATGAATATTGATCCCAAAAATCCAAAATGGGAAGATCGTGACAGATTTGTTCTTTCAAAAGGTCATGTTTGCCCGATTCAATACGCAGCCCTTGCAACTTTAGGATTTTTCCCATTAGAAGTTCTTGATACCTTAAGAGAAGAAGGTTCGATCTTGCAAGGACATCCAGATATGAAAAAATGCCCGGGAATCGATATTTCAACAGGTTCTTTAGGTCAGGGCCTTGCCTGCGGTGTTGGTATGGCAATTTGTGCAAAGCTCGACAACAAAGCATATAGAACTTTTGTTGTTGTTGGGGACGGTGAAGCTCAAGAAGGGGAAATTTGGGAAGCTGCTCAGTGTGCCAACAAATATAAATTAGATAATTTAGTAGTTTTTGTTGACAATAATAATTTACAACTTGATGGTACGTGCGACGAGGTAATGCCAAACCTTGATTTGGGTAAGAAATTTGAAGCATTTGGATTTGAAGTTTACAACATTGATGGTAATAGCATGGAAGAAATCGTTGAAACATTAGATAAAATCAACGCATCTATAAATGGTAAACCAAAATGTATTTATGCCCAAACTGTAAAAGGTAAGGGCGTATCTTATATGGAAAACGTATGTGGATGGCACGGTGTTGCACCAAATGCAGAAGAATATAAACAAGCAATGGATGAGCTTAATTCTCAAATTATATAATAAATTGTTATAAGGAGTGAATATCATGTACGATAAAAAAATTGCAACTAGAGATGGTTTTGGAGAAATGATCGTTGAACTTGGTAGAAAAAATAAAAGTATTTGTGTAGTTGACGTTGATATTGGTAAGTCATGTAAAACAACTATTTTTGCAAAAGAATTACCAGCGCAACATATTAACGTTGGTATAGCAGAACAATGTGGTGCTGGCGTTGCGGCCGGCATGGCTACCTGTGGTAAAATTCCATTTGTTGTTACATACGCAGTATTTGGTTCGCTTCGAATGTGTGAAATGATTAGACAAGAAATCTGCTATCCAAACTTGAATGTTAAGATCGCTTGCTCTCATGGTGGTGTTACACCTGCAAATGATGGTGCTAGCCATCAAAGTATTGAAGATATGGGAGTTCTTCGTACAATTCCTAACATGACTGTTGTTATGCCGGCTGATTATGTTGCAGCTAAAAAATTGGTTGAAAAATCAGCAGAAATGTATGGTCCTTGCTACCTTCGTTTTACCAGAGATGCTCTTTCTGTAATTTATGATGAAAATGCTACATTTGAAATTGGTAAAGCAAACTTATTAAAAGATGGTAAAGACGTTGCAATCATTGCAAATGGAGATACGGTAATTATCGGTTTAAAAGCTGCTGAGGAGCTTGCTAAAATTGGTATTAACGCAAGAGTAGTTGATATGCATACAATTAAACCACTAGACGTTGATATTGTTAATAATTGTATTAATGAAATTGGTAAAATTATTACCATTGAAGACCATAATATTTTAAACGGTTTGGGTAGCGCTGTAAGTGAGGTTGTTGCAGAAAGAGGAAAAGGCATGGTAAAAAGAGTTGGTATAAAAGATCAATTTGGTGAATCAGCGCCTTATGAAAGACTTTTAGCAATGAATGGTATCACAGTAGAAGATTTAGTAGAAATTGCCACTCAAATGAACAAATAATTTTTTTCTTATATAATGTCCTACGTTATACGTATGATGAATAACTTTGAATAATAAAAGGAGTGTTTTAGATGTTTCGTTTTGATGATCAAGTAGTTATTGTAACGGGGAGTGGTTCTGAAAAGGGGATCGGTCGTATCATTGCAAGTGACTTTGCTAAGCAAGGTGCTACAGTTGTAATTGCTGACATAAATCAGGAAGGCATAAATAATACAGTTCAGTTTATTGAAGGAGAAGGGGGAAAAGCCTTTGGTATCACTCTTGATGTTACAAATAAAGAGTCTGTAGATAGCATGGTGAAAACTATATTGAATAAATATGGCAGAATTGATGTCTTAGTAAATAATGCTGGTATTTCTCAAAAAGTAACAGTTGCAGACATGACATTAGAAGATATTACAAGAATTTTTAATGTTAATATGTTTGGTTTATTCCTTTGCACACAAGCTTGCATGAAACCTATGATAGAAGCTGGTTATGGTAGAATTGTTAATTTATCTTCAGTTTCTGGTAAAAGAGGCGGCGGCATATTTGGTGGTGCTCATTATTCAGCATCAAAAGCGGCAGTTCTTGGTTTCTCTAAAAACTTATCAAGAGAAATTTCTGATAAAGGCATTACAATTAATAGCGTATGCCCGGGCTTAATCAACACTGAGATATGGAAATCACTTCCCAAAGAAGATGCAGATAAAGTAATCGCAGGTATCCCTATGGGTCGTCCTGGTGAAACAAGTGAAGTTTCATCTGCCATTTTATTTTTAGCATCAAAGGAAGCTGGTTATATAACAGGCGAAGAAATTGATATTAATGGTGGTTCCCACATGGATTAAAAAATATCCTCCCAATATTCTTTTAATATTGGGAGATATCTCCTTTTTAGAATTATATACAGGAGGGACAAAATGAAAAGAATTGGAGTTTTAACAAGTGGTGGAGATGCACCAGGAATGAATGCTGCAATTCGCGCAGTTGTGAGAACAGCGTTATCAATGGGAATTGAAGTTCTTGGAATTAAAAGAGGCTATAATGGGCTCCTTGAAAAAGATGTTATAAAGCTAGATAGTCATAGCGTTTCATGCATTATTCAAACAGGTGGAACAATACTTCGGACAGCAAGATGTAAGAGATTTTACGACGATAAAAATATTGAAATTGCTGTAAAAAAAGCAGAAGAATTGGGCATTCAGGGACTAATTGTAATTGGTGGAGATGGTACGTTTGCAGGAGCAAAAAAGTTATCTTCATTAGGATTGCTGACAATAGGTATTCCAGGAACTATTGATAATGATATAGAATGCACAGACTACACAATAGGCTTTGATACAGCTTGTAATATTGCATTAGAAGCAATAGACCGTTTAAGAGATACCGCGGTAAGCCATGAAAAATGTACGATTATCGAAGTTATGGGTAGAGCGGCAGGTTTTTTGGCACTAGATGTTTCCCTTGCGGCAGGTGCCACAGATGTTTTATTGCCGGAACATAAATCTGATATCGAAAACGAAGTTTGCAAAAATATCCTGCAAAGAAAAATGCAAGGTAAAAGACATAATATAATTGTTGTTTCAGAAGGTTTTGGAATAAATATTCATGAACTAGCTGCAATGATAAAAGAAAAAACAGGAATGGAAGCTCGTACAACTGTTTTGGGACATATTCAAAGAGGTGGTCCACCTACGGTTATGGATAGAATAAATGCAACAAGAATGGGTAATTATGCAGTTAAACTTTTAGCAGATAATAGAGGCAATAGAGTTGTGGCAAATCAAAGAGGTAAAATTATTGACTATGACATTGAAGAAGCTCTTTCAATGAAAAAAACAATTGATTTTAATGACTTGGTAATTTGCAAGGAGATTTCAGGATAAGAAATTTGGCTAAATATGAATGGAATAAAAAATGTATATTTATTGTGCGCCTGTGTTGATTGAATAAGTTTATTTGTGTATAATCTTAATATAATGATTAACGGAGATGATATTATGGGAGAAAAGGACAAACTTTCAGTTCCAATTGATAATCAATCAGTCGTGCAACAAGTAATTGATAGAATAACAGAGGCTATGATATCAGGGGAACTAAGACCTGGAGATAAAATACCAACTGAAAACGAGTTTGCTGAAACGCTAGGTGTTAGCAGAAACTCTATTAGAGAAGCAATCAAAATTCTCGTTTATCTTGGAGTTTTAGAAATACGTAGAGCAGAAGGGACATTTGTGCGCAAAGGTTTTTCTGAATGCATGATTGATCCTATGATTTATGGGATTATACTTGATGAAGATGATTCATATAACGAGCTCAAAGAATTGCGTGAATTAATGGAAAAAGGCGTTATGCAATTGGCAATTAAAAGTAGTACAGCTAAAGATATGGAACTTTTAGAAGATAAATATAAAGCTTTACAATTGGCTATTGAAAGTGGAAATATTAAAGATGCTTTTGAAGCCGATAATAAGTTCCATGAAGCGGTTTCTGAAATTGGACATAATGCTCTCGTAAATAAAATTAATTCCGTTGTTCGTACGCTGACACATGACATGAGATTGAAAACAGTAACTTTCATGATTAATAATAAAGAAGGAGAAGAATTATTAAAGGTTCATAAAGACATTTACGATATTATAAAAAATAAAGATATAGACAATATTGAAGAGGTTGTCCCTAAGAGTTATTTTTATGATAAACAGGGGAAATGAGTTTAAAAGGAGGCAAATGAAATGCCGTTAGTAACAACAACAGATATGTTCAAAAAGGCTTATGCAGGTGGATATGCAATTGGTGCATTTAATGTTAATAACATGGAAATCGTACAAGGTATTGCAGAAGCAGCAACAGAACTTAGATCTCCAGTAATTTTGCAAGTATCAGCTGGTGCTAGAAAATATGCAAAACATAATTATTTAATAAAACTGGTTGAAGCAACATTGTTAGAAAGTGATATCCAAATAGCACTTCACCTTGATCATGGCGATGGTTTTGAAATTTGCAAAAGCTGTATCGATGGCGGTTTCACATCAGTAATGATTGATGGTTCTAAACATTCATTTGAAGATAATATTAAACTTACAAAACAAGTGGTTGAATATGCCCATGCTCATGGTGTTGTTGTTGAGGGCGAACTTGGTAAGCTTGCTGGAATTGAAGATGATGTTAATGTTGCAGCTGAAGATGCTAAATTTACAAAACCTGATGAAGTTGAAGAATTCATAAAAAGAACAGGCGTTGACTCTTTAGCAATCGCTATTGGAACAAGCCATGGTGCTTTTAAATTCCATCCAGGGCAAGAACCCAAATTAAGATTTGATATCTTAGAAGAAATCGAAAGAAGAATTCCTGGTTTCCCAATTGTATTACATGGTGCATCATCTGTATCCCAAGAATACGTTAAAATTATTCAAGCAAATGGTGGTCAGCTGAAAGATGCTATCGGTATCCCAGAAGAAATGTTAAGGCAAGCAGCTAAATCAGCTGTTTGTAAAATCAACATCGACTCAGACTTAAGACTGGCTATGACAGCAGGTATTAGACAATTTATGGCTGAAAAAAAAGATGAATTCGACCCAAGACAATATTTAACAGTAGGTAGACAGTACGTTAAAGACGTTGTGCAGCACAAAATTAGATATGTTTTAGGTAGTGAAGGTAAAGATCAATAAATAAAACTTATATAAATATTTAAGAGATGGGTCGAAAGTGACCTATCTCTTTTTTAATGCAATGTCGTTTTGTTATTCATTAATGATATTTGCATTTACCCTTGATAATTCTTGTAACAGAAATTTTACCACAATTGATTATTCCTTCGCCTATAATTAATAGTAAGTGACTTATTGACCTGAGAATATGAATGGTGTTTCTAAGTATTTTAAAAATAGCCTTTTAATTGATTTCAAAAGAAAAAAATAAATCTTAATAGTTTTCTTTGTATAATCTTAACATTTGTATTTTATACTACTTTTATATTAAAGTAGGGGGGAAATAAGAATATGGATGTTAAATATTTCATAAAACAATACGTTAAAAATCCAAGAACAGTAGGTGCTATTGCGCCAAGCTCGGAGAAATTAGCTTGCAAGATGGTTGAGGATATTAATTTTATTAATGCTACCTGTATTATTGAATATGGTCCAGGAACAGGAGTTTTTACAGAAAAGATATTGAATAAGAAGAAAGATAGTACTATATTTATAGCTATTGAGTACAATTCAGTTTTTTATAGATTATTAAAAGAAAAATTTAAACATGAGAAAAACTTTATCCTTATAAATGATTCGGCGGAGAATTTAAAAAAATATTTGAATAAGTATAATATTGATAAGGTTGATTACGTTGTTTCAGGTCTTCCATTTGCAAGCTTACCTGATGCTATGAGTAAAAAAATATTAGACATTACGAAAGATATATTAAAATCAAATGGTGAGTTTATAACTTTTCAGTATAGCTTATTTAAAATGAGGCTTTTTCGAATGTATTTTGAAAGAATTAAAAAGAAAAAGGTGTTTCTAAACTTGCCGCCAGCATATGTTCTAAAATGTAAAAGCTAATTATTAGTACAAGCTATTAGAATATAAAAAATGTGAGAACTCTTGTAATCAGCATTATGGCATGTATTTTGATTTCATTGTTTTTCAACAAGTTGATTTTATCTACAGTTATGTTTCAGAATTGTGTCATTTTTTATAGCACAATAGTTTTGTCAAGAATAAGCCTTTGGCTTAATATGAGGTTTCATAAGTCTGATTCCATTTTACCAAATTACAGGTTTGGGAATGGCTAGGCTTTTTCTCAGAAAGGAAGTATATTTTGGAAGCGAATATATTAGTTGTGGACGATGATAAGAGTATTAGGAATTTAATCAAAGTTTATCTTGAAAATGAGGGATATAATGCTTTTGAAGCTTCCAATGGGGCAGAAGCTTTAATCATGCTTAATGAGAATAAGTTTGATTTAGTTATTTTAGATGTAATGATGCCAATTTTAGATGGCATAAGTACTTGTGTGAAAATCAGAGAAAACTATATTATGCCTATAATTTTTTTATCGGCAAAAGATGAGGAAATCCATAAAATTGAGGGGCTAACGGTAGGTGCTGATGATTATATTACTAAACCTTTTGGTTCTTTGGAAGTTATAGCTAGAGTAAAGGCTCAACTTAGAAGATATAAAAAGTTTAATTTAGATTCTCAAAACACCAATAGTATTACAATTGACGATTTAACTATAAATTTTGATTCTCACGAAGTTATAGTCAGAGGTGATAAAATAAAGCTTACGCCAAAGGAGTTTGATATTTTAGAGTGTCTAGCTAAAAACAGAGGAGTGGTTTTTTCAGTTCAGAGATTATATGAGACTATTTGGAATGAGAATTTTGCAGTATCAGATACTTCTATTGTGGTTCATATTACTAATCTTAGACAAAAAATCGAATTAGATCCTAAGAATCCTAAGTTTGTGAAAACCGTTTGGGGAGTCGGATATAAGATATGAGGAAAAGGATAATCAACAAAGTCGCAATAAAATTACTGATACTAATTCCTATTGATATTATTATAAGTCTTATTTTTTTTGCTTCAGTTATTAGTATGATTAATCAGATCGTTGGTGACAATGTTGAGTTTTACCAGAAATATGGAGCTTTAATAGCGATTGGGAGTTTCGTTTTAGAATTGGTGGTTTTTGCAGCGATTTTTTTGATTGCAATTAATAGTAGGATTAAATACTTAAAGTACATTAGTAATAGTGTCACAAATATAAACACACAGCAATATTTAAACCCTATAGAGGTAAAAGGCAATGACGAAATTTCTCAGTTAGCTTATGATATAAATACAATGTCAGAGAGACTAAAAGAAAATTATGAAAAAGAGAGAAAGCAAGAAGAAGCAAAAAATGAGTTAATTGTTGCTATTTCACATGATTTAAAAACACCTCTAACATCTATCATTGGATATTTGGAACTTCTTAATAATGGAAAAGATAGCTTTGAAAAAAACCAACAGGAGTTTTTGGAAATCGCTTATGAAAAAAGTAAAAATCTAAGTAAGTTAATTGAAGAACTTTTTGAATATACTAAGCTTTCAAACAACTATATGAAATTAAACAAAGTTTCATTTAATGTGGCCATTTTAGTAAATCAAATAGTCGGGGAGTATGTCTTGTTTTTTTCTGAAAAGGATATAAAAGTTGAAATAGAATGTGATAAGAATGAACTGATATGTGAAATTGATGTACAAAAATTTATTAGAGTTATTGAGAATCTTTTGAAAAATGCTGAAAAATATAGTTATAGAAACTCAACTTTTAAAATTATAATGGGGGAAGATGATGAAAATATTAAGCTTTCTTTCATGAATGAGGGTCATAATATTAGTAAAGATGATTTGTTGAAGATATTTGATGAAATGTATAGAATCGATAAATCAAGAAATGCTGAACAAGAGGGTTCTGGACTAGGTCTTCCTATTTCTAAGAAAATTATTGAACTTCATGGGGGAAAGATATGGGCGGAATGCAATGGAAATAAAATATGTTTTAACATTGAATTACCTAAGGTAAGGGACAAGCTCACCTTATGAAATCTTATGAATTCCTAAGGATTCTCTTTGATTCAGAGGTATTCAATAGCAACTTTTCAAAATAAAATGCCAACACATTAAAAAGAATAAATATTACAGGGAATACTAAAAAATAAGAGTTTTTAGTATTCCTTTTTAATATCTAAGGGTAGTATTCCTTATTTTTTGCTTTCCTTGATTGATTTTATGGATATCTCATTTCTATTCTGCTAGACCGTTGATAAAGCCAATTACCCGTTCCTTTTTGGTTTCTGTTAGTTTTTCTAAATTCAAAAAAAAGTTCCAGTTCAGCTTGGCTTAAGTCGGATTTGCTTAAAAGTTTGAAATCTTTAATGTCGGTTCTACCAAGAAGATAATCAACAGAAGTGTTAAGACAATCAGCAAGTTTTACTAGCATATCAGCAGGAGGTACAGCTTTATCAATTTCATATCCGCTAATTGTTTCTTGTGATACTCCAACTTCTATGCCAAGGGGCAAGGCGAACTTGAGTCATATTCTTAGCCTCTCGCAGTTGTTTTAATCTTTGCATATTCACCATCTTTCCCTTCGTTATTGATACAATGCCTAAAAAGAAATTTTTGTGAGAGTATAACTTATTTAACAACAGGTTCGGAATTTTTAAATTCAACAGTATCAAAAAATTCACTAAGGGTTATTCCCAGACCATCACACAATTTTTTAATTGTAAATACACCAGGGTTTTTAGTTACACCATTCATTATATCATTTATAGTAGAACCCGTAGCACCAGACATGGTACAAAGTCTACCAACAGTAATACCTCGTTCATAGCATAAAGCATTTATTCTATCTATTATTAACTTTGATTCTTCCAAAATAATCACCTCGATAATCGGTATTCCGATAATATTATCCCATATACAATAGTAGGAGTAATTCGGAATACCGTTGACTTTATTATTACAAATAGCGTATACTTATATTCGGAATACCGAATAATAGGAGGCGTAATTATGGTTTTTAAAAAAAATTCGTTAAGTTTTAGCGGTAATAGCAAACAAAGTCTTCCAAAAAACAAAGATAAAATGCAAAAATTAAAATTTAGAATAAGGGAGCAAATTGATAAAGCAATTAAAGAAGGAGCAGACACGTTTTACTTTGGAGCGTGTTATGGATTCGATTTACTGTGTGCAGAAATTGTGCTTATGCGAAAACGAGTGATACATATATTAGAGCCAAGGGTAATAAAGCTCATTGCAGTAGTTCCCTACGAAGAACAGCCAAAAAATTGGAACGAAGTGAACCGAGAACTATATTTTGCTACTCTTGCTCAGTGCGATGAGGTGATTATCTTAAATGCGAAATATCATCAAGGCTGTTTTCACAGGAGAGACCGATATATGGTGGACAATAGCAGTAAAATGATTTGTTATTTTGATGGTAGTAAAGGCACCCCCTACACTGTAAAATATGCAGAGAAAAACAAAGTACAAATAATAAATCTATATGAAACCTAATAAATTGGAGTCACAAAGGTGACTCTTTTTTATTTACAAAAGAAAGAGGGAAAAGAAGAGTAACAATCATGAATCCTACAAACGAAAAAGGTGAAGTCTTTGATATCCTTGGAAGGGGAGGATTTTGAAAATTTGCCATAAAACAAATTGCACCATTCTAAAAGTTAAATGAAATAATAAAAATAGAAAAATTTAAAATAATGTAAAAATGAATAAAAATATTTATATACAAATTAAAATAAATATTTTTGTTCGTTTTGTATATTGTCTTTGAATTCTTGTTGTGATATAAATAATTAAGAATATTTTTTCTGTTAACTGAATAATTAAGAACAAAATATTTAATAGTTGATTTCCATTAATTTTTCAATTTTAAGAAAAGGATGGTGAAGATGGGATTCGTAGGGCTTTAGATCATTTGTTCAATAAAAGGAGATAAAAAATGAATCAAGAAAAAGGAATTTTATTTGAAAAATCATACCAAGAAAATTTAAAAGAGATGTTTTTTTATGCCGATGCTGATCCAGAGCATGGGAAAAGAATTTTTTTGGATAATTCAGGCGGATCATTAAGATTAAAAAAAGCAGTAGATGTAAAGTGTTCCTTAGAGATGTTTCCTGATTGTCCAGAGAGAATTCACGAACGTTCTTTATACTTAAAAGGTTTGGTTGAGCAAGGGACAAAAGACATATTGGAAATTGTATTTGGGGCGAAAAGCGGTGCCTTAATAACAGAGTTAACTGCTTCTCAAACTATGTTTCAAGCCGTAGGAACGATAATGGAAAATGTGAAATGGGGCTCTAATGCTGTTACTTCTTCTATAGAGCATCCTTCTGCATATGACGCTATGCAATACTATTGCGAAAAAACAGGGCGAGAGTTCAGGGTAGTACCTGCCAATAAAAAATCAGGTGGCATTGATCCAGATGAAGTAATGAAATATGTAGACAAGGATACATGTGTATTAAGTATTATGTCTGCTTCTAATATTTCTGGGAATATTATGGACATTGCTGAAATTGTAAGAAGGGCTAGAGAAGTGAATCCAGATATTTATATTATCAGCGATGCAGTACAACATGCACCACATGCGGTAATGGACGTAGAGGCTCTGGGTGTGGATGCTATGAATTTTGCGCCATATAAGTTTTTTGGTGTAAGAGGATGTGGATTTGCTTATGTATCTGATCGAGTTGCGACAATGAGACATCACAAGCTCCTCGCGAAAGATGAAAACGTATGGGAGCTTGGCACCTCTGCCCCAGGTAACTTTGCGGCAATGATGGAAGTTATAAAATATGTTTGTGAGATAGGTAAAGAGGACTGCAATTCTTCAGACAAAAGAGAAGTTTTTAAAGCGGGAATGCATCGTATTCATTTACAGGAAAGAGCGTTGTTAAGCCGCATGCTGGATGGTACAAAAGAAGTTCCCGGTTTGAGGGAAATTGAAGGTGTACATGTTTATGTGGATACTCAGGATATCAGCAACCGAGACTTAATTGCTGCAATTGGAATTGATGGTATTGGCTTTACAGAATGTGTAGCTGAATATCAAAAGAGGGGGATTACTGTATACGAGCGAATTAACACCAGTGTATACTCTAAGCGAATTGTTGAAGCATTAGGTTTGGAGGGTGCGATTCGTGTATCACCCATGCATTGTCAAGGTATTGATGATATTGACCAATTTTTAAAGATAACCAAAGAAATTGCTGACGAATATAAGTGCTAAGATAGAACTGGGGGATTACTGATGGATTTTTTTAAAAAAATGTCGTTAGGAAAAAAGATATTAATAGGTATTGCAATTGGTTTGGCAATCGGATTTATTTCTCCAAGAGCTGCTGAGATTATTTCTCCATTAGGAACTGTATTTTTGCGTTTACTAAAAATGTTGATTGTACCATTGGTGTTTTTTAGTATTACCAGCGGCGTATGTAAAATGGGAGATGTAAAACAGCTTCGTACCGTTGGATTACGATTTGTATTATATATTTTAATCACATCAGGTTTATCAGCCTCTGTTGGTGTAATCGCGGGCTTGATTGTGAAACCTGGAACTGGAACAACTGAGTTTCTAAATACTGAAGCACAAGTTGAAAGTGTTTCTTATAATTTTATCGACAACGTAGTATCTTGGGTACCGGATAATGTTGTTAACGCAATGGCTACTGCAAATATGCTGCAAATTATTGTATTTGCTATTTTCTTAGGAGTTGCGTTACTTTCATTAGGAGATAAAGTAAAGGGTTTTGTTTCCGGTATTGATCAGGGAAGTGAAGCAATGCTTAAAATCACTGCCTATGTAATGGAAGTTTCTCCTATCGGCATTGCATCTTTGATGGCAACAATGGTAAATACGGTTAGTGGTGCCACAATGAAGGAAGTCATTACATTCTTAATAACAGATAATGTTTGTGCATTATTAATTTTGTTTGTACTCTATCCCTTTATTATTAAGGTGTTGGCAGGTTTAAACCCTTTCAAGTTTATGAAGAAAATTACAGAGCCCATGTTGGTTGCTGTTACAACAACATCATCAGCGGCAACACTTCCTGTATCCATTAAAGTTGCCGAAGAAAAACTGGGTGTACCTGAAAATATTTATGGTTTTACACTTCCGTTGGGAAATACCTGCGGCATGAATGGTTTTGCCTTATTTGTTGGACTTTGCTGTATATTCGCTTCTAATCTTTATGGTTTTGATGTTACATTTTCCAGGATTATTCAATTTGTTTTCTTAGGAATTATTTTATCTGTAGGCGCTGCAGGCGTAAAGGGTGCGGGTATTGTTATGTCCACAGTTTTATTGGAATCTCTTGGTATGCCACTAAGCTTAATACCGATTCTTGCTGCTATATGGCCAACCATTGACCCTGCACATACGGTTCTTAACAATGTGAGTGACTTGGCAGGTACTACCTTGGTAGCAAACTCTCTTGGCAAGTTAGATAAAGAGGTATTTGAAAATAGTTAATCAATTAATCAATTAAGTATAAGTATGGAATTAAAATAGAAAGCTTGTATTCTAAAAACTGCACTTTGCAAACAAAGTGCAGTTTTTAATATTGAAAAATAATTAGTAAAGTTTCAATTTGGATGTATACTCATCAATTAGTTGAAGTTTTTCTGTATTTTGTTTGCCTATTTTTTTGCAGATATAGGTAGCAAGGACTTCTGCGGTATACAATGAAGGTATCATAGAATTAAAAAAGCTAATAGAATTTACAGTGTGTGTAAAAAGGAATGTGGCGTATTGCGCAAGGGGAGCAGTAGGTGTATCTGTAAGAACGATAACGGCTGCTCCTTTTTTATAGGCCAATTCTGCCGCAAGACGTGTCAACTCCGAATACCTTGGGTAGCTTATGACTATTAAACAATCATTTTTACCAATATCACTTAAAAAATCAAAGGTGTTACAACTTCCCGATGGTTCTGCAAAAACGTAAGGCAAAGTATCCTTTAAAATAACAGAAAGAAAAGACGCTACACAATGGTTTCCTCTATTTCCAACAATATATTTCGTTCTGGACTGAATAATTTTTTCGCTTGCCTTGGCAAAGAGCTCATCTGAATTATTGAGTATGGCAGATTTAATATTATCTTGTGTAATGATAGATATGTCATCCCGAATGGATCTTTGAGGCAGCAAATCAGCAGTTTTTGCCAATTTGAAAGTAGGAATATTCGCAGAATCACCAAGGGAGGAAATATAGTTATTGTAATATTTTCGGATCGTTTGTTGGTATTCTGAATAGCCGGAAAAACCTAGGGCACGGCTAAAGCGAATAATAGATGAGTGACTAATTTCAAGGGTTTTTGCCAGTGATGTTGAAGTTATAAAGCAAGCATCTTTGAAATTTGCCAATACATAATCAGCAACTAATCGTTCTTTTTTAGTTAGTTTTGCATTTTTCACTAATTCCTGAAATTCAGGTATCATAACAGTCACTCCTATAAAATAATTCTAATTATATCAAAAAAAAAGGTTTGCGTCAAAATTCTGAAGTGATTTATAAAATAGATGCAGTTTTTATTCTGATTTAGATTAGTTTCGTTGATTAAAAGATTAAATAAATTCTTGTGAGAATTTAAGCTTCAAGGTGCATTAGCCTATAGGCATGGGTCGCCAATTGCTAAATTATAACAAGCGTTCACAGTCGTGTCCACTTTAATTATATAAATACTAATAGTAAAGGGATATGGCAGCATTGGTGGGTGAGAGAATTGTAGAATTATTGTATATTGCTACATAATATGAAGTAAGCATATTGCAAGTCTTACTAGTAAATCGCCTATATAATCTGAATTTCAAACGAGGAGTTGTTTGCATGAATTATGATAAAGAGCCGGAATTAACTGGACGTATTGTTTTTCCTAACGATCCACAATATAATCAGGCTCGCAGTGAATTTAATACTTTTTTTAATAGATTTCCATTGGTTATTGTATTTGCAAGAGAAACGCAGGATGTAACGAATGCCATACGCTGGGCACGATTGAGAGATGTGCCAATCCGTGTACGATCTGGTCGTCATAACTACGAAGGGCTATCAGTGCTTGACGCCGGTATCGTTATTGATGTCAGTGAGATGAAGCAAGTTGATCTTGATAGCGAGTCTGGCATTGTCACAGTGCAGACAGGACTGCGTGATTTTGAACTGGCAGAAGTATTAGGAAAGGAAGGTCTGGTGGTACCGCCCGGACTATGTCCTACCACTGGAATTGCAGGATTCACGCTAGGTGGTGGACAAAGCAGTCTGTCTCGGCAATGGGGATTAGCCATTGACAGCTTGGTTGAGGTGGAGATGGTCGATGCAAATGGCTATGTACTTTATGCAAATGATAGACAGAATTGTGATTTATTCTGGGCATTGCGTGGAGGCGGTGGAGGCAACTTTGGTGTTTGTACTTCTTTCCGTTTCCGAACGCACCATATTGATACGGTGGCTTATGCACGGATTGATTGGGAGATTCAAGATCTAAAATCGGTTCTGCGGGAATGGCAGCAATATACACTACCATGTGCCGACCAGAGAATTACGCCATTGCTTTCCATTGTTTCGGGTCAGCAGCCACAATTGTTTATGCAAGGAGTTTTTCTTGGTTCAGAGAATGAGCTGAGATATTTGCTACAACCACTGCTTATGTCCAGTCCACCAAAAGAGGTTACCATCGAAGAAATGCCATGGCTTGAAGCGGCGGCTCGAATAGGAGCTACCCAGCCGGATACACCGGAGTCCTTCAAGAGCGTGGGGCCTTTTATTGAGCAGTTATTACCTGATAAAGCAATAGATATTATCGCGTATTTCATTCGTGAAGCTCCATCAAGCTTTACAGCCTCTGTACTATTTCATGGGTTGGGTGGGGCAGTAGCAGAAATAGGGAATACGGAGACAGCGTATTTTTATCGCAAAGCGCTTTCAAATATGTCTCCATGGGCTACATGGGATGCTCCAGAGGGAGCGGCACAGGGTATTCGATGGGTGGAGGATTTCCGTAAAGCTATGCATCCTTACACATGGGGCGTGTATGTTAATACCCCTGATTTGCAGATTGAAAATTGGCCAGAGGAATACTATGGCTGCAATTTTGAACGATTGACCCACATTAAGGCCAAATATGACCCTATGAACGTTTTTCATTATCCCCAAAGCATACCACCTGAATTTTGTGACTAAAAGTGATATATAAGTTGTATAAAACCTTTTCGTGAACAGAATTTTGGTTAAAAGTATTTTAAGAAACTGCTGTTTGAAGGTAGATGTAGAATTGAAAAAACTAAAAATTTACTACAACGTCTTCTTAAAGCCAGATTTCTGCAGAAAGTTGAAATTTGACAGAGAATTAAGATAGACATGAGGTTAACTACTACCACGAAAATTATAGGAACCTAAATTGGAAGTGCGCAGACAAATTGTCTGACATATTTCATACAAAAACAGACCTAATCCTGATTTTGGGGATTAGGTCTTATTACATTGTTCTCAATATCAGGGTCTCAACTAATTTTGTAATCTTTTCTTTCATTCGTGGGTTAGCAGAAACTTGTATTTCAGATCCATGGAAAAGATATTTTTACATTTAATGGTTGTCTTTTTGTGATTGGCTGATAGGCCCTCATTTATTTAGGATTCAGAGTAATAGTCTGAAGTAGAATGTTTGTGAATTATGAAAAATAACAATTAATAACAAACTATCTATAATAAGTCTTATAAATTGTCATCACATTTAATTATTATAGTTTGCATAAATCTATACATTTTTTTATCCATTCACAAGTCATTTCCTCACGCATGATAGCCCCCATTAAAACCAAGTAATCACCAAATTCATTTGTAGATTTATCAGGGATACAATCAAATTTCTTTTGATTGTTTTTAAGATGATTTAATCTTGCTTGATGCCTTACTAAATGATTTTCCAAGAGTTCCAGTCTTTCGTGTTCAGGCAGACTACTGGAATAAAAAACCCGTAATCGAAAGACATCTTTAGGGGTATCACCGATTGGAGCATCACAAGAAAGCCATTCTAAAAAGCTTTCTCG
Source organism: Anaerotignum propionicum (assembly GCF_024461735.1). Lineage (GTDB taxonomy): Bacteria > Bacillota > Clostridia > Lachnospirales > Anaerotignaceae > Chakrabartyella. The sequence continues at coordinate 208,934 of NZ_JANGAD010000005.1, forward strand.
GCCTGCTTTTGTTATTGTATAAAGTTTTTTTTCCAAGACAGTTCCTGAAATTTCTATTTCATATTCAATCATTCCTTCTTCGGTCAATCTCTTTAATTCAGGATAAATCTGACTATGATTAGCTGACCAGAATTCACGAAGGGTTGTTTCAAAATGTTTCATGAGCTGGTATCCAGTCATGCTTTGTTGATTTAAAAGCCCTAATAGAGCATATTTTAAGGTTCTCATATTTATCATTCTCTTTCTTTTCAATTATAGTTATTCAAAATTCTATCACAAAAAGCCGGATATTCCAATAGCTCTTGTTACTAGTTAACAATTTTTAAACGTTTATTTTATAACATGTATACATTGACATGTTTATAATTACATGTTACTATTTTGTCAAATAATAATCAAATTAAAAGGGAGGTTTTAAAATGAATTTAACAAAAAGAAGATGGGTTATTTTGTTAGCATGCTGTTTAATCAATCTTTGCTTAGGTTCTATCTATTCATGGAGTGTTTTTGCTTCATCAATGGCAGATTTTTTAAGCAATACAACTGGTGTAAAGCTAACAACAGGTGATCTAGCAATCGTTTATACCATTGCTAACTCCGTTGGGCCTATCACAATGATTACAGGTGGCTGGTTTAATGACAAATTTGGCCCCAAAAACGTTATACTCGTTGGTGGACTTATGTTTGGTGGCGGTATGGTAATTTCAGGGTTCGCAACAAGTGTAAATTTCTTAATTGTATCTTATGGATTGATCTCAGGCTTAGGCTTAGGTATGGCTTATGGTTCCACAATCAGCAGCTGTATTAAGTTTTTCCCTGATAAGAGAGGCTTGATTGGTGGTATTACTACTGCAGTTTATGGATTTAGTTCTGTAATACTTCCTCCAATTATTACACTCATTGTGAATGCTTCTGATGCAACGGTTGCTTTTAAGGCTGTTGGTGGTGTGTTCCTCGTTGTTGTTTGTGTAAGTGCATTAACAATCATTCCATGTCCACAAGGATTTGTTCCTGAAGGCTGGACACCTCCAGCAACAAATGCTGGTTTGGGCGGTGTCAATAAGGATTGGAAGGAAATGCTGAAAAGCCCAATCTTTTATATCATGTTACTACTTTTAACATGTGGAGCATTCTCAGGCATGATGATTATATCTCAAACATCTGCAGTTGCTAAAAACTTAGTTGGTATGTCAGCATTGGCTGCAAGTACAGCAGTATCTGTCTTAGCATTATTTAACGTAGCAGGTCGTATTTCTGCAGGATATATTTCCGATAAAATCGGTAGAATTAACACTTTAGCTGTTGCTTGTGTACTTTCTGTTATTGGATTAATTCTTTTATACTTAACATCAGAAGGAAACATTATGTACTTTTATGCAGGGATTTCTGTTGTTGGCATTAGCTTTGGCTCTTTTATGGGCGTTTTCCCAGGCTTTACTGCTGATCAATTTGGACCTAGAAACAATAGTGTGAATTTCGGGATTATGTTTATCGGTTTTGCACTTGCGGGTTATTTTGGCCCAACAGTAATGAGAAACGTGTATGCAACAGACGGTGCTTACCAGCGTGCTTTCCTTATTTCGTGTGCGTTATGCGTGGCAGGCCTTATGTTAACTTTTGTATATAGATTTGTTAAGAAGAAGCAAGTAAACTAAAATAATTTGATAAAGGAGCATAAAAAAATGAAAAAATATCCTAATCTCTCTAAACCTATAAAACTTGGAAATGTTACATTTCGCAATCGTATGTTTGCTTCACCTATAGGAGCAACAGATATCAATGCTGATTGTGTGCCCGGTGAAAGAACTCGTGCTTTTTATGAATTACGTGGAAAAGGTGGAGCTGCCGCTGTCACTATGAGTGAGCTTGTTGTTCATCCTGAGACAGATGGCTCTCATATGTTACATTTAGATCTACAAACAGTCGGTGCTCTTGCAAGCTTTACATTTTGTGCAGACTCTATTCGTAGACATGGTGCAGTTGCTAGTATTGAGCTTTCTCACTCTGGTCAATATGCAGGAACCTATATGGCTGATAAAAACAAGAAGCAGGGCTTAACACAGTTTGGCCCAAGCGATGGTGTACGTCCTGATGGAATGAAGGTTAGTGCACTTACAAAAGAGCAAATTGCTGATATTGTTAAAAGTTATGCAGAAGCAGCTACTTTGGCTAAGCGGGTTGGCTTCCAAATGGTGATGATTCACGCTGGTCATACTTGGTTGTTGAATCAATTTATTTCACCTTTCTTTAATAAAAGAACAGATGAATATGGCGGTAGCTTTGATAATAGAATTCGTTTTACGCTTGAAGTTCTGGCGGCTGTTCGTGAAGCTGTTGGGCCTATGTTCCCCATTGAAATTCGTATGAGTGGTTCTGAATTATTTGAGGGTGGGTATGACTTACAAGAGGGTATCAAAATTGCCAAAGCTGTTGAGCCATATGTTGATTTAATTCATGTTTCAGCAGGGTCATATCAATTTGGATTTTTCACAACGCACCCTTCAATGTTTGGGGCACATGGTATGAATGTATATCTTGCTGAGGAAATCAAAAAACATGTTTCAAAACCTGTAGCAACCATTGGAGCGTTAAATGATCCCGAAATGATGGAAGAAATTATTGCTTCTGGTAAGGCTGATGTTGTTTATATGGGACGTGCATTATTGGCTGATCCATACTTGCCACAAAAAGTTGTTGCAGGCGAAGACGACAAAATTGTAAAATGTTTACGTTGCTTTGCTTGTATGGCTGAACGCCCTATATCTCAAACACGTCGCTGTGCAGTAAATCCTTTGATTGGGCGTGAAATAGAAGGTACAGAAGTTCCTGTTTCAAGAAAATCTAAAAAAATACTTGTTGTTGGTGGTGGGGTTGCAGGATTAAAAGCTGCTGTAACATCTGCACAAAGAGGCCACGAAGTTATTCTTTGTGAAAAAGATAGTGAGCTTGGCGGCATCTTAAAATGTGAACAGGCCATTGACTTTAAACTGGAAATGTATCAATTAGGCCTTGCGTTGGAAGCACAAGCAAGGGAAGAGGGTGTTGAAATTCGTTGCAACACTACAGTTGATAAAGCATATATTGAAAATATTAAGCCGGATGCAGTGATTCTGGCAGTAGGATCTTCTCCTATTGTTCCTCCATTACCTGGAATTGATGGTGATAATGTAGTTGTTGTTAATGACTATTATAAAAATAAAGAAAAGGTAACAGATTCTGTTATTGTTTTAGGTGGCGGTTTAGCAGGCTGCGAATGTGCAATTCACTTAGCTCAAGAAGGGAAAACTGTACATTTGGTTGAAATGAGAGATGAATTGGCTGTGGATGCAAATATTAGACATCGTCCTATTTTGATGAAAATGATTGATGAATTAGTGAATGTACACACAGGATTGCAAGGCCTTTCTATTTCAGATGAAGGTTTATTATGTAAAGATAAAGATGGAAAGAATATCCTTATTCCTGGTACAACTGTAATCTGTGCTGTTGGACAAAGAGCAAATAGACATATTGTTGAGGAATTATATGATGTAGCGCCAATTGTACGGGAAATTGGTGATTGTATCAGACCAAGTAATATCACAAATGCAATGTATGAAGGTTATCACGCAGGTTTAGATATTTAAACTATATGGGATAAAACCAGTATAAGGTCTGTATTAAGTTGCTAGTGTTTTCCATTCAGATGGATAAATTATCAGCTTATAGAATTTAGAATATAAAAAGGCTAAGTCGGGTGAGTTATATCCCAACTTAGTCTTTTTATATTTTATAAACTAATCTTATAATATTGAGTGGGGCTCTTTATTTTTCCAAACTAGGGATGTATGGTAAATAGAAAAAGAACAACCAAGCCGATAAGGGCGAGGTTGCTCAATTTTTCGAAGTAGACCAGTTATGTTTGGTAAAGCAAATTAGGCCAACTTACGCTTTTGCTCATAATTGTGCCACTAATATGATGTTTAACTTAGTATTAGTTAAACGAAGAAGGCGATTGGTATCTATCGGGAGCAGTGGCGTAACCATTTTGATACTTTACAGTCATATACAAAGTTTCTTCACCCTTTACCAGCTTAATATAGCATACATTATTCTCGAATTTATCAGTAATATCAATTTTTTGGTCGAACCAATAAACCCATACAGAGCCATTGTCTTCATATTGAACATCAGGGGCTGTTATCTCTTCTATTAATTCATCGTCTGTTAATGGTCTTTCTGTACCATCGTCTTCTATGAAGACTCCACTACCACCTCTATTTTTACTGTCTCCCTCAGCATCAATATAGTTCATGTTGTAGTTGCCATTTCCGTCAAATTGAATGGTTACATCAGTTTGATCACCATTTATCCAAAGCTGTAAAGTACGCTGGATTCCACAAAAATCAGTGGCATATGCAACCGTAGCACAGCCAACAATCAGTACACAGGCGGCGATACTGGCAACCAAGCGATTTAATTTTGGCTTATTATTACTGGTAGTTGTCATTTTTTTTACCTCCAAAGAAAATTCATCAGAGATATGCATTGTAGAAAATGCCTGTTTGTACTTCTCCTTATTCGTCATCTTCCCATACCTCCTTTAGTGTGTTTTTAAGCAACATTCTTCCTCGTGATAGTTTGACCTTTACATTGCTTTCAGATATGTTTAGAATATTTGAAATTTCTTTTATAGAATAGTCTTCATAATAAAACAAATGAATGATAACACGATATTTTTCGGGTAGTTTCATTACGGTTTCAAACAATTCAGAGGATTCAGGAGATTCAAAAGTTAATGTTTCCATGTAATCCTCCAAAGGCAGAGTGTTCCGTCTGAAAAAAGTCATATTCTTATTTTTAGCTTTATTAATCGCTACTCGAATCAGCCATGCACGTATGTGTTGCTCCGATTCAAAATCTTTTTTTATCGATATGTACTGAATATAAGTATCTTGAACAACATCTTCTGCATCTTGAATATTTTTGCAAACATTAAAAGCAATAACAAAAAGATTGTTCTTGTACTTGTCAATCAGCACATCTATTGGTTCCCTCATGAGTTCCTCCTTTGTGCTTGAAAAGCCTTTCACTAATAGTACAAATGAGAGTGGCAAAAGGTTACACACAAAATAAAAATATTTTGAAATTAGCTGTTTGCAAATGCAAACAGCTGAAAAAAGGGAATATAAAGTCCCTCACCAAACGTCAAATTTTATAAATAGTATTTCTAGATGGTTTTACTGGGTAGGTAAAATTTACAAAGATTAAACTGAATGGAAAAGTATAATAAATGTAAGATTATGTACTGCTCTAAAAATATTCTGAATTATTTTTAAGAGCAAAAAGCCAATGCACTGATGAAAGTGTATTGGCTAAATCCCATAATTCGTTGATTTTATTATTATGTGAACAAATCAATATGCAACGAGAGAGTGCTGTCATATACTAACGCTCTAAAAGCTTTTTTAGATAGCCCTCATTAAGCAAGTGAATCGTTTCAAACTTGCCATTATAAAATACTGCCCAATTATTAAAGATACAAGGCAAACTTTTTGCTTTTTCAAGGCTATCTACTGCAATTAAGTTTGCTTCTATATCATTATTTTTACAGTAGTTTTCTATCTGTTCAATACAGTTTGGAATATAAGGGCATTGCATGCCGTAGTAAATTGTAAGGACATTGCTATCGATAGAATGTGACTTAACACTTTCGGCAAAAGTAGGCTTACTACCGTCAAAGGAGAGTGCAAGAATCTCATACTCATCAATACTATCGGCTACTTCAAATCCGAATTTAATTAAAAATTTCTTATCGGACAAATAAGGTTTTTTCTTTTTAGAAGTTAAGATGCATACACCTGATTTACCTAGCTTTTTTGCATCATCAATGCAATATTCAAGTAGTGCTTTTGCATAGCCTTTGCCCTTAAATGAACCCGCCACCCAAAGACAGTAAATATAGATGTAGTTATCACCAATTATCGGTGTCCAAGCACTTTCTAGGGGAGCATATTCAATAAATACCTTGCCTTTTTCATCAAGTTTTCTAAATGTATGTCCTTCTGGCATGCGGTTTTTTAACCATTTCTTTTTTACATCAACGCCGTTTTTGTGCTTTTTGTCCGAAATAGCACAGCAAAGATGTTCATTATCTATGTTTTCAATTGTTAGGTTTTTGAATTGGTTGCTCATTTTTTCACTCCTTGTTATATACATTCCCTTTTCGGCCGTTACATTTGACTACTACCATTTCAAAAATATTTCGCTGGGTATTATATATAGAAAAGTATATCCCAGTATGGCAAAATCCTCAACTCATAAATCAAAAATATAAACAAAGGGCAGATAAGATGATATTAAGATTCATTATCGTTTTAACGCAAGGATGCTCTGGACGATTGATTTATAATGCACGATGGGTAAGCCCCTCTGTTTCTCAAGGGGCTGAATAGTTGTGGTGCCTTTCAACAACTTAAAGCCATACAGACAGTGGTTAACTGTCCTCATGTTGCCGCTTCTTCTTTTTTACACGTAGGTCAATGAGTTTTTTCACATCTTCCAGAATTTCAGCAGAAGTAACAGATACCATCAGCCAACGCCCACCGTTAAAGGGTTTTGTATTCCAATAAAGGTTACGGATATATTCGGTGCAAGGGGATAACAGAAGCTCCGCTTCCATAGCCTCACGGCTTCTCACCGAAACAAGACAGGTAAAAAAACCGTTAGCAGGATAGAGTGTGCAAAGGGATTGTCCGCTTTTTTTATACTTTATATTCCAACCAGGCGCACCGGAACAACTGCTATGCTCTATTTTTGGTAAAACACCATAGCATGACTCTAAATGGGAACAGAGTTCATCCCATAAAGGGTTTGCTACAAAGCCTGATACCTCTTGTAAATGGGGCATGGCATTTTTGGGATATTGCTCGTTCTAGTTCATCCTTTACACACTCCTTGTTTTTACTGCCAGCGCTTAAGTTGTGGAAAAAATGCAGCCATTTGTGCCTTTGCATCATCTGGGGTCATACCAGTTGCATCTGCCATAGGCTGTGCACAAAAATCTATCATCTGATCCATGGTTATATCTGCACAGAATTTTCCGCCATCATAACAATAATTACAATAGTCTGCACTTTTGCTGCCATCGGATTCTGTTCCATACGTAGCACCTTCCATTGGCATGGCACAGCTTTGGCAAAATTTTTGATTTTCAATTGACATAATCTCGTCCTCCTTTTGTTTTGATATCTCTATTATATCTATAAAAAGCTGACAACTGTGTGTCAGGGTTTAAAATGAGCTGCGATTTCTTCTGCATACTCCCAAAGCTGATGCCGAAGATTTGGCGGATGAAGTATCTCGACATTTGTGCCAAAAGAAAAAATATAGCCTATCACCCATGAATCTATAGGGAAACATGCCTCCACCAGCATACTACCGTCGGGCAATACGGTAATATTCTCACGGTCAAACTCGTCATACACTCGAAAGGCAAGCCGTGCCGAGATTTTTAACTTAATATTTGTTTCAGTGCAGGGTATATTGGCCATTTCAATGGGTGGTATTTCCCCTTCATAATTTTGGGTGAAATGTTGGTCGATTGGTGTAATTTCTACAATTCTGCTCACTTTAAAAAGGCGAAAATCCTCTGATTTTAGGCAATAACTCTGCAAATACCAGTGTTTATCTTTATAGATAAGACGTAGGGGGTGAATGTTGCGGTTAGTCATTTTTCCGGATGAACCGCAATAGGCAATTTGTAAAACCTGTTTTGCAAGAATTGCGTTTTTTATAGTCTCAAAGCGAATGCTATCTACTTTTTTTAAACCCCATCGGGAAAAATCTACGGTAATCCAATCCTGTGACGGTTTTTGAAAGGCTCCGCCCAGTTTAGATAGCAGACTGTCTACCTGTTGGTCAGCAGCTTTCAAACTTTGTACCGCAAAAAGCAGTTGATTTTGCTCGTAATCGTTCAATAAGGTTTTATCAAAGCGGTAACCTTCCATTAATGAAATACCACCGTTTTTGCCGATGGTGGTGTAAATGGGAACACCTGCCATAGACAGGGTATCCACATCACGATATACCGTTCGCACCGACACTTCAAGCTCTTTTGCCAGTGCGGGGGCACTCATGCTGCCTTTTTCCAGCAGTAAATATACAAGCTGAAATAATCGGTCGTTCTTCATGGCACACCTCACAAGTTAGAATAAATATTATTATACCACAAAACCATGACAATATGATGTCATGGTTTTAGTTAAATATCTCCCAGAAGTCAAGATATCCTTTTGCCAGAAAACCCTTGACTATTTGGGTATAAAACGAACAAAAGCCGCTTTCCCTCAAATAAAGTTAGCGGCTCTAGAATGTTTGAAATTTTATTCTAAGAAAGGTTTCAATTGCTCAATATTATTTTGCTCCGTTTTAAGCAATTTATCAGCCAATTGGAGTATTTGCTTATCAGCATCATTATATTTTTGTATATTTTTTGTTGCATCAATAATGCCCATGGTGCTGCCTTGAATCAACATTTCAGAAATGTGACAAGGGGATTTATCCATCAAAGTTTTAATGCTAATTGACATATAGGCAGATATCTTTGCCATGTTTCCAATACCTTTTTCTTCATGTCCTAATTCGTTTAGTTTTTGCAGAGCTGTTCTATTTATGCTTTTGTACTCATTGAGCTGAGATTGTAACTGTTTCTTAAAATCGTTGTCTTCAACAATTTCTATTAATTGATTAAGCGTTTTTATTCCCATTTGAGAATTTTGATAAATATAGTTAAGAAGTTCGGTATTTCCATCCATAAAACAATCACCTCAAGCATAGAGTATCCAAGTTTAATCAAATTATTTAATGCTAAAGAAAATGCGTGTTTCTTTTCAAAGATACCCTTAAAAACCCTATTAAAATTCATTGATTATATATAATAAAGAATCCGTTTTTATTTTTTATCAGCAAAGTTTGTATAAGGGAAAAGAAATGATTGGGTAACCGCTTACTATCGATTCCCTTTCCAAATGTAGAGGTTTGCCACTGCAAAGCCAATGGAAGGGGGATGTATTATGTGACAGAAATATCCCACATCCCTTGTATCTATATGAACTGGTTATATTGGGCATATTTGCAAACGCACAGAGAAATTACGAATGGTATTTCTTTTATTTTCAATAAAGAGTATCTAATGTAGTGTCATTGAATATATGAACAAGTGGCTGATTGCAGACCATAGCATTCGTAATTAGATCTTCTATGTTATCAAAAGCCTGCTCATTTTTTGATATCCATAGGGAAACCGTCTTGGTAGAGCCGCTTTTTGAGATAAAGCATTTTTCATCCCGAAAGGAAAATTCAAGTTCCCGTCCTGCATTTATCAAATATACTAATGCGCCAAAGGAATGATACTGAAACAACTCAATTGTTAGTTTATCATGCAGGCTATTAGGGGACATGTCCTCAAGAACAAATTTTCCCTTGCTACCATCAGCGTTAATATAAAATCCATCAATTATTTCATGGATTCCTCCACCAAATGCCCAGTTATTCAACTCAATAAAACCAATAAATTCATTGAAAAATTCATCTTCAGATAGACTCATGGGTACCTCTATGCAGCCTTGTATTTCAAACTCTTTACCCAAAATAATCACCACCATTTACGTGTTTTTTATTATAAAATAGTCTTCCTAAAAAACCGTGCCAGTAATTTGTACCATTTTTTTATATGTCATAAGCATTAATATTCAATATATTGATATAGCTACCAGACTTCAAGGGATCCTTTTTCCATATAGATTAGGATAATTTCATGTACAAAATAGGATATGGCATTCCTTGCTCATCTATTTCAGTTCTTTTATAAACTTCAAATCCCATATGTTCGTAAAACCCTTTTGCTTGTGGGTTTTGTTCATTAACTCCCAGTTCATTAATAGAATACTCTTTAATGCCAAACTCAACTAATTTTCTGCCCAAACCATGTCCACGTTCTTTGGGATCAATAAACAACATTTCGAGTTTTTGATCATCTATTCCCATAAATGCAATTGGAACACCACTGTGATTTTCTGCAATAATCAAATGAGGAATCCCTACTAAAGCTTGTGGAATATATTTTTCGATATTGTCAATTTCCAAATCCGACAAAAATAAATGAGTTTCTTTTACTGATGCTTTCCACAGCTTTACAAGGGGTTCTATTAGGATGGAATTTCGGTCTTTACTATTAATAATTCTCATTTTCATTCTCTTTCTTCCTATATAATTAGTCTTACGTTCATCTTGATCTTACTAAGTAATTTTAAATAACTAAATTATACCTTAATTTACCTATTGGTTACAAGGAAACATTTTACCCTCCTTAAAGATACGTTAATCTATACTCGGATTAAAATAAAACATGTGACGCTACACAAGAACAACCAATCTATTTTTGTACTTTTTTCATATCATAATACGAAATAACATTTCGTATTATGATATGAGGGCGAAAATATAACTAGGTAATGAAAACACAACGAGATTAGTTTTTATGCTAAAATGACTATGGAAAAAACGAAGGAAATGTCTTGCCCTTTTCATTGAAAAGATAATGACTTCATCAAACATTTTATTGATTGTTACTTGGGAAAATAATATCATCTTGTATGGGGTTATGCACTAAGGGAGGTTAGAATAAATTGAATGCAGATGTAAAACGGGAGAATAGTGTTAAGTCCATATTAAAGGCATTTCAGATTATTGAGGCACTAGATCGATTTGGAGAGCTTTCCATTGCCCAGTTAAGCCAGGCGCTATCTATGGATAAAACCACTGTACATCGTTTGATTCGTACCATAAAAGAGGCCGGATATATTGTACAGAATCCATATACCAGAAAATATTCAAACAGTATTAAGCTTTTCACCATTGGCAGTAGCATTATCGAAAGAACTGGCTTGAAAGAAATTGCTAGACCATACTTAGAAACCCTTGCAAGTGAAACAAAGGAGACAATTAATTTAAGTATGCATAGCGGCAATACCATCGTTTATGTTGACAAGATTGAGAGCAATTCTGCCATAAAGGTGGGCATTAAAACAGGAACAGCCCTTCCTATGTATTGTACTGGAATGGGGAAGGCAATTCTTGCGTTTCTTCCCGAAGATATTCAAAATGAAATTTTGGATAACACAGGTTTTCAAAAGCGTACAGAAAAGACGATCGCTAGCAGGGAAGCCCTCATTGATCAGCTGAATGTTGTTAGGAAAAATGGGTATGCCAAAGATGGAGAAGAATATGTTGATGGACTCATATCTTTTGCTGCACCGATTTTCGATTACAGGAATAACCCGGTTGCCGCCCTCAGCATTTCCATGCCCAAGCTTCGATACAACGAAGCGGAAAACAGGGAGTATTACGTAAATCTTGTAAAGAATACGGCAACGGTACTTTCAAAAGAGCTAGGGAATGCTAATCCATTACATGAACACATCCTCTGATGCATTTTTTCTTGGATGTATGAAGGAAATTATATAGCTGTTATTGTTGGGTCTTTTCCTAGCCAATAGCTTCCTTAACTATCCGCCCACACTCTTCACATTAGCGTTCCATAGAAAATAAAGGACACAATATATTAGCTACTAAACAATCAAAGGAGGGGTAAAAAGATGGCAAAAGTTAAAATGACGGTAGGGGATTTCAAAAAATTTAAAAAGGAGGGGAAGAAATTTAGCTTTGTAACCGCTTATGACTATACAACAGCTACTATTGTTGATGAAAGCGATTGCAACATTATCCTAGTGGGAGATTCTTTAGGGATGATTATGTTGGGTTACAAAGGGACAGAATCTGTAACGATGGATGATATGGTTCATCACATTCGCCCAGTGGTAAAGGGTGCTCCGAATACATGGATTATTGGAGATATGCCCTTTGGGTCATACATTACCCCGGAAATTGCAGTTGCCAACGCTGTTCGCCTCATCAAGGAGACAAATTGTGATTGCGTGAAACTAGAGGGTGGCGTAGAAATGCTTCCCCAGATTAAGGCAATTGTAGGAGTTGGCATCAATGTTATGGGACACATCGGGCTAACACCACAAACAGCCTCTTCCCTAGGGGGATTTAAGGTGCAAGGCGGCACTCCTGATAGTGCTGCAAAGCTGATCAAGGATGCAATAGAATTAGAAAAAGCTGGATGCTTTTCTATAGTATTGGAATGTGTTCCTTCTGGGGTTGGCAAAGCAGTAGCGGAAGCTGTGGAAATCCCAATTCTGGGAATTGGAGCAGGGCCCCATGTTGATTGCCAAGTTCTTGTAACCCAAGACCTTCTTGGAATGTACGGCGATTTTAAACCAAAATTTGTGAAGCAATTTGCCCAGGTTAGGCAGGTTATGATTGAAGGACTCAACGAATTCCATAGGGAGACATTGGATGGAACTTTCCCGTCTCCTGAGTTTTCTTTTAATAAACAAGTAGATATACCAAAATTGTATTAATGGAAACAAGGTGCATTAGAACTTATCATAATTAAGTAGAAAGGAAAGCGGTTAAATGAAAATTGCGATTATTGGGGCAGGAGCAATGGGGTGCCTTTATGGGGCTAAATTATCTACAGTGCCTGACAACCAAGTTTTTCTCCTTGACATTTGGAAAGAGCATGTAGACGCCATTAACAATGGCGGTATCTATATGGAAGAGAATGGTGAATTGCTGCGTTATAATCATTTGACAGCTGCCACAGATGCAACTGGGGTTGGCGTTGTTGACTTGGCAATTATATTCGTAAAATCCACATTGACGGAGCAGGCCGTAGAAGCTAATAAAGCTGTGTTTGGTAATGATACAATCGCAATTACCTTGCAAAATGGGATAGGTAACATTGAAAGTATAGGTTCTTTGATTGGAACAGACAATGTGATGGCAGGAACCACCGCTCACGGTGCTACCATGTTGGGACCTGGAAAAATGCGTCATGCGGGTGTGGGAAAAACAATAATAGGCGAGCTCTCCGGAGTAAGGACCAAAAGAATAAATAAAATTGCAGAACTTTTTTCTACAGCAGGATTGGAGGTTGAAGTTTCGGAAAACGTATTGGGCCTTGTGTGGGATAAACTTCTCGTCAATGTGGGTATTAATGCATTAACGGGAATTACAAAACTGACAAATGGTGAGCTTCTTCAATACCCTGAAATCGAAGAAATATTGGAAGAGGCTGTGAAGGAAGGGATTGCAGTTGCAAAAGCTAAGGGAATTGTGTTAGGCTTTACAGATCCTGTGGAACACACCAAGGAGGTTTGCAAAGCGACGGCAGCCAATAAATCATCGATGCTTCAGGATGTGCTGAAGCATAAGCCCACAGAAATTGAAATGATTAATGGTGCAGTTGTGAGAGAAGGCAAAAGGGCAGGCCTTGCTACTCCGGTAAACCAAGTGCTTTGTGCTCTAATTCATTATTTTGAGAAGGTGAAATAGGTATACCGACTTTGCAACTCGCTGCAAGGAAGAATGTAGGGATGTTTATAACTTGATTAGATTAAAGGAGGGAAAGATATGGTGCCGAAACTGACGGAAAAGGAGAGAAATCTTCAGATTAAAAAGGAAGCTCTTATTTCCATTGGTCTTTATTTTGGTTTCTTTTTATGGTGGTATTTTACTGGCTATGGTTTGGCTGAAGCTTCCAAAGAGTATATTTATATAATGGGGTTACCCCTTTGGTTCTTCCTAAGCTGCGTTGTCGGCTATGTATTATTCTGTATTGCTGTAATTGTTGTTGTAAAGCTGTTTTTCAAAGATTTTAGTCTTGATGAAATAGCGGATGAGGACAGTGAAGAGGAGGATCAAGGATGAGTTCATATACAATAATTTTGATGACTGTTTTAGTGATCTATCTCCTTGCAAACTTGGGCATTGGTCTTTATATTAGTAAAAAACAAGCTAAAATTGATGCTGAAGCTGGTAACGGGTTTATTAATAATTACTTTATTGGTGGAAGGTCTATGGGTGGTCTTGTTCTAGCGATGACGTTGATTGCTACTTTCACAAGTGCCAGCAGTTTTATCGGTGGACCCGGTGTTGCATATTCCAAAGGGCTTGTTTGGGTATACTTATCAATCATTCAGGTTCCTACAGCTTTCATTATTTTAGGCATTTTAGGTAAGAAGTTTGCCATTATTTCAAGAAAAACCAATGCTGTAACGGTAACTGACTACTTAAAAGCAAGATATAAATCACCTGCAGTGGTTATCATTTCTTCTGTAGCTCTAGTTTTATTCTTTATTGCACAAATGATGTCTCAGTTTATTGGTGGGGCTGTTTTATTCCAAACAATTACAGGGCTTCCTTATGTATATGGTTTGCTTCTTTTTGGAGCTATTGTTATCCTTTATACTACCATTGGTGGATTTAAAGCGGTGGTAACTACGGATACTATACAGGGCTTGGTTATGGTAATGGGTGGTTTCATTATTTTGTTTACCATTATAAAGGTAGGCGGAGGATTTGAAGCGATTGTTGAGAAACTTAATGTTGTGAATCCCACATGGAATGACCCTACCGTAGGTGGTACAACACCAAAGGCATATGTAATGTCTTTCTGGGTACTTGTTGGTGTTGGCGTATTGGGGCTACCTCAAACTGCCGTAAGAGGTATGGGTTTCAAGGATACAAAATCCCTCCACAGTGCTATGATTTACGGCACCATCGTAGTAGGATTTTTGATGCTGGTTATGCATATCTCAGGGGCATTTGCACCTGCGATTTTAGATCCATCAGAGATACAATCTTCTGACTATGTTGTGCCTACGTTAGTATTAAAATATATGAATCCTGTAGTGGCAGGGTTGTTTATTGCGGCACCTCTATCTGCAGTTATGTCTACCGTATCTTCCCTATTAATTTTGGCTTCTGCGGCAATTGTAAAGGATATTTATCTAAACTACATTGCGCCGGAAAAAGGTAATATGGATAAGGAAGAAACAAAATTTGAAAAGAAAATTGGAAGGATGAGTATGATTACCACATTGGTGGTAGGTGTTATTGTATTTATATTTACAATTTATCCACCGGATTTAATTGTCTGGATTAATCTTTTTGCTATGGGTGGCCTTGAGTGTGCATTCTTATGTCCAATTTTATTGGGATTATATTGGAAGAAAGCCAACGCTACAGGCGCAATTTTATCCAGTGTGATTGGTGTTGTTTGTTTCTTGCTTATGTCAAATTTTAAAGTGAGTATTTTGGGTACCACTCCAATTGTACCATCCATTGTGATTTCAATTGTAGTATTTATTGTTGGTAGTTGCTTTGGTAAGAAACCAGATGAAGATGTAATGAAATTATTTTTTTCATAAGGGAAAATGAAATTATTCTTACGTGCCAATGGGATTATGCTATTTAACGGAAGGGAGCCCCACCTTTTTCGTGGGACGTTAACGTTAACTTTTACATGGGATGATGCATGGGACTTTCACTGCATAAAGTGTTGTTAATACCTTCTGCTATGAGGATTTGGGGGGAGGAGACAATGAAGTTTGACTTTTCATATATAGACACGGCTTTTATAGGTGGAAAGGTGATTACTGTTAATGAAAGAGACGAAATTGCAGAGGCTGTTGGGATAAAGAGAAATAAAATCGTTTTTGTTGGTTCAAATGAAGAAATTTTGAAGATTGTATCTGATAAAACGAAAATAATTGATTTAAAGGGCAGAACTTTAATGCCGGGCTTGATAGACTCTCATTATCACCCTATTCTTTCTGGTCTTTTAGGCACGGATTTGGATGCACCAATGATTGATACCTTTTATGGGAACTGTAAATCTCTTTCTGACATGTTAAATTTGGTTCGGGGAGCTGTGAAATTAAAAAAACCGGGACAATGGATTTCCATGATGGGATATGAGCCTAGCCTTTTTCCGGAACAGCGTCATCCGACCATTGATGAATTGGACACTGCAGCACCAAACAATCCTGTGCACTGTATGCATGGGGGAGGACATATCTGCATGTATAACTCTAAAGCATTGGAATATTTAGATGTGTATTCTCCAGGGGATGCAAAGAAATATCCAGAAGATGAAGTGGAAGTTGTGGATGGAAAATTGACGGGAATGGTTAGGGGAAGTACCCATTTCTGGCTCTGGGGCAAAGTTGAATATACACAAGAGGCTCAGGCAAAGGCGGCAATGAAAGCACATCAGCATTGTTTAGAGAACGGGATTACATCAATTCACGATTGTGGAGAATGCGACAAACCGTCCTATCATATTATGCAGAAGCTCTGCAGAGAGGGAACGTTTAAAGTTCGTTCCTACATGATGTTGCATAGCATTTTTGGCAAAAGATATTCTTTGATGGATAATGAGCATTTTCTGGAATTAGGTTTAACCAGTGGTCTTGGAGATGAACATTTTAAGATTGGCAGTTCGAAATTTATGATTGATGGTGGCTCAGGGGGACCATCTTGTGCAACAAGAGAGCCTTACTCCCACAATCACAATCTGCCAAGGGAAAGGGCTTGGGAGAGGGAGGAAGTTGCCGAATATATTAAAAAAATCAACGATGCCGAGTGTCAGGCAACTGCCCATGCCATTGGAGATTTAGCAATTGAATTTATGGTAGAGGGATATGAAAAAGCCTTTGAAACAAATCCCAGACCAGATCTTCGTCATCGTATTGAGCATTGTACCATTGTGGATCAAAACTTAATAAACCGCATGGCAAAAATGAATATTTGCCCTAGTGTAAATGTATCTTCTATTCAGAAGATGGGAGCAAAATTCATTGAATTCTATGGCGAGAATCGAAATAAATATATCTGTGCCATTCGAAGCATGCTGGATGCCGGTATAAAATGCTCTTTACATAGTGATACGCCATCGTATCCTGCAGGGCTTGCTCTTTTAGATGCGGCTGTAAACCGCTACGACAGGTCTGTAGGGTTTCAGTGTGATAAAACCCAGGCTGTATCCGTTCTTGAAGCAATTCGTTGTGCTACATTAAATGGAGCTTATAGTTCTTTTGAAGAAGAGATAAAAGGCAGCGTGGAGGTTGGGAAACTGGCAGATTTGATTGTTCTCTCAGGTGATATACTTTCTATCCCCACCATGAGCATTATGGACTTGAAAGTAGAAATGACTATGATTGATGGTGTTATTGAGTATCAAAAGTAAAGTCTTGTTTATATAAGCATATCAGATAAAATTAGAATGCGTTGTTTATCATGATATAGAAAAAGGGGGCTCTGGATATGGCTCAAGAATCGAAGAGCATTAAATATGCCACATCATATAGGGAACAGCTCACTGTCCGTGGTATGATAATTGGTATCATCGGCGTAGTCATTGTTACATGTTCATCTATGTTTATTGCATTGAAAGCATCATCGTTACCC
The DNA here is from genome assembly GCF_024461735.1 of Anaerotignum propionicum. Classification (GTDB taxonomy): domain Bacteria; phylum Bacillota; class Clostridia; order Lachnospirales; family Anaerotignaceae; genus Chakrabartyella. The sequence continues at coordinate 226,295 of NZ_JANGAD010000005.1, forward strand.
TTCCCCATTATGTTTGTTGCACTGGTATCTATGTTTGCATTAAAGGCATTGGGAAGAACTAATATTAATGAAATCAACGTAACACACACCGCCATGTCAGCAGGTTCCATGGTGGCTGGTGGTGTAGCCTTTACCATTCCCACGATTTATATGCTGTATCCGAATTCAGAATTAGGTTTGGTCAAATTGCTTGTTATCACAATAAGTGGTACTATGCTGGGGCTTATATTTACATCTCTTATGAGAAAACAGTTTATAGAAACATCAAAACTTCCCTATGCCATGGGTCAAGCAGCAGCAGAGGCTCTGATTGTTGGGGACGAAGGCGGGAAAAAGGCACATACACTCTTTGGGGCATTGGGCTTTGCTGCTATTTGGACTGCGCTTCGCGACTGGTTCATGAAGATTCCCGCTGTCCTTTGGTTTGGCGGGGGCAGCTGGTTGAACTATGGTTCCTACGGTGGTGTTTGGCTTTCACCAATGCTTATGTCTGTTGGCTATCTTGTCGGCCCCATATTTGTAGGTGTATGGTTCCTTGGTGCACTTATCGGTGACGTGGGTATTTTAATTGGTGGCCAACAATTTGGTTTTGTTGATGCGTCCACAGCAGCAAATATCAAAAGTGGTCTGGGACTTGGGATGATGGTGGGAACGGGCGTGGGCGTGTTTATAAAAAACATCCTTCCTAATTTTAAAGCTATCTTTGGGTCTATGGTGTCTAAGGATTCCATTGGAGATTCTATTGTCCCCTTGAGATGGGCACCAATCTTGATGGCACTTTTTGCAGCACTTTTTGTGATTATTGTTGATATACCTGTTGTTGCTGCGGTTATTACAATTATAGGGGTTTGGCTTGCAACTGCCATGTCATGTCAAACGGTGGGTATGTCTGCCATTAACCCTATGGAAGTGTTTGGTATTTTTGTACTGATTCTTGCGAAGCTTTGTTCTCCCGGAATTACAGAAGTTGCAGCCATTTGCATTGCGGCCGTTGTTGCCGTTGCTTGTGGTCTTGTAGGCGACGTTATGAACGATTTTAAAGCTGGGAGTATCTTGAAGTCTAGTCCTAAGGCTCAATGGACAGGAGAATTAATCGGTGGGCTTGTTGGAGCAGTTGTATCCGTTTTTGTAATCATGGCTATTATTCAGGCCTATGGTCCTTCTGCTTTTGGTAATCCGGAACTTTTTCCTGCAGCCCAGGCATCTGCTGTAGCAGCTATGGCTGGTGGAATTTCTCATGTTCCAGCTTTTTTAACTGGACTTGTGATAGCTGCCATTCTTTATATTGTTGGATTTTATCCTGTTATGACCCTTGGACTTGGCGTTTATCTGCCGTTCTATCTATCCTTTACAGCGTTTATTGGGGCGGCAATCCGCTTCATTCTTGACAAAGTTTATCCTCAGTTTGAAAGAGAAGGAAAAGGTACTATTATTGGTGCAGGCCTTTTGGGTGGCGAAGCAGTGGTTGGTGTTATCATTGCAATGATTATGGCGGTTCAATTTATTGCCAAATAAAAGTCTCAAGATGCTCTTGCAAGAGAAATTAAGCCAGAAGCAATCTATCGACGGGTAAAGTCGACTGAACTGGCTTATGGACTGAAAGCTTAAAGTTTTAAAAACGTTTATTAATCATTCTGCAATGGTAAACTAAAAAACAACCCAACAATAAGACCTGAAATCAAGGTTTTATTGTTGGGTTAAGTAGCTATCATCGTTTTTACTTAGTAAGGACTCGCTTCAATTCAGATATATCAAAATATATTCTTCTTATTTAAGTGTGCCTTTCCATTTCTATTCTAAATGATTCATCAAATATTATTGAACTTCTATTTATCGTTATTACCATTTATCCTAGGATATTCTGGATATCGTTGTCAATGATATTGTAGGTGTATTGGCTTTTATTTGCATTCCTTTTCATAAGTTCTGGGAGACCATATTGCAAAATCAATCTTTTTGCAGCTTTTTCATAAGCTTTACCAACTCATACCACAGGACAGATATGGCTGCTAACCCCAATACCATAAGAGATTGTGTGACTGAAAGTGGTGCAAGCTTGAGATAGCCAGAAAGAGGCGTGTTCAGGATGACGCCCAATAGCACAAGTGTTCCAAGGTTTACTGCCCACATAACCTTGTCTTTTGAAAGACGTATCATAGAGCGAAAGACAAAATCATGGTCAGAGCTATTGACCTGGACTAAGAATAAGTTTGCCAGCATGATGATGGAAAGACCCATGGAGCGGGCGATTTCCGCATTACCAGGCTCATTTGAAAACGTTATGAAATAAGCACCAAATGACACCGCAAAAATGACCAAACCTTGTAGGATGCTTTTTATCAGAAGTTTTTTAGTGAGCAACTTTTCCTTTGGGTTGCGAGGATTACGGTCCATGATGTCTGCTTCGGCAGGCTGACGCTCAAGCACAATGGAACAGGTGGGATCAATGATTACTTCTAAAAGTACTACATGAAGTGGCAACAGCAGTAATGCCATGGGTGGGATGCCCAAAAATGGTGCTAGTAGTGAAGCAAACGCAATGGGAATATGGATAGTAAACACATAACCCACAGCCTTACGAATATTGTCATAGATTCGACGGCCGTCCTTTACTGTTTCAACAATGGTGGTGAAATTATCGTCCATTAAAATGAGGTCTGCTGCCTCTCTGGACACTTCACTGCCTCGCTTACCCATAGCAATACCAATGTCAGCATATTTCAAAGCTGGGGCATCGTTTACACCATCGCCGGTCATTGCAACAATCTCACCATTTTCCTTGAATGCCTTAACAATACGCATTTTGTGTTCAGGGATAACCCGGGAAAATATGGACACTTTCTTCACAGCTTGGCGCAGTTCCTCATCTGACATAGCTTCCAGAGCCTCTCCGGTGATAATGCGGTCACTGCTGGGAATGCCGATTTTTTTGGCAATGGCTGAGGCAGTGATACCATTGTCACCGGTAATCATAACAACACGGATACCTGCGCGGTTGCATACAGTAATGTCGTTCTTAACACTTTCGCGGGGAGGGTCGGCAAGCCCAACCAGCCCAAGAAGGGTAAGGTGGCAGTCGGTGATAGAAGCTGGGATGACTCCATCATTTTCAGGATAAGCAGTTGCGATGGCAATGACGCGCAAACCCTCGGAGGAAAGATAATTAATTTGCTTCTCCGTTGCAGTGCGTTCTTCATCCGTAAGGCTACAGATGGTGAGAATTCGCTCTGGACTGCCCTTGGCAGCAATGACAAGTTGACCATCTTTACGCCAAACGTGCCCCATCATTTTCAGATTGTTTGTAAAGGCATATTCAGTTACAAACTCATTTGCAAACAGACTTTCTTTTGTAAAGCCGTGCTCCTCGCAATAACGGAGCATGGCTTTTTCCATGGGGTCATAAGCTTCGGTTTCGCAACCAAGACCCATGGTTTCAATGAGTGCCTCCTCTGTGCCGCTGGCTATCCAGATTTCTTGCATTGTCATTTGATTCATAGTGATGGTACCGGTTTTATCAACGCATAAAACGGAAACAGCACCAAGGGTTTCTACGCTGGGCAGCTTACGTACTAGGGAATTTTTCTTTGCCAAGCGCCAAGCGCCCATTGAGAGGAATACGGTAAGAATAACTGGGAATTCTTCTGGGATCATTGCCATAGCCAGGGTGACACCAGAGAGAATACTCTCAACGATACGTTCATGAAATGCGTGGTCGGCTATGTTAAACCAAGTAAAGATGCCCACAAGTAAAAAAAGAGCAGCTGCAATTATGGCACAAGTTTTTACTAGTTTTCCTGTCTGTTTTTGCAGGGGCGTATCCTCCTGGGGTGCAGTAGCAACGCCAATGCCAATTTTGCCGTATTCTGTTTGAGCACCAATTTTATCAACCACCACTGCCGCAGTGCCCTGTGTCACTAATGTACCGGCGTAGCAGTAATCTTTGCGCCAATAGTCCCCTGTAGGCTCTGCATGTTCAGTGGAAATTTTCCAAACCCCTTCAGCTTCACCAGTAAGGGATGATTCATCCACACACAGATCTGCACAGCGAATAACGGAACCATCTGCTGGTATTTTTACACCTTCGTAAAGCATCATCAGGTCACCCGGAACCAAGTCGGCGCTGGGAATCTGTTGCTCCGTTCCATCCCGCAAAACGGTGACATGGGGTGCTGAAAGGTCTTTGAGAGCATTTAAAGTTTTATCGGTTTTCCATTCCTGAACAACATCAATACTGATAATACCGATTACGAAAATCAGCATGATTGCGCCATCCCGTGGTTCGCCCAGAATAAAATAAATTACAGCAGCAACGATGAGCAAAAGGAACATGGGCTCGCAAAGAATATGGAGAATCTTTTTCAAAAAGTTCTCCTTTTTTGGGGGCGCCAGCTCGTTTTTGCCATACTGTTGTTGTCGTCTTTTTGCCTCCTCGGTAGAAAGGCCTGTGTTTGTTTTGGTGTTTGTCATAAAAATCCTCCGTTTCCCGCTGGTAGCGGTGTCATGATTTCTCCGAGGGCACTCCATTTGAGGTCAGTTGTTCTATAGATGGATATAAAAATAGCACATCTATGGGAACATACTACTGTCCCACAGATGTGCAAAATTGCAATCTGCTGCCACATGTAAAGTGGCCCGGCCCCATGCCCTTATGGGCATCGCCTGCTCAGTTTGTACTGTTGAACTCGCATTCATCCGGAATGTAATGCAGTGCAAAGAGAATATTGAACATTATATGAGATGAAGGTGGTATTGTCAACAAATTAGCTATACTTTTTGTATTTTTATTCCGACTTTTTTTGCAACATCAAGTATCTAGTTTAACTGTCGTTTAGAATTTCCTTCTGCATGCCATATTAGACTTCGTTTTTTTGTTTTTTATATCCTGAGTTGGGTATATTAAAGCTTAAGTTTAAAATAAAGGAGGTTTTATCTATGAACAAGTATAGTTTCAAGGACTATTTTTATGAGCCTGAAAAAAGAATTGCCAAGAGAATGCTTTTTAAAAGTGATAATGTAATTGCATTTATTCTTAACATTGCTAAAGATGAAATGCTGCCGGGTCATACACACCTAGAATCAACACTTTTTCTGCAAGTTATGGAAGGCAAAGCAAAGGTTGTTACAAATGGTAACGAAAATTTGCTTCATGTGGGTGAATTAATGCAGGTGGATGGACAGGAAAGCTTGCAGGTTGTCAATATGGGAGATGGTGTTTTGCGGCTTTTTGTCACAATTTCACCAATGGGTACAGATGCCTTTGCAACAGATGCAGATATTTAATTACTTTATCCGTATCCTTGCCTTATGAAAATTATTTTTACTACTTAATCAAAAGGGTAGAAATGGTGTGCGATTAGCATAAAGTAACTTTGTTTGTTCATTACCTTTGTAAGCCGGTGAATGCTTGGAAATAAAAGAATGGCAACCGTTGGTTGCCATTCTTTTATTTAATCATTTGGATTGTTAAAGCTAACGGGCTTGGCTTTTGTATCTCCAAAGGCATTTGCAGGAGAGGGACTAGATAGATCGAAATAAATACGAGAATCTTTGGTTACACCAAAATCTTTATTAGAGCCAGTATCCTGCACTCGATTAAAGGCTTCACGGAACATTGCATTATGCGCTTCTTCACGGTTAAGCAGAAAATCTATGGTTTCCTTTACCTTTTTGTCATTAATCTGACGATATAGATATTCGTATACCACTTTTGCTCTTTGTTCTGAAGCTATGTTTGAGAGCAAATCTGCACAAAGATCACCAGTAACCGTCACATAATCACCAGTCCACGAATATCCGGATGAATTGATAAGTCCTGGATTAAGACCCAGAATCACATGTGTTTGAATTTCGCCAGCATTTACAGCTGTATAATCAACATCATGTCCATTGAGCAAGTTAATCGTCTGTGCAACCATTTCCATATGGCTGAGTTCTTCGGCTGCAATATCCATAAACAAATCCTTGATAGCAGGATCCTTAATACGAAAGCTTTGAGACATATACTGCATTGCAGCTTTCAGCTCTCCGTTTCCGCCACCTAGCTGTTCTTGCATTAATACAGCATACTGGGGATTAGGTCTTTCTACTTCAACAGGATGAAAAAGCTGTTTCTCATGTTTAAACATTATAACACTTCCTTTCGCTGAATAATATTCCATTTTTAGAAAACAATATTCATAATATTGAACAGCCCCGAAATAACTTTTTAAAATAATTTCAAGCCGCAAATGCAGTACAAGTAATTGTCTTATGGTGTAAACACCATGCAGAAAGGTGGAATAAAATGAATTCCGTTTGGAAGGAAAAATCAAATTGACCAAGTTTTGATGTATTGAATCAGGATATCAGAACGGAAATACTCATCATCGGCGGAGGTTTGGCAGGAATTTTATGTGCTTATATGCTGGAACAGGCTGGTGTGAAATATATACTTGTTGAGGCAGATGGTATTTGTAGCGGAATAACGAAAAATACCACTGCAAAAATTACATCACAGCACGGTTTTGTCTATGACAAGTTAATACGTGAATTTGGCGTGGAAACTGCACGGCTCTATCTGGAGGCGAATGAAAAGGCTCTAAAAGAATATGGAATACTGTGCAATAAAATTGATTGTGACTTTGAAGAAAAAAACAATTATGTTTATTCCCTTGATGACAGAAAAAAGGTAGAGCAAGAACTCGCCGCCCTGCTTAAAATCGGTTTTTCGGCTCAGGCTGTGGATTCACTTTCCCTACCATTTTCCATTGCAGGTGCGATTAGATTCTCTAACCAAGCACAGTTTAATCCGTTGAAATTTGTAGCAGGTATTGCAAAAGGTCTATCTATATTTGAGCATACTGCTGTTTGTGAATTGATTGGTACAACTGCCGTTACAGACCATGGAAAGATTACAGCAGACAAAATTATTGTAGCTACTCATTTTCCTTTTCTAAATAAGCATGGGAGTTATTTTTTGAAAATGTATCAACATAGATCTTATGTGATTGCATTGGAAAATGCCCATAATGTGGAGGGGATGTATGTGGACGAAGCACAAAAAGGTATGTCCTTTCGTAATTATGAAAACCTTTTACTCATAGGTGGTGGTGATCACCGTACAGGAAAAAAAGGGGGTAATTTTAACGAGCTTGAAGATTTTGCAAATCGGCACTATCCAAATGCAAAAATCAGATACAAGTGGGCAACACAGGATTGTATGACCCTTGATGGTATTCCCTATATCGGTAAATATTCTGGGAGTACAACTGATTTATATGTCACTACCGGTTTCAATAAATGGGGCATGAGTTCTTCCATGGTGTCAGCAATGCTCCTTACAGACCTCGTGTTAGGAAAACAGAATCCCTACGAGGAGGTTTTCTCTCCATCCCGTAGAATTCTTCGCCCACAGCTTGCCAGCAATGCTATTCAAGCAGTAGTTAATTTGCTTACACCCACAACACCTCGTTGTCCTCATATGGGCTGTGCCTTAAAGTGGAACAATGAGGAGCATTCATGGGATTGCCCTTGTCATGGTTCACGTTTTACAAAGGAGGGAAAACTAATTGATAATCCTTCAACGGGAGACTTAAGAAAAAGAGTATAGATAGTTTAAAATTCATTGGGTGGAGCAGCTTTTGAAAATATCCTGCATTAGAACAAGTTTTTCATGTTAACAAAACCATACTGAAAAATTATCTTTGCATAAGTAAAAACATATTTTGCAAAAAGAATAAGAATATTGTTTTGGGAGAATTTTAAATAATATATTTTAATAGATTTTATGGAAACAATGGGCTTATGAACAATTAAGTTTATCAATATAAAGGAGGAAAAGATATGTCAAGAAACAGCAATACTTTGAGTGGAGAGGACAATAAGAGACTTCATAGTACAACTGCCACAAATAAAGAGGGTACTGCCGCATGGGCAAATGTACATCAGGTAGATCAAGAAACTAACGTAAGCATTCCGGGGGATTATAGCGTAGAAAAGGCCAAAAATTGGGTTGATGATGGAAGTAAGCTTTAAAAATACTATAGAGTTGGAGAGTTGTTTATGGGAAAAATACAGTTAACTTTAGATGGAAACACAGCTGCAGCATATACTGCTTATGCATTTACGGATGTTGCCGCCATATTTCCAATTACGCCATCCTCAGGGATGGCAGAAATTACAGATGAATGGGCTGCAAAGGGTAGAAAAAATATATTTAATCAACAAGTTAACGTAGTTGAGATGCAGTCGGAGGCTGGTGCGGCAGGGGCTTTTCATGGATCCCTCCAAGGTGGTGCGTTAACAACAACATTTACTGCTTCTCAAGGGCTTCTATTAATGATACCAAATTTGTATAAGGTTTCGGGAGAGCTTTTGCCTGGTGTACTTCATGTGAGTGCTAGAGCAATTACGACCCATGCCTTGAGCATCTTTGGGGATCATCAGGATGTTATGGCAGTTAGACAAACAGGATGTGCGTTATTAGCAAGTGGTTCTGTGCAAGAGGTAATTGACTTAGCTGCCATTGCCCATCTATCTGCAATAAAAGGCAGGCTGCCATTTGTACATTTCTTTGATGGATTTAGGACATCACATGAAATACAAAAAGTAGAGGCTTTGGAATATAGTGACTATTCGGAGATGGTTGATTATAAAGCAATACAGGATTTTAGAGATAGAGCATTATCCCCAAATCATCCTGTTACCCGTGGAACAGCCCAGAATCCTGATATTTATTTTCAAGGAAGAGAGGCAGGCAATCCATTCTATAGTGATATTATTCCAATTGTTGAAGATTACTTTGCTCAGCTAGGCAAAAAAACAGGAAGGCAGTATGGACTATTTGATTATTATGGTGCAGAAGATGCAGAATATATCATTATTGCAATGGGATCTGTAACACAGACAATAGAGGAAACCGTTGATTATCACAATGCTAATGGAGAAAAATACGGATTGGTTAAAGTACATTTATATCGTCCGTTTTCCAGTAAGCATTTACAAAATATTATTCCAAAGTCGGTGAAAAAAGTTGCGGTGCTTGATCGGACAAAGGAGCCCGGTTCCATTGGTGAACCTCTTTTTTTGGATGTCAAGGGCTGTTTCAGTGATGTGGATCATGCACCGGTTATTGTGGGCGGTCGATATGGGCTAGGGTCAAAGGACACCAATTCGGCGGACATCACAGCGGTTTATGAAAATTTAAAACTGAAAAAGCCTAAAACCAATTTTACAATAGGTATTGTTGATGATGTCACAAAAACCTCTTTGGAAAGAGTTTTCAAAGCTTCAACAGAACCTTCTGACCGTATTTCCTGTAAGTTTTGGGGGTTGGGTTCTGATGGTACAGTAGGCTCTAACAAACAGGCGATTATGATTATTGGTAATAAAACCGAGGATCATGTACAGGCTTATTTTGACTATGATTCCAAAAAATCAGGTGGGGTTACCATATCAAATCTCCGTTTTGGAAAGTCGCCAATCAAGTCCACATATTTGGTAGGCAATGCGGATTATGTTGCATGTCATAACCAGTCCTATGTTAACAAATATGATATTCTTGATGATGTGAAACAAGGGGGCATTTTTGTTCTAAACTGCCAGTGGTCCGATGAGGAGTTAGAACAATATTTGCCGAATAAATATAAAAAGTTAATTGCAGAAAAAGAATTAAAATTCTATACAATAAATGCTGTGAAAATTGCTGAGGAAATTGGTCTTGGTAACCGAATAAATATGGTTATGCAAGGTGCTTTTTTCAGACTTATCAATATTCTACCGCAAGAAGAATTTATCGATGAATTAAATAAAGCGGTAACTTATTCCTATAGTAAAAAAGGGGATAAGGTAGTTAAAATGAATCAGGACGCTATTTTAATGGGAGTTGAACAAATTCATGAGGTGAGAGTTCCCGAGGAGTGGTTAAATGTAATTGATAATAGCCATATGGAAATGAGTACTATTGAGGAACCTGACTTTATTAAAAATATAATGAGACCCATGCAGGCACAAAAGGGACAAGATTTACCAGTTAGTGCTTTTATAGGCAGAGAAGACGGAACAATTCCTTCCGGTACAACAGCCTATGAAAAACGAGGCATTGCCGTTAATGTACCAGAATGGATTGAGGAAAACTGCATTCAATGCAATCAATGTTCTTATATCTGCCCCCATGCAGTAATTAGACCCTTTTTGCTAACGGAAGAAGAGTTAAACAAAGCTCCCATTTCTTTTGAAACGGTGAAAGCGACAGGTAAATCCTTTGAAGGATTATATTATAGAATGCAGATTAGCCCTATGGATTGTACAGGTTGCGGAAACTGTGCTGATATCTGCCCTGCCAAAGAAAAGGCTCTTGTTATGAAGCCCATCGAAACACAATTATCCCACGAAGTAGATAATTGGAAGTTTGCAAATTGTACAATTGGATATAAAACCAACATTCCTCTTGGTGTTACAGTTAAGGATAGTCAGTTTAGAGAACCATTAATGGAATTTTCCGGAGCATGCGCAGGTTGTGGGGAAACAGCGTATATTAAGCTTATTACTCAATTATATGGAAACCGAATGATGATTGCCAATGCCACAGGCTGCTCTTCCATTTGGGGTGCAAGTGCACCAAGTAGTGCTTATTCTTCAAATAAGGAAGGGAAGGGGCCAGCTTGGGCGAATTCTTTGTTTGAGGATAATGCAGAATTCGGCTACGGAATGTACCTTGCAACCAAACAGATGAGAAATGGCTTGGAAGAAACAATGAAACAGCTCCTTTCTACAAATGTAGATGTAACGATAAAAGAATTAATCAGTGATTGGTTGAACTACAAAGAGGATGGAGAAATTAGCGAACAAGTAAGTGGAAAACTAATTGATGCAATAGAGAATTACGAAATAACGGATGATGAGGTAGTGTTATTATTAAATAATATTAAACAAAGGAAAGATTATTTGGTTAAGCGTTCCCAGTGGATGATTGGCGGGGATGGCTGGGCATACGATATCGGGTTTGGTGGTCTTGACCATATTATGGCATCAGGGGAAGATATAAATGTATTGGTATTTGATACAGAGGTTTATTCAAACACAGGTGGTCAAGCATCTAAATCTACCCCGGCAGCAGCAGTCGCAAAATTTGCCAGCTCCGGAAAGAAATCCGGCAAGAAGGATTTAGGACGAATGCTAATGACGTATGGAAATGTATATGTGGCACAAGTAGGTATCCATGCAGACAATGCTCAACTAATTAAGGCAGTTCGTGAAGCCGAAAGTTTTAAGGGACCTTCTATTATCATTGCTTATGCACCATGTATCAGCCATGGTATCAAGGAAGGCATGGGGAAAAGCATGGCAACCATTAAAAAGGCGGTAAACGCAGGATATTGGCATCTTTACCGATATAATCCGGAGTTAAGCAAACAAGGTAAAAATCCTTTTATTCTTGACTCAAAAGAACCAACTGAAAGTTTCCGTGATTTTTTAATGGGGCAAGTTCGATACAGTTCACTTGCTAGAACATTTCCGGATGAGGCGGAGCATTTGTTTACAAAGGCAGAGGAATATGCAAAAGAACGTTATGAAATCTACAGCAAAATGAATTCACTATAAAATTTGAGCGCTCCTTTTTGTTAGATAAACGAACCTTTGTCTAATGAAAGGGGCGCTTTTTATTTTTACTTTGTTGAACCATTTTCCTTGTAAAAATGCTATCAAGCGCCGTATAAAGTTTTGTTATGTAAAATATCCTGTATGATGGCGCTCATGGTTACAAATCTATTTTAGACCAACCGAGGCATTAGATTGGAGAGAAAACCAAAAAAAGGGGACAAGAATCCCCTTGGATACTATCCCACTTTAATGAGCGTTATAATTATTAGTCCTCAGACAATGGACAGTATTAGCTGAGGGTTCCTTAAAAACAAGAGAAATAGGGTTTAAGACGACGTATTTCTATTCCCCTAATATATCCTGTTGAACTTTCTTGCTTAACAATGAAAACATTAATTTATAAGAGGCACGCACCATATCGGCAAGTACTTCATTGGGTATCTCACTGTCCAGATACACAGTACTCCAATGTACTTTATTCATGTAGTAACCTGGCACAATGTTTTCATACTGGTTGCGCAGCATGTCACTATACATTGGTTCCAGTTTCATGGTGATAATGGGACGTCCGTTTTGGTCGTTCATACCAATTAAGGCGTACATTTTGCCCCCGAGTAAATATTTGTATGCTTGCCATGCGGGTTGAAATTCCTTTACAGTAGACGGTTGCTTTTGTAAAAATTCATCCAGCCAGCCGTAGTTTTTCATTGTTTCTTCTGGCCACGGTGTTACGTTATTGATTATGCTTGACATCCTGTACCTCCTTTTATGGGTTCAGCCGAAAGGTAGCTTACTTACTTTCGGCACCGCACAATTCTTGATTAACACTTAAATTCCCAAGTGTAGTCATTAGTCTGCGGGTGAGTAGATTTCACTGAGGCGGCACTTCTATTAAAATAATTTCTTACCACCTAAAATGTTTATCCCAAGTTCCTTTGCAATACTCCCTTGTTTAAACGGATTTATTTTTTTCACCATACCATCTTGTTTAAAAGACGATCCTGTTCCTTTGAACCAGAAAGTAACATTTGCTTTTATACATTGCTCACGAATATCCAGTACCCAATCATAATCACATTCACGAGCATCACGCCCACTTTCCCCACATACTGTAACATGCTCAATCCCATGGAGATAGGCTGATAAATCTATGGCTTCCAAAAGAGGGGAACAGGCAATAAAACGCCGTTTTATCGGATAAGACAAAAACAGAGGAAGACGATAATCTGCCAAAGCTTGATTCTCCACGGTACAACCGATATTTACATTGTCATAACCGTCGCCCCAATCGGCGGGTAATGAAACGTTGAATCGGTCAATTCGTTTGGTTAGAATCAAAAAATCGATATCAGACCTTTGTTTTATCATGCTCCAGACATCCTTTCGCCATTCATCGGCTTCAGGCAGAAAAAAATCAGTGGCAAAACAAGTGGCAAGGATTTTATTTCCTTTAATATTATATTCACCTTTTGCGTTTGTCCGAATGGGCCAATCGAATTTATCTGTTTTTTGTATGTCGTTTTGTCCGTGACGTTTCCCATGGGGTCCATAGAAATAGCAATATGTGCATCCATCACTAGTTTGATAGCATCCTGTCCAAGGTTCCCAATTCATGTCCTCACTCCTTTCTACTATAGCACTGTTTATGCCACATTATTTGTTTCTGTTTGGGCTGCATCATTTGATTTAGCAAGCCCCATTAGGTTAAGAAGATCAGATGGAATATAGTTTACTGATCGTTGCTCCTGCTCTGTTAGGGAGCTATGCCAATGCATCCATTTTATGGTTTCTTCCGATAAATCTGCAACATTATACCACTTATCTCCAAACTTGATTTGGCTTCCATCACCGCTGCGATATTCAAACACACACCATTTATCATTCATATTGATTTCTATGGTATGATCCGAACTATATTTGTATTGATACCCTGCTCCGAAGTTAGATTGGTTATCTTTCGTAGGAATTTGAGTCCCATCCACTGTGGACGCAATTTCTCCATCCATAACTCCGCATTTCGTAATTAGATTGCTTTCTTTGCCAGTGTCATAGTACATCTTCCCGTCTATCATCACCATTGGGATTTTCGCCCATTGGAGATTTTGTGCAGGCTCTTTTAATAAAATTTGGAATACTTTTGTGATTTCAGCAGGAGAGCTCTCTATGATTCCATCTAAGTATCCAATCTTGATTTTATCTCCTATGGCTACCTTGCTCAAATAAAGAAGAGAATTCTCTTCACTGGTATTTAATGTCCCCGCTTGAAGTTGGTTGGAGATATTCCTTTCTGTTGTTCCTTCGGCAGGTTCAACCAATAGGCTGTCTGAATTCACCGATATAACAGTAGCTTCAAAGAAATTCTGCGCAGCTGACACCTCAGCCATTCTGTTTGTATCATATCCTACCATTGTAGAAATGACCAACGTTAATACAAATAATGCAACTATACGCTTCATAAAACACATCCTTTTATAGAGATAAATTTTCGAGTATAAGTTTCATATTAAACAGTACCTCATAAGAGTAAAAAAATATTTTTATAAATCATTTAGTATTATATGGAAAAAGTATACCATAGCAAAGTAAGATGATACAAGGGACTAATTTCGATTGATAGGTACAGCAAGAATTTTCAATTGCAGAAGTGGGCGCTGAATGAACCTAACAACCAAACCAAACATTTCATTTTTGGTTTTGGGTTGTACATAGACATTGAATAGATTAAGAATATACTTTAAAAAAGTGGGAGGGGAGTCTAATGAAACAAAAAGCAACGGCCCTGAAAGCAAAGCCGCTGCAAGCATATCTGTTATATAAAAGATGTTTTATTATTTGTCGCACACATATTTTAGCGTTTCTTCACAATGTATTTCTAAAGAATTTAAAAGACAAAGATCTGTGTCTTTTTGTGATACTAATTGCGGAAGTTCAGTACAACCCAAGATTACGCTATCAACGGGATATGATGAAATGATTTTCAAAAAGGTTTGTTTTGATGTTTCTGATACCAAGTTAATCACTAGTTCAGAGAAAATAATATTATTAATGATTTCTTGTTCTTCAACGGTTGGAGTGATTACCTCTATCCCATATTTTAAAAGTCCACTCTGATAAAAACTGCTGCGCATTGTGTAACCAATGCCAGTTAAAAGTAGCTTTTTCAGCCCTAAATCTTTTGCTTTCTGTCCAACAGCATCAACGATGCTAAGGACTGGGATTGGAATATCATTACGTATTTCTTCTAAAACGGAATGTGGCGAATTAGCGGCCATAATTGCGAAGTCTGCACCAGCTCGTTTCAGATTATTAAAACTCTTGAGGATGTATTTTTTATACTCATTCATATTATTTTCATTTTCTAAATCAGTAAAATATTGAAAATTTAAACTTTCAATTACCATTTCCGGATAGTAGTAATGGTGATATTGGTTATAGAATAAATTGTGAAGTGTCTCGTAATAATGAAGGGTTGAAGCGGAACTGATCCCGCCAACAATGCCCATTTTTTTCATAGAAAACATCCTCCCTTATTTCATATAAAATGAGTATTTATCAATTGCTCGCATTGTTGCCAGAATTCCATCCAAATGATCATACTCATGCTGTAAAAGTTCGGATAAATCCCCTTCCAATAGCATTTCTTGTTCATTCCATTCCATGTCACGATATAGGATTCGGATTTTTTTATGTCTTCGAACTTTCACAAGAAGATTAGGAAAAGACATGCAATCATCCATGACCTCCATTTCTTCATCACCAATAAAACTTAATACTGGATTAATAAAAACTGTAGGCTGATTGATGTACATATATAAAATTCGCTTTTGTATTCCAATCTGCGGTGCGGCAATTGCCCTTCCAGCATGATACTGGTTTCTGAATGCAATCAAGGTATCATGTAAATCTTGAATAAGGGGTGCTAATTGTGATAGTTCAGTTTTTTCAACAGGACTGCTCATTTCGTATAGTTTTGGATTTCCCAGTTTTAAGATTTCTTTTTCCATGGTGCTCCTCCTTGTTTAATTGATATTTTTAATTTAAGTATATTCTTGATAATGTGTGCAAGCAATGATAAAATTGTTTGCAGAACAATTTTGAAGGAGAGAAGGCCATGCCCGTTAATTCTTTTGAAAATTATCCTATGACTTGGAAACCGAATATCAGTAAAACAGGTGAGATTCCCCTTTATATTGAAGTTGTCCAGGCGCTAGAACGGGATGTGCGAAACGGACAGTTAAAGCCGAACGACAAATTACCGCCACAAAGAGAACTCGCAGATTATTTAGACGTAAATCTAAGTACAATTGCCAGGGCGTTTAAGTTATGTACGGCGAAAGGATTAATTTCGGGGGAAGTTGGCCGGGGCACATATGTTTCATCGGATGTTTTGTCAAACTTGCCTATGCTAGATCAAAATGGATTGGAGCATTGTATTAACCTGGGTGCATCCCATCCGCTATATGAACAAAATAAATATGTGGTTGAAATTCTGAAGCATATTATAAAAAAGGCGAATATCAGTAGTCTATTAGAATACTCTGAAACATCGGGACGGGTTGGACACAAACAAAGTGGTCAGCGTTGGCTTTCTCAATTTGGTGTAGATGTTCCGGTTGAGCAAGTTCTAATAACATCTGGTCTGCAAAATTCACTAGCAATCATTTTGACTTCACTGTTTCACTTTGGAGATAAAATTGTTACGAATTCTGTTGTATATCCCGGGATCAAGAACATTGCAAATTCTTTAGGGATACAACTGATACCGATACCATATATAGGGCAAAGTATGAATTTGGATTATCTCCATCAACTTTGCAAGAATGAGAAAATCAAGGGGATTTATGTTAATCCAGATCATCAAAATCCGACAACAATTGATATGAGTGAAAAGGAACGTACGGAGTTATCTTCAATTATTAAACAGCATGGTTTGATTTGTATAGAGGATGCCACGTATTCGTTTTTATCAGCGGCCCAGAATACACCTATAACTAGTATCGTGCCCCAGCAGAGTATCTATATTTCTACGGTATCAAATTCTCTTTCTGCCGGTTTAAGAGTAGCATTTTTAACAATGCCTTTGCCATTTTTAGAGAAATTAAAAAAGGGGAATAGCGACATAAATGTTATGTCAGCCCCTTTAGAGGTTGAAATCACTTCTCAACTGATAAGAACCGGTGTGGCACAAAAGATCATACAAGAAAAAATTATCTGTTTGCAGCAACGGAATAAACTAGTTGACAGATACTTATCAGACTATCAAGTTCAGGGTGCTTTAAATTCTCAATTTCGCTGGTTGCCTTTGCCGCTTAGGTGGACGGGAAAACAATTTGAAATGATGGCGAAGGAAAAGGGCGTGCAAGTGTTTTGCTGTGAGCGTTTTATTGTTGGTAGTGCAATTGTTGAACCGGCAGTAAGGTTAGCAATAAGTACCCCTAAAAATATGGATGAGTTAGAATTAGGCTTACAGATTTTGAGGAAGTTATTGGAATAAACTTGCTTAAGCTAACTCTGCTGGTTATCTATGTTAAAACAAAAGCGTAAATATATAGGTGTCAGCTCAACGAATCGG
The DNA here is from genome assembly GCF_024461735.1 of Anaerotignum propionicum. Taxonomy (GTDB): domain Bacteria; phylum Bacillota; class Clostridia; order Lachnospirales; family Anaerotignaceae; genus Chakrabartyella. The sequence continues at coordinate 243,447 of NZ_JANGAD010000005.1, forward strand.
GAGATGACGTTTCGTTCCAACGCTTAAATAGGACTATTTTAGCGTCACGACCGGCTTCCCCGTATTCGCTGACCATTAGATATTTTTCATCAGCAGCCAGACCATAATATTTTGTAGTTCCCTTTATTTCTATTTGATTTCCCAAATATATCTTTTTATCATCCCACATTTTTACAAATTGACCACTTGGCAATGTGTATTCGAGATTAATGTAAAATCCGTTGATTGCGTTAAGCTCCGTAATTTCCCCCATATCTTTCATGCCTAGTGCGTTGAATTCCGCAATCAACCTTTCTTTAAGTGCACAAGAAATATCAGAACACTTATCGCAATGTTCATGTCCCTTGTTCTGACAACATAACGCTATTACACAATCACCATGAAACGGACGCCCGTTTGATGCGACACATCCTTGGCAAATGCCTTTATGCGTACATTTACCACAATCAACTCCACATATTGAATGACTCATATTGATTCCTCCCAGAATTTTGTTTGTATTTTGAAGTTTTAAGCAATGCAGACAATTCTTTTATTCTAATTTATGTACCGGTCGGATGTACTTAAAATGCCGCTCAGGATTAAAATAAAAGTATATGATTCTACCAGCGGAAGCATCAAAGCAGTAATTTGTGTCCGCAAAATCAAAATTTGTCATTGCCATTTCAATTTTTTCCTCTACACTCCGATTTTCCTGCTCATAGTCGAATGGTCCATGTTCAAAAACAATATATTCCCCTTGGGGAACATCAACCATTAGCATTTGTTTTGGAATTTCGCCTTTATAATCAAGGGGAAGACGTACACCATGGCATTCTGTACGTGGTATTCCCCAATCGCAAAGTCTGCCATTTGGGTCGTTAATATATGCCATAATTTGGCCACTACTACTGTTTGTTTCCGTCCCTCCATCGTCATCTAACTTTCCTTTGATGCTATCCAATAGGCCGTAAATTGTTTCGTAGTCTTGTCCCGGAATAAGGCTCTGTTTTTGCCAAAAATCCCAATAACCATTACTCTCATAGTTTTTAATGTGCAGAAACTTGTGGGCAGGAATGGTTACAAAATAAATTTTAATATCATTTGCAGATTTTATCATACCAATCTCTCCTAATCCAAAAAAGTAGGGGTCGAAGGGGTTTATTTTTGTACGAAGAACCACGGGCTTAGGTCTTTTTCGATATTCACTTGGGGCTACACCATATGCTTTTTTGAAAGCTCTGGTAAAAGCTTCATGTGATGAAAAACCATAATCAAAGGCTATATCCAAAATGCTTTTTTCACTATCCCGAACTTCTTTAAGTGCAAAGGCTAGCTTTCTAAGCCTTAAATAATCTCTAAAGTGCATGCCGGATATTTCCTTAAATTTTCTGGTAATATGATATTCAGAATAACCTAACTTCCGAGAAAGAAATCTCAGGGTCAGTGCTTCATTGTGATGATGAAGAATCGACGCATCAATTTCATCAACAATGATTTGAATTTGCTTGTGCCACTGGTACATTGGTCTGTTCACCTCGTTTTTATTACTCTAAAGCAATTATATCGTAAAGAAAATTATATTTCTTGATTTTACTTGCGGTAATCAATATTTATTGTGCTGTAGATTATAATATCCTAAAAAACTCTTAAGGATATTTGGGTGATATGGTACAAGTTGGTAGTATTATGCTATAATTTGTACTAAGAATGATTGTTATTATTCGTTTTGGCATTCGAATCATTTTCATTATGGTTACTTTTATTGCAAACATCTGTTTTTTGGTAGCTTTTTACCATTCGAAGAATCTGTATTATGATATTGCAAAACAATAATAACTCTTCATAAAAATTAGAATGAGAAATGGAATAGGAGAAGAATATATGGGATATGGATATAGTGGATTTAGCATGGGATTTCAATTAATGAGTATTATTGTTCCGATGATTTTTATTATTGTGATCGGGGTTTTTATCGTAACATTTATAAAAGGGGTTAGCACTTGGAACAAAAATAATCAATCCCCAAAGCTGATAGTTGATGCTAAGGTGATATCAAAAAGGACAGATGTGTCCCATTCTCATCATGCCAACGCCGGAGATGTAACGGGAGCACATGGATTTAGCTCAAGCTCCTCTACATGGTATTATACAACCTTTCAAGTGGAAAGCGGTGACAGGGTAGAATTTTCTGTTTCAGGATCGGAATATGGAATGCTAGCAGAAGGTGATCAAGGAAAACTTTCTTTCCAAGGCACACGGTATTTGAGCTTTCAGCGTAATGAATCTAATTATATGGGGAGGTAATTCAAATGAAATATCAAGGCGTGTGTATAGCTGTCAAAGATGTAAAGCACTCCAGACAGTTTTACCAGGATTTATTTGATCTTGAGGTATATCAAGACTATGGAATCAATGTATCCCGAAAGAACGTGTATTGAAACAATCACACAATATGGAATTATACTTTGAAGAGGACGATTTTGATAAGTTTATTGAGAAATTAGAACAACGTAACGATATTAAATATTTAGGTGAGGGTGTGAAGGAGGCGAAGTGGGGGCAACGATCCATACGCTTTTACGATTTAGATGGACATGTGATTGAAGTTGGTGAGAATATGAAAATGGTGATAAAACGTTTTCTGAATATGGGAATGTCCATGGCGGAAACCTCCAAACGCATGGCGGTTTCTATAACAGATTTAGAGACACTTTTGCACAGTTAATGTTCCCACAGCACCATGTATAAATAAAGCAATGCCTTGGTATATAAGATAAGTTGGTGATAAAATGAGCATAGAAAAAGCGGCAGTGCTGTTTGATGGCTGGAATGAAGCAATGATATGGTCGTGTTTGCAAGGGCACATGGGAAATTTGATTACCAATAACAGTGTAAACCCGACTTCAGCAATGATTGAGGTTGGTGATATTTGTTTTTTTGCAGGCAACCCGGATTCCGTTTTATTCCAATCAATTATTGGATTTAAATTATTAGTTCCGAAAGACAAGTCATGGGAGACCATAATCGAAAGCTATTATGGTAAACGAGCGAAGAAGTTTTTACGTTATGCAATAAAGAAGGAGCCAAATGTTTTTGACCAAGAAAAATTGATAGAATATATAAACGCTTTGGATCATTGTTATGAAATTAAGTTATTCAATGAAGAAATATTTCAAATGGCACAAAGGGAGGAATGGTCTGCTGATTTATGCTCGCAATTTAAGGATTATGCATATTATGAAAAAAGAGCCATAGGCGTAGGCATATTGCATGAAGGAAAGCTTGTATCAGGTGCTTCGCCCTATGCTGTGTATAACGGGGGGATAGAAATTGAAATTGACACAAAGCCTGAATACAGGCAAAAGGGTCTTGCAACGGTATGTGGTGCCAAATTGATAGTAGAGTGCTTGAAGAAAGGGATATATCCAAGCTGGGATGCCCATGATTTGCGCTCAGTGTCTTTGGCAGAAAAATTGGGCTACCATATGGATCACCCTTATGTGACATATGAGTTAACTGACGAATAAAAGTTTTATTTTTATTGTTATGAATGCAAGTTAGCTTGAAGGAGAAATACGAAATGCAATAAAGCAACAGGAGCTTTCATAATCAAAGTGGGATGGAGTATCAGGTTAATTCTATTTTTTAAGTAGCATTAAATTTGCATTGTCAAGGGTTAATTTAATTTCATAGTAAATTTGTAAGCGTAAAAATGTGTCTTTTAAGTGTAAGGGCACATTTTTTCTTTTTCTTATGATATTCTTTTGGCCGTAACTTATAAGAGAATCTGCATTAGTTTCAGCATAAAGGAGTGTGATAGCATGAAAAACCTCGGCGCAGACAGGAGGCCACGGCTTATTCTGCCCCTAATGCAGATGTCAATGTGTGGACAAAACAGGATTGTTTTGCTCTTATTGGCCGAAAAATATGATAATAGGAGGATAAAATAAGTGAGAAATAAAATTTTAAGTATTTGGCTCGCGGTTTGCATGGTTCTGACAATGTTACCGACTTCGGCTATGGCGGAAGAAGCGGACACATCAGGTGCAAGCGGAGAAATCATCGCATTCGTCCCGCTTGCCGAAACAGAGGTGTCTGTATTAACCGGCACGGAGATTGAGAATTTGGGTCTGCCTGAAAGCCTGTCGGCAACGGTGAAAACGGCTGTTCCCGCTGACAATGGTACACAGGCTGAAGCGGTGCAGGATTCCAGTGAGTCAGAGGAGACTGAATCGGACAATTCGGCAGAGGCAACCAATAGCTCTGACCTGCAAGAAAATGTGAATGAACAACAGGAAGATACTAATCAAAAATGGGAAGAAAAAGCCATGGAGATTCCTGTTACATGGTCATCCGAGCCAAAATATGACATGGATGCCGAGGGCATTTATGTATTTACGCCGATGATAGAGGGCTACACAGTAAGGGCCGATCTTCCGGAAATTACCGTGACGGTGGGGACGCAGTTACTTGGGATGGCGTTTCGGACAGGTATACCTGCCACCTTCGGTGACTTTTCTGTCAGCATAGACAAAGATGGTGCTATGCCAACTTATGAAGATGGCGTACTAACCTTCGGCACGGCGGGTGAATATACCGTTGGCATGGCGAGTGGAAAGTCCTCTACTTCAAATGTGCTTAAGGTTGCCGTCGATGGTGTAACTCTGAACCTTAACGGCGTTGTAATTGAAGCACGGAACGGATCGTCAAAGGTGAATGACGGCGCAACTGCCCTGTCGGTGACAAGCGACTCAGTTACCTTGAACGTGATTGAGAATAGCTTCCTGACAGGAGGAATGGGCAACCCTAGTTTTGTGGGAACCGGAAAAAGCGGCGCCGGTATCAGCGGCAGTATTACTGTCAAGGGTACGGCAACACTTACCGTTACCGGCGGCAGAGGTGCATCGTCTGAAGGGGGACCCGGCGGTTCTGGTGGGGATGGTATCAACGGCGATGTTACAGTCACAGGGTCGGGAATACTTACTGCCACTGGCGGTGCTGCCGGAGAAGGTTACCCTATCAATGGCATAGCCGGTGCTGGAATCAGAGGAAACGTGGATGTTTCCGGGGCGGCTACCCTCGTTGCAATCTGCGGTAGCGGTATGGCAAGCATGGCCATCATCAGTGCCGACGGAGCCGACGGCGGCACCATTACCGTGGGCGAAGGTTTTACGATCTTGGCCGGGAATGATAAAAGTAGCGCGACAGCATTTACAGGGACATTAACCACAGCGGCGTATGTCGCTATCACTCTGTCCAGCGTCGAACTACCCACGGCTTCGGAATATGCGGAAGCATCCCCGGTGGCAGCACCCGGCACCGACTATGTGGTGGACGACATAAACAAAATCCTCACCATAAGCACCACGAAGGGTGCGGCGTGGTGGAGTGCGAACGGTGCAAGCTATCTGGACTACACTGTCATCCTTGACGCTGACATCGACGTGTCTGCCTTCCGGTGGACGCCAGTTGGGGATTTTCACCGTGCCTTCACCGGAAGTTTCGATGGGCAGGGTCACAGCATCAGCGGCCTGACGGTGAACGTGACAGAAATGTACGATCTTTGCGCCGGCCTGTTCGGCAATGTAAATGGTGCGATGATTCAAAACCTCTGCATCGCTTCCGGCAGCATCAGGGCAAGCAACATATACAACACCTGCCACACGGGAAGTCTTGCGGGATACGTATATCGGTCCACGATTATTAACTGTGATAACAGCGCCGATGTCTACGGTGGGAATACCGAAGTTTCGGGCACGGGCCGTGTCATGGTTGGCGGGCTTGCGGGATCAGTAGTAGACAACAGCACCATAATCAACAGCTACAACACTGGAAATGCGCGCGCAATCGGAGGTCCCGGCGTAACCGCCGCCTATGCCGGCGGTTTGGTTGGCAGCTTGAGCGCAGGAAGCCTTGTAAACTGCTACAACACCGGGGCACTTTCCGCTTCCAAAGCTCAGGAGAACTACGCCGCTGGGCTTGCGGGATGGGTATACAATACGGTGACGACTACAAGTTGCTACTATCAATCTGCCGATAGTCTGACTGGCTTTGGCAATACCCAGTCTGTAACTGCCACTGTTAACGGCTGCGGCACCTTTACCGCCGATGCCACGCTGACGGCGGGTACGGCGGAGCAGTTCCGGTCAGCCCAGACACTGGCCTACGGAAGTACGCTCCTTGCCGCACTGAACGGCTGGGTTAGCGACCAAGCTAGCACCGATTACTACACCTGGGCGGCTGACCAAACACCGAACGTCAATGGCGGCTACCCAGTGTTCGGTCTGACATGGACTGAACCGAAGGTGCAGTGGGGCGTGGCAGGCGTAGAAGATACCTCCCCCAATACGTGGGTCGGCAGCGGCAGTCTGACCGATGCCGTGGCATTCGCAAACGGTCTTGTAAGCGGCACAGCGTACATTAAGCTTCTAGATGATGTGGATACCACCACCACTTTGGAGTTTGCGTCAGGCAAGACCACCATCCTTGACCTGAACGGCAAAACCATTGACGGCACCAGTATTCCTGCGGTTGATGTGAATAGAAATATCCTCACTGTAAATGGCAAGCTAACCCTCTGCGACAGCAGCACAACCACCGTTGCAGAACAAGGAAAAATCACTGGGGGACATGGTGCCAGAGAAGGCATGGGGGGCGGTGTTTATGTACATTTTTCAGGCATCTTTATCATGACAGGCGGCAATGTCACAGGAAACACCGCTGTGAACGGCGGCGGAGTAGGAAACTATGGCACCTTCACTATGAGGGGAGGAAGTATTGTCGGTAATTCCTGCGTTTCGGGTAGTGGCGGTTCGGCATGCGGCGGCGGGGTGGCAAATTCTAGCTACTTCAGCATGCATGGCGGTAGCATCATAGATAATACCGTATCCGTCGGAGGCTCAGGAGGCGGAGTGTTTACCGACGCCATGACGCTGTCTGGCAATGTGAATATTTCTGGCAACACAGTGGGCACGGCAACCAACAATGTTGCGCTAATGAGTATTGGCAGTGGTGGTGCTGCTGTTGAGATTTCCGGTGCCCTCGCCAACAGCACAGCCATCGGCGTAAGTATCGTTGAGCTATCGAGGGACAATGTTTATATTCCCAAAGCGGGTGTATTCACTTTCGGAGAAGACGTTGTTAACAGCGAATACATCTCAAAATTCGTCAGCGACAACAGTGGATTTGCCGTAATTGCGGTTGGACGCCAGCTCAAGCTGGCGGCGGCGCAAATCATCACCAAGGCCGACGCCACAAATGGCAGTTTCACCGTGAAGGTAAATGGCAACCAGGTTCCTTCTGGGATAGAGGGGCAGACTGTCACCGTCACGCCCACTGCGAATGCCAATTATGAACTGGATACAATCACCGTAACCAAGACGGGGGATCCAAACACGATCGTCACCGTGACAAGCGGCTCCTTCACCATGCCCGCCTATGCGGTCACTGTCAGCGTGACGTTTAAGGTAAGCAATACAGGGCTTACTGATGCACAAAAGCTTGCAGCTGCAAAAGCCGCCATTATGGCTGCGCTAAATAGAATGTCGTTTTCAAACAGCACAACAGCGGCGGATATTTTGAGTGTTGCACAAGCTGCCTCACTTTATGGTGTAACTGTGACATGGAATAGCGCCAATGGATTTTCAAAAACCCAGGCAACTACCGTCGTTGCAGGATCTATCAAAGGAACCCTCGATTTGGTACTGAAGCAAGAGGGCAGTAGGATTGGAATGGACGTAACCATCACCAAGCTGTCCACTGGTGGTAATAGCGGTGGTGGCGGTTCTGCGAACCTTCCCACCACCAAGCCAACGGTATCAGTCACCGGCAGTACAGAAAACAAGGCTACAGTGGACGATAAAGGTAATGTCAGGGTCACCTTGACTGACAAAAACATCGACGATGCCATTGCCAACGCAAAAGCAGAAGCGGTGAAAAAGGGGGTAAATCCAGGCGACATCACGGCGATTATCCATGTAACCACTGACGGCAAGAATGCAAACACAGCCACAGTCAATCTCCCTAAGACCACACAGGAACAGGTTATTAGCAACAAGATTGCCAAGGTTCAGCTGGTCATTGATCGACCTGACCTTTCCATCGGCTTTGACCTTACGGCGATAACGGAGATCAACAGACAGGCGAAGGCTGACGTGCAGCTTTCCGCCACTCCCATGGATAATACAAAGCTTTCTGGCAATGCAAAGACTGCCATAGGAAATCGTCCTGCATATGACCTCAAGGCTACCTATGGCATTGGCAAGTCTGTGACAGACTTTGGCAACGGCAATATCAACGTGGAGATTCCCTACACCTTGCAAGAAGGTGAAATTGGGGAAAATGTCCATGCAGTATATGTGGATACAAAAGGTAACATAACTTATCTTGACGATTCCCGTTATGATACACAACGCGAAAGGGTGATGTTTTCAACCAGACATTTATCTATTTACGGTGTAGCTTACAAAGCAAACTGCAAATTTACCGATATTGAAGGTCATTGGGCAAAGGATGACATACTCTTTGTTGCAGACGGTGGTCTCATGACCGGTACCAGTGCCACCACATTTAGCCCCAATGGTTATATGACACGGGGAATGTTTGTAACAGCATTGGGGCGCTTGGCAAATGCTGACACGAGCACCTATAAACAATCCAGCTTCACTGACGTAAAGGCTGACGCATACTACATGGGCTATATTGAATGGGGCGTTAAAAACAACATTCTGGTTGGTGTTGGCGGTGGCAAGTTTGATCCTGACGGTTTTGTAACCCGTGAGCAGATGGCGGTTATTATGGACAAATATGCAGCGGCTATGAGGATTAAGCTTCCAGAAGTTTACCCACAGAATATCTTTGCTGATAACGCCAAAATTGGTGCGTGGGCGGCTTCTTCTACGAAGCGTATCCAGATGTCGGGCATCATTCAGGGCAAGAGTAATAATTTCTATGATCCTCAGGGCACCGCCACTCGTGCCGAGGTTTCGGCAGTATTGCATCGCTTTGTGAAGCAGGCGGATTTTACCGACAATGCTCAAGGATAAATATTGAGGATATGAAAAGAATAATACGTCATTACTTTCCATGTGATGTTGCGCTAGTTTTAGCATAATAAATTAAAAACCATTGATAAAGACAGTGAAAATGTTGATGACTTAAGCGGCATGACACAGAATTGGAGAATGTAGTTATGTCGTAGAACTGTTAATGTCGTTTTCAAGAGAAAAAAATATTTAAATTGTTTTTTTAAGTGTAAAAATGGGTCTTTTAGGTGTAAAGACCCATTTTTTTTTATTTTGCGGTATTTTTTAATTAGGAAAATAATTAAGAGATGGAGGAGAGTAGACATGAAAGCAAAAATTCTATCTTTGCTGGTGGCATCCAGCATGGTTGTATCGTCGGCGCTAGTTGCCGGCGGCTGTGCACCAAAAAGCAGCACAGCTGCTTTATGGGAAGCTGGGAACACAAGAAACAAGATTGTTGTCATAAGTGATATTCATATTGGGATTGACGACAAGTATGCTGAAACGGTGGCAAACCGACCGTTGCTGATTAATTTTTTAAAGGGGCTGCAAGGCACAAAAGATGTGCGGGAATTGGTGATTGATGGTGATTTTCTGGATGAATGGTTCCTACCGGTGGATTACCCCAGCTACACAGATGAACAGCAGTTTTACAGAGATGTTATAAAAAACAATCAGGGTATCATTGATGAGTTGAACAAAGTGATTGACAGCGGAATCAAGCTTGTCTATATCCCTGGAAATCACGATATGACACAAGAAAATGATGTGTTGCAAGAGGCTATTCCAAAGATTGTACAGATTCGGGATGCCAAAGGCCTTGGTACCTATTACACGGGTGACCGCAATGAAATTGCAATCGAGCATGGTCATCGTTACGATGTTTTTTCTGCACCAGACACGGTAACAAATGCAGAGTTGGCAGGCAACAATGATACCATTCTGCCCGCAGGTTATTTTTATGCTCGCTATGCTGCTACATGGGTATTGCAGGGACGTCCTAAGGTAGAGAAGAACTTGCCTGTGGTAACAACGGTACCTGATCAATCCGATGCTGACCAATATGGCGCCTATATTTATTACAAAATTCTAAGGGATATTTCCGCTAGAATGACGCCGAACCAAGGTATTGATGAAAAAATCTTCGATATTCATATGGCGGGACTAGACGATTCTTATACTTATCTGGATTTTTATCCAGCACAGCAGGCAGATGGAACGATATCAGCACCGGTTTTGTTTAAGAATATCCAGCGCACTTGGGAGGAACGTCAGAAAATCAATCAGGTAAAGGTTCCCAACAGTTTTCTTGAGGCGGTTTCCGGTACTTTAAACTGGGAATATTATTTTAAACAGGCTAAGGTTCAGTATCTGGAAAATCCCAATGAAAACGTGGATGTTGTCGTGTTCGGTCATACCCATGTACCTGAATATCGTGCCATGGACAATGGAAAATATTACATCAATGAGGGCACTTGGATTGATCATAACACAGACTATCCAGAAGCTAGTCGTACTTTTGCGGTTATCACTACCGGGGAAAAAACCACGGCTGAGCTTTACAAATTTGAAGAAGATGGCTCTATCACGGATATTGCCCCAAGTGTAAGTAAAGAAAAAGATAAAACTGCACCTACAGAAAATCCTTTTGCCAATGTGTCTTTTGATATGAAAGCACTTGCAAACTATGGAGATGACAATACGCAGGCTCGTTATGTGGAGATAAGCGGCTTAGCAGATAATGCTGTACAGGAGAAATTGAATGAGGGACTGAAAGAGTTCTGTCTGGCACCAACTTTCTCTGCCGAAAAAGATACGACTTATGATATTATGCCTGTCTTTGAGTTGCTGGATGGCGATTTGTTAAGCATTAGAACTTATAATACTGCCTATACAGCGGGGGCTGCTTATCCTGTAAACTCAATAAGAACACAGATTTTCAACTTAACTACGGGTGATAAGGATACAGGATTGTGGGACTTTATAGGGGATAAAAAAGCCTTTAAGCAACTGGTACTGAATGGAAAACTCGGTTTTGCCGGGGCGGGGGTTGAGGGTGAAATTCCTGAAAAGGTTAAAGAGGCAGCGTACAAAAAGCTTGCAGAAAGCATTGACACACAAGAATTTGCAACACAGTTTTATTTTGGTGATGGGGGAAGATTGAATGTATGGTGTGAAGGTGATAATCATGCAACGGGAGACTATTGGATATTTGATATTCCGATTACTGATTTAGAAGGAATTGCAACCAATCGCTTACAATCTATTATTGAAGAAATGAAAAAACTAGGTAATTAAAATCTGGAAAAGAATGTTTATCATTCTTTATCTTTAAAAATATTATATTTCTCCCTATAAAAGGCTGATAAGAGTGGCTTCATACACCTTATTCAGCCTTTTTTTTAATGTTCAAGTGAATTCATTTTTTTGATATTCCATAAAAGACACACAACGTTATCAATAATAAAAGAGAATTAAAATGCTGAAGATGCCAAGGTTTAAAATAAGCATAATGATAATGAGGTGTTAAGTATCTAAATTCAAAAACGTATAACTTCTTATAAGCGTCTGTTTAATTCCATATAAAATAATTATTGATGTTTCTGCTCTATAGCTGAGAGCGATCATAAAAAGCACAGGTGGTTAAGTGGTCGTTTACCATACCAACTGCTTGCATAAATGCATATATGGTGGTTGTGCCAACAAATTTAAATCCACGTTTTTTTAGGTCTTTGCTGATTGCATCTGAGAGAGGGGTGCTGGATGGCACCTCTTCTATACGAGTCCATGAGTTGATAATGGGCTGATGATTGACATATGACCACAGATAGTTATCTAAAGACTCAAATTCCTCCTGAATTTTAAAATATGCCTTGGCATTACTGATAGCCGCATTTACTTTCAGTCTGTTTTTAATGATTCCGCTATTATGCAAGAGACCTTCAATTTTTGAATCGTCATAAGTTACTAGAATCTTTGGGTCAAAATTATCAAAAGCTTCACAGAGGGTATCCATTTTTGCAAGAATAGTTGACCAGCTTAACCCTGCTTGTTTTCCCTCCAAAATTAACATTTTAAATAACTTTTTATCATCATGAACCGGAATTCCCCATTCGCTATCGTGGTATTCTTGCTCCAGTTTATTTTTCAGAGCCCAATCACATCTTTTTAATTCATTCATCAAGGAACCTCCTTACTTTTTTAGGTTGTGAGATTTTGTTAACCATATGAGTATTGTAGGGAAACTTTATTGTCTGATCTACCAAAATGTTCATAATGCCATGCAATAGTATGGATAAATACAACACCTTCTTTCACAATGAAAGTGAAAACAAAAGTGCAGAGGAATATGACTCCATCTGCGTATTTTTTTTATATAGAATGCTTTTTAAGATAACTGCTTCTCAAGTTTTTCTTTTGTTTCCAATAGGTACTTCCCATATATTGTAATGGTTTCTTCATCTAACCTTTCTTTTGGGGCGGAAATGCTAATTGCATACTCTTTGTTAGGTACATTAATATAAATACCTACACAATGAACGCCAATTTCATTTTCTTCTATATCACAGGCATATCCTCTTTCTTGAGCCTCTTTTATTTTGATTTCAAATTCATCGAATTTCGTAATTGTTTTTTCTGTTATTTTAATAATTTCGCTTTTATTCCAAATATCCCAAATTTCTTCTTTCGTTTTTTCAGCTAAAATAGCCTTACCTACTCCAGAACAATAAAGAGGGATGGATTTACCAATAGTAGAATAAAGCCGTATGGAATTTTTAGACCTCTCCACTTTATCGATATATATTGCTGTAGTATCATAACGCTCAACCAGATGAACAGTTTCATTTGTCTTATTAGCCAATTCTATAAGATAGGGGTGGATGATACTAATCATATCATTATGAGCTAAAAATTTACTGGCTAAATTACAAAGTTTAAAGCTAAGCCCGTATTTCAAGGTTTTTTCCTCTTGCTTAACATAGCCCATAAATATTAAAGAATTTAAGATTCTATGAACCGTGCTTTTATTTAAGTCAAGATCATTGCTGATTTCCGTAAGGCTTAAAGCACCTTTTTCAGCTAAGAGTTCTATTGCTTTAAAAAGCTTTTCAGAAACCTGAATGGGATTTTTATCATTCATTTAGTTACACCTCATTATCAAGTTGAAATCATCTGCTCATTTTCTTTCCACAGAGGATGAAAAATCTTTGTTTCAATAGCAATCCATCTCACTATACCAAATTTATCATTTTTGAAGTCAATTTTATGTTGAAATTGCTTCAAAAAAAGAGAACGCTTTTTTCGTATTATGATAGCATATTTCACAATATAAAACAAACATTTTTGTGAAGGTATATGAACTTACAAATAGCTATTGACAATTTTTAGTTTCAGGAGTACTTTAAATTTAAGTTTCATTATACAAAAACTAGTTCCATAATGCGGAACAGAAGAGCGTGGAGAGGACAAGGTGATTTTACTTGAACGAAATTTTAGAAAGTATAAGTATGTTTAAAGTAGTTCCGGTTGTGGTTTTAGAGGATGCGAAAGATGCCATTCCTTTAGCCAGAGCTTTAAGCAATGGTGGATTGAAATGTGCTGAAATTACATTCCGAACTGAGGCGGCAGAAGAATCGATTCGTTTAATGTCGAATCATTTTCCTGATATGTTAATTGGTGCAGGAACTGTTTTAACTACAGAGCAGGTGGATAAGGCGGTAGCCGCCGGAGCTAAATTTATCGTTAGTCCAGGATTTAATCCTAAGGTGGTTCAATATTGTATTGATAAAGATATTGTTATCGTTCCCGGTGTTACCAACGCCTCGGGCATTGAACAAGCCTTAGCGTTTGGACTTGAAGTTGTTAAATTTTTCCCCGCCGAGGCAAGCGGTGGTTTAAATGCCATTAAGGCATTGGCTGGGCCTTTTCCTAGGTTGAAATTTATGCCTACTGGCGGAATTAATGAAAATAATATTGGAGAATATCTTTCATTTTCTAAGATAGTAGCTTGTGGTGGAACATGGATGGTAAAAGAGAGCCTAATTAAAAATGGTGAATATGAAAAAATAGAAGAGCTGACCAGAAAAGCCATTCAAACCGTTTTTGGCTTTCAAGTGAAGCATGTAGGTGTTAACTGTGAAAATGAAGAGGAAGCCAATGCATCCTCTGATAAAATTACTGATTTATTTGGATTTGAAAAAAAGGCTGGCAATTCATCCATTTTTACAGATGGGATAGAGTTTATGAAAGCGCCCTATCTTGGCAAAAAAGGCCATATTGCCATTGGAACCAATGATGTATTGGGTGCTATGAAATATCTGAAAAGCTTGGGCGTAGCTTTCAAGCAGGATAGTGAAAAATATAAGAACGATAAGCTGATCGCCGTTTATCTGGAGGAAGAAATCAGTGATTTTGCCATTCATTTGGTACAAAACTAAATATAGTGTTAAAGATATGTTTTGCAGAATGATTGGACTGAAGAAACAATAGTTGTTATTGTTTATAAGTATAGGAGGATTCATTATGGCTAAAAAAATAGTTACTTTTGGTGAAATCATGTTAAGATTGGCGCCGGAGGGTTATTTTAGGTTTATTCAAGCAGATACTTTTGGTGCTACATATGGCGGTGGCGAGGCAAATGTTGCAGTTTCTTTGGCTAATTACGGCTTTGAAGCAAGCTTTGTAACAAAACTACCTAAGCATGAAATTGGCCAAGCGGCAATAAATTCTTTAAGAAAATATGGGGTAGACACCACGAAAATAGCCAGAGGCGGCGATAGAGTGGGGATTTATTTCTTGGAAAAGGGTGCTTCCCAGCGTCCTTCCAAGGTAATTTATGATAGAGCGGGTTCTTCTATCTATACGTCAAAACCATCAGATTTTAATTGGGACGAGATTTTTGAAGGGGTAAATTGGTTCCATTTTACTGGGATTACTCCTGCGCTTAATGATGAAGTAGCTGAAATTTGTCTTGAGGCCTGTAAGGCAGCGAAAGCAAAGAACATTACTGTTTCTTGTGACCTAAATTATAGAAATAAGCTCTGGAGTAAGGCCAAGGCCGGAGAGGTAATGGCTAAATTGTGTGAATATGTAGATGTGTGTATTGCTAATGAGGAAGATGCCGCAGATGTATTCGGCATTCATTCCGCAAATACCGATGTTACCACCGGTAAGGTAAATAAAGAAGGTTATAAAGACGTGGCAAAACAATTAGCTGACAGATTTGGTTTTTCTAAAGTGGCTATAACGTTAAGAGAGTCTTTATCAGCGAATGATAATAACTGGTCAGCTATGCTTTATGATGGCACGGAATATCATTTTAGCAAAACTTATAAAATTCATATTGTCGATAGAGTTGGCGGTGGTGATAGTTTTGGAGCTGGACTGATTGCAGCGACTCTTTTGGGCTATGATTCTAAGGATAGTATTGAGTTTGCCGTAGCAGCCTCTTGTTTAAAACATGCAGTTGAAGGCGATTTTAATATGGTAAGCCTTGACGAGGTTACAAAATTAGCCGGTGGTGATGCATCGGGCAGAGTGCAAAGATAAGATCTTAACCAGTCTGGCAATTCTTTTTGGCAACAACATTTTTTTATATTTTTCCCTTGAAAAATGGTTAGGTAATTTACCTAACCATTTTTTATGCGTTTTGCACAGTATTTCTAATCAAAATTTAAACATAATGTCAATTGATATACTAGTATGTAAGTTGTAGAATAAGTATAAATCATAATGAATTATACAGTAGAAAATGTGTAGTTTTTAAGATAAGGCTAATTAGATTGGGTATACTAAGTAGCTTTGTATTAAAATTTATAGAAAAACATTTTCAAAATGGTAATCATTTTGACTTGCTATTTTGACTTAATATGGAGGTGTGTGAATGAAAATGATTTTTCGCTGGTTTCCCTATGGAGACGACAGCGTGACCTTAGAACAAATTAAGCAAATTCCGGGCATGACTGGGGTAGCGGCTTGTATGCCCAAAATCCCAGTGGGTGAGGTCTGGAGTTTGGAGGCTTGTCAGGCTTTAAGAGATGAAATCAATAAAGCTGGGCTTGAGATGGAGGTGATCGAGAGTGTTAATATCCATGAGGATATTAAAAAAGGCTTGAAAACCCGTGATAAATACATAGAAAATTATATTGAGACCATTAAAAATTTATCATTGGTAGGGGTAAAGTGTATCTGTTATAACTTTATGCCTGTTATCGATTGGGCCAGAAGTGAGTTATTCCATCCTTTGTCAGACGGAAGTTTTGGCATGGCTTATCGCCATGACGATGTGGTAAAGCTGAATCCAACCACAATTGCCAATTCCATGGTGTCTAACAGTGGAGGCTACTCCTTGCCTGGCTGGGAGCCTGAAAGAATACCTCAAATGGCTCTGGATATGGAGTTTTATCAGTCCATGTCCACGGAAGAGTATTGGTCTAATATGAAATATTTTTTAGACGCAATCATTCCTTATGCTGAAAAATATGATGTGAAAATGGCGATTCATCCCGATGATCCACCATGGCCTTTATTCAATTTACCAAAGGTTATAACTAATGCAGAAAATATTAGGACATTCTTAGCTTTAAATAATAGCAAATACAACGGTTTAACCCTTTGCACTGGCAGCTTAGGCAGTAACTTGGATAATGATATACCTGCTATTATGAAAGAATTTGGAGATATGGGTAGAATTCACTTTGCTCATATTAGAAACGTGAAACATCTAAGCCCTAAGGATTTTGATGAGTCTGCTCATTTATCTCAGTGTGGTGATTTAGATATGTTTGAAGTTGTAAAGGCACTGCATTCTACCGGATTTGATGGGTATATACGTCCTGATCATGGAAGAATGATTTGGGGCGAGAAGGCCAGAGCCGGCTATGGTTTATATGACAGAGCTTTAGGCGCAAACTACCTCTTAGGTCTATGGGAAGCAGTAGATAAGATGAGTAAATCCTGAGAATTAGTTGCGTGGCGTAAGTCACGCAACACAAGATTACGTATGCTCTTGTGAAGGAAAAGCAAAGTACCTAGATAATTGAGTTGGGTCTTTGCTTTGACGTGGAGGTTTAGAATGAAGCTAATTAGAGAAGGTTTAAATGATAAAGAATTTTGGGGAGAAAATGAAATAAAAATACCAACTTATAGTATAGAAACGACACTCAAAAACGCAAAGGAAACCCCTAAATGGATTCATTTTGGCGGGGGGAATATTTTTAGAGGCTTTATTGCTAGATTACAAGACGAATTATTGGAAAAGGGCTTGGATAATGTAGGCATTATCGCCGCCGAAACCTTTGATTTTGATATCATTGATAAAATTTATAAGCCCTATGATAATTTGGTTTTATCAGTAGGTCTTCGGGCCAATGGAGAGACGAAAAAGCAGGTTTTGGCCTCCATTTGTGAGGCAGTTAAGGCTAGCACAAGGGAGGAAAATGATTTTGAAAGGCTTAAGAAAGCTTTTCAGAATCCATCATTGCAAATGGCAAGCTTTACAATAACCGAAAAAGGCTATGCGTTAAAAGATAGTAAGGGCAATTATTTCAAAGCCGTTTTGGAAGATTTCGAAAAAGGTCCCACGAAGGCAAATCACGCTATGTGTATAACCGCAGCTTTATTATTGGAACGCTTTAATGCAGGACAATATCCTGTGGCTATTGTGAGCATGGATAACTGCAGTCATAATGGTGAAAAGTTGAAAGCTTCTGTGCTGGATGTGGCTGATAAATGGCTGGAAAAAGGTTTTGTGAATCAGGCATTTATTGATTATATCAGCAATGAAAGCATGGTTAGCTTCCCTTGGTCTATGATTGATAAAATTACACCAAGACCAGCTAAGGAGATTGAAGAAAATCTAATTAACCTGAGTTTAGAGGAAATATCCCCGGTTATCACTAATAAGGGAACCTATATTGCTCCCTTTGTGAATGCTGAAATTCCTGAATACTTAGTAATAGAGGATAATTTCCCCAATGGTCGCCCAAGATTAGAAGAGGCAGGGGTATATTTTAGCGATAGGGATACGGTAAATAAAAGTGAAACCATGAAAGTAACCACCTGCCTAAATCCACTGCATACAGCGCTGGCGGTATACGGCTGTCTATTAGGTTATGATAGTATTGCAAAAGAAATGAAAGATAACGAACTGAAGAAGTTGGTTGAAAAAATAGGTTATGATGAGGGGATTAAAGTAGTAGTGGATCCTAAAATAATAAACCCACGAAATTTTATTGACGAGGTAATCAATGAAAGACTGCCAAATCCATTTATTCCCGATAGCCCAGCTAGAATTGCTACGGATACTAGCCAAAAGGTAGCCATTCGCTTTGGTGAAACAATGAAAGCCTATATAAAAAGTCCAATTTTGGACGTGAATGCGCTGCAGTTTATTCCTCTTGCCATAGCCGGCTGGTTTCGTTATTTATTAGGGGCAGATGATGGGCTAAAGCCTTTCAAAATCAGTGATGATCCTATGCTTTCTGATTTACAAGAGGGGTTAAAAGAAATTAAGATAGGGAATAAAGACAGTTATAAAGGTCAATTGAAGCCATTTTTGGCAAACAAGGTCATTTTTGGCCTAGACCTAGTAGAGGCAGGGCTGAGTGAAAAAATTGAACTCATGTTTTTAGAGCTTATTGAAGGCAGTGGAGCAGTTAGAAAAGCATTAGTAAAATATTTAGGTTGATTTTTAAGGAAGTATCCTTAAAGATAAAGCGTTCCGTTTTGATTCACAGAAGGGGAACGAGTCGGATTGTAAAAAGGAGAGGAGAAAAAGTATGAAAAAACATGTAGTAAGCTTATTATTAGTAAGTGCATTATGTATCGGCAATTTAGCGGGCTGTGGCGCAAAGCCAGCCGCAAGTGGCGATGCTGCTCCTGCTGAGGTTGTTACCATCAAAGTTGGTGATAACTGGGCTGAAACCCATCCAATGGCAATGGCCATTGATAACGTATTCAAAAAGCAGGTGGAAGAAAAAAGTGGGGGTTCTATTAAGGTAGATGTCTATCACTCCGGCACCTTGGGTAATGAAACAGAATTATGGGACGGCGTTCGTAATGGCGCGGTTGAGGTTGCAGTTATCGGTACTTGCATGAATCAAGAGTTTACTACTATGTTAATTTCAGACTGGCCATTTCTCTATAGAGATATAGAGCACGCAAAAAAGGTTTGGACTGGCGCAATTGCAGAAGAGTTAAATGGCAAGTTCCATGAGAAATTCCCAGAAACCTATATTTTAGGTTGGGGCCCTAACTCTGCAAGAACCTTTACAAGCAATAAGAAGTTAGAAAGTGTTGACGATTTTAAGGGTCAAAAGTTTAGAATGCCTGCTAACCCTATTCATGTTGGTATTGCTGAAAACTTGGGTGCAAGCGCACAGGTTATACCTTTAAATGAGCTTTTCTCTTCTCTTGAAACAGGCGTAGTTGATGGGCAAGATAACGGTATGGTTACAGTTAAGAGTGAAGCTTTATATGAGGTTCAAAAATACTTATACGAAACCAACCATATTATTGCTACTTTAGAGATTATCACCAATGCAAAATTTATGGATTCATTAAGCGAAGAGCAACAACAAATCATTAAAGATGCCGCAAAAGCAGCTTCTGAACAGGCTTGGACAGATTATATTGCAAGTGTTGATGCTGACCGTCAATTTTTAATCGACAATGGTGTAACCGTAACCCCTTGTACAGAAGAGGATAAAGCGCTTATCATTGAAAAAATTCAACCAACCCTTGATAAGCTGTATGCTGAAAATGATTGGGCAAAAGAATTAGTAGAAAAAATTCAAGCGGTTCAATAAGTAATTTCTTGAACGATTCTTTCTGAAAGGGCGTATTACACGTACGCCCTTTTTTAAAAACAAGAAAAGGAGGGAGTGGCTAAATGAGCTCCGGTATTTCTAACAAGATGTCTGGTATAACAAAGGTGATTAATTTTTTATTTCGTACCATTGAAATTCTGATTGCACTTTTTTTAGCTATTATGATTATACTTACGTTCGCCAATGTTGTGCTTAGATTTGTGTTTCATAAAGGCTTTGCTTACTCAGAAGAGGTTGCTAGAATTAGCTTTATATATTTGGTTTATTTAGGTTCTATCGTAGCGATGAAAGAGAACAATCACTTAATGGTAGATTCTTTAATTACTAAGGTACCAATTGCAGCCAAGAAGGTAATTTATTTTCTTATTCAAGTCATAACAATTTGGATTATGGCACTGCTTACCCAGGGGGCTTGGCAAGTATCTTTACTGAATAAAAATAATTCATGGGTAGTAACCCATTACCCAGTTTTCTTTATTCAATTTGCAGGGGTTGTTTTGGGGATTGCTTTTATTATCATTTGTATTGTTAATCTAATTAAATTAATCGTCTTTAAGGAGGACCCCCTTGATTTGATTAAGCCACATGATTCAGGAGAAGACCCTTTTGCAGATTTTGAACAAGACAAGGCGGTGTTAAAATGATACTTACCTTAACTATGTTTTTGGTATTTTTAGTAGGCGGTATCGCTCTTGGGCTGCCTATCGCAATTGCACTTATATTTTGTGGGATTTGTACGGCGCTATATTTAGGAGGTTCTAATGCTAACGTTCAGATTATTGCCACGAAATTGATGAGTGGAACAGATAGTGTAACCATGATGGCTCTGCCTTTTTTCGTTATGGCTGGGGAATTAATGAATAGAGGCGGCCTTACAAAAAGAATTATTAATTTCTGTAATATTTTTGTAGGTAGAGTGAAAGGTGGTTTAGGCTATGTAACGATATTAGCTTGCTTAATGTTCGCTTCTCTCGTAGGCTCTGCTGTAGCTTCTACGGCAGCCCTTGGGGCTATTTTAATACCCATGATGGCTAGAAGCGGTTACAACAGAGCAAAGGCCGCCGGATTAGTAGCTTCGGCTAACATCGTGGCTCCCATAATGCCACCATCAATACCTATGATTGTTTATGGTGTTTCGGCCGGTGTATCTATAAAATCGTTATTTATGGGGGGCATTTTCCCAGCTATTTATTTTACGATTATTATGTGTGGCGTTTGGTTCTTTGTTTGTAGAAAAGACGGTGTAAAATCTAATGATCCTCCACTTTCCTTTAGGGAAACGATTAAGGTTTTTTTAAGTGGCTTATGGGCATTATTACTACCTGTTATTATTTTAGTGGGTCTTAGAGGCGGCGTCTTTACGGCTACAGAGGCTGGAGTGGTTGCCGTAGTTTATGCACTATTTGTAGGTGTCGTTGTTTATAGAGAATTAACGCTAAAGGATTTATTTACTTCCTTTATATCGGCGGCTAAAATGTCGGCGGTGGTAATGTTCTTGGCGGCGGCGGCTAACGTAGCGGCATACCTTATGACAGTTTCAAGAATACCCCAAGCCATTACCGAGTCTCTTTCCGGTTTAACAAGTCATCCCCTTCTACTAATGACGATTTTAATGACAATTATTATAGTCATGGGCACTTGCGTGGATGTAGTTCCTACTATATTAATTATGACGCCCATTATGCTGCCTCTGATTACGGCTGCGGGAATAGATAAAGTTTATTTTGGTATCGTGTTTACCCTTGCTAATGTTTTGGGCTTAACCTCACCGCCAGTGGGACCTGTTCTTAATGTCGCCTGCGCCACAGGGAAGGTCAGGATGGAAGAAATAATTAAGCCTGTTATACCTTATTATATATTCCAAGTTGCACTGGTGTATTTGTTTATATTATTCCCGGGGCTGGTAACTGTACCGTTAGGCTGGTTAGGGGGTTAATCAATTGGGCTGTACTTATGAAACGAATGTATAGCGCAATGAAATACGAAAATATATCATTAAGATATCCCCAAAGGTGCATGCCTTGAGCGATAATGTTCAAAAGTTTAAAATTGGTTATGAGTCCAAATGAG
The DNA here is from genome assembly GCF_024461735.1 of Anaerotignum propionicum. Lineage (GTDB taxonomy): Bacteria > Bacillota > Clostridia > Lachnospirales > Anaerotignaceae > Chakrabartyella. The sequence continues at coordinate 265,351 of NZ_JANGAD010000005.1, forward strand.
TCTTTTGGTATGTTTTAAGGCAACATCCTCAGGGGCTTAAGGGGAGGGGGAACCGTTTACAATGTTTTCCCCATAGTCATAGGAGGTCAATAAATGAAATCAGGAATAATAGAAAAAGTTGGTGTTATTAAAATAGAAGAAACACCCATGCCTAAAATAGAAAAAGCCAATGATGTTATTATTAAAGTAAAATACGTAGGCATTTGCGGCTCGGATGTACATATTTATCATGGACAAAATGCTTTCGCTAAATATCCTCTTGTTTGGGGTCACGAAATAGTGGGTCATGTTCATGAGGTTGGAAGTGGGGTTACCAGAGTAAAGGTGGGCGATAGAGTGGTGGTAGAACCTTTTATCGCTTGTGGTAAGTGTTACTCCTGCAAAAACGGGAGACGAAACGCATGTCAAGAACTAAAGGTTTTCGGGGCGCATATTGATGGAGGCTGTGCTGAATATTTTAAGATTCCGGAAAGCAACGCCCATATATTGCCAGATAACGTATCTTTAGAAGATGCCGTTTTAATTGAACCCTTTACCATAGGGGCGCAAGCCTGTTATAGAGGACAAGTGGCAAAGGACGATTTTGTTTTCGTAATGGGTGGTGGAACGATAGGACTTACGGTGGCTGAAAATGCCAAAATTTTAGGAGCTAGAGTCATTTTGTCCGATGTCGTGGATGAAAAATTAAATTTTGCGAAAAAACATGGGGTTGAGTTTACCATAAACGCTATAAAAGAAAATGTAGCAGATAGAATTTTTGAAATTACTGGTGGAATGGGAGCAAATGTGGTCATTGACTCTATTTGTAATAAAAAGAGTTTCGAAGATGCCTTAACTTTCGTCTCCAATGCAGGTAGAGTGGTAGAATTAAGCTTTAATACAACTCCTAGTGAGATTGCGCCTATATCGTTGTCTAAAGGTGAGGTTAGTATTATGGGTTCACGGCATCAAACAAATCGTTTTCCTGTGGTTATTGATTATATAAAGGAAGAAAAAATAGTATTTGAAAATTTTATAACTGCATTTTATCCTCTAGAGGATATGGAAAAAGCTTTTAAGTATATTGAAGAGAATCCAGATAAAACTAGGAAAATAGTTATAAAAATGTATTGATTTTTATTTTACTTTTACTTAGATTCTTTGCCCTTTGGAAGGAAGTTTTGAAACGGGGTTTAATGCCAGTTAGGTTATAATAATAATCATGCATTTGATCAGGCTATGCTACTTGAAGTGTAGCCTTTTGTTGACAAAATAAAGTTTATTTCTTGTTGTTTTAAACTATTGAAAATGAAATTAATTTATGATAGTGTAGATAAGAAATGAGAGGGGGTAGGAAAAATGAAGGTTAGAGAAAAGATGAAGCGTGAAACCTCTAGAGAATATGCGTTAAGCGTATTGAAAGATAATATAATAAACCTTGATTTAAAGCCTGGAACTTTAGTGAGCGAAAATACAATGGCTTTGGAGTTGGGTATTTCTAGAACCCCCGTTAGAGAAGCCCTAAGCGAATTAGCCAATATAGGTATCGTGGAGGTTTTTCCTCAAAGAGGAAGTAGAATTTCTTTAATTGATTATGATATGATAGATGAAACCTATTTCATGAGAAATTTGTTGGAATGTGGGGTCGTTAAAGAGGTTTGTCGGGTTATTCATGAGGCGAATATAGCTGAGTTAGAAGAAAACCTGCGTATTCAAAATCAATATTGTATGAATAATAATCCCGAAGGGCTTTTTGAGGCGGATAATGCATTTCACAAAATGCTTTTTCAAATTGCCAAAAAGTCAAAGTGCTATGATGTGGTTAGAAGCTTTTCCATTCATTTTGACAGGTTAAGATTACTTAAGGTTTCTGCCAGTGTTGGAGCGAATAAGATTGTTGAAGACCATAGAGCAATTTTAGAGGCGATTAAAGAAAGGGATGGGGAAAAAGCCGTTACCTTTATGCAACAACATTTAAAACAGTATGAACAGGAAAGACAAGAATTATTGAATAAATTTCCCGAGTATTTTAAGTAAAAGACAAGCTGTTGCTTGTCTTTTTTATTTTCTGGATAACTTTTTCGGGTGAAAGTACGGTGTTATTTTATTGCCATCTGCAAAGGGAACTTACTCGTATTCATTATTAAAATAGAAATTTAGCTGCCTTTTGAAACATTATTTTTGAAAATATAAAAAAAGTCATTTTTGTTCATTAAAGTGAGAATCGCTATTTGTGGGGAATACATAGGCCATAATTTTTGCTATAATTTCTAATATAAAGGGAGGTTAGATGTTTACCATGGATCAGAAAAAAATAGGAAAGTTTATAGCTGAGTTAAGAAAAGATAAAGGTATGACGCAAACAGAATTAGGCAATAAGATTGGAGTTACAAATAAAACAATTTCTCGATGGGAAAATGGGAATTATATGCCTGATATATCTGTTTTTCCGCTGTTGTCTGTTGAACTGGGCATCAGTGTTAATGAGTTACTTTATGCTGAACGCTTAAAGGAGTCAGAATTTAAAGAAAAAGCTGATGATCATTTAATAGAAACACTGAATCATATCAAAAATTTCAAACATGATAAATCTTTGATAGATTTTTTAACGGGAGCTGGCACAGGTATAGTACTATCATGTATGTACTCACCGTTTTCTGTAAAAAGAACTATAATATTATTCATGGGTGTTGCCATGATTGGAATTGGTTGGTATAAAAAAGCAAAATATGATAAGAAAATATTTCAGTATTTAGGCAATGGGCAATAGATAATGAAATTAAGATTTATAGCAAAGTAATTTTAATCCAAAATACCTTTGGAAAAAAGGTGTTTTAGTTTGATTTGTAAAAGGGAATTTCTAAGAGTTAATTCACATGAGTCCAAAACAGAGCAGATACCATCATACCTTCATATAATAAAAGTAGTCAAATGACTTTTTTCTTTGAATAGTAGGATGGAGGTTCCCATTATGAATAATTTTCTATATGGTTTGACTGGAGAAATTGTCACTCCTTTTGATCCGGTTTATAGTGAAGCAAGGCAAGGCTTTAATACAGCGATTCAGCAGTTTCCTTTAATTATTGTATATTGTACAACAAAAAATGATGTTTCTAATGCTGTCATTTGGTCGAGAGGGCATTGTGTGCCAATTCGTATACGCAGTGGAGGACATAATTACGAAGGGTATTCCAATGGTGATTGCACTTTAGTGATCGATATAAGTCAAATGAATGACATGAGTATTGATGAAAGTTCAGATGAGCTGACTGTTCAAGGTGGAGTTACCAATAAACTGGTATATGAATTTGTAGCATCCAAGGGATATCCTTTTCCAGGGGGAACTTGTCCCACCGTTGGAGTAAGCGGATATGCACTAGGAGGAGGCTGGGGACTTTCTTGCCGAAATTTTGGTTTGGGTTGTGATAGTTTAAAGGAGATTGAGTTAATTAATTATGAAGGTAGTGTGATTAAAGCCAACCGTGAAAGCCATTCCGATCTTTTCTGGGCATGCCGTGGGGCTGGTGGAGGTAATTTCGGTATAATCGTATCTATGACCTTCAATTTACCTCCAAAGGTAAGAAATGTGACGCTGATTGAGATAGATTATTTAAATGTTCATGAGCAAGAACAAGAAGAATTTCTTTATGTATGGCAAGAATGGTTAAAAACAGCGGACCAACGAATTACTTTGATTGGTAGGGTTTATCATTCTTCTGCGGATGGATTGGGCATGCTGATTAGAGGAATATTTTATGGTTCGGCGGAGGTTGCTAAGGAAATGATGGCTGATTTTCTTGCCCTTGATAAGGCAGAATATAATATTGAAGCTATGACATTTCTTGAGGCAGTTACAATCATTGGAAGTGTCTACCCCGCCTCAGAAAAATTTCAATCTGCAAGTCGTTTTGCTTTCAGGGATTTTACATCAAATGAAAGAATGGAGCTTGTAGATCTTATAAAGAGACGTTCCCCTGGGTCTGTATTTGCGGGAATTTCATTATATGCATTAGGCGGCAGAGTATCAGAAATAGAGACTGATGATACTGCCTTTTACTATAGAAAGGCAAAATATATAATGTGGCTTGAAACAGTTTGGGAAAAACCCAGATACGCAAAAGAAAATAGAGAGTGGGTTGACAATCGATTTCCTTACCTTGAGGCAATCACAATCGGTTCTTATGTAAATTTTCCTTATGGGGAACTATATGACTATTTGCATGAGTATTATGGAACACATGTTAGAGCATTGAAAAAGATAAAGAAAAAATATGACCCTAAAAATATTTTCGCCTTTCCGCAAAGTTTAGAAAGGGTGGCATGTTGTAATGATGGGGTATCATTTTATGCTCAATACTACCCCCTAGAAGATGATATGGAGGGGAATTTAAACGAAACAGGGGAAGAAAACTATAGAGGTTTTCGATATGTATCTAAAAGATAAAACGATTCACATGAAAGCATCGAGAAAAAAGTTCGGTGCTTTTCTTTTTTATTAGATGTGTTTTCTACGTTTCACCTATAAAATAAGAATGATTCCTAAATCATTGTGTCTATTTCATTTTTTATATGTCAATTAAAGGTTGGGAATGGACATAATCACGATTATTATTACTTAAAGTAAAATACCTTGTAAAAGATAATTTTAAAGACTACAATAAGAAGAAAGAATAATTAAGTGTAACTTGGATTTTCAAAACAGTATACATCGTTCTGATAGAAGTGTTTTTGTAACACTTCTTCTTTCAGTATTGTATTTTTGCAGAGAGGGAAGAGACATGGGAGAGAAATCGGCGACAGTTTTGGTTGTTGAAGATAACAGCTTTAGCTGGGAGTTCTTTAAGGCTGTTTTATCTGGTTTGGGTATAATGTCGGAGGTTGCAAAGGATGGACTAGAAGCTATTTCTATGCTTGAGAAGAAAACATTTGGATTGGTTTTTATGGATTGTCAAATGCCGAATATGGATGGATATGAAGCCACTAAAAAAATACGTGCCATGGGCAATACCTTTTATTCAATACCCATTATTGGAATATCTGCCACGGTAACAGATGAAATACGGGTAAGATGTTTTCGTAGTGGGATGAATGATGTGTTGGAAAAACCCGTTGAAATTGGATTTCTTAAAGATATGATAGATAAATATTTACCAAGTCAGGAGAATGGAAGATTGAATCAAAAGGTAACTGATTTTGATTGGGAATTTAATTTTGATGATGCAGTTTCATTACTATGTAAGGAAATGAAAATATCTATTGGAGAGGCTACTAATTTATTGAAAGATTTTTTTTATATCAGTAAGAAGCTTCTTTTAAAGATAGAAACTGCAAGTTTAAGTGGCAATCAAGCGGATGTAGCTAAGTATGCCCATCAAATAAAAGGAATGGCTTCTATGATGCGCCTTAGAAAAATTCAAACAATAGCAGATAAGTTGGAAAAGGGCGGCAACCAAATGACATGGGAGTTGAATCAGCTGAAAAAGGCACTGTTTGCGGATGGTATTGGTGAAGTTGAGGGGTTTTCGATGTGATTAAAATACTTATTGTGGATGATATGATTATTTTGCGCGAATGTCTTAAACTAGTGATAGGACAAAATTCAGAACTTGAGGTTGTTGGTTGTGCTGGCGATGGCAGAGAAGCTGTTGATTTGTGTGTGAAATTAAAGCCTGATGTTATCCTTATGGATTTGAATATGCCAGTATACTCTGGTCATGATGCAATATTCGAAATAAAAAAATTAGAACCAAGTACAAAAATTCTGGTTTTGTCGGTGGAAGACGATGAAAAAAATATAGCAACAGCTTTTAAAAATGGTGCAGATGGATATGTTTCAAAAGATATTGTTCCAGAGGAACTTTTTGCGGTAATTAAAAAAGCTTATGCAGGAGAGAAGTATATACAAGAATTTGCGTTTTACATAAAAAGAGAGGTGGTCGCTTCAACAATCTGTATTGGTACTGAGCAAAAATTTTGTGTGGAGCTGACAGAAAGACAGAAAGAAGTTTTAGACTTAGTGGTACAAGGCATGACAAATGAGGAAATTGGAGATACAATTGGAATGTCAGCAGGAAGAGCAAGAAATATAGTGGCGGAATTGATTTCTAAATTTATGGTGAAAAACCGTACACAGCTTGCAGTTATGGCTGCTACCACCCAAATGAGTCCGGATAGGAAATAATATCAGAGGTTTGAATGATACATATATTTTCAGTGTATTGTTGTCTCAAAAAAGGGCTTTTTCATTAATACAAAGGTAAATTTGAATTAAAAACAGAAAAGGACATTTTATCCTTGACAGAACAGAAAGGGCATGTTATTATAAACTTCCTTGCTGAACAGCTTGGAAAATTTAAACAACTTTTCGCAGAAGTGCGTATTTCATTAAAAGCAGAATTGCGACAAAAAAGTTTAAAAAAATTGAAAAAAGTATTTGACAAGATTGAATAAATCTGGTAAGATAGATTTCGCTGCTGAAACAGCGAATTGATCCTTGAAAACTAAACAGTAGAGATACAAACACACAACCCATAGTCAATTCTGTCAGTGAGTTTCGAGCTGATTGCGAAGCGACCGACCAACGCCGTCAGGCGAAAGAGGAAGCGGAACGGGGAGAAACGAGCGGTTTTTCACGAAGTGAAAAAGACGACCGCAGCTGACAATAAAAAAGACAAAGAGTTTACCGATTTCGAAAAAATCGGAAAGTAAGCCAGACATTAAGACTGGCAGGACAAAACTTTAATATAAGAGTTTGATCCTGGCTCAGGATGAACGCTGGCGGCGTGCTTAACACATGCAAGTCGAGCGGAGATATGAAATTGGAGAGCTTCGGCAGGAAGATTTCATATTTTAGCGGCGGACGGGTGAGTAACGTG
>NZ_JANGAD010000050.1 GCF_024461735.1 Anaerotignum propionicum
GCCGTGAACCGATTTGAAAATCCATGTCTCGTTCCTACTTATTTAAGGTATGAAAAACAGACCAAATTCAGTGAAAGTGTTTTATTTTAAACAAAATTGCAAATAGTATAGTGAAACTGAATACAGCTTGTGTGGCATAACAAGTCCACATTATGTGATTTTATTTATTATACTAAATTTTATCATCAATACAATCATGGAACAATGATTTTTTCAAAAAAGTATAT
>NZ_JANGAD010000051.1 GCF_024461735.1 Anaerotignum propionicum
CAACAGTGAAGTTTACATCAAACGAAGCTGGTAAGTATTACACAGCAGTAGTGGAAAAAGATGCAGCAGCACCTACGATTGATACAACAGGAGCTGGAACAGATTGCACTACAGAAGAAGTAACAGCAAGTGTAGCTTTGACAGCAGGAGATAAGGATGTATATGTAGTTGTGAAGGATGCAGCAGGCAATGTAAGTACTGCAGTGAAAATTGCAGTAGCAGC
>NZ_JANGAD010000052.1 GCF_024461735.1 Anaerotignum propionicum
GTTTGTTTTTCCCCCGATGCGCTCTCCATAGATACTACGCTCAGACTATTTTTCTCTGCATTTGTATCAAATTGTGAACACCCCATTGCCTGCATCATTATGGTAATTATTGATATGATGAATATTACTTATTTTAGATTTTTCATACGAATTTATCCTTTCTTTTTAAAATGTATAGAAGAGTTTTTGAAGCTTTTGCTTCTTACTATTTAAAGCTTAACAG
>NZ_JANGAD010000053.1 GCF_024461735.1 Anaerotignum propionicum
CACCGATAAACGAGGAAAAGAAAAGGTTCTGGTGGCCTGCAAGGATAATACTGAAGAAGGAAAAAGGCTAATGGAGTAAGCTCACCTTAAAAATACCTGTGTGGATAGTGAACAAAGCGGCTATGGAACGGAGATAACTTCCATTATGATAGCCATTGAAGAACAAGCATTGATTCCATCAGGCGAATTACGAGCATTCTTTAGGGATATGTTTATTGCA
>NZ_JANGAD010000054.1 GCF_024461735.1 Anaerotignum propionicum
GCTTTGCTGGTGTTTTTTATGCAGAGGCACAAATGGGAAAAGAGGAAGACAAAACTATTACCATAGCGAAAATTGAATTGCATCGGGAACCATTGGCAGTGGGGATTTTAACCAAAGATTTATTTGGAAAGACAACGATGGATTCTCAAATGTATTTGGAAAAATTAAATGATGGTGTAAATATGTATATGTCATATGATGGACAGTGGACAGAGATGA
>NZ_JANGAD010000055.1 GCF_024461735.1 Anaerotignum propionicum
GAATCAGTAGCTCAGTTGGATAGAGCAACGGCCTTCTAAGCCGTGGGTCGGGGGTTCGAATCCCTCCTGGTTCAGATTTTGCGGGTGTAGTTCAATGGTAGAACGTCAGCCTTCCAAGCTGAACACGTGAGTTCGATTCTCATCACCCGCTTTTTTTTGTGCGAATCAGTAGCTCAGTTGGATAGAGCAACGGCCTTCTAAGCCGTGGGTCGGGGGT
>NZ_JANGAD010000056.1 GCF_024461735.1 Anaerotignum propionicum
GGGAAAGATTGAACAGAAGCTTGTTGTCGTTAATGAAATCAAAGAAAAGCTGGAAAAAGCTTCTTCAGTAGTAATGGTAGACGCAAGAGGCTTGACTGTTGATCAGGACACAGTTCTTAGATAGCAGCTGAGAGAAGCAGGTGTTGACTATAAAGTTTACTAAAACACAATGGTACACTTTGCAATTCAAGGTTCACAATTTGAAGGTTTGGATC
>NZ_JANGAD010000057.1 GCF_024461735.1 Anaerotignum propionicum
TTAAATAAAGAGCCCAGCGAGAAGCTGCAGGCATAGCTTATGGTTGACGTTATTTTCATGGGGTTAATGGCCTGTGATAGCCAGATGCGAAACTTGAATTTTGCCACGAGATGTTATTTGTTCCAATCTGAGCGTCCTCACTGTGGAGACTTCTTCCATTGTTCGACAATAGCGATCTGGACAGACGATGATATATGGGAGTACATACACAGATA
>NZ_JANGAD010000058.1 GCF_024461735.1 Anaerotignum propionicum
CGTTGGTGGCCTCCTCGAGTCTCTTTGCGAGGGCTTTGTACTCGGACGTCTCGCGGGCAGCAGCATCACGAGCCTTGCGTGCCTAGCCAGTGATGATACCGTCGAGGCTTTGGCTGGGGTTTTGCTTCTGGGCGGCCCAGAAGGCATGGGCAGCATCGGTGAGACCCTCAGTCAGGTCCTTGCCCTCCTTCCAGTTGATGCGTACGGGCTCGCT
>NZ_JANGAD010000006.1 GCF_024461735.1 Anaerotignum propionicum
ACCAAAAACAATTCGATTGATAATAAAATGTCTTGTATTCAGTTTTGAAGGTGTAGAGATACATCTGAAAGGCAAAGAGGAAAAGCGAGAGCTTGCTCTAAGTCTTAAATATTTCTGGTGATGATGCGTTTAGGGGACACACCCGTTCCCATTCCGAACACGTCGGTTAAGACCTAAACGGTCGATGATACTTGGTGGGAAGCTGCCTGGGAAAGTAGATGGTTGCCAGATTTCAATTTTGAAAGAACTGCTGTGGCAGTTCTTTTTTTGTATTTATAACTTTTGTAATGAAAAACTACAAGGATAGGGAGATAAAAATATCAGAAATATTGAAAAGTAACTTTAATCACCTAAAATCTTACTATTCATCAAAACCAAGTCTTAAAACCCAGGGGTTTTTATGGTACAATAAAAATAAAACCCAAAGTTGAGGAGAGAAGTTTATGCAATATCGAATGAAGGCACATCCGTTATCTGAGGAACAAATAATCAAATTGCTGGGGCGCTCACAAACCGGGAGCTTAGCAACATTAAATCCTGATGGAACGCCATATGTGACACCCGTCCATTTTGTTTATTACAACAATAAAATTTATGCTCATGGACTTCCGAAAGGAAAGAAACTTGATAATATTACCCATGACAAGCGAGTGGGATTTTCTATTTATGAAATGGATAAATTATTGCTAGACCCCAATGAGAAACCCTGCGACACAAATACAAAATATGAGAGTATTATTCTTTCCGGAAATGCAATGCTTGTGGAGGACATACAGGTTAAAGAAGATATTCTGAAAAAAGTGGTGGAAAAATACACACCTCATTTAGCCGGCAAGGAACTTCCAGCTCCAATGGTTAAAGGTACTGCAGTAATACAAATCGATATAATGGAAATGACCGGAAAATACTATTCATAAAATTCAAATAGGTTTTGAGAAAAGTAAAATTTTAATCTCCCTCTCTTGACGGAATATTTTTTATTAATTACGGTAAACTATAACCGTTAGGAGGTGGTCTGCATGGATATGATTTTTGATGCGGTGTATTATGAGCCGAGGGCTCTTGATTATCAGCTGGGACAAATGTTAAAGCATAAATATGCAAATTTACCATGGATAGAGATAGAGAATCATAACCGTATAATGGAAATGACATCAGCCGAGAATCGAGATTTTCCAAAGTTAAAGAATCATTTAATAATTGGAATCAGAAAAACTCACCGGTATGTGCCCAATCATAAGGTTTCTGACGGGCTTGTTCCCTACACATCCTCTGGGTGCAGGGCTATGTGCTTATATTGCTATCTTGTATGTAGTTATAATAAATGTGCCTATCTACGACTTTTTGTTAACCGTGAGCAAATGTTGGACAGGCTTCTAAAAAAGGATGCAACAGCTACTGTGCCACAAACCTTTGAGATAGGCAGCAACAGTGATTTGTTGTTAGAAAACACAATAACGGATAATTTGCTTTATACCATTGAGCGTTTTGGGCGAGAGGGTCGGGGTAAATTGACATTTCCCTCGAAATTTGATATGGTTCAACCATTGCTAAGTCTTGATCACCGCCAAAAGACGATCTTTCGTATGAGTATGAATCCACAGGAAATCATAAAAAAAGTGGAGTTGGGCACTTCCTCTCTGCCGGCAAGGATTCGTGCACTGAATGATATGGCAGAGGCGGGATATCCTGTGGGTATGTTGATTGCCCCTGTGATACTTCTTCCCAATTGGAAGCAGTTATACGGCGAACTGATAGACCTTCTGGCAGATGAGCTGAGCCCAAAGGTGTTAAAAAATGGTTTTATAGAAATCATTTTAATGACTTACAGCTTCGTACAAAATGCCATAAATACGGATGCTTTCCCCAATGCTGTTCAGCTTTACGATCGGGAAATCATGACAGGACGTGGGAGAGGTAAATATTGTTATCGTAATGATATTCGAGGAGAGGCGGAATCCTTTTTACGTGAAAAGATTACACAAAGATTAGGAACTATGCCTATATTGTATATTTCATAAAATTTTTATGGTGATTTTAATTACCTCTTGTTTATAGCTGGTAATTAGTCACAAAACCCTAGAGGAATATTATAGAAAATGTTTTTTAGGATATAGAAAACTTGAATATATTTTACCATTGAATACACTGGATTGATTATTTAATTAAAACAAAGAGTCGTGCGTCTCCCTTAGACTTAAGGCTCTTTTTTTAATTATGCATTTTTAATTGAGAGTGTAAAAAGCGCTGGCTTGGCAAAACCGTTATGAAAGAGCCTAGGAAAAGACATTTTTCATGGCAAAATGCATTGTATTTTATTGGATATGGTGTATAATTTTTATAGTTGAACAATTATTTTGCAAGGAGGAATTATATGAAAATATCACTTCGAGATAAGTTTCCGGAAATAACAGTACAAACAACAAAAGGAACCATACACTTACCAAATGATTATCAAGGAAAGTGGTTTGTATTATTTAGTCATCCTGCAGATTTTACACCTGTTTGTACCACTGAATTTGTTGGATTCCAAAAAAGAAAAAAACAGTTTAATGATTTAGGCGTTGAATTGATTGGATTAAGTGTGGACAATTTAGAATCTCATGAAAAATGGGTTCAATGGATTAAAGATAATATTTATGTTCAGATAGAATTTCCTATTATTGATGACGAAAAAAGAACAGTATCTGAAACCCTTGGCTTAATTCATCCTAACGAAGACGATACAGCCGCAGTTAGAGCAGTCATTATTGTAGACCATAATGGTAAAGTAAGGACTATGCTTGAATATCCCAAAGAAATAGGAAGAAATATTGATGAGATATTAAGAACGGTGAAGGCATTAAAATTAGCATCTACAAAGAAGGTTTTTTCTCCTGCAAATTGGCCGCATAACGAAATCATTGGAGATAAGGTATTATTCCATAGAGGAGAAAAGGACGATCCAAAATTGGACAAGGAAAGAGGAATTTACAGTTTGTCTGATTGGTTTGTGTATAAGAATTTAGAAGAGTAAAAATGAACCCATTAAATACAGCGCATTTGATATAACTAAACATCCATTATTTTTCGATGTAAACAATGAATGTTTATAAAAAGCGCAAAGTTTTATATGGGTGTTGGCTCAGTGGCGTTCAATCAGATTTACTGATATGGTAATTTAAAAATGTACATACTTAAGGAGTATTCTCGATTGTGAATACTCCTTTTTTTAACTATTTTTTATACATCAGAAATGAGAGTTACCAAACAATCATCAAACTAATATAATCCACCATTTGATCTATAGAAATTTCCATGCCATTTTGTACCCACCACATAACCAAAGCAATGGCGGCGCCTGTATAATACTCAGACATAATGGGAATGGGAATAGCACTGGGAACACCTAAACGTGTTTCATCCATACGAAAACATCGAGTGAGATAGGTGCGAACGGTATTTTGTAGAAGATTTGCCATAAAATCATTTTTAATATGAGAAACACTCTGCACAAAAAACATTTTATTATTTTTTACATATTCAAACATTTGCCCTAAGACACGCCCGTAATATTCCTGTTCTGTTTCTCCCTCTCTAATATGTATTTCATTAAACTTACGTTGTTCTTCTGAAAATATAGTCTCCAATAATTGATATTTATCTTGAAAGTGCTTATAAAATGTAGTACGGTGTACCATTGCCTTTTTACAGATATCCGTCACGGAAATTTCTTCAAAGGGTTGTTTTAGAATCAGTTCATAAAGTGCTTCACTAAGAAGTTTATAGGTTCTTTGCATACGCAAATCAATGGTTTGTTCTTCCATATTGCTTTCTCCTTCTACAATTTTGGGAAAGTGTAGTTTAAGCTACACTTTGCAAAAGTTTGTTTCTTGCTTTTTCTTACAAAAAATAATATCATGCAATTCAATAAGTGTAAACAAAATACTTTGAACACACAGAGACAAATATCATAAAGGAGATATGCAATGATTCGGAGAATGAGAAAATCCATATGGGTGGCAGTACCCGTAGTATGTGCATTGCTGCTTACCGCCTGCAACGGCAGCAAGGAACCAGAACAAGAGGAGGGAAGAAGTGTTACTGTTGCAACCGTAGGCGAGACGGCTTATACAGACGCACTCAATCTGAGTGGAAATGTTGTTCCAATTGAAACCGCAAATCTTTCTTTTAAATTGGATGGAAAACTGAAGGATGTATATGTAAGGGAAGGTGATTCGGTAGAAATGGGGCAGAAGGTGGCTGAACTTTCCGTGGATGATTACTCGTTACAGGTTCGGGCTGCACAGGCACAAGTTCGGGCTGCTGATGCCCAGTATTCTACTGCAAAATTGCAGGCGAATACAGATGCTCCCTCGAAAATTGCCCAGGCAAAGGCACAGTTGGAGCTTACACAAAAAACTTATGACAGAGTAAAAAGTTTATGCGATGCCCAAGTGGTGTCTCAAAGTGATCTTGATGAAATATCGACTAAGCTGGCGGCAGATTCTGAGACATATCAGCAGGCATTAGAAGGGAAAAATATGGCTACTGCGCAGCTTGAGGCTGCGGCAGCACAAAAAGATCAGGCAATTGTGGCAGCAGATAAAGCCGTGAAGGATTTGACGGATACAACGCTGAATAGCCCTATGAGAGGTGTTATTTTAAAAAAGCTTATGAACGGAGGAGAGACGGCAGCTGCAGGATACCCAGTTGTGGTTATTGGACGTACAGATGAAGTTTACATAGAAGTTGGTGTTCCTGATGAACGGATTAATGAAATGAAGCAAGGACAGACCGCGGAAGTTTCGGTGTATGGCATAAAAACAGCATTCCAAGGCAGTGTATCTGAAATTGGAGCATTGGCAGATAGCAATACCCGTACATTTACTGTAAAAATCAAAGTCAAGAATTCTGAGGGCTTATTAAAACCGGGGATGATTGCTAATGTGACAATTCATAACGGTTCTCAAAAGGCAGTTTTGATTCCGTTAGACAGTGTGTTGCAAAGGGCTGATGGATCGGTGGTTTTTGTATACGATTCTATGAATAAGATGGTAAAGAGAAAACTGGTGACAACGGGAGAAATTTGTGGCAGTTCCATAGAAATTCTTTCAGGATTGGAATATGGAGAACAAATTGTCACAGAAGGTCAATTTTTATTATACGACGGCGATACTGTTCAGCTTGCAGAGGAGGTTAAGCCATGATTTCATGGAGTGTAAAGCATAAAAGCATACTTGCTCTGCTCACATGTTTATTTATGATACTTGGTATTTATGCCTTCATCGTAATGGAACGGCAGGAGAATCCCGAGGTGACAAGTCCCGTTGCCTCCGTCACCTGTATTTATCCGGGTGCAAGCCCTGAGGATATAGAAAAGCTGATAGTAAAACCTATGGAAGACAAAATAGATACCATAGCGGGTATCAAAAAGCTGGAGAGCTATTCTGTAGACTCAGCTGGGGTAATTCAAATTACACTGAAAGATATGAGCGACAATGAAATTAATAAAAAGTGGGATAAATTGCGGGAAAAAATTGATGAAATTAAGCCTGAGCTGCCTGCTGATGCAGAGGCTCCTGTAATAAAGACGGATTTTTCCAGTTCCTACGGACTTATTATTGGTCTTTCAGGAGAGGACAACACAAATCAGGAAATGGCTGATGTAGCAAAACAGCTGAAAAATGTGCTTTCTAAAGATACAGATGTGAAAGCCGTTGATATTATGGGGGATGAAAAACAGCAAATAGAAATTGCCCTTAATATGTCAAAGCTTCAACAGTATGGAATAGCTCCTGCTACAGTAGCAACTCAACTTACTGCCCGTAACATTAATATTCCCGGAGGAAACCTTGAGCTTTCAGGAATGAAGATTCCAATTCAGGTTTCTGGAGAATACCAATCAATGGAGGAAATTAAGAATACCATTGTTTCGGTTTCAACGGATGCAGGGACACCTGTTTATTTAAAGAATGTGGCCGAGGTATATCAGACGGCAGTAAAACCTGAAAGACAGGTCTATGTGAATGGAAAACAAGGTGTATTGATTGGTGTTAAGTATGCCGATGGCATTAATATATTAAATGTTGAAAAACGCCTTCAAGATAACATTCAGAAATTTGAAAAAACAAAACTGTATGCTGGAATGGAACTGACGGAGTTAAACAATCAGGCAAGCTTTGTAAAGAGTTCCATTGATATGTTTTCAGATAATCTTCTGGAAGGAGTTCTGTTGGTATTCGTAGTTGTTTTGATATCTATGGGATTGCGCTCAGCGGCTGTTGTATCGATTCCAATTCCTATTATTTGTATTCTAGTTTTTGGCTATATGTATCTTACTAGAATTCCCCTTCATCAGGTTGCAGTAGCATCACTGATGATTTCTCTAAGCTTAATGGTTGCCAATGGAATTGTAGCTAACGATAACATTCACGTTTATCTGGCTAAGGGCGAGTCGCTGACAAATGCCTGTATTAACGGTGTGAAGGAGGTAAGCATCCCAATACTAACCTCATCTTTGACAACGGTTGCATCCTTTCTTCCATTGGCAATGATGAACGGTGACGCAGGAAAATTTGTAAAAACTCTCCCGATACTGGTTAGTGTGGCACTGGCAGGCTCCTATCTGACTTCGTTGACACTTGTTCCGGCACTGGGACACTTGCTATATAAGCATTCTACTGATGATAATCCTGCAAAAACTAGGTTTTCTAAAATTGAAATTTTGAAACAGAAAATAATGGGGAAATTGCATTTGAAACCATTTTTTGAGAAGGGGAAGGCATTTTATGGACGGTTATTGAATTTTGCATTAAAAAAGCCAAGGGAGGTACTGTTGTTTTTTGTTGCTCTCCTTGTTGTTTCCTCTCTCATCATCCCTACATTATCTGTTCAGCTGTTCCCCCCTGTGGAGCGGGATCAGTATGTATTGAATGTAACAACCCAGGATGGAAGTACATTGGAAAAGACGTTGGCACAATGTAAGAAGGTTGCCGGGGTGCTTGAGAATGAAAAATCCGTACATTCCTTTTCAAGTACTGTTGGAGATGGCTTTATGAAATATTATGTAACGTTTGAGCCGGAACAACAAGCTACGAATAAGGCACAATTTCTCATTAATGGAACCCGATCGGAAGCTGCGGCTGTGGAAAAGAAAATTCTACAAGAGGTTCCGGGAATTACAACGACTCTGAAATATTTGGAAATCAGTCTGCCCTTAACCTATCCTATTCAAGTAAGAATATCCGGTGATGATGTTGAAAAACTACGGAGTCTTGCAGTTGAAATTGAAGATCGATGCCGTACTGTACCTGGTACTAGAAATGTGGAAGATAACTATGGAGATAACAGCTATCGCCTAAATGTTAATGTTAATGAAGAGAAGGCAAATCTGGTGGGTATCACAAACTATGATGTTGCCAGCACAGTAAGAATGGCTGTAAATGGACTGGAAATTGTGAAAATGAAACAGAAGGATTTGGAGAAAGACTCTCTGCCTGTGATTGCCAAAATATCAGATAAAGATAAAACAAGCCGTGAAATACTAAATACCATTTTCCTGACATCACAGGTTACGGGAAAGAATGTTCCTTTGGATCAGATTGCCAACATAGAAACCCAATCCTCCTTAAATCAAATTATTCGCAGAAACAGCCAGCGGACGATTACCATTGGCAGTTATGTGGAGGAAGGCTATAATACTGCGGCGGTGATGGAAAATGTGGAAAAGAGTATGGAAGGTTTACATCTTCCTGATGGTTATACCTTGGAATATGGTGGTGAAAGTGAAAACAGCAAAGATGCATTTTCTTCTATGACATTGCCCACAATTATAGCGGTTATTCTCATTTATATTATATTGGTATTCCAATTTGGTGATCTTTTGGAACCACTGATTATCATGGGCACCATTCCACTTTCCTTTATTGGGATTATCTGGGGACTAAAGCTAATGAACTATCCCATCGGCTTTATGGCGCTGCTTGGTGCAATCAGTCTAATGGGAGTTGTAGTAAATAATGGTATTGTCCTTTTGGATTATATCAAGGTGCTCCTTCCCCAGTCTAATCATTTTCAGGAGGCCATTATTCAGGCTTGTGAAACACGTATGCGCCCCATTATGATTGGAATGATCACAACGGTTTTCTCCCTTCTTCCCCTTATGATTTCAGGGGGGCCGTTGTGGGCACCAATGGCTACTTCAGTCATATTTGGAATGATGCTGTCTACAGTGCTAACGATGATTGTTATTCCTTGTGCCTATGCACTGATTGCCACTAAGCGAGCAAAACAAAAATAAAGGTTCCAAAAAACTGTGCGATTACATAAAAAGGCTTTGCTCATTTTGTTATGAACAAAGCCTTTTTTCATATACAAGAGGTTATATTTTAATTTGAAATAATAGAGTAGTGATGGAAAGGGCGCTATTGCCAAGAATTTAAAGTATGTTTAGAAGATGATAAAATTAAGAGGATGAGGTTGTGATTCAAAAAAGAGTTCTTTCGGAATTAATTCATTGGGAATAGGGGAAGATGCATTGAATTGTCTGCATGAAATGCCATATTAAAAGTGAGAGATAAATTGGGTTGGGGAAGATTGTTCTCCAACCCTGATTTTCTTCTGGGAAAATGAGATTTCTATTTCTATAATGGCTGCCTTATTCAGAGGTATAGCCATTACATTTTAATACATATGGATTAATTTGATGAAAATTTTTATAGTGCTGACAAAGCAATGCCGTTGCTTCTTCAATATTTCCCGTTCGGATTGCAGCCACAATGGGTTTATGATGGTGAATCTGCAAAAGACTATGGGCGATGTCTGTGTATTTTGAAATTTGAATTAGGTGAATCTGCTGATACAAGGCATGCTGTTGCCGAAATAAAAGGGAGTTATTAGATATTTTTGTGATTGCAAGATGAAAATCACAATCGGTCTGAATACGCCCATAGATATCGCCTTTGGCGGCAATTGCTTCGCAGATGTCTGCAAGTGCATTCAAGTGATCAAAGTCTGCGGCACTTCCATAGTATGCGGCTAGCTGTATACTCAGTATATCCAAAGAAAGGCGTACCACACCGATTTCCTGAACCTCTTCTTCACAAAAGGATTTCACCGATGCGCCACGATTTGCCTCAATGGTAACAAGACCTTCTGCTTCTAAATAGCGCAGGGCATCATGAACAGGGGTTCTGCTGATTGAAAGCTTTTTTGCAATTTGCAGCTCGGAAATGCGGGCACCGGGCAAAAGCTCCATGTGGAAAATCATATTTTTGATTTGTTCATAAGCAAACTCTTTTTGAGACTGCACCAACAACACCTGCTCTCTCTCCTGCATATCAGTTTATCTATCGATTTATAATTATAAATTATTATCTTATCAGTGTCAATGCAATCAAGGATAGGGTGTATTTAGGTTTATTGCATAAAGGACAAGAGGATAAATTGTTATCTTTGCCGAAAAAAATTTTCTCTATTGACGAAATGATTTATGAGAATATAATTGTATGTAACAGTTATTAATTGCATGCAATAATACATATTACATGCAATTAGTAAAATCCAAAGGAGGAACTGTCTATGGAAAAGGATTTCAAATTGATGGATGGAAACCAAGCAGCGGCGTACGTTTCTTATGCTTTTACAGAGGTGGCGGGGATTTATCCCATCACGCCATCCTCTTCTATGGCAGAGCATGTGGATGAATGGTCCGCAAATGGTAAAGAAAATTTGTTTGGTCAACCGGTACAGGTTGTGGAAATGCAGTCGGAAGGCGGCGCAGCGGGCACAGTACATGGTTCTT
The DNA here is from genome assembly GCF_024461735.1 of Anaerotignum propionicum. GTDB lineage: Bacteria > Bacillota > Clostridia > Lachnospirales > Anaerotignaceae > Chakrabartyella. The sequence continues at coordinate 9,785 of NZ_JANGAD010000006.1, forward strand.
TGCAATCTGGAGCTTTAACAACGACTTATACTGCCTCTCAAGGGCTGCTCCTAATGATCCCCAATATGTATAAAATAGCAGGGGAAATGCTACCGGGGGTATTTCATGTTTCAGCCCGGACGGTTTCTACCCATGCTCTTTCCATTTTTGGGGACCATTCAGATGTAATGGGCGTACGGAGCACTGGGTTTGCTATGATTGCATCTTCTTCACCCCAAGAGGTTATGGATTTAGGCGCTGTATCTCATCTGGCAGCCATTCATTGCCGTATGCCGGTACTGCATTTTTTTGATGGTTTTAGAACTTCCCATGAAATTCAAAAAATAGAAGCATTGGATTATGAAATGCTACGTCCTTTGGTAGACTGGAAAGCAATTGAAGCTTTCCGAAAGAATTCCCTTAATCCGGAGCATCCCGCAACCAGAGGGACAACGGTAAATCCGGATATTTTTTTTCAATGCAGGGAGGCTTGCAATGACAAGATTATGGAAATACCCAAAGCTGTGGAGCACTATATGGAGGAAATAAAGAAGATAACAGGACGTGATTATCATCTTTTTGATTATTATGGCGCTCAAGATGCGGAAGCAGTTGTTGTATTAATGGGTTCTGTAGGGGAAACTGCTAAGGAGACGGTAGATTATCTACTTTCCCGTGGAGAAAAGGTGGGCGTTGTGGTTGTGCATTTGTATCGCCCATTCTCAGCAGAGCATTTTTTGGCGGCAGTGCCTAAGACAGTCAGGCGTATGGCTGTTTTAGATCGCACCAAGGAACCCGGTGCCACAGGAGAGCCATTGTATCAGGATATCTGTGTGGTTTATCAGCAAAAGGGCATTCCCATGGAAATTGTTGGTGGGCGTTATGGACTCAGTTCTAAAGATACCACCCCAGCGCAGATATTTGCAGTATTTGAAAATTTAAAACAAAAGGTACCAAAAAACAATTTTACTATTGGCATTGAAGATGATGTAACCTATACCTCTTTACCTATTGGAAAAGAAATTGAGGTTGCTTCAAAAGAACAGACCAATGTGAAAATCTGGGGTTTGGGTTCCGATGGTACCGTGGGTGCAAACAAAAATTCTATTAAAATCATTGGAAATGCAACGGATTTGTATTGCCAAGCATATTTCGTATATGACTCTAAAAAGTCAGGGGGGCTGACCCAGTCACATCTACGTTTTGGAAAAAAGCCTATTCGATCCCCTTATTTAGTGAACAATGCAGATTTTGTGGCATGCCACACGCCTTCTTATGTAAATAAATATGACATGATAAAGGATTTAAAAGAAGGAGGGACTTTTCTGCTGAACTGCACTTGGGATGAGAAAGGTCTGGAGAAAAACCTCCCGGGAAAGATGAAGCGGACACTGGCAAAGAAGAAAGCAAGGTTTTACACCATCAATGCCATTGATATTGCTCAAAGACTGGGATTGGGAAGCAGAACCAACACTATTTTGCAGGCAGCCTTTTTTCAGTTAGCAAACATTATTCCCATGGAACAGGCAGTGAAAGAAATGAGAAATGCCATTTATCATACCTATTACATAAGAAAAGGGCAGGATGTGGTAGATCGTAATTATGCCTCAATTGAATATGGCATAACAGAACTGCGGGAAGTTGAAATCCCTAGTCATTGGCTGACGGAGCAGGACAGCATAACTATGGAAGAGGCAAACGATTTTATCCGTGAGGTAGCGGCGCCTATGAATCGTCAGGAAGGAGATGCAATTCCCGTTTCTTTGGTTAAGAAATACGGCTTAGAGGATGGCACTTGGCCTGGGGGCACAACCAAATATGAAAAACGGGGGATTGCTACAGCGGTTCCTGCTTGGAACATAGAGACCTGTGTGCAATGTAATCGCTGTTCCTTGGTTTGCCCCCATGGTGCAATCCGCCCATTCCTGTTGGATGAAGAAGAAAAACAGGCGGCACCTGTTGGATTCGAAACGAAACAGGCGGTGGGTGCAGGTCTGGATAAATATCAGTTCCGCATCCAAGTATCTCCTTACGACTGTACAGGTTGTGGCAGCTGCACCCATATTTGTCCGGCTAAAGAAAAGGCACTAGTAATGGAAAGCTTGGAAAGCCAGCTCAAGGAGTCGGAGAACTGGGTTTATGGAGTAGAAAAGGTGGAAGTCAAACGGGATGCTGTAAGTAATAAAAGCGTTAAGGCTTCTCAGTTTGCAAAGCCTTATTTCGAATTTTCGGGGGCATGTGCAGGTTGTGGGGAAACACCTTATATCAAGCTGGTTACACAGCTTTTTGGCGACCATATGTATATCACAAATGCTTCAGGTTGTTCTTCCGCCTATGGAGGCTCCACGCCATCTTCCCCTTATTGTAGGGACAAACGGGGTTTTGGTCCAACATGGGCGATGTCCTTGTTTGAGGATAATGCAGAATATGCTTATGGCTATCTGTTAGGGCAGAATGCGATAAAGCGCCAGCTTAAAGAAAAGATTGAGATTTTGTCTGCTAAGGAGAGTATTAGGGAGGCATGCAGACTGTATATGGAAAAAGGAGAGCAGGCGGCAGAATCCTCAAGGGTTAGCCAGTCTCTTTTAGCGGCCTTGGAAAAGGACGACAGCCATGAGGCAGTTTTTGTTCGTCAAAACAAAGAATATTTGTCAAGAAAAAGTGTATGGGCCTTTGGTGGTGACGGATGGGCTTATGACATTGGTTTTGGAGGTTTGGATCATGTTCTTGCTTCCGGTGAAGATATTAATATTTTAGTACTGGATACAGAGGTATATTCCAACACTGGCGGGCAGTCCTCTAAGGCAACGGCGGCAGGTGCCATTGCAAAGTTCTCCGCTGGGGGCAAAAGAACTAGAAAGAAGGATTTGGGCATGATGGCAATGAGTTATGGGTATGTTTACGTGGCCCAGGTTGCTATGGGGGCAGACCCGGAGCAAACTTTGCGAGCCATTCGTGAAGCAGAGGCATACCATGGACCTTCTATGGTGATTTGCTATTGCCCTTGCATTGAGCATGGCATGAAAACCAGCATGGGATTCAGTCAATTAGAAGAAAAAAAAGCAGTAGAAGCAGGGTATTGGCACTTGTATCGCTATCATCCGGAGCGGAAGGCAGAAGGGAAAAATCCTTTTGTTCTAGATTCAAAGGAGCCTACCGAAGATTTCAGGAGGTTTTTGCTGGGAGAAAACAGATTTGCATCCTTGGCATTATCTTTCCCTGAAAAAGCTGAAGCTTTGTATGCCAAAGCAGAACAGGATGCAAAGGAACGCTACGCACGTTATCGAGATTTATCACAACAGGAGCACTGAAATGTAAAGTAGGAGAAGATAAGGAGGAGCTAACATGGCATTAATGACAGGTAAAGAATACTTTGAAAGTTTACGGAATATGAAGACACGTGTATATTTACGGGGGGAAAAGGTTGAGAATTGGGTGGATCATCCTTTGATTAGCCCCTCCATCCGTTGTGCCGCTATGACCTATGCATTGGCACAGAATCCGGAATATGAGGATTTAATGACAGCTACCAGCAATCTAACAGGAAGAAGGATTAATCGTTTTACCCATCTGCATCAATCGCCAGAAGACTTAGTGAAAAAGGTCAAGATGCAACGGCTGTTGGGGCAGAAAACAGCAAGCTGCTTCCAACGTTGTGTAGGCATGGATGCTTTTAATGCGGTTTTTTCCACTACATATGAAATAGATGAGGCTTGCGGCACAAACTATCACGAAAACTTTAAAAAATTCTTGATTTATGTTCAAGAAAATGACCTTATGGTGGATGGTGCCATGACTGACCCAAAAGGAGACCGCAGTAAGGCGCCCCATGCCCAGGCTGATCCCGATATGTTTGTTCGTGTGGTGGAACGAAGGGAAAACGGCATTGTTGTGTGCGGAGCAAAGTGTCACCAAACGGGGGCAGTTAACAGCCATTGGCAGCTTATTATGCCAACTATGGCAATGGGGGAAGCAGACAGAGACTGGGCAGTATCCTTTGCTTGTCCCTCTGATGCAGAAGGTGTCTATATGGTATACGGACGGCAGAGCTGTGACACGAGGAAATTGGAAGGGTGCAGTATTGATGTGGGCAATGAGAGGTTTGGCGGTCAGGAGGCATTAGTGGTATTGGATCATGTTTTCATACCCAACGAATATATCTTCATGAATGGTGAATTTGCCTTTGCGGGCATGATGGTGGAAAGATTCGCTGGATATCATCGCCAGAGCTACGGAGGATGTAAGACGGGTGTGGGTGACGTAATCATCGGGGCTGCCGCTTTGGCAGCGGAGTATCATGGCGTGGAAAAAGCCAGCGCAGTCAAGGATAAGCTGATTGAGATGATACACTTGAATGAAACCATGTATTCCTGCGGGGTTGCATGTTCTTGTGAAGGCTGTGCCACAAAAGCAGGAAATTATCAGATAGACCTGCTTCTTGCAAATGTCTGCAAGCAGAACGTTACCCGCTTCCCTTATGAAATTGCTCGTCTAGCGGAGGATATTGCAGGCGGGCTTATGGTAACCATGCCATCCCAAGTTGATTTTGAATCTGAGCTTCAGGTTGGCAGTCAGGGAGAAACCATATCTGATATTTGCCGAAAATACTTTGCAGGAAAAGAGGGAATTCCAGCAGAAAATCGTCAGCGGGTGCTTCGCTTTTTAGAGAATATTTGCTTGGGTGCAGATGCAGTTGGTTATCGTACGGAGTCTTTGCATGGAGCAGGTTCGCCTCAAGCACAAAGAATTATGATTGCCCGTCAGGGAGATATTCAGGGGAAAAAGCAAATGGCGAAAAACATCACGGGCATTCAGAAATAAGCGTTATGTATAGCTCCTTAATTTTCTATGTAGTAGTGCACTGCACTTAGGAACAGAAAGGATGATATGGCATGTCTTTTGTTTCAGAGAAAAGTAAAAACCTTCCCCAGTCGATTATACGAGAAATGTTTGCAATGCAAGGGGGATTAGAGGACGTGGTGAGCTTTGCTTTGGGAGAACCAAATTTTGCGCCCCCAAAACACGTGGTTGATGCTGTTATGGCTTCTTTTCAGAGGGGAGAAACCCATTATACCCCTAATGCCGGTATCCCCGCATTGCGGGAAGCTGTGGCTGAAAGCTATCAAAACCGCGCTTTGCAGTATGATGCTGAAGAGATACTGATTGGCGCTGGTGCCATCAGTGTGCTTTGTTTGGCTTGTATGGCAATACTGGATATAGGGGACGAAGTTTTGCTCCCTGACCCCGGGTGGGCAAATTATAAAGGGCTTATATTACAGGTTGGGGCTGTTCCTGTTCCTGTGAAGATTTATGAAGAAAATGAATTTATGTATGATGTGGAGGATTTACGCAGGGCGATTACCTCTAAAACGAAAGTGATTCTGTTAAATTCTCCTTCCAATCCAACGGGTGCTGTAGCAAATGCAGAAAATCTGAAGCAAATTGCAGAGTTGGCCAAGGAAAATGATCTTTATATTTTGACAGATGAAATCTATCACGCTTTATTATGGGATGATGAACCCTATTGTAGTATTGCGGCTTTTCCGGGAATGAAAGAGCGAACAGTGATTGTGGATGGTTTCTCAAAAAAATATGCAATGACCGGCTTTCGATTGGGTTATGCTGCAGCACCAAAAGAAGTGATAGCAACAATGACAAAATTGTTGGAAAACGTGCTTTCTTCCGTGAATGAAGGGATGCAATGGGGCGGTGTCGCTGCTTTAAAGGGAAGTCAGGAAGAAGTGGAGCAGATGATTGTTCACTATAAAAGCAGAAGAGAATTAATGGTGAATGGGCTAAATGCCATTAAGAAAATCAGTTGTTTACCACCTAAAGGTGCTTTTTATGCATTTGCCAATATTACCAAAACAGGGCTTTCTGCCCGTGAATTTTCACTGCGTCTATTGCGTGAAAAACATACGGTGGTTGTACCTGGCATAGGTTTTGGTGAAGGGGGAGAAGGTTATATACGTCTTTCCTATGCAACAGATGAGGGTACAATTCGAGAAGGGTTGAAGCGCATTGAGGAATTTATAACGTCGCTGTAAAAATTCGGAAAGACTACATAGAAAGATGGTGAGAAACAAGCAGAGAGGAATGGCTCTCTGCTTTTAAATTTGGGTTTTTATTTTACAACCAGATAGCCCAGTCACCATAATCAAAGGTGCCACTTCCATGGTGCAGCTTTCCCTGTGTTTTTAGTTTCCGTAAAGCATCTCTCATACGAATAATAATTTCAGGCTGAATGTCCAGTGAATGATGTGCTGGAAATACCTTTTCAACGGAAAGGCCCGAGATGCTTTCCAAAGAACAAAGATATGCCTCAGGATCTGTGGAGGGATAGTAAGCAAACAAGGTGTCCTTATAGATTAAATCTCCTGTAAAGAGATAGCCTTTTGCTGCCTCATAAAAACACATATGACCAGGGGAATGCCCCGGGGTGTGGATTATCTCAATGGTTCTGCCACCCAAATCTATAACTTCATTACCTGATAACACTTTTGTGGGTTCGCCTTGGAAAAATTCATAAGTACCCACGTCATATCCTTCGGGTGGGTCGCATCGATCCAACACCATTTCCCGTATTGTTTCCATGGATAGCGGAAATTCGCCCCTCAGCCAGAGGAGTTCCTCCTCGTGAGCATAGAAATCCGGGAAATATTTGTGGCCACCAATATGATCCCAATGGATGTGTGTTGCAATTGCCGTTATAGGATTATCCGTCAACTGTTTTATCACATTATAAATATTGGAAATCCCAAGCCCTGTGTCAATGAGTAAACTGCGTTCTTCTCCATTTATTAGATAACAGTGTGTTTCCTCCCAGTGACGGTATTCACTAATTATGAATGTATGGTCATCAATTTTATCTATTGTAAACCAGTTTTCCATCATTTTTACCCTTCTTTCTTTTTTTTAAATGATACCGGTTAAATCACTAGTTAACCAGATTATTCCATAAGTATACTATTAAATAATCTAAAAAGAAAGGGAATGTATCATGAATCTGCTTTTTATCCATGTTAAAATGCCTCACAGCAGATCGGCAAATGTTCCTGTTGAAAGGCGTCCTACTGGCTCTGGAGTTGATTTAAATTTATATTTTTTCAAAAAAATTTAAAGTTTAAAAAATAATTGATTTTGGATTATTTTTACTGTTCTGAAGGCCAGGAAAGATGATGTAGTTTCTATTGACAGATGATATGGTGTATATTATCATATTATAAGATAAAAGTGCTATCAATAAATACAAAACGAGGTGCAAAATGATTAAACTCAAAGGGGTACGAATTGGTGACTTAGAAATAAAAGTACCTATTATACAAGGTGGAATGGGTATTGGAATTAGCCTTTGGCGTTTAGCGGGAGCGGTTGCTGCGCAAGGTGGGGTAGGTGTCATTTCAGCGGCACAGCCCGGTTTTTTGAAAGAAAACTTTGGAAAAGAACCTTTGAAAGCGAATCTGGAGGCTTTAGCAGAAAATATAAAAAAGGCCAAAGAAGTAAGTAACGGCGGCGTTATTGGCGTAAATATTATGCGTGTATGCAAAAATTATGATCAATATGTGCAATGTTGTGTTGAAAGCGGTGCCGATGTTATAATTTCCGGTGCGGGGCTGCCATTGGAGCTCCCCGAATTACTTAAGGACACAAAGGTTAAATATGCGCCCATTGTTTCCTCTTTAAGAGCAGTTCAATTAATGTTTAAAAGATGGGACAAGAAATTTGGTCGGGTGTCTGATTTTGTGGTTATTGAGGGGCCAAAAGCCGGAGGTCATTTAGGTTTTACGCCAGAAGAGGCAGAAAATCTAACCAATGAAGAGTATGACCAAGAAGTTGTTAAGATCGTTGAATACGTGAATAGTTTCCAGGAAAAATATGGAAATATTCCAGTTTTTTTTGCTGGTGGTGTATATGACAGGGCAGACATTGACCATTATATTAGTTTAGGCTGCAGTGGGGTACAAATGGCAACTCGATTTGTGGCGACGGAAGAATGTGATGCCGCTGATGCCTATAAAGAAGCGTATATTCATGCCAAAAAAGAAGATGTCATGATTGTGAAAAGTCCCGTTGGTTTACCGGGCAGAGCAATTCGCAATACCTTTACCAAGGAAAGAGAAACAGGACGTAAGCCTGTAGATAAATGCTTCAACTGTATTGAGAACTGTAATCCCGCAACAACCCATTACTGCATATCTCGTGCGCTTATGGATGCCGCATTAGGAGAAAAAGAGGATTCTCTTCTTTTCTGTGGTGAAAATGTATGGCGGGTAGATAAGATTACAACTGTGAAAGAAATTTTCGACGAATTAAATGGAGACTCTTGAGTTCTCATGGGGAAATACTGCACATCTATGGGATTCTTTATAATCAGATATAGAATTAATGAAATTACCAAACCATAAAAAGAAGCACTGTTCTTATTTTTAGAACAGTGCTTCTTTTGTATGCATCTAGATTTTCATTATTAATATATTAGATTTTCAAAAGTTTTTCTAGGATGACGGCAACTTCAGCCCTTGTAATATTATTTTTTGGTAATAAATACCCATTTCCCGTACCAGAAATAATTTCTGTTTACATTTTAGAATTATACATGCTTATCATAATGAATAAAGAACCAATGTTTAGCTGCAGCAATATCATTTTTTTCAATACTTTCTAAAATCATAGAATGCTCAAAGATGTTTCTTTGATGCTCCTCTGCATTTCTTTGATTAATGTGCAAAGCCATTAAAAAGAAAATATCCTCCATTTGTTCGTAAATTGAAAGCAAATAGGTGTTTTGTGTAGCATAAACAATGCTTTTGTCAAAGGCAAGGGCATATTTGATGGAAGTTTGCATATCCGAATGATCTTCAATATCTTTTTGTGCTTGCAGAAGCTGTCTCATTTTTTCAATAGCAACATCTATTTTATTTTGCGACAAGCACAGTTCATATGCACCGTAAACAACGGTAAATAAAGAAAAGCAAATTTCACGAAAAGCAGTGGGGGAGAAAGAAATAATGCGTGAGCCTACATTTGGAACATATTCCACCAAGCCTTGCTTTTCCAGCATGGTGAGGGCTTCACGTATGGGGGAATTGCTCACATTTAATTCGGCAGCTAGGGTATCAATATTTATTTTTTCTCCTAATTGGTAGGTCTGATTCAGAATCATTTCTTTGATTATTTCGTATACCTGGTCTTTCATTGTTGATTTTTGTATTTTTATTGAAGGCATTATTTAAAATAGCCTCCTTTCTTAGGCTTAAGCTTATGTTGTAACTGAAATTATGTCATATTTTCTGGGAAAAATCAATCAATAAATGAGTATATCTATAATCAAATGTATTTTAAAAGAACCAAAAAATTAAATGTAAAAGCAATTTTTGCAAATATATGTTGACAAAAATAGTATAATATGTTAAAAATTTTATATAAATCGTGCATGATGCATAATGCATCATGCATAATATATAAAAAATAGAAATATATATCGCTTTTTTAGGGAAGGAGAATGAAGATGAAACAGTTATTAACTGGGGATGAGGCAATTGCCCGCGGTGCATATGAAGCAGGTGTCCATTTTGCGTCTGCTTATCCGGGGACACCCTCAACAGAAATTTTAGAGAGTATTTCAAATTATAAAGAAGTTTGTGCTGAATGGGCACCAAATGAAAAAGTGGCACTGGAATCTGCCATTGGTGCTTCTATCGCAGGGGGGAGAGCGTTAGCGGCTATGAAGCATGTGGGGCTAAATGTTGCTGCGGATCCTTTCTTTACATTTGCTTATACCGGGGTTAATGGCGGTACAGTTATTATTACCGCAGACGAGCCGGGTCAGCATTCCGCACAAAATGAACAGGATAACCGTAACTATGCCAAGGCCGCAAAAGTACCTATGTTTGAACCTGCTAATAGCCAAGAATGCAGAGATATGGTCATTGAAGCATATGGCATCAGTGAGCAGTATGATTGTCCTGTTCTTATTCGTATGACCACACGAGTATGTCATGGTAAATCCATTGTGGCATTGGGAGAGAGAAAAGAAATTCCCATCAAAGAATACATAAAAGATGTAAAAAAATATGTATGCGTTCCCGCAAATGCAAAGGGATTGCGTAGAAATTTAGAAGTGAAACTAGAAAAATTGAAAGCATTCTCAGAATCAACAGCATTTAACTTTACAGAGATGAATGACTCAAAGGTTGGCGTTATTACTTCCGGTGCTTGCTACCATTATGCAAAAGAAGTATTTGAAGATAGGGCCTCATACTTGAAATTAGGTTTTACATATCCTATGCCAGACGATAAAATCATTGATTTCTGCAAAAAAATGGACACAATTTATATCATAGAAGAGAATGATCCATTTATTGAAGAGCGAGTAAAACTTCTAGGCTTTGATTGCCATGGTAAAGATTTACTTCCAAAATACGGAGAAATGACTCCCGATGTAATTAAAAAAGCTTTTTTCAATTTGGAGAATCCATTGATTACCTATCCAGATGGATTGGTTGTAGACCGACCTCCTACCTTGTGCGCAGGTTGCCCTCATAGAGGATTCTTCTTTGAACTGGGGAAACGTAAAAATGTTATGGTCTCGGGAGATATTGGCTGTTACTCTCTGGGATTTGCAAAACCATATAATGCAATGGATTTATTAATTTGCATGGGTGGTGGTTTCAGTATTGGCCATGGCGCACAGAAAATCTTTAACATGAAGAAGGAAGAAAAAAAACGTGTAGTATCCGTTTTAGGTGATTCCACGTTCTTACATTCGGGTATTACCTCTTTAATGGATGTTGTTTATAATAACAGCAATACCGTAAGTGTGATTTTGGATAACCGCATCACTGGTATGACAGGTCATCAAGAAAATCCGGGAACAGGCTATAATGCTAAGGGTGAGCAGGCGCCTGCCGTGGACATAGAAGGCATTGTACGGGCATTGGGCATTCGCCATATTCGCACTGTTAATCCCAATCAGTTAAAAGAAATGGGCAAAATTTTAGATGAATTCTTGGAATTGGATGAACCTTCTGTTATTATTACAAAATGGCCTTGTGCACTTAAAAAGTTCTCCGCGGAAGATAAAAGAGAGTTTGAAGGAGCCTTTACCACAAAAATGGTTATTAATGAGGAAAAATGTATTGGTTGCAAGCTTTGTATGAAGTGCGGCTGTCCCGCAATTCGATTTGATGGTGAAAAAAAGAAGGCAGCAATTGACGGAATACAGTGTTTAGGCTGCGGCATATGCAACCAGTTGTGTCCTAAGAATGCGATTGAGTGGAAGGAGGCATGAGTGCTATGACAAAGAATGTTTTACTGGTTGGTGTAGGTGGTCAGGGTACTATTTTGGCGGCAAAGCTTCTAACACAAGGATTGATGGAAGCGGGATTTGATGTTAAAATGAGTGAAATTCATGGGATGTCTCAGCGAGGTGGCAGTGTTTCCTCTCATGTCCGTTTTGGTGATAAAGTAGAAGCCACGACCATTGATCCCGGGGAAGCGGATTTACTGGTTTCCTTCGAAAGAATGGAAGCCCTGAGGGCCCTAACCTACCTTAAAGCGGATGGCTTGGCTGTGGTCAATGAACATGAAATCCCGTCTATGCCAATTTTGACAGGGGATGCCGTTTATCCGAAAAATGCAGTGGAAGAAATACAGAAACATGTGAAAACAATTGTGCTGGATGCTACCCGGATGGCACTGGATTTAGGGAACGTGAAGGCTGCAAATATTGTTTTATTGGGTACAATTATTAAAGCTATGGGACTAGAACATATCGATTGGGAAAGTATCATCAGAAAACAGGTAAAGCCTGGGTTTGTTGATGTGAATTTGAAAGCGGTTCGCTGTGGCATGGATGCTGTTAAATAATGAAAATGGAGGAGCAACAATGGGTTTGAATCAGTTTTATCAGGAATATAAAGCAAAATTAAGGACACCGGATGAGGCTGTACGCCTAGTGAAAGATGGAGATTGGGTGGATTACAGCACAGGGGTTGGGGCGCCTTATTTGCTGGACTATGCATTAGCCAAAAGAAAAGGAGAATTGAGGGACGTTAAAGTAAGAGGCAGTTTGGCTTTAAGTCCCATCCAAATTGTAGAGCAGGATAGGACGCAGGAGTCTTTCACCTACCAAAGCTGGCATTGCACCGGTTATGAAAGAAAATTATGTGAAGAAGGACTTTGCTACTACATGCCAATGCTTTTTCGCAATGAGGCTTCTTACTATAGAAGGTATTTAACTGTAAATGTGGCAATGATTTCTGTTGCACCAATGGATAGATTGGGTTATTTCAGCTTTTCGTTTGTAAACTGTACAACAAAAGCTATTTTGGACACAGCAGATATCATTATTTTAGAAGTGAATGAAAACCTTCCCAGTGTATATGGCGGTAAGGATGACTGCATTCATATTTCACAGGTTGATGCTGTAGTGGAGGGGGAGCATCCGCCCCTTGCCCAATTACCCATTGCAAAAGCAACGGAGATTGATGAAAAAATTGCTATGCAAATTATGCCCCATTTATCTGATGGGGTCGTGCTACAATTGGGTATTGGCGGAATGCCCAATTCTGTTGGAAAGTTGATTGCAGAGTCTGATTTGAAGCATCTGGGCATGCATACGGAATTATTATCTGATGGTTTTGTGGAATTATATGAGGCGGGCAAATTGGATCATAGCTGTAAAACCCTCCATAAAGATAAAGGCGTATTTGGTATAGCACTTGGCACTCAGAAATTGTATGACTGGGTGGAGGAAAATCGGGGGCTAATTTCTTTTCCTATGGACTATGTCAATAGCCCTGAAGTCATGACGCAAATTGATGGTTTAATTTCTATCAATAGCTGCATTGGAATGGACCTTTATGGTCAAGTATCTTCCGAAAGCGCGGGAACACGTCATATCTCAGGTACAGGCGGACAGGTGGATTTTGCCACAGGCGCGTATATGTCTCGAGGGGGTAAAAGTTTTATTTGTATGAGTTCAGCATTTACAGATAAAAATGGGCAGACCCATTCCAGAATCGTTCCTAAGTTTACAGGGGGGGATATTATTACAACCCCTCGTACACAGGCATCTTATATTGTGAGTGAATATGGTTGTGTAAATTTAGCGGGACGTTCAACCTGGGAGAGGGCGGAAATGCTGATTTCTTTGGCACATCCTGACTTTAGAGATGGGCTGATTCAAGGGGCTGAAAGTCAGAAAATCTGGCGTCGCTCTAACCTAAGGTAAAAAAGGGAGGGAATTCATTTGATAGCTGAGAAAATGAAAGAGCTTGTATCAAACAGTTCGGTCATACGAAAAATGTTTGAAGAAGGTAAACAAATGGCACAGATTCATGGGGCTGAAAATGTATGTGATTTTAGCCTGGGCAATCCCAATTTGGCGGCGCCAAACACAGTGAATGAAGCACTGGAAGCCGTTATTAAGCAAGAGGATCCTGTTTTTCTCCATGGCTATATGAATAACTCAGGGTATGAGGATGTGCGTAATACCGTTGCAGATTCATTAAATCGTCGGTTTCAAACGAATTTTACAGCAGAGTCCATTGTCATGACAGTGGGTGCTGCGGGAGGCATGAATGTTGCAATGAAGGCGTTGCTAAATCCCGGTGATGAGGTTGTGGTTTTTGCTCCGTTTTTTGGGGAATACAGATGTTATGCATCAAATGTGGAGGCGAAACTAGTGATAGTTCCTCCCAATGTACCGTCTTTTATTCCCGATGCACATATCCTTGCAAATTACATTACACCTAAAACGAAAATGGTTATTATAAATTCCCCTAATAATCCTACAGGGGTAATATACCCTGAAAATACGATTACTGAAATTGCGAAAGTCCTGGAGGAAAAACAAAAAGAGTATTCCACGGAAATCTATATTTTTGCAGATGAACCCTATCGTGAACTGGTTTATGACGAAACAGTAAAACCGCCATTTATTACAAAGTATTATGATAATACCATTGTGGGCTACTCGTGGTCAAAATCCCTTTCTTTGCCAGGGGAGCGTATCGGCTATCTTGCAGTTTCTGAAAATATTGCTGATTTTAAAGAGCTGATGAGTGGTTTAAATGTGGCAACTAGAATTTTAGGCTTTGTCAATGCACCATCTTTACAGCAAAGAATGATAGCACGTTGTGTGGATGAGGTGGCAGATTTAAATTTCTATAAAAAGAATCGTGATGTTCTCTATCATGGTCTGTCAGATATAGGGTACACTTGTATTAAACCTGATGGCGCTTTTTATCTTTGGGTGAAAACACCCATTGCAAAGGATACTGAATTTGTAGAAATGGCAAAGAAGTATCTACTTCTAACAGTACCGGGTTCTGCCTTTGGTTGTGGAGGCTACATAAGATTATCCTATTGTGTCAGCCCTGAAACAGTTGGGACTGCGCTGCCAAAATTTAAATTATTGTTGGAGGAAATAGAAGGATTATAGACGAAACTCATTACTGAAAGGGTAAAGTGGGAGGATTTAGATGAAGACAAGCAAAGGGAAAACAATACTTATTATGGGCTTAGCACTTTTCGCAACTTTTTTTGGTGCAGGGAATTTGATTTTTCCTCCATACCTGGGACGTGAAACAGGTTCATCTTGGTTTTTGGGATTCTTTGGGTTTTTTATTATGGATGTTGGCCTTGGCGTTCTTGCTATTTTGGCCACAGTTTTTAATCGTCAAGGAAATATACAAGGTGTAGTAGGTAAAATTGGTAAAATCCCAGGGGAAATTATGGCGGCAATCATCATTATCTGTATTGGACCAGGTTTATGCATTCCAAGAACAGCGGCAACTACTTTTGAAATGGGAGTATCCACATTATTTCCTGTTATCAATCCATGGATTTTTGGTGCAGCATTTTTTATAATTGTATTGCTATTAACCATTCGCCCAACAAAAGTTGTTGATATTGTGGGAAATTATCTAACACCAATTTTGCTAGCCGTTATGCTGGCCCTGATTGTTTTAGGCATCATATCGCCCATTGGTCCCATAACTGCGGCGTCTAAGGTTGTCCCTTTGAAAGAGGGGATGTTATCTGGGTATCAGACTATGGATGGCATTGGTGCTCTCCTATTAACAGGTATATTTACAACAGCTGCGTATCATAAAGGTTTTACAGAGAAACAGGAAGTGAGCCGTATGGTTGGTATGGCAGGGATTATCGCAGGTGGTTTGCTCATGCTGGTATACTGCGGGTTAACCTACCTTGGTGCGACCTCGTCAGGGGGTGGGTTCGAAGATTTAAACCAAGCAGAGCTACTGTTAGCGATTGCATACGCCTTGACAGGAAAGTCAGGTATGGTTTTATTAGCCGTGATTGTATTCTTGGCATGCTTGACCACTGCTGTAGGATTGACTTCTGTGGCCGCCGACTATTTTCACAATATTTTTGATAAAAAAATAAAGTATAGTCATCTTGTAATTGGAATTTGTGTCTTCAGTTTTGTGGTTTCCAACTTTGGTCTAACCAAAATCATTAACATTTCAGCGCCCATTCTTGGTTTGCTGTATCCGCCTATTTTGGTTTTGGTATTGTTAACATTTTTTGATGATGTTTTCAAGAATGACAATATTGCCCGTTTCGGTGCATATTTTGCATTTTTGACAAGCGCCTTGGAGCTTGCAGGGAAGTATGGGGTGCCAGTGGACTTCGTAAATCAAATACCCTTTGCAACGTATGGCTGTGCTTGGATTGTTCCTTCCCTTGTAGGCTGTGCCTTAGGTGCATGTTTAAAGAAGAAAGCCATAGAGAATTAAAAGTATATTCATGCTATTTCATTGAGGGGTAAGGGAACTTGCCCCTCAATCCATAAAAGTGTTTTAATTTAAAAAAGCCGTAGGAGGACCTTCCTTTGGCTTTTTCTGTTTCTAAAATTAATTCCCTAAAAAATGAAGCGGGCAATGCTCCATATATATAAGAAACTAGACTGGAAAAAGTGAAATAGAAAAGAAGTAGATAATAAATAACTTTGCAAAGTTCATTAGGCTTTACCTATTTTGAAAATAACCGCATATGTGCGTTATACCGTTTAATCGTAAGTTTTGAAAAGAAATTTTATTATCTGAAAATGAAGAAATATATTACATAAATAACAATAAAATTCAAATTTAAACATTTTTTTACAATGAATTGTTGCAAATATCACGCATTTAAGATATAATATGGAATCATAAGAAACTAAATACTATGATTTCTATCATAAAAGCCCAGCATGACTACGCAAAAAAGTTGACCCATATGGCATCAAAACATTCGGTCTTAATTCAGAATTCGACCAAATAAAGGTGCGGTGTTGAGATTCCTTAAGTAGAAAATGCCTCTTTACAATAGTAAGGAGGCATTTCATTAAATTAGGGTTTAATGATTAACTAAATGGATGAATCATTGGAATTGTGCCAATTGTTATGAATCAATGACAATAAATTTATGCATAGGTTTACATTGCACTCTAAATAAAAAAACAGGTAAATTTTAAAAGGACGAAGGAGGAATTTTTATGGGTCACAAGGAAAAAAAGAGGTCAAAGGTTTCGTTGAAAAATCTTACTGTTCGGTGGAAGCTCTCAGTAGGATTTTTTGTTGTATTCCTAATATTGATGACATCAATAGGTACATCCGTATGGGGAATCAAGAACGTCAGTGATCAGATTACACTATATTCTAAATTTACCTACCCTCTAACGCGGGCTAACTTGTCTGCACAGCGAGATATGACTTCTTGTCAGCGCTATTTGCTTCTTTCAATTATACAAAAGGACCTCGGAGAGAATTATGAAGATTCATTGACATTAGCAGATGAAAGTGCGAAAAGCTTTAAAATAAACTTTGGAGAGTTTAGTACCAATCAGCGCAACAATGCAAATGATGCTAATATTGCTGAAATTGAACAGAACCTGACTAAGGCAGTGGAAGCGCGGGAGTCCATTTATAAATTGCTTAGGACTGCTGAGCAGCAAAATGCCAAACAGGCTTATGTAATATTTCAAAGGGATTATCTGCCCACGTTTAATAAAATTGGCAGTATAATGGAACAAATGAATGATGTTGGTGATGAAAAAGCATTACAACAAAAAGATGCCGCGGATAGAGTTGTATTAGAAGCTTGGATTTTGCTGGTGGTTACGGTTTCTATTGCATTACTTGCTGTTATTGGTGTGATTTTTGTTCTTACCAAAGCCATTTTAACGCCTGTTAGAGAAATAGAATCTGCTTTTCGTGAAATGGCAGGGGGGAATTTGCGTGCACAAATTTCGTATGAAAGTAATGATGAGCTTGGGCGTATGGCCAACAGCATTCGTGCCACAAACGCCATGCTGAGTGCCTATATTGATGATATTTCGGCAAAGTTAGGGCAGCTTTCTCGGGGAGATATGCATATTTGTGTTGATTTGGATTATGTTGGTGATTTTACTGCCATTAAGCTGGCCATGATAGAAACTACTACAAAATTGAACCAAACAATGTTATTAATTAGTGATGCTGCCAATCAGGTGAATGCAGGCGCCGGACAGGTTTCTGATGGAGCACAGGCTTTGTCTTCCGGTGCAACGGAGCAGGCGGCGACCATTGAAGAACTCAATGCTTCCATAACTACAGTCTCAGAACAAGCCGTTCAAAATGCCACAAACGTGAGACAGGCGTCAGAGTATGTGGAACAGGCGGGTCAAGGTGTAGAGGAAAGTAATATACATATGCAGCATTTGAACATTTCCATGAAGGAAATCGGTGAATCCTCCCAAAAAATCTCTAAGATCACGAAGTTGGTGGAAGATATCGCGTTCCAGACTAATATTCTTGCGCTAAATGCTGCAGTTGAAGCAGCGAGAGCAGGTGAAGCAGGGAAAGGATTTGCAGTGGTGGCTGATGAAGTACGTAATCTTGCTGCGAAATCTGCTGAGGCTGCAAAGCAGACAGCTGATTTGATTCAGAAATCTACGGAAACTGTTGCTGAAGGGGAACGTTTGGCTAGCGAAACACTTAAAGCACTAGATAGAGTGTCAGAAAAAGCCCGGATGGTTTCGAGTTCCATTGAACAAATTGAGCACGCTTCAATGGAGCAGGCAGGTGCCATTGAACAGATTAGTCAAGGTCTAACTCAGGTTTCTGCCGTAGTTCAGACCAATGCGGCAACTGCAGAGGAAAGCTCAGCCGCCAGTGAGGAGCTCGCCGCACAAGCGCAAACATTACAAGAAGAAGTAGGGAAATTTCGTTTGCATGAAGAGCGGGGTGTATTTTCCGTTTAATACTTAATTGCTGTATTTTTCTGTTTGATTGCAATGATAGAAGTGGAGTTATTAGAATATGGTTACAGGGCTTTGAGTTGATGGAAAAAAACTAAAAATCAATAGTTTTAATTAAGGCATATATGTTTATTCATTTAAGAGGACTTGTCATCTGCAGTTTGCGGAGGCCTAGTCCTCTTGTTTGTTTCTTTCGTTGATA
The DNA here is from genome assembly GCF_024461735.1 of Anaerotignum propionicum. Lineage (GTDB taxonomy): Bacteria > Bacillota > Clostridia > Lachnospirales > Anaerotignaceae > Chakrabartyella. The sequence continues at coordinate 28,216 of NZ_JANGAD010000006.1, forward strand.
GAAGGTAAAGTTTTAATCAGAATCCTCTAAGAAATGGATTTCGCTGTTAATTTAGTACATTGTGCACAGAAGGCCATATCGTTTTAGCTTTGATTATTAAATCAGAGAGACTTTCGGAAAGGTTAAGGTTTTACTTAACAAGAAGAATAGCTGTTATAATATTTATGTAAGATAAGTGAAAAATACAAAGTAAAAAGACGATTCACAAAAGGAACCGTCTTTTTACCAATGCAAAAGGGAGACATAGTAATGAAAATCTTTTCAGATTATTTGCTTAAGTAACCGCCATCAACGGGGATAACCGCTCCACTTAGATAATCGGAGGCTTGGGATGCCAAGAAAATGGTTATGCCTTTCATATCTTCACCATTTCCCCACCGTTTGGCTGGAATACGGCCTAAAATTTCTTTATTTCTACCTTCATCATTGATCAGAGCAGTGTTCATATCAGTTGCCATATAGCCAGGAGCTATGGCATTTACGTTGATACCTTTAGAAGCCCATTCATTGGACAGAGCTTTTGTAAGTTGGGCAACGGCGCCCTTAGATGCCGCATAGGCAGGTACGGTAAAGCCCCCAAAAAAGCTAAGCATGGAAGCCACATTAATTATTTTTCCGTAGCCTTGTTTTATCATTTCTCTGCCTGCCAATTGGCACAGCATAAACACGGCGTTCAGATTTACATCAATAACAGCATCCCAGTCAGACATGGGAAAATCCTCGCAAAAGTGGCGCTTTTGAATGCCCGCTGCATTTACAAAAATGTCCAAAGTGCCGCCCAACTTCTCAAAAGCTTCCTGAAAACCATTTGTAAGGCTTTCTCTGTCGCCTAAATCAGAAACGATGCCGTGACAGCGGAAGCCTCTTTTTTCATATTCTTCAGCTACTTCTAAAGCTTTTTGTGATGTACCTATAATGACCACTTCAGCTCCTGCCTCCATCAGCCCCTCTGCCATACCTTTACCTAGTCCTCTGGTGGAACCGGTAACAATAGCCTTTTTTCCTGTTAAATCAAATGATACCATGCATAAAGCTCCTCTCTAAAATGTTAACACAAGTTGAAATTGCACCCAATGGGGTTTGTTGCAGTATTTTTATGAGATAACAAAGGTGTACTGCCATCCGTTGCAAGACACCCAGAGAGGGAACCTACAAAAGAATACTTATATGATTTTGTCCACCTTTAAAATTAACCCTATGGCGGTTTTTGCATTCATTATATGAACGGTTAGGGCTTCTTTTAATGCAACTTCATCTCCTGCAAGAATTGCATCAAGAATTGCCATGTGCTCTTTTACTCCACTAATGTCTTTCACCTTCGATTGTCTGCGGAATATAAAGTTTGAGTATAAAAATGGATTAATATATTGAAAGATTTCAACCAGTTTTTGATTACCACTGCACTTTAAGTACAGCTCATGGAATTTATAGTCCAATTCATAATTACGAAGATAATCTTCAATGGGAGAATCCGGAGACAAATCTGTTACAAGCTGCAAATGCTCATCAATATTTTTTCTTAGCTCGTCCCTTAGTGCATCATTGAAGCTGACGGTTAAAATGATTTGTTTCATATAATATAAATCCAGCATCAAACGTGTATCAAAAATTTCATCTACTTCTTCGGAAGTAACACTGTGTACCTTCATACCCTGACGAGGGAAATTCTCGATGATCTTTTCTGAGATTAGGCGATTCAGAGCAAATTTTATGGGAGTTTCACTTACGCCATATCTTTTCGAAAGCTCCTTCACGTTAATTTTTTCCCCAGGTTTGATTATGTGTTGGGTAATATCTTCTCTTATATTTGTATATATGGTATCTGCTAATGTAAGCTTCGTTGTCTGCTTTTCCATGACAATCCTCCGTAAATTTTTATTTTAGATTAAAACAGTGTAATAACTATTTTTTATATCATTATAACAATTTTAATTGGATATTGGAATAACAAAAACAAATAAGAACAAATTTAATAATCTAATAAAAAAATTTTTTATCAAAAATAATATATTTAATTTACGTTTTTATATCTGTTCTGTCAATATCTTTTTCTCATAATAAAACGATAGAAATTTAAGCAAAATGTTAGAAGTTTTGATCAAAAAATTTACAATTTTTTATTTTAATATAAAATATGAACAAATTTAAGACAAATTTATTGGTATATTAAATATATTGACGAGTGACGTATTAAAATATATACTTTGCTTAATAAAATATTTAAATTAAATAAAAAAATTTTTTATTAAGTTTAAAATATTTTTGTTTTGGAGTTTATACTATTGAAAATTTTAAAATAACCCAAATAAAGGAGTTGAAAACAATTGAAAGCTTTGGTTTATATTGGACCCAAAAAAGCGGAGGTGCTTGATGTTGCAGAGCCTTTGCCAAGGGAAGGCGCAGTAAAAGTAAAAATGCGGTATTGCGGTATTTGCGGTTCGGATATGGGTATTTATTTAGGAACGCATCCCAGAGCGAAAGCTCCCTTAATCTTTGGTCATGAGTTTTTGGGAATTGTGGAGGAGGATGGAAAAAAGTTTAAAAAAGGTGACCGTGTAGTTGCATATCCACTATTAACTTGCGGGAACTGCCTTCCTTGTAGAACAGGAAATGAACACGTTTGCAATACCTTAGGGCTGATAGGCATCGACGTGGACGGTGGCATTTGTGAATATGGGTATGTCAATGAAGATGTAATGTTTAAAGTACCAGACGGTGTTTCCGATCAAGCAGCGGCGGTGATTGAACCCTTAGCCGTTATTGTAAGGAGTATTCATCAGGCAAAGCTCAAAGCTTTGGATACCTGCGCAGTTATTGGTGCCGGGCCCATTGGCATGATTACTGGCATGATGTTGGTTCATATGGGTGCAAGTAAAGTTTTCATTTCCGATGTGGATGATAAAAAGCTGGAAAAGGCAAAGGCTTTTGGAATGATACCTGTTAATGTGAAACATGAAAGCATGGAACAAGTTGTTAAGGCTGCCACAGATGGAGAAGGTGCAGATATTTTGTTTGAATGCTCCGGTGCGGAAATTGCAGCTTTACAAATGACAGATATCACTCGTGTGGGGGGTACCATTTGCATGACAGCGGTACATAAGCATCCTCACGCAGTAAACCTAAGGGATTTAAACTTCAAGGAGCAAATATTAATTGGAACTCGTGTTTATACGAAAGAAGAATTTGGTCAGGCAGTTGCTTATTCTGAGGTAATAAATACAGAATTGGAAAGCATCGTTTCTCATGTTGTATCCTTAAAAGAGAGCCCTAAGGCTTTTGATTTGATAGCAGACCCTTCGGCAGGCACCTGCAAGGTTTTGATTGATTGTCAGGACTTTTAAGGGTATTGGAAAATGAAAATTGTTGACCTAAAGCTTTATCAAGTTCCACCCAGATGGCTATTTCTAAAAATTGAGACCGATGAAGGTATTTTTGGTTGGGGTGAGCCCGTTGTGGAAGGAAAGGCTTCTACGGTGGCTGCATGTGTAAAGGAAATGTCGGAATATCTTATTGGGAGAAACCCAATGGAAATTGAGGATATCTGGCAAACTCTTTATAGAGGTGCTTTTTACCGGGGAGGCCCCATTCTCACCAGTGCCATTTCGGGTATCGAGCAGGCCCTATGGGATATCAAAGGAAAATATTATAATGCACCAATCTACGAATTGTTGGGTGGTGCTTGCCGAAATAATATTGACGTTTATTGCTGGATTGGCGGAGACAGACCTGCTGATGTAGGGGCTGAGGCATTGCGGCAAAAAGACTTGGGTTTCAAGGCCATTAAAATGAATGCAACGGAAGAAATGCATTATCTTGATAGTTTTTCCAAAATGGAAGGTGTTTTGCAACGGGTGGCAGCAATTCGAGAAACATGTGGCAAAGATTTTGGAATTGCTGTGGATTTTCATGGTAGAGTTCACAAAAGTATGGCAAAGGTGTTGGCCAAGGAATTAGAGCCTTACCATCTGATGTTTATAGAAGAACCCGTTCTCATAGAAAATTATGAAGCTTTAAAAGAAATAGCAAAATACACTTCAATACCCATAGCCACGGGCGAAAGAATGTTTACACGTTGGGATTTTAAAAAGATATTTGAACAGGGAATTGTAGATATAATTCAGCCTGACCTTTCTCATGCTGGTGGTATTTTAGAATGCAGAAAGATTTCCGCAATGGCTGAGGCTTATGATATGGCGGTTGCACCCCATTGTCCCTTAGGTCCCATTGCGTTGGCTGCTTGCCTGCAAATGGATGCTTGTACGCCAAACGCAATTATTCAGGAACAAAGCTTGGGAATTCACTATAATCAAGGCAGTGACCTTCTGGATTACCTGAAAGATACCAGTGTTTTTCGTTATGGAAATGGGGTTGTAAATATACCAAAGGAGCCTGGCTTGGGCATCGAAATAAATGAGGAATTTGTAAAAAAGCAGGCGGAAATGGGCCATAGCTGGAAAAATCCTGTCTGGCGAAACAGCGACGGAACGGTTGCTGAATGGTAATGAAAATGTTGGGGGTAAGGATAAATGAAGATATTAGCATTAGAGTCCAGCACTACCTCTGCAAAAGCAATGGTATACGATACAGATAATGGTAAGTTCCATGTGGAATCAGTACCATACATCTTACAGAATGCAAATGTCACAATGCACGATGCAAAGGAAGTGTTTGAGCAGACGGTATACTTGGGTAAAAAAATATGTGAAGGTCATAAAATTGATATGGTTTCTCTCAGTGGCACTTGGCATAGCTTAATGCTTTGCAATCAAGATATAGAGCCTCAAACACCCATTTATTTATGGTCTTATACAGGAGCAGCGGACATTTGTAAGGAATTAAGAAAAGACGAAGCATATGTAAATCGTTTTTACCAGAAAACTGGTTGTATGGTGAATGCCATATATCCTGTATTTAAAATCAAGCTTTTAGGTCAGTTGGGCTATGATTTAGAGAAGTATCGTTTTGTAGGGCAGGGTACTTACAATACCTACCGTTTAACAGGGGAATGGGCAGTGACAGATAGCGTTGCCTCAGGTACAGGTTTGTTGAACATTCACACAAAAACCTATGATGAGGATATTCTAAAGGAAAATGGAATTCGGTTGCATCAGCTTCCGAAGATAATCACATATAAAGATGTTTTGAGTCTAAGTGAAGAAGGTGCAGCACTTTTAGGGCTTCCAATGGGGACACCTGTTATTGCTACTAATCCAGATGGTGGTCTGAATCAAGTTGGGGCGGGTGCTGTTGAAAAAGGGGTTATGAGCTTTTCAGTGGGAACTAGTGGCGCATTAAGATTAAGCACTGATGCACCCCTTTTACCTGAACGACCCAGCACATGGTGCTATCTTTCTCCGAAATCATGGTTAAGTGGCGCAGCAACCAGTGGTTGTTGCAATTGTATTGATTGGTTTAAGGAAAAACATTTCTTGGAAAGCGTTTCCTATCAAGAGATGGAGGCGGGCTGCAAAAATATTGAGGATGTCCCTGTATTTTTGCCCTTCCTTTTTGGGGAGCGATGTCCCGGATGGAACGATGAGCGCAGCGGCGGTTTTTATGGCTTAAAACCCAGCCATACCGTTTATGATTCCTATCGGGCGATTCAAGAAGGCATCTTGTTTAACCTATACCAGTGTTATGGAGAATTAATTGCTTTAAACGGCAAGCCTAAAAAAGTAATGCTATCCGGAGGTATAATTCGATCTAAGGTTTGGACACAGATGTGTGCAGATATATTTCAGATAGAGATGACCATTGACGAAGTGGAACATAGTTCTCTTATCGGCTCAGTGGCATTGGGGATGGAGCTTTTGGGATTGATCTCGGATGCAAAGGATTTTAAAAGCAATTATTCACAAGTAATTACGCCCAATCCGGAGAAAAAAGATTTTTACCATGAAAAATACCAAAAATATTTATATTGGTATGAAGTAACAAAAAACCAAGGCAATTAGGGAAGGCTGATTTATTTAAATCACAATGTAATCAGTCATTCCTTTGGAGAAATCCAATCAAAAACGATGGCGTTATATTTCAAGGAGGGAAAAATCTATGTTGAAGTTCAAAAAAGGTTTGGCAATGGCATTAGCATCCGTACTTACGGTTGCAATGGTAACAGGCTGCGGTGGTAGCGAACCGGCAAAAGAAAACAAGGCTGATGGCACAAAGGAGGCACAAGGAAATGAAGAAACTGTGGAATTGGTATTCTCCAATGTTACTTCTGTTTCCGGTAAGGATGCCGGTGAAGTTTTTAAAAGAGTTGCAGAAGAAGAATCCGGCGGTTCCGTTGTTGTAAATCTGTTCCCCGATAATATGCTGGGGGATGACCGTGTTGTAATCGAAACCACCGCTATGGGAAATATTGATATTGGCGTTTCTTCAACCAGCCCTTTGGCTACTATGTATCCTGATTTCTACTTATTCGATTCACCTTACTTGTTCTTAAACACAGAGGATGCCTATGCAAAATTAGACGGTGAAGTTGGTAAACAAATTCTTGACGGGATGGAAAGCATGGGTCTGAAAGGGTTAGCTTTCTGGGAAAATGGGTTCCGTAACTTTACAAATAATAAAATAGAAGTAAAAACCCCTGGCGATGTAAAAGGCTTTAAGGTAAGAACAATGGAAAACGAAGTACATATTGCCGCTTGGACAGCTTTTGGTGCCAACCCTACACCTATGGCATTTACCGAGTTATTTACTGCTTTACAGCAAGGCACCGTCGATGCTCAGGAAAATCCTTTGGGAATCATTGATGCCAATAAGTTTGTTGAAGTTCAAAAGTATGTGTCCTTAACACAGCACGTTTATACACCATATGTGGTTTGCATGAACTTAGAAAAATTTAATTCCCTATCTGAGAATCAGCAAAATGCAATTTTAAAGGCTGCGGCTGAATCTACTGCATACCAGAGACAGCGTTCTCAAGAATTGGAAAAAGAAATTCTAAAAAAATTCGCTGATGGTGGCACAACTGTTGTAGAGCTGAGTGATACAGAAAAGGCTGAATGGCAGAAAGTTGTGACAGATAACAAAATCTTCGATTTGGTTAAAAAGAAAATGGAGCATCCTGATTACTTAGATAAAATGCTTGCCGAATAAAAAAAAAGAACATGAAGGGCTTTGGTAAAACAAATTGGCTTATCAAGGCCCTACTTTACAAATGAAAAAAACAGTTGTAAGCGTAAAAATAGCTAATATCATTTTTACAAAACAAGTTGCTCACACACAAATTAAAAGAAAAAGTAGGTGGAACAATGAACTTTTTAAAGTGGCTGGATGAGGATTTTGAGTTGGCCATTTGCTCGATTTTGATGGTCATTATGACCGTACTAATCTTTGTCCAGGTAATTATGAGATATGTTTTTGGCAGTTCTTTGGTTTGGTCAGAGGAAATGGCAAGATATGTTTTTATTTGGCTGATTTATCTGGGAATTAGCTATGGTTCCCGTGTAAGAAAACACATTAAAATTGAGGCCGCCCTTGGGCTGTTTCCCAAAAGGCTTCATCCCTTCGTTATTATTTTAGGTGATGTATTATTCCTTTTATTCTCAGTGGTGATTGTGTATTTAGCTTATGGTGTTGTAATGCATCAAGTAAAGTTAAATCAGAAATCCCCTGCAATGCAAATTCCTATGTGGTTTATGTATTCCGCACCAATGATTGGTTTTGCACTGACGGCAATTCGCCAAGTTCAAGTAATAATAAATCGGATGAAAGAGGTTAAGAGGGGAGGGGCAGAATCATGGTAATGGCTGCATTATTCGGCGGACTTGCTGTATTCTTGATTTTAAATGTACCTGTAGGTATTGCCATCGGTTTGTCATCACTATTGGCTATTTCTTTTACAAAAGGATTGTCCCTTGGATATGTGCCTCAGGCATTGTTTACTGGTTGTGATTCCTTCCCAATTATGGCAATTCCTTTGTTTATTTTGGCTGGGGAATTAATGGGTGCCGGCGGTGTTTCTAAAAGAATTTTAAGTGTGTGCAATGTATTCTTTGGAAAAATAACCGGAGGATTGGCCATTGTTACAGTAGTTGTATGTATGTTTTTTGCAGCTGTTTCCGGCTCCGGACCTGCAACTGTTGCGGCTGTTGGGTCTATGGTTGTGCCCACCATGTTGGAAAAGGGCTATAGCAAAACCTTTACTTTGGCTTTGATTGCTTGTGCAGGATCCATTGGTGTCATTATCCCTCCAAGTATTCCTATGGTTATTTACGGTGTTTCCACCAGTACCTCCATTTCAAATCTGTTTTTAGCAGGGTTTATGCCAGGCTTTTTGATTGGAATTGCATTAATTATATATTGCTATTTCTATGCAAAAAAACAGGGATGGAAAGGTGATGAAAGAGTCTATACAACAAAAGAGAAATTAGAAGCGATTTGGGATGCCAAGTGGGCTTTAATCAACCCTATCATTATTTTGGGTGGTATTTATGCGGGAATCTTCACTCCTACAGAAGCAGCGGCGGTAGCGGCAGTTTACGCCTTTGTTTGTGGTGTTTTCATACATAAAGAACTTGATTTTAAGAATTTGTTTGCAACGGTGGGAAATGCTTGCTCCACCACGGCGACCACCATGGTCATTTTGGGATGTGCCACTGCGTTTACAAAAATTCTAACCATTCAACAGATTCCAAACATGATTACAAATGCAATTATTAATGCAACAGATAACACTTTTTTAATCTTGATGTTAATTAATATTCTGCTGTTAATTGTAGGCTGTTTCATGGATACTACACCAGCAATCATGGTGCTTGCGCCTATTTTGCTGCCTGTGGCTACCTCTATTGGTCTCAATCCCGTTCACTTCGGTATTATTATGGTTGTAAACTTGGCTATTGGCTTTATTACACCGCCTTTGGGCATCAACTTGTTCGTGGCCTCTCGTGTGGGAGCGTCACCCTTGGAAACGGTCACCAGGGGCATCATACCTTTTATATTGGTTATGATTGCCTGCCTCCTTTTGATAACTTATATCGCACCAATTTCTATGTTTCTGCCAAATCTTTTTACAAAATAATTTGTGTGGCGTATTCCGCAGTTCCCTTTGGCTGCGGAATACAGATAAAAAGGGGTGTGAGAAATGTATCAAATTTATATTGATTCCGGCACGTCAAACTCCAAGCTTTATTTATTGAAAGATATGCATTCCGTTGATTTTATGATTGCCAATGTAGGTACAAAGGATTCCGCTATTTCGGGTAGCAATGATGTGCTTTTAAGTGGTTTAAAGGCGATTTATGATGGGGTTTTGGAAAGAAACAATTTGCTTGATAAAGATATTCAAAGCATTTGGCTTTCTGGCATGGTGACAAACCCCTTTGGGATTATTGAGGTTGAGCATATCAGCACACCGGTTGATGCCAAAAAACTGCTGGAACAAAGGTATATTCATTATGAAGAAAAGTACTTCCATAGAGAGTTAAACCTCATTCGGGGTGTAAAAACCGCCAAGCGGGGTCAGGCAGTAACGATGGAGAACATTGACCAAATGAATAATGTTAGAGGGGAAGAAATCGAGGTTGTGGGTATGGTTGCCCGTGGTATTATTCCTATGAATGAGGATTGTGTGATGGTTTCGCCAGGTTCTCATACTCATTTGGTTTTTGTAAAGAATGGGACGATTATGGATATTGCTTCTAATTTTACTGGGGAACTGAACTATGCCATTAAGAAGGATACAATTCTTGGTGGAGAATTGACAGATGAGGATATTGTATTAATAAAAGAATATGTTTTACAAGGCTATCAAATGGTCAAAACCTATGGCTTGGCTAGGGCGTTATATATTGTACATGCCACAAAGGTATTTGGCGTTTGTGAAAATGAAGTCAGAAATTGCTTGCTTAGTGGCATTATTTCCGGCGGCGTCATTGACATGCTGAAATATAAAGTTGACAGAGAATGGAATGGCGTGAAAAGAGCCGTAATTATTGGCGGTAAGAATTATATAGAGGCTTATAGAATTCTAATGAAGCACATTCTTCCTGAAATTGAAACGGAGATAGTTTGCAGCAAGGCGGGAGAAAGCTTTGGATTATATGGTTATTTGGCGCTGGCAGAAATATTATAGTGGCTAGCGAGAAAGAAAAAGGAGATGTATTTTATGTCTGATACACTACAAAGAATTCTAGATGGCAAGGTGGTTGCCATTGTAAGGGGAATATCCTCAAAATATATGATTCCAACAGTGGAAGCCCTCAAGAATGGTGGGATTACTTGCGTGGAGGTAACGTTTAGTCTAAAAAGTGAAGAACAGTCCTTAGATACACTAAAATCTATACGCATGATTAAGGAGCATTTCGGTGATTCCGTTGCTGTAGGTGCAGGAACTGTATTGACACCGGAAAATGTTGCTCGGGCCAAAGAGGCAGGGGCTGAGTATATTATTTCTCCCAATGTAGATGAAGCAGTGATTAAAGCAACAAAAAAAATGGGTATGGTTTCTATTCCCGGTGCCGTTACCCCTACGGAGGTAATCACTGCCTACAATTGGGGTGCAGATATTGTAAAGCTTTTTCCAGCAGCTTCCCTAGGTCTTCCCTATGTAAAGGCATTAATGGGACCTATTGATGGCATTCCATTAACGGCTGTAGGAGGAATAGACGCCTCTAACTACAGAGATTTTATTAATATTGGCTGTGTAGGTGTTGGTGTTGGCGGAAATTTGGCAAACAAAAAGCTGATTGAAGCAGGAGATTTTGACGCAATTAAAAAACTGGCATTAGAATATGGATTAAAGTAGAGGTGAGAAAATGAAAAAGGTATTAATCACCTCCAGATCCTTTGGGAAAAAAAGTCCCAAACCTTTTGAAGTTTTGGAGTGTGGAGGCATTACATATACGCTGATGGGGGAAGATTTCAATGAGGAAACATTCAAAGAAACAATTCCTCAGTATGACGGGCTGATTATCGGTGCCCACCCATTTAATCCGGAAGATATGGCCCGTTGCAGTCACTTGAAAATTATCGCAAAGCATGGTGCTGGGCTGGATAATATTCCTTTGGAGGATGCAAGAAGATTGGGTATTTGTGTTACCAATGTGCCGGCAATGAATGCAAATGCTGTGGCTGATTTGGCATTTGCTCATATTTTGAATATTTCTCGAGGCGTATCCATCACCAATGAAAGAATACATAACGGAGAATGGAAAACCTTTATCGGAAAAGATGTTTTTGAGAAAACCTTGGGCTTAGTGGGCTTTGGTGCCATTGCAAAAAACGTTGCCAGACGGGCAAAGGGCTTCTCCATGAGAATTTTAGTTTTTGACCCATTTGTAACGGTGATTCCTGAGGAGTTTCAGGATTTTGTTACGTTGGTAGATTTGGATACTGTTACGGAAAATAGCGATATAATTTCTATCCACGTGCCTCTTACTGAAAGTACGAAGTATCTATTTGATAAAGAACGAATCTTAAAAATGAAAAAAGATGCATATTTAATTAACACTGGTAGAGGTGGCATCATACATGAGCAAGATTTGTATGAATGCATGAAAAAAGGACATTTGGGAGGATGTGCTGTTGATGTAACAGAGCATGAACCCATTGAAAGAGACAGTCCCCTTTTGGAGTTGGAAAATTTTGTGGTAACAGCACATATTGGCATGTATTCCATTGAGGCAATCAGTGCCGTCAGCGTTGTTTGTGCTGAAAATGTGGCTAAGGTTCTAAATGGGGAAGAACCACGCTTTAAGATTGTATAAGAAGAGAGGTAGCATGATATGGATATCAATCAAAGGATTGAGCAATTAAAAATTGTACCTGTTGTAAAAATTGATGATGCGGCGGATGCTAAGCCATTAGCAGAGGCTCTGATTGCTGGGGGGCTGCCCATTGCAGAAGTAACCTTTCGCACAAAGGCCGCTTATGAAGCCATTAAAGCTATGGCGGAAATTCCTGAAATGCTTGTAGGTGCAGGCACTGTAATTAATGTGGCACAAGCAAAATTGGCGCTGGAGGCAGGAGCGAAATTTATTGTATCTCCAGGGCTAAGTTTGGAGGTTGTATCCTTTGCCAAAGAAAATGACATTCCTGTTTTTCCAGGCGTTTGTACACCCACTGAAGTAATGGCGGCAATTGCCTTGGATTTGCATGTGGTTAAGTTTTTCCCTGCAGAAGCTTACGGTGGATTGCCTACCATTCAGGCTTTGGCGGGTCCCTTTGGGGATATCCGTTTTATGCCCACAGGTGGAATTAGCGAGAAGAATATAAAGGAATACTTAGCAAACTCCAAAATAATTGCCTGTGGTGGCAGTTGGATGGTAAAAGACAATTTGATTCGAGAAAAGAAATTTGAAGAAATTCAAAACATCACCGCTTCTGCTGTGAAATTGGTGCAAGAATCTTAATAGAAATGGTCGGTAGCGGTGAAAAAACCGATGCCGACTGTTTTTGTATAAAACGAAAAATATAGGAGGGATGTTATGAAACATTTTGAAATCGCTGTTTACGGCCTTGGTATTATGGGCAGCAGTTTGGCTAAGAATCTAGTTGGAAAGGGATTCTCTACGGCTCTTTTTGGTAAAAGCTTGGAAGAAAAAGAACGGTTTCAAACAAAAGGCGATTTTGCTATTTTCCCTTCAGAAGAAGAAATGGTCAATGCACTAAAACGTCCAAGAGTTATTTTTATGATGGTGACCGCTGGGAAAGCTGTGGATGAGGTAATACATACACTGGTTCCCCTTCTGGAGGAAGGGGATATCTTAATTGACGGGGGCAACTCCCATTTTAGAGATACCCAAAGGAGATACCACATGCTTTTGAAAAAAGGAATTGAGTTTTTAGGTGTAGGAGTTTCTGGTGGCGAAAGGGGGGCATTGAGGGGTCCTAGTATGATGGTGGGAGGAAGCAAAAAGGCTTGGGATTCTTGTGGGACCATTTTGCAAAAAATTGCAGCGAGGATTGGAGATGAGTATTGCTGCAATTACCTGGATAAAGAGGGTGCAGGGCACTATGTAAAAATGGTACATAACGGCATTGAGTATGCCATGATTCAACTTATAGCAGATTATTATTCTGTGATGAAAAAGGGACTTGGATTAAGTCATTCAGAAATTGCAGAGCTATTTGCCCACTGGAAAAATACCGAGTTGAATTCCTATTTAATAGAAATTACAGCAGCAGTCCTTGCTAAAAAAGATGAGGATGGTGAACCTCTTGTTGAAAAAATCTTAGATGTGGCACAGCAAAAAGGCACAGGTAGTTGGGCTTTGGAGGAGGCAATTGCCAAAGGGGTTTATACTCCCACCATTTGCGAGGCGGTTTTTACCAGAAATTTTTCACAAGATGTACAGTTGCGCAAAAAGGGAGCACAAGTGCTAAAAGCTACAATAAATGTCGTCCAATTGGAAGGGTATGAGGAAAAGCTAAGAAATGCTCTGTATCTGTCCATGATTATAAGCTATGCCCAAGGCATAGCCTTGATAGAGAAAGCTTCTAGGGAGTATGGATGGGAAATAGATTTGCCTTTGGCAGTTTCCCTTTGGAGAGAGGGTTGCATCATTCGCAGTGAGCTTTTAAAAGATATTGTAAAGGCACTAAAAGAAAGTGGGAAAAATATTCTTTTGTCTCAAAGCTTTGGGGATTTAGAGAAAGGAGAGAAGGCTTTACGCAAAATTTCTGCCAAGGCCATAGAAGCAGGTATTGCTGTACCAACATTGCTATCGGTGATTTCATATTATGATAGCTGTCGTACAGAAAAAATGAATGTGAATATTGTGCAAGGGCTGAGGGATTGCTTTGGTGCCCATACCTATGAAAGAACGGATAAAGAAGGTATTTTTCACACTGCTTGGATGGAAGGGGAGGAATAATGAAACCATCCATTCCCCGTTAGACGATGATACAAAAAAATTGTTAGATATATATGCCTTTGAGAAAATGAGAAGTAAGGCAGTAATTGTGAATACAGCTCGGGCGGAATTATGAATGAGGATGCATTATTTCATACATTAAAAGATGGTGAAATAGGTGCGGCAGGTTTAGATGCACTGTCCAGGAACCATCCTATGACAGCTTATTGCTGGAGCTTCCAAACTGTACAATCACGCCCCACCCAGGTGCAGCGACCTATGAAGCCAGCTGTAGAATGGGGCTTATGGTAGCGCAAAACATTCTTGATATTGTTCAAAAGGGAAGTTGCACCTATACAGTGAATCAATAATCAGTTAAAATTAACATAAAAACTTGTAAGGGGATGGTCAAAGGCATGGAAGCAATTTTAACAGTGCTGAATAAATTAATGATTATATTTTTTCTGCTCTTAATTGGATATTTCTGCCGTAAGAAAAAAATCATGAGGGATAGCTTTGTAGAAGATTTCGCGGGATTTTTAACTCGCATTATTATTCCTTGCTTTGTGATTTCTTCTTTACAGATTGACTATACCCCTGAGTTGTTTCGAGGCGGTGCCACGGTTTTTTTTGTTTGTGTGATTATGCATTTTTGGGGAATGCTTGTAGGGTGGCTATCTTGTCGTGTTCTAAGGGTGCCTGAGAAAGCCAAAGGTATTTGGATTTTCAGCTGCATGTTTGCCAATATCGGTTTTATGGGAGTGCCGGTTATTGCTATGATTTTTGGAGGTAATAGTGTATTTTACTGCGCCTTTGCCAGTTTTGCTTTTAACACAACGGCCTATACTTTAGGTGTGATTGTTTTGCAAAAGTGTGGTGACAATCCAAAGGGAAGTAAGGTGGATATGAAAAAAATGTTGCTGGCTCCTGTAAATGTGGCAACCTTGTTAGGGCTTTTGTTATTTTTGGGAAATATTCGACTACCGGCGCCCATAAAAGATACTGTTAGCATGGTGGGAGGAATGCTTTCGCCCTTGGCTATGATTTATATTGGTGCCATTCTTGGGAAGTTTGATTTTAAGGAAACAATTATGGAAAAATGGGCTTATCCGGTCTCCTTTTTTCGTTTAATTTTTATGCCCCTGTCTTCTTACATAATATTAAAACCCTTTATACATGATCAATTAGTATTAGGAGTAATCGTAGTGGGGTTATCAACCCCTATAGGGGCATTTTGTGCCATTTTGGCTGCGGAATTTGGCGCGGATGAAGCTTTGGCAAGTAAGTATATTTTTGTAACGACCATTCTGTGTATTTTTACAATGCCAATCTTTTTCATGCTTTTTCTTTGATTTTATCATAAACAATTAAGCTCAAAATAAAGAAAAGAAATTATTTAAAATCGTATACCATAATTCGTTCACCCTTGGCATCATATTCCCCGTTGAAATCAAAACCAAGTACCTTATAAAGATGAATGCTTAACTGATTTTTATCGAACACACTTAAATAAATCCTGTTACAAGCATATTCCTCATGCATTTTTTTCAATAGAAGGAAAACCGCGGCTTTTCCATAACCCTTTCCTTGATAGGTTTTATCTATGAGCACACGGTCTAGCCATGCTTCTCCATTGGGGAGGGGGGTCTGAAAATAACCATACATGGCAAAGCCTATTAGAATATCATCATTATATATACCTACAGTGTTCCATTCAGTTGTTTCGTCTGCCTCCTTTAAACATTCTGCTACACTTTCAATGAAGTGCATCCGCTCCGGAAATACGCTGAGAGACTCTGCTTGCTGTCGGTTCTCCATAGTAACTGCACGAAAATGTAGATGCATAAATTCACTCCTCCTTGGGTTTAATTATTTGGAATAACTATTCTCTTATAGTTTGCAAGCGAAGAAAGATATATTAAATTATTGTAATATTACCTATCTAGGTGTTCAATGATAATTTTCATCAACTTGAATAAAAGTAAGCTAAAATGTGATGATGAAAAAGAGAAATATGGAATATATGTTTATGGAGAATCATATGAATTTATTAGTTTAGTTCGGTGGTTTGATAGAAGATTTCTCATAAAAATACTATGTATCAAAAAAACTCATAAAATAGCATTGCATGAAAATCTTTATTTTTGTAACATTACACGGATCGAGTAAGATATATTTCATTGCTTAAAAAACCGAATATAATATTTTTGATTTACATGTATTTTTCACAGTACATTGTTGGAATTATTGTTTATAAATACTATTGCATTCTATTTTTTAATAATCTATAATGAACCCATCAAATAAATATGAACCGTATGATAACAGTCTGAGACATTCCTTTAGGAAGACCGACGCGGAAAGTCAAAACCATTTAACGGGTGGTTTGGCGAAACTGACAGGTAAAGAAAAGGCTGTTTGACGGCACCCTGGAAAGACCATCTTAGATGGAGCCAATGAGGCGATAACCAACTGGCAAAAAGACAGAGGAAATTTACGTTAGTAAATTTTCTCTGTCTTTTTTTATACGATTAATATACAAAATCTTGATTTTTTTACAATAATTGTAGTGAGTTGGAAGGGTATTTACAGTAATTACCAAGAGCGCAATAATAAATTCTCAATACTTTTTTAATAAAGATTAGCTGCAGCTGATACTTTTGATATATATGAACTAAGTTGAATAAGTTAGTTTTATTAATATGAAATCAAAAGGAGGGAAAGCTATGAATCAAAAAAGCACAGAGGCATTAAAGAAATCAAAAATGTCAACCATAGGGGTGATTGCATTAATTTATTCTTTCATTGCCGCCGGTGCGTTTGGTATTGAAGAGGCGATTTCTGCCAGTGGTCCTGGGGTAACCCTTGCAATGCTAATTATTTTCCCGTTTGTTTGGTCTTTTCCCTTATGCGAGATGGTTGGTGAGTTAGGATCAATTTATCCCACTGAGGGTGGAATCTATTCATGGGGCAGGGAAGCCTTTGGAGAATTTTGGGGGTGGCAGGTTGGTTTATGGTCGGCTTTAACCACATGGCTTTGTCAAGCACAATATTGTGCTTTGGTTGCAGGCTATGCTGCAAAGATTATTCACCTGACACCGGCAACAGAATACATAGTGAAAATTTTAGTGGTTATTTTGTTTTCTATTATAAATATCATTGGCTTGGACTGGTTGGAAAAACTGGAGACCGTATTCATTGGGCTAATTTTGGTTGCTTTTGCAACGGTGGCAGTTGTGGGTTTTATGAACTGGAATCACAACCCGGTGGAACCTTTTTTTAATCATGATGTGGGCTTGTTTCATTCAGTTGGCGATGGTATTGCCATAATTATATGGATGTTTTGTGGGTATGAATGTATGTCAAACATGGCTGAAGAGGTGGATAACCCTCAGGTTATTCCAAAAGCCATGCGTTTATCCCAGCCGATGATTGCGCTGACCTATATTTTACCTACATTGGCAGCCTTAGCTGCAATTGGTTCATGGTCCGCTTGGTCAACGGAATCGGGTGGTGGCAATGTGGGCTATGCTGATGTATTGATACAATACGTCGGTTCTTGGGCTGGTGTTCTATTTGTTATTGTTGCAATTATCTCCAATTGCTCCATTTTCTGCTCTTACATTGCCCATGGTTCAAGAGCATTCTTTGTGATGTCAGATGACCATATGTTTCCGAAAATCATGAAGAAGGTGGATAAAAGGGGCGTCCCAACAGTTTCCATCATTCTTCTGGCGATTTTTACAATCATCACGTGTCGTTTTGACTTTACAACCCTAGTTATGGCGACAACACCCATTCAGCTATATATTTATTTGATGCTTATTGCTTGCGTAGTGAAAATTCGAAAGAGGTATCCCCTGGAAATGAGAAGAAAAATGGGTCTTACCTTTATGCCCGGTGGCTCTGTTGGGTTGGTGGCTCTCTCTGGTTCTGTTTTGGCCATTTGTATTTTTGCCATTTATGCCAGCGGTATTGACTATTTTATTACAGGCTTTGGAGTTTTGTTTTTAGGGCTGCTTGCTTATCCTCTTTGTAAATGGATTTACAAAGGGAGATATTTGGACGACGGGGAGACTTACCCGTTAAACCCAAAAACAAGGCTTGGATTTGGTGATTTAATTGATATTGGAGTTTATACTGTTTTGTCTGGTGTAATTTCCTTAGCGGGTTCTATATTTCTGCAACTGTATGAAGGAAGTTATGGTACAGACTACTATTTGGAGAAATATGGAGAAGGATTATTCAGTAACTTTAATGGGATGGTTGCTATGTGCAAGTGGCTTGGGTTTATTCTGATTATACTGGGGTGCATTGTTTGGGTTTTTGGAAAGAAAACAGAGGGCCCAAAGTTAAAAGAGCTTCAGGATTGTAGAAACAAGAAATTAGATGAAAGAATCATAGCCTTGCACGGGGTAGCTCCAGGCATGGAGTTAGAGTAATTATTAAAATGTAATCAGCCGATCAATCATTCGGTTTTGATAAATTACTGTTTATTATAAGGAGGATTTTATATGAAGAAAGTAATGGTATGCGGTTGTGGGGTACAGGGTTCCACAATTTGTCGTAAGCTGGATCAGGAGCCAAATATTGAAGAAATTGTATGTGCAGACTATAGCATGGCAGCAGCGGAGGCAGTTTGCAAACTTATGACAAAAGGCACACCTAAGCAGGTTGATGCATCCAATGTGGATGAAATTGTGGCAGCGGCAGAGGGATGCGAATTGATTGTTAATGTTATGCCTTTGGATTTTGGGGTGACTGTGCTTGAAGCGGCAATTCGTGTAAAAGCAAACTATCAGGATCTGGCCGCTTGCGAAAATATCGCAGATTGCGAGGATCCCAGAGATAACTGGCTGGAAGGTATCAAATTAATGTATAGCGAATATGGGAAACGGTTTGCCGAAAATGGTACCACAGCAATTATAGGTACAGGTTCAGCACCTGGTGTTATGTGTGTTATGGCCAGAAAAGCAGTCAATGAGTTGGACGAATGCGACACAATTAATATGATGGTATATGAAGGCGTTGAATCTAAGAGATTCATCCCTTATTGGTGGTCCCCTCTTGTGGCGCTTTGTGATATGGAAGAGGATGCATACGCCTTTGAAAACTGCATGCAAATCAGAACAACACCTTTCAGCAGACCTGTAAAAAGAAGATGGGCTGAGATGGGAAATAGGGAAGTAACCTTAGTGGAACATGCCCATGATGAACCCGTTTACGTTGGTTTTAATAGAGAGAAATATTTTAAAAACTGTAAAAATGCATTCTTTAAATATGGCGGTATTGGAATTCAGTTTGCAGAACCCATTTACAAAGCAGGTCTATTATCTCGTGAAGAGGAAGAAATAAACGGAAACAAAGTTGTCCCCTTTGATTTGATACTTGCCCATGTTCCGCCCGCCCCTAAAGATCCTGAGGTAATCAAAGAAATCATTGAGGAAGGCTTGATTGCCGATGAGGGTGCTTTCGTGTGTGAAGCGTACGGACAAAAGAATGGCAAGAATGTAATGGTAGATTTGCATGTTTTTGCTCCCGGTTTGGTTGAGGCATACGAAAAAGCAAAAATGTCCGGTGAAATGTATCTCACAGGACAGGGTGCTTTCCTGTTTACAAAGCTGTTTGTGAATGAAAAGATTACCCAGAAAGGATTAATTTCTTCCGACATGTTGGATGATGCACAGGTTGAGCAGTATCTTTCTTGGGCGAGAGAATTGGAAATTACCTATACCATTGATATAAAAGAAGGGGTTATCTGCGAAGATTGATGATGAAATCTATAAAAATAGAGGATTATAAAAAAGGAGAACGCATATGACAATTCAAGAGAAGATTGAAAGAGCAAGAAAAGCTTTCGCACAAATCAGTGATTATACCCAGGAGCAAGTAGATCAATTGGTTTATGAAAGTGCAAAAATTATTTATAAAAATGCAGTGCCCTTGGCAAAGCTGGCAGTAGAGGAGACGGGATTAGGTAAATTTGAAGATAAAATAGGAAAAAATACAGATACAGCGGCAGTATTTTGGGATTACTTAAAAGACAAAAAGTCTGTTGGCATTATCAATGAGATTCCTGAAATGGGAATCATTGAGGTGGCTCATCCTGTGGGTGTTATTGGAGCAATTACCCCTGCAACAAATCCCACGGTAACACCCCTGGGTAATTTCATGCATGCATTAAAAGGAAAAAATGCCCTTATTATTTCACCGGCTCCCCGTGCAGAGAAAACAACAACAAACACAGTAGAATTGATTCGTGAAGCGCTGGAGAAAAATGGCGCGCCCAAAGATCTAATTCAGGTGGTTGACGAAATTACAATTGAGAAATCCAGAGAATTAATGGAGTTGTGTGATTTGGTAGTGGCAACCGGCGGACCAGGGCTGACAAAGGCAGCATATTCCAGCGGAACACCTGCTTATGGTGTAGGCCCCGGCAACCCTCCTGTAATTTTAGATAGAGGTTATGATTTGGAAACTGCAGCCAAGCTAACCTTAATAGCTGTTGGAAGTGACAATGGTATTCTTTGTGATGGCGATAATTTACTGCTTTATCCTCAAGAAACGGAAAGTAATTTTTTCCATGCTTTAAAAGAAGAAGGCATCATCCTTTATGATAGAAAGGATGATGTAGATAAATTTCGAGAAGTGTTGTTTACAGATGGTAAGGTGAATTCCAATTTGGTAGGTAAGGACGCAAAAGTAATTGCAAAAGAAGCCGGCTTTTCTATTCCAAATACAACAAAAGTGATTGCTGTTAAAATTGATGGGATAGGAAAAGAGGATGTTTTAAATAAAGAAATCATGGGTCCTATTGTGGTTTTAAAAAGTTATGATACCTTTGAAGAGGCTGTGGATATGGCTGTCACAAATATGAAGGAATCCGGTGGCATAGGGCATACAGCAGGTCTGTTCAGCCATAACCAAGATCATATTAGATATGCAGGTGAAAAATTGCCTGTGGCACGGTTGTTAATCAATCAGCCAACGCCGGATGCATGGGGGCCTGCTACCAATGGTTTATCTCCAGCAGTTTCCGAAGGTTGTGGTACATGGGGAAACAATATTTTAGCTGGAAATGTGGATTATATCCATTTAATTAATGTATCAAAAATCGCAATGCCTCTCGACGTAAAGGTTCCTGATGCTGATCATATTTTCATAAAATAATAATTTAGGTTTCATTTTTCACACCCCATATGCGACGGTTGTATTTTTGGGTATTTCATTGAAATACTTTGAAAATCAGCCGTCGTCTTACATTTCATTGAAATAAAATTGTATGAACAAGTTGAGAAACAGAACATTGATTTGATTGGTATATGATGCAGTTATTACTAAAGATTCTGTAATTATTTTTGTCAATTGAACAATCTTTGTTTGTTAATGGAAGTGGATATAAAATGGAGCAATTATTTGAATATATGATACAGCAAGTATCGTATAATCATGTGTAATTGTTCATAAAGGAGGTGAAAGGATATTTTTACCTACCTTTGAACTTGGGTGATGGAGAAACAATAATACTTGTTATGTGTGTTGGCATACCTATTTATTGTTTGAGCATTTAGAGAATAAATTGTAAATTTGATTGAATAACAAAATGTGAGGAAAAAGTTTAATATGTTTTAAGAAAATTTTCAGAATGTATTAAATAATATCGTTTAGAATGAGTAAATAGTTAAAATATTATAATTGAAATTTTATTTTCAAATATTTATGAAAGACAGCTGATTGAGGGTATTATTCGTTAAGAAAAGATGGTATTATAAATAAAGTTATTTTAAACAATATTTAACTAGAATATAGAGTTACATAAAAATATGAGAAAGCAAATCGATGAGAGTAAATCCTACTTTGCCTAAAAAATACTAACAAGAAAACAGTTTGATTCAGGTGGATTATATTCTTGGTGATGTTGAAATACATGTTCGCAATAAAAGAATAACGGAAAGACGTTAATCAGGGTCGACAGTTAGATATAATAGTATGATTTAAGATTCAATAAACAATTGTTTGGGCGATGTTAAATAAGTTTACATTGCCCATTTTACCTGTGAGGTGTTTTATGTCGGTTTTATGGATATTCCCAAATCCATTTTTACACTTAAATATAAAAAGCTATTATTTTTCTATTCAAGTAGAAAAAACAAAAAAGGAATACTTTAAACCGAAATTGTGGAAGTTTCAACTGAATTTACTAGCTGAAAGATTTCTAAATGATTACGGAGATTTGTTATCACGTGCTACACATACTTATTTGAAAAATATGTGTGACTCCAAAGGTAATCTACAAAAAAGGAAAATCAGTTCTTAAATCTAAGCCCTGCTTTGACGCTGCATCTTACGAGAAGCATGGCTTTTTGACGTGGCTATCCATAAAAATAAAAATCAACCTTTAAAGAAATTCTCATTAGTTGAATGCATGTTTATGGAAGGTTCATTTAAAATGATCAGCCAATTTTTTAGCTCATAAAACTTAATCTTAAGTTTTAGATATAAAATGAAGAAAGGAAAAAATACATGAAGAATGAAAGGGAAAACAGCATTGAATTTATTCCGGTGGAGGCGGAAGACTTGCCAGAGTTTCGCATGCTATTGCAAGAATCTTTTGCAATAGCTGTAATTGAAAGCTTTGGCCATAAAAGCGAAGGACCCATTCCCCCTGATGAGGTTATTCAAGAATCTTTCAACGCCAATGACGCAGAAACATATCATATTCTTTGTAATGGCAAAAAGGTGGGGGGTGTGGTGCTGCGAATTAATAACGAAACCCATCATAATAAAATGGATTGGTTCTTCTTATCTCCGGAGCATAGTGGTAGTGGCATCGGTTTTGCTACATGGAAAGCCATAGAAGCCAAATATCCAACCACACAGGTATGGGAGCTTGTAACGCCATACTTTGAAAAACGTAATATCCATTTTTATGTGAACAAATGCGGCTTCCGCATTGTAGAATTTTTTAATACATATCATTCTGATTCACATGGACATCAACGTGGTGGTGAAAAAGATGAACAAATGCCACACAGAAAAGAGTTTTTTAGATTTGAGAAGGTTATGAATGCCGAATAAAAACAGGGAGCTTGTGTCTTTTGTGGTACAACAATGTTCCAGTAGAGATTGATTTCAATAGGGCTTCATATATTGTTTCTTTAATATGAAGAGATGTTGCATTTAACATTACATTCTAAAAGCCTAAAAAAGCAAACAGTAACATAGGATGAATAAATAAATCAGTAATCTTGGATACCGTGACTGACGGCCCATGATTATTAGAAAGAGACGAATTATGAGTAAAAGAAAAATAATAGGAAATTTTTTGTTTTTGGGTTTCCTTTTTATTGGAATGGTATACTATGTTTTTCATGGCAAAGACATGGAGAGGATTTTGGAACAAATTAGCAATGCTGACATGTTTTACTGGATATGTGCCGTTTTTTGCGTTATTATGTTTATTGGATCTGAATCAGTCATTATATATTACCTTATGAGAAATATTCGGCAAAAGATTAAGCTTGCCCATTGCTTTCTTTATTCATTTATAGGCTTCTTCTTTAGTTGCATAACACCTTCTGCCAGTGGAGGACAACCTGCCCAAGTTTATTTTATGAGAAAAGATGACATTCCTGTAGAAATATCTGCATTAGTACTCATGATTGTAACGATCACGTATAAATTGGTTTTAATTGCTTTAGGTGTGGGTGTTTTAATCGTCAGACCACAGCAAATTCTGGAAAGCATTGCCCCGGTCAAAGGAATTTTTTATCTTGGGTTGATTCTTAATATTGTGGTCGTTGGGTTTATGATTTTTATGATTTTTGATACAACCTTGGCAAAGCACATATTAAATAATGGAATAGGGCTCCTTAGTAGGTTCGGGGTAATTAAACAAACAGAAAAATTAACAGTCAAAGTGGAGACTGCAATTGAAAAGTATAAAGATGCCGCTTCTTATTTCAAAAAACATAAAATTGTTGTATGGAATGTATTCCTGATGTCAATTTTACAACGATTGTTTTTATTTTATGTTACTTATTTAGTGTATAAATCTTTTGGTTTGCATGGAACAGGCTTTATAACAATTATTTTTTTACAAGGTGTAATATCGGTTGCGGTAGATATGTTGCCGTTTCCGGGAGGCGTGGGAATCAGTGAAAAGCTATTTCTATTGATTTTCACACCAATCTTTGGACATATTACGTTACCAGCTATGGTGGTAAGTAGAGGACTTAGTTATTATACTGAATTATTGCTAAGTGCTTTATTAACTGCTATTGCTTATTTTAGAATGGTTTTAAACAGAAGGGAAGATATAAGATGATTGGTTTTTATGATTATACAGTCATAGCTACTTATATTGGTTTAGCAAGCACTGTTTTTGGTATGACACAAGTGATTGATGGCAGATTTCGAACAGCAATCTTTTGTCTGGCGTTATCAGGTTTTTGTGACATGTTTGATGGGAAAATTGCCCGGACGAAAAAAAATCGTACGGATGATGAAAAAATGTTCGGAATACAAATTGATTCTTTAAGTGATGTTGTTTGTTTTGGGATATTTCCAGCAATGATTGGTTATGTGCTGGGGGTAAAAGGTATTTTTGGCGGACTTATTATTACATTTTATTGTGTTGCGGCTGTAATTCGATTGGGCTTCTTCAATGTATTGGAGACCGGAAGACAGCAGGTAGAAGGGGGCGGAAATAAATATTATCATGGGCTGCCTGTTACTTCAATTGCAGTTATTTTGCCACTGGTCTTTCTTTTAAACTTTTTATTACCTACAGGGATGATAGAGTATGTACTTATGGGAACCCTTCTTTTAGTGGGAATACTGTTTATTGTGGATTTTAAATTCAAGAAGCCGACGAACAAACAGCTCTCTGTTTTGGTTCTGATTGTTGCATGCGCAGTTATTACAAATATGTTCTTTTCCGAGTATCACATTAAGCATACCATAGAACGTGAAAAGCCTTTGATTCAGACGCTTGAGGACAATAAATAAGTGGGGAGGGGTTAGATGAAATACGCTGACCGAAAGGGGAACATCGTTGAAAAGAATGGAGGACAGGATGGTATACTCTCATTTCTATATGGAAATAGACTAGGAATGCTCTTGCTCCATGAGATTGTAAAACCAAAATACTCAATTTTAATGGGCCGTTTCCTAAACCTCAGGATTTCAAGATTATTGATTCCACCATTTATTGTTTTAAACAAGATTGATATGACAGAATATAAAAGGTGTAAATATGAATCCTACAATGATTTTTTTACCAGGGAAATTAAAAAAGAGAACCGAAAAGTAGACTTTTTACCTAAGCATTTCATTGCGCCAAGTGACGGAAAATTAAGCGTTTATGACATCAATGACGCTAGTCGCTTCAAAATCAAAAACACATCTTATACAATGAAAAGCTTATTAAGAAGTACTAAATTGGCCGATAAATATCAAGGTGGTACTTTATTGGTTTTTCGATTAACTGTAGATGATTATCATAGATATTGCTATATAGATGATGGATATAAGTCGAAGAATTATCGTATACCCGGTGTATTACACACAGTAAATCCCGTTGCAAATGATAAATTGAAGATTTATAAAGAAAATACCAGAGAGTTTACAATACTAAAAAGTAAAAACTTTGGGAATCTACTCATTATGGAAGTTGGCGCATTGTTCGTAGGAAAAATTGTGAATTATCATAACGAGAGTACAGTTATACGTGGTAAAGAAAAAGGCAAATTTGAATTTGGAGGCTCAACAATTATTGTTTGTGCAGAAAAAGGCGCAATAGAAATTGATCAAGATATTTTAAAAAATTCAAGCTTAGGTATTGAAACAATGGTAAAGATGGGAGAAAAGATTGGAGTTGCGCAAACATCCAAAATGTAACTTGCATATTACTATGAAGCATTTCATTAGATAGGTTAAGTCATGGTCAACAGGACCGTTAGGCTTAGCCTATTTTTTTATTGCGGAAATCTGATAGTGGGAGGGGTCTTTATACTGATAGATCCCATTAACACAAATTTAACGGAGTATTAACTGGTTCTAGATAGTAGAAAAAATTTAACATTGTTATAATTCTGGTAAAGTTAAGCAATTAATTGCTGTTGTTTGTTTTATATATGGAGAATTGAAATGAAAAATTTTTTTGCTATTATCATACAATATTATTTGAAAATAAAAAAGAAAGGGTTAAAAAATTGGAATGCCTATCGTGGATTCAAGAAAGAACTATTTCACTTTAACAAAAACAAACTTCAATTGAAAGGGAAGTTGAAAATAAGTCAAAAATTGCGTCTCGTCAGTATGATAGCAATTGGAATGAATATTTTGACGATATCTATTGTTTTTGGAGCATTAAAATCAGCTGAGGGAAGAATGCGATCCTTTTATAATAATGAGTATAAAAACAGCATTCAGCAAATGCAGATTCGCAATGATGTTGCGATGCTTGATCGAGGGATTCTATCTGCTGTTTTTCAAAATGACAATGCTCAAAGCAATCAAGCCGTGGAGCTTGCAGTGCAAAAGACTGTATCAGATATAAATACATTGAAAAAAAGTTTTCATGAAGAACAATTGATGAAAGATTTAAATACTGCACTCAATAATTTTTTATCTCAAGAAATGAAGGTTATGTCCTTTGCTTTTGCAGGGCAAGCAGATAAAGCATTCACCACAATAAATGGAGATTATCAAAAAAGTGTAAATGATCTATATTTGATTTTGGATTTGGTTTCGGCAAAGGCAGAAGAGGCATCTAATATAGCTTTAGAAAAGACGGCACAGCAGAGAAAGCATATGACTTTGTTACTGATCTTTGTCTTGGGTATATCTGCCGCTGTTTTGGTATTGGCTGCAGGGATGCTTGAGAAAACATTACGCAAAGCAACCCGAAAAATTCTACATATTGCTGATTCCATTGAAAAAGGGGATTTTGCTATTGTTGAAAAAGGGCACTTGCCTGGCGATGAATTGGATGAAGTGATTTGTTCTTCTGAAAAAATGGTGCAGACATTGCAGATACTTATTTCGGATGTTGCATGTTTATTAGATGAAATGGCAAAAGGCAATATGGTGTATCAAACTTCCAATCGAGAATATTATGTAGGGGATTATCAAAGCTTACTGGAAGCCACCGATAATATGCAAACATATATCAATTATGCCTTAAATAACGTGAATACCGCAACATTAAAGGTTGAGGAGCATGTGAAGGAAGTTTTTGAGGGTGCCAAGAATCTATCTGCCCATGCTATGAAACAGGATGCTTCCATCACTCAGCTTTCACAGACTCTGAACTTGATTTCTGATAGTGCCAGATTAAGTGGGCAAAAGATACAGAATATGAATCTGGCTGCGATGGAAATGAATGAACAGATGGGTATTACACGTGAGTATATGATGGAAACAACAAAAGCCATTCAGGATGTTACGGCACATACTGATAAGATTAAACGAATCATAAAAACAATCAATGAAATTGCATTTCAAACGGATATTTTAGCTCTTAATGCTGCTATAGAAGCAGCCAGAGCAGGGGATTCTGGCAAAGGCTTCTCCGTAGTGGCGGGGGAGGTAAGGCTTTTAGCCAAGAAGGTTGCCGAAGCGGCCAAAGAAACTACAGACTTGATTGATAATTCTACGCTATTAATGGATAATTGCGGAAATATTGTTATAAATACCGCCCATTCTTTGGATACGGTGGTACGTCGAACGGATGAAATTACAGATATGATTGCTTTAATTTCAAAAGCCATACAAGAGGAACAAGGTGAGATGGTAAGCATTTCGACAGAGGCAGAGAAAATTCAGCAGATTGCTCGGATGAACACGGAATCTGCCAAATTATTTGCCGATGGAAGCGAAGAAGGATACCGACAGGTTCATATTTTGAAAAAACAAATGCTGCAATTTGTTCGTCAGGAGGATTGTAGTGGTGATGCTGAAATCAGTTGACATAAAAATTAAACTGATTAAAATGAACTATCCAATGTAATTGCTCACACAAAAAAATAGCAAAATGGAGAAGGCTCATTCCATTATAGTCATTTAGTTTGCAGGAGTTTCTATTGTATTCATTTTTGCAAAATGAGTGAACAATATATTTAAGGAATAAGAAACCCGATGGAAGGATTTTACTAGAAACAGCAAATTCTTTCATCGGGTTTCTTTTTTTAGATAGATGGACAATATATCTGTGTTTGCTTTTGGCTATCCCTTTTTAGGCAAGCCTTTGAATCGCCACATAAACATCGGAAATTTTATACCAAGTGGGGTAATTCACCGTGCCGGTTTGTGGTAGATTAAAAATCTGCTGAAATACACGAACAGACTCGGCAGTGGTTTCGCCGTAATACCCATCCTCAACCAATTTGGGTATGAGAGGATAGTTCTTAGAGATGGCATTTAACTGTTGTTGGATTGTTTTTACACTATCTCCCGTTGAGCCCACAACAAGGGTAGTGCCCGGGAAGGATATGGGGATACCTTCTACCTTTTCTGCCTCTTTAATGAAAACGTTGCTTCCATAATAATTTCTTAAAATCTGTAAAGCATTTAATCCCTGATCACCTAAGTCTTTTGAACCCCATTGGCTAAGCCAACCTTCTCTAACAACTCTTCTTCCATCGCTGTATTGGGTAAATAGTGGCTGTCGGATATCGGGTTTTGCAATATAGGTCGCAAAAATCTCGTCAACTACATCAGAGATTTCCTGGAAAATATTTCGTCCGAAAGTAAAAGCTTGGTCAAAGGCTGTGGAGTTAGTTATTGTAAAATCATAGCCTTTGTTCCGATACCATTCTGTATAGATTCTATTTAATGTAAAAGACAAAATAACATGAACATTTGCTTTAATAGACTCCACCGGCCATGTTGCATAAATTTCACTGCTGGCCACATTTTTGATGTAGTCTTTAAATCCCACCGTATAGTTTGCAGCAGAGGTATCCTCCGGCCTACCGTCATGAACAACAACAATACTAGGTACAACTGGTTGGGGTAGTACCACTTGATTACTTGGGAAGGGTAGTTTTTTGATTTCAGATTCTGGGATTTTCGGTGGATAATCCCCATACAACACAGGATAAGGTATATTGATATCTGAGAACCTTGGTGTCAGTTTCACCTCTTGAACTGCAGTGGTTTCTGGGAAAATCTGAACATTATTGATTACTGCTTCTTCATAGTCCGCTAAAGCGACCCGCACGTTATACTGATTAAATGGACGTGGCATATCGTATTCCATGGAATATTCAATGGGCGGTGCACTTAAGGGTACTGGTGGAATCTCCCCCCAAGCATTGGTTACCCCTTCTTCTATGACAGTATTATCATAGGGATCCGTTATAGTCACCGTTGCACCTGCCGCAGGTCTGGCGATATTTGTTAGAAATGTATTAACTCTAAGTAAACCAGTTCCGCCTAAATAATTTTCACGTAAAAAAAGCCTACCGTTTGCCATATACAACCTCCTTTGAGAAAAATTATAATACGTAGTAGTTAATGATAGATTCCCTTATGACTGCAAAACTACCGTATAGATTAAGCCTTCCGTAACCCCATTTTGTGTTTGGATAGAGCATATTCTCTTCCCGAGTGGCGCCACTAATAAAGAAAGTACGTACCAAGTCTCCATCCATGGAAGGGAGATTCTCTTGAATCAATCCCCATTCAAATAAAAGGGCAGCTGCTCCGGCAGTGATTGCTGCAGCCACAGAGGTGCCTGTTTTTGTACCTGTTCCAGTTGGATAAATCCCCTTTACATTAACACCGGGTGCCACAATGTCCGGCGCCATGCGTGGCAATCTTGTTGGCCCCCAAGAGGAAGAAACATAAAGGCTGTTATCATTGCTATTGAATGCCCCTGTTGTAATGGAACCCATTGCAGTTGCCGGGTAAACTATGGTATATTCGGGAACGGGTTTTAATAATTCTACATATTCACTCACTTGACCTGTAATGGGCAGCCATGCAAAATATTCACCACTCACAACGGCATCTCCAAAAAGGGTAATGTCCCAAATACCCTGTGTTGCCTGACTAAAACCAATCCATATCAGATTACTGAAACTTCTATAATATTCAATGGATACTGTGCTAGCCTCAAATACTAGTTTCTCGCTATACTTTAATCCTACTTTAAAAGGAAGCCGTGCAATAACTTCTCCTGTAGGTGAAGTTATGCTGGCAGACATTTTATCGTAAGCCGGACCATATATGGACAGTGAGAAGGATTCACCTTGTCTTCCCACTTTAACACTGACGGTTTCTGTGGTTCCCGTTCTTGGCAGCTTTCCTTGGGAGTGATGTCTTGCATTGCTCTCATTACCAGCTGCAGTTACAAAGCAAAAACCTGCTCTCTGAGAAAGAAATGTAATGTAATCCTCGAAAAGGGAGTTGCCATCGTGTGCACTGCTATTGGATCCCAATGCGATACATTGCACAATGGGCAGATTCATTTCCTCTGTTCGATCATTGATGTATTTTATTCCTAAGATAATATCAGTAGATTCGTAAAGATTTGGATTATCTTTGGGTAAAAGAAATCGTTCTATATAAAATTCGTTGGCGCGTTTCAGCTTTACCGCCATAATGTATGCTTTAGGTGCAGCTCCAATGTACTCGCCTTTATCGTTGCTGGCTGCAACAGATGCTAAAAAAGTGCCATGTCCATCCCCATCTACAGAGGGGACGATAGAATAAGGATTATCGGAATTCAAAGCACGGTTGATATCATCTTGTGTATACACGGAACCAAAATAAAGATAGTCCGGCCTGTTTCCATCAATGGTTTGATCCCAAAGATAAAGTATTTTTGTGGAACCATCTTCAAAACGAAATGCTTCTTTTGTGTAATCAATCCCGGTGTCAACAAAACCAATGACAACATTTCTTCCGGAAAGACTTAGAAACGGCTGGTTCTGAATTTGTGTAATTCCACTATCTTCATTGCTTCTACTGTCTAAAGGGGATAAAATTTTGGGAAAAAACTCATTAAAGTCATTACCCAAATCTTCAAATAAAGAGGGCAAATTATCTCTATGAGTATAAACAATAATTAACTCATTTGCCATTTCTGTCCCCAGTTTTAAATAAGGCTTATCTTGAACATATAGCTTAAATCGGTCTGTATTTATGATATTGAAATCTACTGTTGTGGGAAGTTTTATAAATTCTGACAATGGTAAATCAATATTCTCTAAATTTACAGCAGCCAAATAAAATCACCTCCTAGGTAAGATTTAACCAGAATTGTTCACCTAATTGATATTCAACCAAATAATTCATTGTATTGTATAAGCAAAGGGTACCATATCCAAAGGATGCATTTGGATAAACGATACCCGTTTTTCTTTCTGCACCAATGCGCAGGAATGCCCTAAGCCGTTGCCCATATAAATAAGGATCATTGTTGTTTATGATTCCCCATTGCATCATAAGAGCCGCTGAACCGGTAACAAAGGGGGCAGCAACACTGGTACCTGTGAAGGAATCATAGCCGCCGCCGGATTTTGTTGTAATGATATCAATGGAAGGCGCGGCAATGTCAGGATAAGAGTTAGTATCTGCAAGATCACCTCTGCCTGAGAATAGTGCAATGTTACCCACACGGGCATTATAACCTGCAACACGGACTACTTTTTCTGCGGTTGCGGGTATGGTGATGGTGTTATATATGGATGGATCAGAAAAAAAAGTTTCTTCACCTACCTCCTCTATGGTGGGAAGCCATATATCATAATTTCCATCAACAATATTTCTGGCAATTAATCTTAGCTTGACAATTCCTTGGGGGAGAGGCCCTTGGGTTGCAGTGATATTGAAAAATACCTCCTGTTCTAAGGAGTAGTGGGAAGGCTGACCATAAAATACATTTAGAATCAAATTTGGCCTTCTTACTGTCTTAGCCTGATTTTCAATATTGATTACTCCGGAGGAGCTTCCATCCGGAAAAATTAGCTCAACTGCAAAACTGTCAGCAAAGTTTTTCCATAAGGATAAATAGTATGTTTCTAACCCAGGTCCTGTAAAAAATTCAATTTCCTGCACTTCATCTGTTTGGATTTTTCCGTGATAATGATGTCCTGCGGAACCTTCATTTCCTGTGGGAATAATGATAGACGTTTTCCAGTTTGAAGAAATTTCTGTAATAAATGTTTCAAACAAAGAATCTCCTTTATGGGAGCCGTTGTTCATACCAAAACTCATATTAATGCAGATGGGCTTTCCGAAGCGTTTGGCCTTGTCAATGACATATTTTAGTGCTCTCATTAGTTCTGTTGACCTTGCAAAAGATTCATATCCTCGATAACCAACTTTCACTGCAATAATATCAGCTTCAAAAGCAACGCCCCGATTTGTGCCATTGCTTGCCCTTCCGTTTCCTGCGGCAATACCTGCTACAGCGGTGCCATGCCCATTGGTATCTCTGCTGGGAACAACTTGATATGGAGTTTCAGAAAGGATGGCATTATTGATTTGTTGGTTATTATACTCTGCGCCACTGTAAAACCCAACGGGTGGCGTTCCCGATTGTGTTTGATCCCAAATAAACAGAATTCTGCTGGTTCCATCACTGTTACGAAAATCTGGATGCATATAATCAATTCCAGAGTCAATGATTGCCACAATTACACCTCGCCCGCTTAAGTTAAATCCATCCACTCTTTGCACAGAAGGAATGCAGCTGCTTGATAGGCTGCTGCTTAATTCAAAATATAAGTTTTTAGGCAACTCTAGGTGTTCAATTTGAGGATAAGAGGCTAATCTTTTAATCTTATCTTTTGCAATTGTGATGATTGCATAGTTTTCGTATATGATTTCCGCTTCAGCATCCAACGATTGTGCAACCCTTACGATATCACCGTTAAATTTTGCAATGACCTCAATTCTTTCTAAAGTAGGTTCTATGAATTCCGGAAATTCAAATTCATTTATTAATTCAGACTCATTTGATATTTCTGAAACAAATATATCGCGTTTAAGGGAAGCGGGAATATTCCTTGGTTCTTTGGACATAGATTTCACTCCTTGGCTTAGCAGAATTCGAGGATATTGGATAAACTGATTACTTTATAGACCCATTTTTCATTAAGCTTCACAAAGCCAGTAAGTTGAGTATCGTCACAAGATTTAATAAAATACCAGTAACTATAATGATTCTTTAATGTGAGGTAAACGATGGTATCCGTATGGTTTTTTAGCAGGGAGATATATTTTTCAGCTAAAATATGGTGTTGTCGTGGAGAATACTTTAACACAGATTTTTGCGCATTATTAAAATGGCATGATTGATATGACATAACCGTCGTCCTCCCTTTGGTATTCTTACATTATATTAGTAAAAAACTTTAAAAATGCATGTATAGGGGGAAGGGATGTGAGGATGATTCATATGAGAATTGAAAGGGGGATGTATTGACAAGATTATTTCATATGCATAAATTGTTCCATTTTATGTTTACCGCCTTACTGATGAAACGCTTACCTTTACAAAAGGCCTTTGCTGTAGTTAACTTAGATACAGGGAAATGCTGAATCGGTTTTAAGAATTTTATCTAAATATTGACAAATCAATGATAGTTAGTATAAACTAATTACTTAAAGGGTCTTTGTTTTGAAGTTAATTGGTGATCACATTCACAAATCACGCAAAGGGATTTGACAATGAAATTTTAGCAAATCTAAGATTGCGGTATTTATTTTTATGCTATTAGGGTTGCTTCTGAGGTTGCTTTGATTGAAATTATTTTCTGTCTTGAATGAAAATACAAGTAAAGCATCCTATTAAATATAAGCGCATGTGAAAGAAGTGAATACAAAGAAAAACGGCGGGGTGAGTATGAAGAAGAAGGCTTCTTTTTATAGAAATGGAATAGACTATCACGAAATCATTGAATGCATAACCAGTGCTTTGGATGCAAAGGATGCCTATACGGCGGGACATTCACAGCGAGTGAGTGATTTATCTTTAGAAGTGTGCAAAATTTTAGGATTAAACAGCAAAGAGGCTGATAAAATACATATCGCCGCTCATCTTCATGATATCGGTAAAGTGGGTGTTCCTGACGGTGTATTGAATAAGGGAGGAAAGCTCACAAATGAAGAGTGGGAGTGTATGAAAAGGCATCCGCAAATTGGTGCTGAGATTTTGAGCAAATCACATCATTTGAATGAACTGAAAGATATGGTCTTATATCATCACGAGAGGGTGGACGGGAGAGGGTATCCTAAAGGGCTATCTGGTAATGAAATACCTTTTGGTGCGAAAGTTATTGCTGTTTGTGATTCTATTGATGCCATGTTATCAGACAGAAGTTATCGAAAGGCACATAATTATGATTTTTGTTACAACGAAATTAAAAAGAATTTAGGCATCATGTATGATTTGGAGATAGGGAGAATGGTATTAGAGGAATGGGATATTGTTGTTCATTTATATGAAAAATATAGAAAAACGGAAAGATTAAAGGATATTGTTTTATGATGATATAGTAATCATGAATTTTAAAGCGTAAACTTTTGCTAAATCTTAGTAGAAATTTCGACAATAACAAATTATTTCACAAAGTTATAAAATTGCAATTTGAATGTTTTATTATTTTAATAAAAAGAAGCAATAATCCTTGGCACATCAGATGTGACGTATGAAGTAAAAATCAATCTTCCAACGGTTCACAACAGATGTGCTTTTTTTGTGCTTTTTTATGAAAATATAACAGTATATGCAAAAAAATGTATTATTTTACTGTGAAAATATTGAAATAATTCATATTTGGGTATATACTATAATGTATAATTTAACAAACTTCGGGAATTTTCGACTGTTATCCGAACATTTTCGAAAGGGATATGTATGATTGTTCTAACATGATTACGAAATTCCCAAACTGCTAAGTATTTAACGAATAAAGGAGAGTGAGGTGGTATTGTCTTATGAGAATGCAGCATGACTAAATCGATCTCAAGAAAAATTCCAAAAACTTAGGGGTGTGGTATCGAAAGTTCTTTGAAGAGGTGGTAAGAACCCATACATGAAATGGGGAGGAAAATCAAGAGATAAGAAATGGTTTAAATACGGGTGAGTAACTTTTAGGCGCTTAATATGAAGTGCCTGTTATTTTTGGAATGGGGGTTCTAAAATGTTAAGAAGGATGAAACTTGCGAAAAAAATTGCAATTTATATTGGGGGAACATTAATTGTATTTCTTACTTTATTGGTTTCAGTATCGGTTTTCCAAGCCAATAAAGCCTTAAGAACAACGGTGAACGAGGAATTTTCAGGAATAGCGGCACAAAATGGACTTATCGTTCAAGCAATGATGGATGACGCAAATACCACTGCGCAAAATTTGCAATACTATTTCCAAGATCAATACGAAAAAGAAAGTAAGTCTATACCAGCTGTAGATGCTGAGGTGCCTACAAAGAACAGCATTGTTTACAACGTTGCATTGCAAGAAAAGAATTATGAAAAAGAAAGCTTTTTTGCAAATACAGCTTGGCCTATGGTAAAAAATAATGATGATATTTCCGGTATGGGAATTTATTTTGAACCATATGCTTTTGACCCCAGCATTCGAGATTATGCAATCTATGTTGATACAGAGGATGCTCAAAATAAAGTGGTTACTTCGGAAGGAGACTATGAAAGTTATTCCAATGAAGCCTATTATCGCATTACAAAAGAGACAAAGCAGCAATACATAACCGATCCTATTATATATGAAGGAAAACAACTTTGTTCCCTTTGTTATCCAATTCTTTATAACAATGAGGTTAAGGGAAATATTAATATTGATGTTATTGTATCTAATTTTTCCAAGATCGAATCAGCCAATGAAAAGTATCCTACCATGTTTGCTAATATATTGACCCAAGATGGGGTCTATGTATATGATAGTACTTCTAATGACCTTTCTGGAACAAATATCAAAGAAAGAAATTCCGCCGAGGTTTATGAGAAAATTATGGAAGAATTTGCAAAGGGAGAACCTTTTCAGATGGACGCACCATATATCGGTTTGGATGGGAAAACCAAAGAATACGCAAGGTATTTTTATCCCATTGATTGTGGACAGCAAACTTGGTGGGCGCAAACATCTGTTGAGACAAAGGATTTGAATAAAGATGTTATTTGGCTTACGGCAATTATGTTGATTATGTCTGTATTGGCGTTGCTTACCATTATCATTGTCATTATGGTGCTTTTAAAAAGAATGCTAAAGCCCATTGATTATGTAGTAGAAGCGGCAGAAAATATTTCACTTGGTTGTTTTGATATTGATTTAGAGGTGAATTCTGAGGATGAAATCGGCAAATTGGCTGAGACATTCCAAGCCACGGCTTTGAATTTAAAGACAATTATTCAGGACGTTAATTATCTCCTTGGACTTATGGCAAATGGTGATTTTCAAGTGGCATCTCAATATGAAGAGAAATATGTGGGTGATTACAGAGAAATTCTACTTGCAATGAGAGGGATAAAAATTCAGCTCAGCAATACATTGTCGGAAATTAACCAAGCATCGGAACAGGTCTCCTTTGGATCGGATCAAGTTGCATCCGGGGCACAGGCGTTGTCACAAGGGGCTGCGGAACAGGCGTCTTCCATAGAGGAGCTTTCTGCCACAATTGCCATAATTTCTGAACACACAAAGCGAAATGCAGAAGATGCAGAGAATGCTAAAATGGTTGTGTCCAAAACGGAACATCAGGTTGAGGATTGCAATAAGCAATTAAAAGAGATGGTTACAGCAATTAAGGTAATCAATGATAAATCTAATGAAATAAATGAAATTATTAAAATCATTGATGCCATTGCTTTTCAAACCAATATTCTCGCACTAAACGCGGCGATTGAGGCAGCTCGTGCGGGAGAGGCAGGAAAGGGTTTTGCGGTTGTAGCGGATGAGGTTCGTAATCTTGCAGGAAAATCAGCAGAAGCGGCAAAAAATACTGCCATTTTAATAGAAGAAACTGTAAATGCTGTGGAGGATGGAACATTAATGGCAGATAAAACAGAGAGAGCCATGGAAGTGGTTGTGGAAGGAACCTCCGCAATCACAAACCTGATTGAGCGCATTGTGAACGCCTCCAATGAACAGGCCCAAGGGGCAGGTCAGGTTACCTTCGCCGTTGAACAGATTGCAAGTGTTATACAAAATAATTCGGCAACAGCAGAAGAAAGTGCCGCAACATCAGAGGAATTAAGCGGACAAGCAGAAACATTAAAAGACCTTGTGGGAAGGTTTAAGCTTTTCTCTGAAGACGTAAAGGAAACAAATGATG
Source organism: Anaerotignum propionicum (assembly GCF_024461735.1). Lineage (GTDB taxonomy): Bacteria > Bacillota > Clostridia > Lachnospirales > Anaerotignaceae > Chakrabartyella. Next base: position 65,328 of record NZ_JANGAD010000006.1, read on the forward strand.
TTGACGATAATATGAATTATTAAGATTAGTTACCGATAAATAAATCATTTTATAAAGGAGTTCCAATTATCTGTTTGGATATTGGCACTCCTTTATTTTCAGTAATGAATTTTTTTGCAAAGTACTACGACTATAAATAAGCTGAACCATAGAAGAATCCCTTATTACGATGTTAAAGCTAAAGTATCTTTATTATTATAGAAGACGTCTTTTTAATAAAAGATTTCTACAAAAACAAGAAAAGATAGGGTAAATGATGATTTACCCTATCTTTAGCAATTTAATTTACTCCATATTTTTTCTCTCTAATGAGAGCATCACAAGTGCCATACCTAAAAGAATACAGCAGAAAAGAACTGATTTTGCACCTATAATTGGTGTTACGATTGCACCTGCACCTGCCCCTGCAATAAAAACAAAAATAATGGCAAAATAAAGAAAAGCTTTTTTCCCTGCAGCAGTGTCTCTATGAAACACAAGGTGTACCAATTGGTCTGTACCACTGCGAAGATTTCCTGTGCACATGGTTGTTGCATAAGGCAGACCATGAAGGGTACGGAAGCTATGGGCTTGCATTGCGCAAATGAAGGAAATAAATACGTTGGCTAAAACATTTCCCTTTCCTAAAGGTAGAAATGCAACAATTATTAGCACAACATTTTCAATGAAGAGCACAATTTGCCGCCAGTGCAGCTTATGAGTTAGATAAAATCTTTGCTTAATGTATTCATCTAGGAATATACCACATACAAAAGCTGTTATAGGGATTAGATAGTACAGTGCATTCATAAACTGTCCCTGTACCAGCTGAATCGCTAATAAAATCATATTTCCTGTTTGCGCATTTGCAAACACTCCACCTCTAGCAATATAAGTATATGAATCGAAAAATCCCCCCGCAAAGGCCAATAAAGCGCCAATTCGAAAGCTTTCCGACATTTGATTTTTCCATTGTTCCATTTTGAACTCCTTATAGATTAAAGCAGATATTTTCTGTCTAACGAACGGTATTGCAAAACCTCAGCCAGATGTGGCAGTGTGATTTCCTCACTCCCCGCTAAGTCGGCTACTGTTCTGGCAACCTTTAGTATTTTGTGATATGCTCTTGCGCTTAAATCCAAGCGTAAAAAGGCCTGTTTCAGCAGTTCCTTTTCTTTGGTCCCCAGAGCACAGTATTTTTCTATTTGTGCGGCACTAAGTTGAGCGTTAAAAAAAATCCCTTCCTTTTGATACCGTTTCAACTGAATTTCATGTGCTGTCAGCACTCTTTCCTTTATGTTAGAGGATGATTCGCCTTGCTCTTCAATTTCTAAATCTTCATAGGAAACCCCCGGCATTTCTACCATAATATCAATTCGATCCAAAAGGGGGCCGCTGATTTTGCTTCGATACCGAATGATTTCGTTCATAGAGCAGTGGCATTTGTTTCCATCTCCTAAATACCCACATGGACAAGGATTCATAGCGGCAACCAGCATAAAATCTGAGGGGAATGTAAGTGTTCCGTTTACACGAGCTATGGTAACTTGTCCATCCTCAAGGGGTTGACGCATAATTTCCAATGCAGCCCTCTGGAATTCGGGCAATTCATCCAGAAACAATACTCCGTGATGAGAAAGGGAAATTTCTCCGGGCTTTGGAATTCGCCCTCCACCAGTTAAAGCAGATGCAGAAATGGTATGGTGCGGGGAGCGGAAGGGGCGAGTAAGTATTAAAGAGTTTTTGTTTCTCAATAATCCCGCTATACTATATATTTTTGTAATTTCAATGCTTTCCTCAAACGTCAAGTCAGGCAGGATAGTGGGAAGTCGTTTTGCAAGCATCGTTTTACCTGATCCGGGTGGACCAATCATTAGAAAGTTATGTCCACCTGCAGCCGCAATTTCCATTGCTCGTTTCGCATTTTCCTGGCCTTTTACATGGGCAAAATCCAAGATGTCAGACTCTTTTTTATCACCAAACAATGCTTTTACATCTACAGAATAAGCTGGTATTTTATCCTTGCCGCTTAAATGGGAAACGATTTGTTTTAAGCTATGTACAGGGTAAACAGAAATTCCGTCAATCAGGGCAGCTTCGTCCATGTTTTCCATAGGAATAAAGCATTTTTTTATCCCGTTTTGCTTTGCGCCATAAACCATTGGCAGTACGCCATTTACAGGCCTTACTGAGCCGTCCAGAGAAAGTTCTCCTGTAACAAAATAATCAGCGGCGGCTTCGTTTTCCAGTGCGCCGCAAGCACAAAGAATGCCCAAAGCGATGGGTAAATCAAAGGAAGCTCCCTCTTTGCGTGTATCCGCAGGAGCAAGGTTTACCGTAATATGCTTGACGGGGAAGGAAAATCCCGAGTTTTTTACTGCCGTTCGCACCCGTTCTCTGGATTCTTTCACCGCTGAATCGGGCAAGCCAACAATATCAAAGGAAGGTAATCCGCTGCTCAAATCAACCTCTACAGAAACTGGATAGCTGTCGATTCCTTGCAATGCGGAACTTTTAATCATAGAAAGCATGGATAACGCCTCATTTCTCATACTAGTTGGAATTATCATATCAATAATTACTAAAATTTGCAATGATTCCAGTAATTTACTACGAATAAATAGCCATAATTACTGAAATTTCTGTCGATTATACATTTTCTTATTGAATTTTTAAAAAAATGGTTATATAGTTAAGGGCGTAACTCGATGTACGGAGGTGTGCTGGCATGGAAGAATACTATTTGATGTGGCTTTCAAGAATGGAAGGGATTGGATTCAAACGTATTCATTTGCTTTTGGAATATTTTCAAAGTGCCGAAGCAGTTTGGAATGCCCATCGCATGCAGCTCATCAATGTGAAAGGAATCCCTGAAAAAACCATTGATGCAATACTCTTTGGAAGGGACGAGGATAAGCTGAATTCTTGGATTGAAGAGCTGGAGAATAAAAATATACAGTTCTATTCTTTCTTACATCCGCTATATCCAAGTTTATTAAAGGAAATTTATAATCCTCCCATTGGAATTTATGTAAAAGGCACATTGCCTGATGATGCTATTGATAAAGTTTCATTGGTAGGGGCACGGCGTTGCTCACGCTATGGAGCCGGTGTAACCTATCAGATTGCCAAAGATTTGGGCAAGGCAAACATTATTGTTGTCAGTGGCATGGCAAAGGGTATTGATGCCATGGCTCATAAAGGCGTATTGGACGGCGGCGGGCAAACCATCGCAGTGCTGGGATGTGGAGTAGACATTTGTTACCCTGCTGAAAATCGAGAGCTAATGGAAAGCATTGCAAAAAATGGCTGTTTGATTTCCGAGTATCCCCCAGGTACTGAACCAGCACCCCATCATTTTCCCAATCGAAATCGAATCATCAGCGGTTTGTCAAAAATTGTGGTGGTAGTAGAGGCTGGGAAAAAAAGCGGTACGCTGATTACAGCGGATATTGCATTGGAAAGCGGAAGAGAAGTATTTGTTGTCCCCGGAAATATTACCAGTGCTTTGAGCGAAGGGACGAATAATTTAATCAAGCAAGGCTGTCCTGTTGTAACAGAAAGCAACGATATTTTGTTTGAATTGGGAATTACTTATAAAGAATATGAAAAACAGGTTTTTTCCAAACAATTGGCTGCAAAGCTTTCGGCGGAAGAAAAAGAAATTTATGATCAGATTCTTGATAAAGAACCTGTTTTGGCAGAAACCATTTGCAGGAAACTGCATAAAAATATACAGGAAGTGCAGTATATACTTTCCTTGTTGGAAATTTCGGGATACATACGAAAAATTTCTCAAGCGGGATATATCAGGGAAGGTTAATTTGAGGTGAAGTATGACAAAAGAGATCGCTGAAAAAAAGAATAAAACAACAAAGTCCACCGGGAAGGGGACAAAAGCGTCTAAAAAATATCTTGTTATTGTAGAGTCCCCTGCTAAGGCCACCACAATTGGCAAGTTTCTTGGCAGCAGTTATAAAATAGAAGCGTCCATGGGACATATAAGAGATTTGCCCAAAAGCCAACTGGGTATAGATGTGGAAAATGATTTTGAACCAAAATATATTACAATTCGGGGGAAAGGAGATTTATTAAGCAAACTGCGCAGAGATGCGAAAAGTGCTGATAAAGTGTTCCTGGCAACTGACCCTGACCGTGAAGGAGAAGCCATTAGCTGGCACTTGGTTCATGCTTTAAATCTTGGTGAAGATAAGGACATCAGCCGTATTACTTTTAATGAGATTACCAAGACAGCAGTAAAACGTTCTATTACAGAAGCAAGAGAAATTGATATGGATTTGGTAAATGCTCAGCAGGCAAGACGTGTGCTGGATCGTGTGGTGGGCTACACAATCAGCGATTTGCTGTGGCAAAAGGTGAAAAAAGGCCTTTCCGGTGGACGTGTGCAGTCAGTGGCACTGCGTATTATTTGTGACCGAGAAGAGGAAATTTTGGCTTTTATTCCTACGGAATATTGGTCTTTAACAGCAAAGCTATCGGATAAAAATGCGAAGCATCTGGATGCAAAGTTTTATGGCAAAGGCGATACAAAGATGGAGTTGCCTGATGGCGAGATCACAGATGAAGTTGTGAAGGGTGTGGAAGGTAAAGATTTTTTGGTTACAGACGTAAAAACAGGCGTGCGCCAGAAAAAACCTGTGGCACCTTTTACCACAAGTACCTTACAGCAGGAAGCCAGCAAGCATTTGAATATGGCAACTCAAAAGACCATGATGATTGCGCAGCAATTATATGAAGGTATCAATATTAAAGGGGAAGGCACAGTGGGCTTGGTTTCCTATATTCGTACAGACTCCTTCCGTATTTCTGATGAAGCCTATTCAGCAGTTGTATCATTTATAAAAGAAGAGTACGGCGATAAATATGTGAATCCGGAACGGGTTATCTATAAATCAAAAGGGAAAACCCAAGATGCCCACGAAGCCATTCGCCCCACAGAAGTATTGCGTACACCGGATAGTATTAAGGAATCATTATCAAAGGATCAATTTCGGTTGTATAAATTGATATGGGAACGTTTTGTTGCCAGTCAAATGAGCCCTGCTGTGTATGACACCCTTTCAGTGAAAATGCAAGCTGGGGAATATAGCTTTAGAAGTTCAGGTTCAAGCTTGAAATTCAAAGGCTTTTTGGAAGCTTATAATAAGGGCGAGGATGAAGACGAAAAAATGATTCCTCTTTTAGAAAAGGGAGATATTTTAAAGGTAGAAACACTTTTGCCTGAACAGCATTTCACCCAGCCCCCGGCTAGGTTTACCGACGCTTCTTTAATCAAGATGCTGGAGGAAATCGGCGTTGGTCGTCCCAGTACCTATGCCCCGACCCTTACCACAATTTTGGCACGCCATTATGTAATCAAAGAGGCAAAAAACCTCTATCCTACAGAGCTTGGCGAAGCAGTGAACGACATTATGAAAGGTTATTTCTCAGATATCGTTGATGTTGATTTTACTGCAAACATGGAAAAACGTTTGGATGAAGTGGAAAACGGCCATGAGGAGTGGAAACAAGTAATCCGTGATTTTTATCCTGCCTTTCAAGAATGCGTAACGGATGCTAGAGAAAAGCTTGCCAAGGTGGAAATCAAAGACGAAGTAAGCGATGTTATCTGTGAAAAATGCGGAAAAAACATGGTGATAAAATATGGACGGTATGGAAAGTTCTTGGCTTGCCCGGGTTTTCCGGAATGCCAGAATACAAAGCCTTTCTTTGAGGAAGCCGGTGTAAACTGCCCTGAATGTGGTGGAAAGGTTCTAATCAGAAAGACCAAAAAAGGTCGTATTTATTACGGTTGCGAGAATAATCCAGAATGTGGCTTCATGTCTTGGAATAAACCTACAGGAGAAAAGTGTCCTGAGTGCGGCAGTTTTATGGTAGAAAAGGGTCGCAAAAACGTAAAAATCGTTTGTTCCAATGAAAAGTGCGGCTATATAAAGGAAAAGCCCACTGAAGGGGAATAAAATACAGAAAAACAACCATATTTAACAAAAAGTTAGAAAAACTTTGGTTATAATGGTTGTTTTTTATATTTGTCTATGATATAATCCCAAAGGTAACTTTAAAACGCACGTATCTGTTGCCAGAGGAATGGTGCCGACAGGGTCGGTCTCTTCTGGAAAATGATGCGGAGGACTAACCACAGGAGGTGCGCTATGAGCGTAATTTCAATGAAACAATTATTAGAAGCAGGTGTTCATTTTGGACATCAGACAAGAAGATGGAACCCCAAAATGGCGGAATACATCTTCGCAGAAAGAAACGGTATTTATATCATCGACTTACAGAAAACTGTAAAAAAGGTTGATGAGGCTTATGCAGAAGTTTGCAAGACAATTGCAGACGGCGGCGAAATTTTGTTTGTTGGTACAAAGAAGCAGGCTCAGGAATGCTTGAAAGAAGAAGCAGAAAGATGCGGTATGTACTATGTTAACCAGAGATGGTTGGGTGGTATGTTGACAAACTTCACAACAATCAAAACAAGAATTGCAAGATTGAAAGAATTAGAGAAAATGCAGGCTGACGGCATTTTTGAAGTACTGCCTAAGAAGGAAGTTGCAGCTTTGTTACACGAGATGGAAAAGCTGGAAAAGAACCTTGGCGGTATCAAAAACATGAAGAAAGTGCCAGACATGCTCTTTATTGTTGATACAAGAAAAGAAAGAATTGCAGTTCAGGAAGCACACAATTTGGGTATCCCTATTGTTGCTATCGTTGATACAAACTGTGATCCTGACGAAATCGATTATGTTATTCCCGGTAACGATGATGCAATCCGCGCAGTAAAGTTGATTGCTTCCAAGGTTGCAGACGCTGTTTTGGAATCCAAGCAGGGTGAGCAGGAAGCGCCAGCTGTTGAAGAAACAGTAGCTGAATAAGTTATTTACAAGGCATTTGCCCGAGCTTCAGCCAACTTACGGGCTGAAGCTCTTTTCATATTATAGAAGAAAATACGGAGGGAAAAAAACATGGCTATTACAGCAGCAATGGTTAAGGAATTGAGAGAAACTACAGGCGTAGGCATGATGGATTGTAAAAAAGCGCTGGCAGAAACAGATGGCGATATGGAAAAAGCAGTAGAACTTTTGAGAGAAAAAGGTCTTGCCGCTTCCGCAAAGAAAGCTGGACGTATTGCTTCTGAAGGCATTGTAGATATTTATTTAAGCGATGATAATAAAATCGGTACAATTATCGAAGTAAACTCCGAAACAGACTTCGTTGCAAAAAACCAGATTTTCAAAGATTATGTTGCAGCAGTTGCAAAACAGGCTTCCAAGTCTTCAGCAGCTGATATGGATGCATTCTTTGAAGAGAAATGGGATTTGGATCCTCAGTTCACTGTAAAAGACGCTTTGAGCCAGCAGGTTGCAATTATTGGTGAAAACCTTAACATCAGACGTTTTGAGAAATTCGAAAAAGCTCAATCCGGCAAATTGGTTTCCTACATTCACGGCGGCGGCAGAATCGGCGTTATGATTGAATTGGCTTGCGAAAATGAAAGTGAAGAATTGGAAGAATTGGGTAAGAACATTGCAATGCAGATTGCAGCATTAAACCCTAAGTTCATCACTGAAAATGATGTTCCTTCTGATTTTATTGAAAAAGAAACAGAAATTTTAACACAGCAGGCAAAAAATGATCCTAAAAATGCAAGCAAGCCTGATCAGATTATTGCAAAAATGATTGAAGGCAGACTGAAAAAAGAATTAAAGGAAATGTGTTTAGTTGAACAGCCTTATGTAAAAGATGGCGACCTGACAGTTCAAAAATATATTGATTCCGTAGCGAAAGTTGTAGGTGCTCCTATCCAAGTTGCACGTTATGTTCGTTTCGAAACAGGCGAAGGTTTAGAGAAAAAAGAAGAAAACTTTGCTGATGAAGTTGCAAAAGCTGCGTTAGTATAAGATACCTTCAAGTACCCTTGCTGCATTTGGTGATGGTACGTATTGTGGTTGTTTTATCAAACACGATAAAATTGAAAAGAAACGCCAAATTCTGGCGTTTCTTTTTTTCGGAAATTATGAATTTTTTTACTTTTGTAAAAAATGTGGTAATTTTAGTTAGATTGTGATACATTAGAATGGTAAGGAGGCTGTTACAATGTATAAGAGAATTGTCCTGAAATTAAGCGGCGAGGCTCTAGCTGGTGATAAGGAAGGCGTCACTTTTGATGATAGCATTATTTGGGGGTTAGTGTCTCAAATTAAAGAAGTCATAAGCAGGGGCACACAAGTATGTCTCGTTGTTGGCGGCGGCAATTTTTGGCGTGGCAGAAGTGCTACTTCCGGTATGGATCGAACAAAAGCTGACCAAATTGGGATGTTGGCAACGGTAATGAATGCTATCTATTTGGCAGATGCTTTCAGACAAAACGATGTATCAGCAACCGTTCAAACCCCCATTCCTTTTGGCACTATGACAGAGCTTTTTTCTAAGGATGTTGCATTGGCACGGCTGGAAAAGGGCGAGGTGCTGATTTTTGCAGCTGGGCTTGGGCATCCATTCTTCTCAACAGATACAATTACAGCCTTAAGAGGGGCCGAGCTTGATGTAGATGGGTTATTTTTTGCAAAGAATATCGATGGCGTCTATGATGACGACCCTGCGGTGAACGCCAATGCAAAAAAAATAGATGTAATTAAATCGGAAGAAATTGTCAAAAATAATCTTAAGGTAATTGACATGGCGGCAGCCAATCTTTGCTTTGAGCGAAAAATTCCCGTTGTTATTTTCGGTTTAAATGAAGAGAAAAGTATAATCCGTGCGGTAAGCGGAGAAAAAATCGGTACAGTTGTTACAGTTTCTTGATAGAATAATCATAGGAGGCAAATGCTATGGCATCAGAATTAATGAAACCTTTTGAAGAAAAAATGGAAAAAACCGTTGCAGCTTTGATGAGCGATTATGCAACCATCCGCGCAGGCCGTGCAAACCCCCATGTCCTTGATAAAATCACAGTTGAATATTATGGTACGCCTACACCAATCAATCAGGTGGGAAATATAACTGTTCCAGAAGCACGTATCATTCAGATTCAGCCTTGGGACAGCACAACCTTGAAGTTGATTGAAAAAGCAATCAATGCCTCAGATTTGGGCATCAACCCCAACAATGACGGTAAAGTAATCCGTTTGGTTTTCCCTGAATTAACAGAAGAGAGAAGAAAAGAACTGACAAAAGAAGTAAAAAAGAAAGCTGAAAACTCAAAAGTTGCAATTCGAAACATTAGAAGAGATGCAATGGATGCTTTCAAAAAAACTGAAAAGAAAAAGGAAATTACCGAGGACGAACTTAAGGATCTGGAAGATAAAACACAGAAACTGACAGATAAATATGTTGCAGATATTGATAAAAAATGTGACGAAAAGTGTAAAGACATCCTTGCGGTATAAAATATATAATCCGCCCCTCTGGTAATAAGAGGGGCTTTGTTACTTTGTTTCACGGAGGAAATTTATGTTTTTTCAAAAGAAGGAAAAAGCTGTATCCATTGACATGACTCGCTTACCCAAACATATTGCGATTATTATGGATGGGAATGGTCGATGGGCGGCTAAAAGGGCTTTGCCCAGAAAAGCAGGGCATAAGGCAGGAGCAGAGGCATTTGAGCGCTTGATTACTGAAGCAAAGGACATAGGAATCCAGCATATCACCGTGTATGCTTTTTCTACGGAAAATTGGAAGCGTTCAGATGAGGAAGTCAATGCCATTATGGATTTAATGCGCCATTATTTAAAAAACTCCTTTCAACGCTTTTTAAAGGATAATGTAAGGATGCATATAATAGGAGATATTTCTCGTTTGGACAAGGATATTCAAGAGCAAATACAAGAGGTTGAAGAAAAATCCAAAGAAAAAGATGGCATGACGGTCCATATCGCTTTAAATTATGGCGGAAGAGATGAGCTATTGCGCAGTGTTCAAAAGATTACAGAAAAAGCACTGAATGGACAGATTTATCTTCAAGATATTACAGAAGAAACAATCGAAGAAAATCTTGATACTGCTGGCGTGCCTGACCCCGAGCTGCTTATTAGAACAAGCGGTGAGGAGCGCATCAGTAATTTTCTTTTATGGCAAATTGCATATTCTGAATTATATTTTTCAAATGTGTTATGGCCTGATTTTAATAAAAAGGACCTGGTAGAGGCAATTTACTATTATCAGAATAGAGAACGCCGCTTCGGCGGAAGATGAATTGAGGTGATTTTTCATTGAAAACTAGAATCATTTCCGCAGTAGCCCTTTTGCCGTTTCTAATATTTGTTGTTGCATCCGGAGGTTTTTGGTTAAAAGCCTCAGTTATTGTTTTGGGGCTGATAGGCATGCATGAGTTTTATCGTGCTTTTTCCAAAGAGAATGCAGGATTGCATATCATTGGATATATTTTTGCATTATATTATGGACTTTTTATGGAGCAAATTATAAACGAGAACAATTATTTTAATATTTTTGTTTCTTTTTTCCTAGTGGTATTATTGGTTTACACAGTAGTTTGTCATGATAAAACAAATGCATTGGAAGGCATGACAGGATTTTTTGGCTTTTTCTATGCATTCTTTTTGCTGTCTCACATCTATTTAATTAGAGAATTTGCATATGGTCAGCAATTGGTTTGGCTTGCATTTATTGCAGCTTTCGGCTGTGACACAGGGGCATATTTCATTGGAGTCAATTTTGGAAAGCATAAACTAATTCCTACCTTGAGTCCCAAAAAAACAATTGAAGGAGCAATCGGCGGCATTCTAACTGCAACTTTACTTTCTATGGCATACGGTTTATGGATCGGAAAAGTTGTGATGTTTGAGGATGTAAATTTATTGCTGTTATGTGGTTTAGCAGGTTTTTTCGGTTCCTTTTTAGCCCAAATTGGCGATTTGGCAGCCTCAGCCATGAAAAGAATAAACGGAATCAAGGATTTTGGAAAATTAATACCCGGTCATGGTGGTGTTTTAGATCGCTTTGATAGTGTAATTTTAACTGCTCCGGCCTTGTATTATATTATGTTCTTCTTAATTAAAGCAAAACCGTAAAGAGGTATCTAGGTATGAGAGAAATTTCTATTTTAGGCTCAACTGGTTCCATTGGTACACAAACCTTGGAAGTAATTGAGCATTTAGGTGACATCAAAGTTTCAGGAATTACGGGAAACCATAATATAGATTTACTTGAAAAGCAAGCAAGAAAATTTTGTCCCCGCTATGTTGCAGTTATGGATGAAAACCGTGCTAAAACCCTTCGAGACCGTTTGCGTGACACGAATACTAAGGTATTAAGTGGAATGGAAGGGCTGATTGAGGTTGCAACATTAGACAGTGTTGATACTGTGGTAACTTCTGTTGTTGGGAATGTAGGTTTAAAACCCACTTTTGAAGCCATTTCTGCTGGGAAAGATATTGCTTTGGCAAATAAAGAAACCCTTGTTTCTGCAGGACAACTGGTAATGGATTTGGCAAAGAAAAAAGGTGTTTCGATTTATCCTGTGGATAGTGAGCATTCTGCAATTTTTCAATCCTTGCAAGGGAATGAAGATAACCCCATTCGCCGCATTTTATTGACGGCATCAGGTGGTCCATTCCGTGGTAAGAGAAAAGAGGAATTGCTGCATGTGACTGCCGCTGATGCATTAAAGCATCCCAACTGGTCTATGGGTAGAAAAATCACAATTGATTCTGCTACGCTGATGAACAAAGGTTTAGAGGTAATGGAGGCAAAGTGGTTATTCGATGTATCGGCAAACCAAATAGAGGTGTTGGTGCATCCCCAAAGTATTATGCATTCCGCAGTTGAGTATGAGGATGGTGCCATCATGGCACAAATGGGAGAGCCTGATATGAAGGTGCCTATTCAATATGCTCTAACTTATCCCAAAAGAAGAAAAAGTCCTTTCCCAAAAGTGGATTTTACCAAAAGAAATACACTGACTTTTGAAAAGCCTGATATGGAAACCTTTCGGTGTCTGGCATTGGCATACCATGCACTTGAAATCGGGGGAACATTACCCGCAGTTTTAAATGGAGCAAATGAAATAGCAGTAGAAAAATTTTTAAATGGTAAAATATCTTTTTTACAAATTCCTGAACTGATAGAACTGACTATGAATGCATATACTGTGAAGTATGATTACACATTAGAAGATTTATTGGAAGCAGATGACTGGGCAAGAAGCTTTGCCACAGGTGTGACTTTTCAATAAACGAAAGGAGGCAGGAGCTTGTTCTCCATTTTGATTTCGCTGATTTTAATTGGTGTACTTGTAATTGCACATGAATTTGGGCATTTTATTGCCGCAAAAAAAAGTGGTATTTTGGTTGAAGAATTTTCCATTGGCATGGGCACAAAGATATTTTCTCGCCAAATGGGAGAAACAGAATTTAGTATTCGACTTTTACCCCTAGGTGGGTTTTGTCGTATGCAGGATCAGGAAGAAGACGGAACAATTGGCCCAAGGTCTTTTCTGAATAAATCTGTAGGGGTTCGTTTTATTGTCATGTTCGCAGGGCCGTTTATGAATTTTCTTTTGGCTTTTATTATGATTATAGGGCTTACATCTACCTCATATACGGCTTTCCCTAAAATCAAAGAGGTTTTGCCGGGTACGCCTGCTCAGGAAATTGGCTTGCAAGCTGGCGATGAAATGTATAGAATTAATGGGAAGCGTATTCATATTTACGATGAATTGGAAGCACAGATTTATAAAAGTGGCGGTGAAGAGTTGCGATTGGACGTCATTAGAGAGAATCAGGTGTATACCTATAAATTGACGCCAAAATATGATGCACAACGCAAGGGTTACTTAATTGGATTTGCACCTGAAATCCAAGTGGGTTTATTTGCGGAAGCAGTTGAAGGATATAGCAAAATTTCAGTGGTTGATACCATGTACTACAGCTACTATTCTATGCTGAATTATGTGAAGCTTACAGCAGAGGGGTTGGCGCGAGTATTTACCTTTACCGCCGACAAGGATGAGTATGGTGGTCCCATTTCCATTGTAAAAATGGTTGGAGATAGCTATGAAGCCGGTATGACTTATGGCGTAAAGGAAGCAGTTCAAAATGTAATCTATATTGGGGCCGTGCTTAGTGCCAACTTAGGGGTACTTAATCTTTTTCCCATACCTGCACTGGATGGAGGAAGGATTCTTTTATTGCTGGTTGAGGCAATCCGAAGAAGGCCTTTAAATCCCGATCTGGAAAGCAAAATACATTTTCTTGGATTTGCCTTTTTAATGGGATTAATGGTTTTTGTTCTTTACGGAGATATAGTTAAGGTTTTTGCATAGTTTATGAGTCGTATTTTTAAAAAGCGATAACTGGTAAGAAACGGGAGATTGTTTTGAAATTTATGGTCTCCTGTTTTCTCTTTTCACCGTGGTTGCTTAAATTAAATTCTTTCATCTTGAAAGTTCAGCAAAGGGCTTTCATGAGATATGGCTCAAATGACTATCATTTGGGCGTTTTTTATGCTTAAATAAAATAAAGTCTTTGTTTCTTAAACATGTGATTAAAAGTGGTTGTAAAAGGATGTGACAAATATGTTGCGAAAAATGACAAGAGAAGTGCAAGTGGGGAAGGTGAAAATTGGCGGTGGAAATCCCATCGTCATTCAATCCATGTGCAACACAGATACTCGGGATGTGGCGGCAACGGTGAAACAGATATTGGACATGGAGGAAGCCGGATGTGAGTTGGTGCGGGTTGCAATTTTAGATATGGAAGCCGCCAATGCTGTGGAAGAGATTAAAAAACAAATACATATTCCTTTGGTTGCTGATATTCACTTTGATTATAGATTGGCTCTGCGAGTTATGGAGTTGGGAATTGATAAAGTTAGAATTAATCCCGGTAATATTGGAGAGGAAAGTCGCATTCGTCAAGTAGTGGAAAAAGCAAAGGAAAAGGGCATTCCTATTCGCATTGGTGTAAACAGTGGCTCTCTGGAAAAGGATTTGGTTGAGAAATATGGCGGTGTAACTCCCCAAGGTTTGGTGGAGAGCGCACTGCGTCATGTACACATTCTTGAGAAGTATCATTTTCATGATATTATTGTGTCCATTAAAGCATCAGACGTCCCATTTTCCTTGGAAGCGTATGGTCTGCTTTCTCAAGCCATTGACTATCCTATACATGTAGGGATTACCGAGGCAGGAACTGTTTATAGCGGCACCATTAAGTCTGCAGTAGGTATAGGTACAATTCTTGCGGCAGGTATAGGGGATACCCTGCGTGTTTCCTTAACAGGGGACCCAATAGAAGAAATTCGTGCGGCAAAAGAGATTTTAAAAAGCCTTGGATTGCGAAAGTTTGGCATCGAATTGATTTCCTGTCCCACCTGCGGAAGAACACAAATAGATTTAATCTCCATTGCCAATGAGGTGGAAGGACTTTGCAAGGATATTGATAAAAATATAAAGGTTGCCGTAATGGGCTGTGTGGTAAATGGTCCTGGGGAAGCCAGAGAAGCCGATGTTGGTATCGCTGGTGGAAAAGGAGAGGGGCTTTTATTTAAAAAGGGAGAAATCATCAAAAAAGTTAAGGAGTATGAGTTGGTTTCTGCTCTAATGGAAGAGATTGAACGCTTTTAATTGAAATGGAATTGGAAAGGAGGGATAGTGTGACAATACAAAGTTTTCATCAGGTATTTCAAAAAATTTCTTTGTCAGTGGGGGTAAAAGAGACCTTTTGCGATACGGAAGTAAAAAAGTTAACCATATATAAAAAAGATCGCTCTGTGGATGTAAAGCTTGTCTCGCCTAAGCTGATCCCTTTACAAGAATCAGAACAATTAAAAACAGAACTACAGCGAGCACTACCCGGAATTAAAGAGGTTCGCTTGTCTTTAGAATATGTATTGAATGAAATTGACGACGAAGATTTTTTATCCGTTTATTGGGAAAATATAAAAGAATATATTTCTCAGCAAAGCAAAATTTGTGCCGGTGTTATTTCAGATGCAGTTTGGAAGTATAAAGACGGCAAGTTATATATCCATGTAAAAAATAACATGGCGTATTTTATGGCTCAAAAAAAACTGGATATAGAATTGCAGAAGATGATAGAAAAGGAAACCGGTAGAGTGATCCTTACCCAATTTAAAAATGCAATTATTTCAGAACAAGAAACCAAATTATTTGAACAGGCAAAGGAAGAAAGAGCTGCTGAGTTTATTCAAAAAATAGTTGCTGCACAAACGGCGGCAGAGCAAGAAAAATCAGCCGCAGTGGCAGCAGGAGTTTCCGATTCTGTTCAAAAGGGAATTTTGTTTGGCAAGGAATGCGTGGGAACAAAAATACCTATCTCTGAAAGTAAAATCATTGGGGAGACGGTTGTTATAGAAGGCAGTATTTTCAATGTGGAGAGCAGAGAGATTAAAGGAGAAAAATATATCATATCCTTTGATATTACAGATAAAACAGACTCAACTACAGTCAAATTCTTTGTAAAGAAAAGTATTTATGACGGTGAGCTTCAGGATCGCTTTAAAATGGGCGCGTATTTAAGAGTGCAAGGCGACGTTCAATTCGATAAATATGCCCGTGAAATCAATATTATGGCAAAAAATATTAATCTTGCACAAGCGCCCCCTACCAGAATGGATACGATGGAAGAGAAAAGAGTAGAACTCCATTTACATACCCAAATGAGTAGTATGGATGGTGTAACTCCGGTGAAAAATTACATAAAGCGTGCCATAGATTGGGGACATAAGGCAATTGCTATAACCGATCATGGCGTTGTACAGGCCTTCCCTGATGCCATGAATGCTGCAGGCAAGTCCGATTTAAAAGTAATCTACGGTGTGGAGGCTTATTTGGTGGATGACCTTGGCAATGTAGTTACCATGTCAAGAGGCCAAAAGCTCAACGAGACTTTCGTGGTTTTTGATATAGAAACAACAGGACTTTCTAGAGAAACAGAAATGATAACGGAGATTGGCGCCGTAAAATTAGAAAATGGACAAATTATCGATCGATTCAGTACCTTTGTGAATCCCGGCAAACCCATTTCCGCCGAAATTACAAAGCTAACGGGTATTACCGATGAAATGGTTGCAGATGCTCCTAAGATAAAGGAAGTGTTGCCGGAATTTTTGGCATTTGCAAAAGACGCCGTTTTGGTGGCTCATAACGCCGGCTTTGATATGGGTTTCATTCGGGTGGCGGCAGAGAGATATTGTCAAATTGAGGTGGAACATACTGTCCTAGATACTCTGGAACTGGCTAGAGCCTTATTGCCCCAGTTGAATAAGCATAAGCTTAATATTCTTTGTGATTTTTTGAATATTTCTCTGGTGGGGCATCATAGAGCTGTAAACGATGCTGAGGCTACAGCAGAAATGTTTTTGAAATTTATTGATATGCTGGCAGAAAAGAATGTTTTTACACTGGATGAAATAAATATTTTTTCCAGCCGTACAGTTAATTATAAAAAGCTGCGTGCCCATCATGCTATTATTTTGGTGCAAAATTATACGGGCTTACGAAACTTATATGAATTGGTGTCCTTATCCCATATTGATTATTTTTATAGAAGACCACGTATCCCAAAAAGTCAGCTTTTGCGTTTGAGAGAGGGGCTTATTTTGGGCAGTGCCTGCGAGGCAGGGGAAATTTATCGTGCTTTATTGGATAACGCACCCAAAGAGGTGATAGAAAACCTTGTAGGGCTTTATGACTATTTGGAAATACAACCCTTAGGAAATAACAATTTTATGATTGACTCCCCAAGGGTGGAAGCGATACGTTCAGTGGAAGATTTGAAGAAAATGAACCAAAAAATCGTTTCCTTGGGGGAAAAATACCATAAACCTGTAGTTGCTACCTGTGATGTTCATTTTATTGACCCTGATGATCAGGTTTATCGAAAGATCATCATGGCGGCAGAGGGTTTTTCCGATGCAGATAATCAGCCACCTTTATATTTTCGAACTACGGAAGAGATGTTGAAGGAATTTCAATATTTGGGAGAGGAAAAGGCAAAGGAAGTGGTCATCACCAATACAAATCGTATTGCCGACTGCATTGAAAAAATAAAGCCCATACCCGATGAAACCTTCCCACCCAAAATTGAGGGTGCGGATGATGAGTTAAGGCGTATTTGTATGGATAAAGCTCATTCTTTATATGGCAATCCCTTACCGCACATTGTGCAAGACCGTTTGGAAACAGAACTAAACTCCATCATCAGTAATGGTTATGCGGTGCTTTATATCATTGCCCAAAAGTTGGTATGGAAATCGGTGGAGGATGGATATCTGGTTGGTTCCCGTGGTTCGGTAGGTTCATCCTTTGCGGCGAATATGGCGGGTATTACAGAAGTAAATTCCCTGCCGCCCCATTATGTGTGCCCAAGCTGTAAATATTCGGATTTTGAATCTGAAACAGTAAAAACCTTCGCTTCGGAAGAGGCTTGTGGCTGTGATATGCCCGATAAGGTATGCCCAAATTGCGGTGAAAAGCTTCATAAGGATGGACACGACATTCCCTTCCAAACCTTCCTTGGCTTTGAAGGGGATAAGGAACCGGATATTGATTTGAACTTTTCAGGGGAATATCAGCAGAGTGCCCATGCCTATACAGAAGAGCTTTTCGGAACAGGACATGTTTTTAAGGCTGGAACCATCGGTACTCTTGCAGATAAAACTGCCTATGGCTTTGTAAAAAAATATTTTGATGAGCGTGAGCAGACAGTACATAATGCAGAAATAAATCGTTTGATATTAGGTTGCACTGGCGTAAAAAGAACCACGGGACAGCATCCCGGGGGTTTAATGGTAGTGCCCAATGACCATAGTATTTATGAATTTTGCCCCATTCAGCGGCCCGCAAATGATGTAAATTCTAAAATTACCACGACACACTTTGATTATCATTCCATCAGTGGACGTTTGCTGAAGCTTGACCTTTTGGGGCATGACGATCCTACAGTTATTCGAATGCTATACGATTTAACTGGAGTAAATCCACAAACGGTGCCCCTTGGCGACCCAGAGACCATGTCTTTGTTTGAATCACCACAAGCTTTGGGGGTTACGGAGGAGGATATCAATTGTAAAACAGGAACTTTGGGTATTCCGGAATTCGGTACAAAATTTGTTCGTGGCATGCTTTTAGATACAAAACCAAAATCTTTTGCTGATTTATTGCGAATTTCAGGGCTTTCCCATGGTACCGATGTATGGCTTGGCAATGCACAGACATTAATCGAAAATGGTACCATCACCTTGAAAGAAACAATTTCTACTCGAGATAGTATTATGATTTATCTGATAAATAAAGGCGTAGATAAAAAGAAATCTTTCAAAATTATGGAGAAGGTGCGTAAAGGAAAGGGCTTGACAGAGGAAGATATTGCGGACATGAAAGCCTCTCAAGTTCCCGATTGGTATATTGAATCTTGCCAAAAAATCAAGTATATGTTCCCTAAGGCCCATGCAGCTGCCTATGTTATGATGGCATTCCGCATTGCTTATTTTAAAATTCACTATCCTGAAGCATATTATGCGGCATACTTCACTGTAAGAGCCAGTGACGATTTTGATTATGCAACCATGTGTAAAGGTATGGAAAAAGCGAAAGAAGCAATTAAGGAGATTCAGGCAAAAGGGATGGAAGCAACGGCGAAGGATAAAAATAAAATGACTGTTTTAGAAATTATCGTTGAGTTTTATGCCAGAGGATTTCACTTCCTGCCCATTGATCTTTATAAATCAGACAGCAAAAAATTTATCATTACTGAGCAAGGGATGATACCTCCCTTTAACTCCTTGCAGGGCTTAGGTACCACTGCAGCTGAAAGTATTGTAGAAGGCAGGAAAGAAGGGGAATTCAATACCTTAGAGGAACTGAAAAACAGAACCACCTTGGGTCGCTCTCTCATAGATCTATTGAAGGAGAATGGCGTTTTAAATGGTATTCCCGAAACGAATCAGCTTAGCCTGTTTTAACAAGTACTAACAGTTGTATGAAGCTGGAACAGCAAGAAGAGTAGATAATAATTTATCTTAATTTTCACATTTGCTTCCGTTGATAATTACTACAAATAAGCCAAAAAGCGATTCTTCTAAATATAGAAGAATCGCTTTTTTATTGTTTTTCTATTAGAAATAGGTATCCAAAACCTTTTCGGCCAGTTGTTTTTCCGCATTGGCACGAATTGCAAGAAGCAAAACTAATAAAATCTTTTCTATCTTTTCATCTTGATATGCTTCAATAATTTCTTTCACGGGAATTGCTGAATCCTGAATTCCTTCTGCGGAAGACTGCATATTCTGTTGCGTTGAAAGTTGCAGCTTGGTAAAGCCTTTATAAATATTTTGAATCATTTTTTCCTGTTCTTCCAAAGATTTTACCGAAAGCACCGGTTGAAATAGAATGCCAATGTCTTTGATAGATAAAACTGTTTTTAAATGATATATCATAATTAAAAGCATGATATGCATGGGGCTATACTTTTTCTTCACAGGTGCAGGAAAGATTTTTGCTTTGGTATAATTGTTAATCATGGTTTTTGTTAATATCTTATCTTCATCATAACGCTTATTTCTGACCAAAGCCTTATCCATAAAAGTAGTAACCTGATCCATATATAAATCAATATTTGGAATATCCTCAATATCTATACTTCCTGAAGATTTAACTTCTTGTTTAAAGTTATCTATGATTTTTTCAAGAGCTGTCATTTGTTCACCCCGAGATTTTTATTTTGTTAAATTTCTTGCTTTCTTTATTATATATTATTTCAAACAATGCTTCAAGATTTTATTCCAAATTCTTCTTGCGCTTTTTTAAATAATGTGCTACTATATGGATATAATGATATGTAGTATTGATAACTACATGAAGGAGTGGAGTATATGAGTAAAATAATATTTAAAGTAAAAGACCCAATCAGTGCATTAACCCATTTTGTTGGCTTTCTTGCAGTAATCCCATGTTTTTTATTGCTGATGCATAAGGCAAAGCTTGAGGCAAGCGTTTGGCATCAATGGGGATTTGCCGTTTTTGGTATCTCTTTATTGCTTTTATATGGAGCCAGCACAATTTATCATACATTAAAGTTGTCACAAAATAAAGTAAATATTTTACGCCGCATTGATCATATGATGATTTTCGTCTTAATAGCAGGAACTTATACGCCCATTTGCTTGGTATCCCTCCATGGTGCATGGGGCTGGACGATGTTGGTTCTTATTTGGGCCTTTGCATTGGCTGGTATTTTACTTAAAATATTTTGGATGAATGCTCCTAGATGGTTGTCTACATTGATTTACGTTGTCATGGGTTGGCTGGCAGTGGTTGTATTCGTACCATTAGAAAAAGCCGTTAGTTGGAACGGCGTTGGACTATTACTTGCAGGGGGTATTGCTTACACTGTCGGGGCTGTAATCTATGGACTAAAAAAGCCCAATATCACCTTCAAACATTTTGGTTTCCATGAAGTTTTTCATATATTTGTTATGGTTGGCAGCAGCCTTCACATAGCTTTTATGTTTGAATATGTATTATAATATTTTAATTTGACAAATAAAAAAAATATGATAAAATAGTTAGGTATCTAATCAATTAGTTAGATGTCTAACTATTTTTTTGCTACGTTATATTTTTTTTTGAACCTACATAATTGAAAATAGATATATTGCAATTGAAAAAAGAAAATAGTTTTTATGCTTATTCCAGTTAAAATATTTAGGAGGGATGGAATGTTTTGTTCTGATACATTTGCAAAAAAAAGAGAGGCTCTGGGTGATCATGTTACAGATTTCTCTTTTATTTTAAGTGTACTGGTTAAACTTTATCATGTAAATATGAAAAATAGTGCTCAGGAGATTGGGCTCTCGTGGGGGCAACCGCAAATTTTAATGTCTCTTGCGTCAAAAGATATGCAAACACAAAAAGAGCTATGTGAGTTTATACGTATAAAACCAGCGTCTATGACTGATATTTTAAAGAGAATGGAACGAGATGAGTTAATTGACCGCATTCGTGATGAAAAAGATTTGCGCAGTATTCGTGTTTGTATAACTGAAAAAGGTAGAGAGAAATTTCAGCTGTTTATTGATAAAGGCTCATCTATTGATGATGTGGCTTTACTTGGCTTTACAGATGAAGAAAAGAATATATGCTTGCATTATTTAGGCAGAATATTAGAAAATATGAATAGAGATTTAAATGAAAAGAGGGAGAATGTTTGAAGATCATTTTAAAATATATGAAGCCCTATAGAAAATTGGCAATTTTAGCGCCGCTTTTTATGTTGATTGAAACATCGTCTGAATTAATTATGCCAAAGCTGATGACCCTTTTGATCAATCATGGTGTTGGTGCATCGGATTCCAATTATATATTGAAGATGGGCGCAGGAATGATTTTTGTGGCTCTTTTAGGTATTATTGGCGGTATTGGCTGTTTGATTGCAGCAAGTATAGTCAGTCAGAGAGCAGGTACAGATTTAAGAAAAGACCTGTTTACAAAAATACAAAATTTTTCTTTCCATAATATAGATACATTTCAAACACCTTCGTTGATTACAAGATTAACCAATGACATTACCCAAATTCAGATGGTTATATTGATGTCTTTGCGTATGTTGATACGTGCCCCATTGCTATGTTTCGGTAGTTTAATTATGGCATTTTCCATTCATGCTAAGTTGGCTATGATTTTTGTAATTTCAATTATTGTTCTGGCTATCGCAACTTTTTTGGTAATGCGCAAGGCTGTGCCAAAATTTAAAATGGTTCAGGATAAACTGGATGGCGTTAATACAGTTATGAGAGAATGTTTGGCAGGTATGAGAGTGGTAAAGGCCTTTGTGCGCCATGATTATGAAATGGAAAAATTTAATGCAGCCAATGACGATTATAAAGAAACCAGTGTGAAAGCATTCCGCATTGTAGTGCTTATGCTGCCTCTGATGATGTTTATTTTAAACATTTCCATTATCGCAATTCTTTGGTATGGTGGAATTCAGGTTTCCATAGGCGGATTAAGAATTGAAGAGATTATGGCATTTATCACATATTTAATGCAAATGATTATAGCACTGATGATGATTGCCATGGTGTTTATGTATATCTCTAGAGCGCAAATTTCATTAAACCGTGTAAATGAGGTTTTAAACGAGGATATTGACATTGCAGACCCCGTTCATCCCATTGTGCCTGAAAAAAGTATAGGGAAGGTTGAATTTAAAGATGTAACCTTTCGTTATAAAGGTGGAAGTGGTGAACCGGTTTTGGAGAATCTTAGCTTTAGCGTTAATGCCGGTGAAACCATTGGCATTCTGGGAGAGACCGGTTCAGGGAAGTCCACCTTGGTGAATTTGATGCCTCGTCTTTACGATGTGACCGAAGGTGCCGTTTTTATTGATGATGTGGATGTACGAGATTATTCCATCCATAACTTAAGAAAAAGAGTGGCTGTTGTACTGCAAGAAACGATTTTATTTACCGGCACAATTAGAGAGAATATCATGTGGGGAAATAAAAATGCAACAGAGGAAGAAGTGATTGCTGCTGCGAAGGCTGCACAAGCCCATGATTTTATCGTAGAATTACCCAATGGCTATGATACTGAACTGGGACAGAAGGGGGTTAATGTTTCCGGTGGGCAAAAACAACGTATTTCTATCGCCAGAGCATTAATTCAAAATCCAAGTATTATTATTTTTGATGATAGTACCAGTGCGGTGGACTCATTAACTGAAAAAAGAATTCGTCAAGCAATGAAAGATTCTCATGACCAGTGTACAAAGTTCATTATTGCCCAACGAATCAGCTCGATTAAACATGCAGATAAAATTTTTGTGCTGAAGGATGGTAAAATTTCCGCGCAAGGTAACCATAACTATCTTATGGAAACTAGCTTGGATTATCAGGAAATTTATCAATCTCAAATGAAGAAAGGGGTAGTTATAGATGCCTAATCCCCGTATGGGTGGTAAACCGCCAATAGAATCCAGGAAACCAAAAAATACGAAGAAAACCCTTGGCAGACTCTTAAAATATTTAAATAAATATTGGCTCTATTTATTAATTTCTTTTATTTGTATTGCCTTTGTTACACTTGGGACAGTTTATGCAACTCGCCTGATTGGTATTGCCATTGATCAGTATATTACAAAGTTTGATTTTGCTGGTTTAGCCAAAGTTTGTTCAATACTTTTAGCCATTTATGTTGGTTCTTCTTTGTGCATGTGGCTTCAAAGCTATTTGCTTCTTTTAGTAGGGCAAAATGTTGTTGCCACAATCCGTAAGGAGCTCTTTGAAAAGATTCAGAGACTTCCTTTAAAATATTTTGACACTACAACCCATGGCGAAATCATGAGCCGTGTTACTAATGATGTAGACAATATTTCTATGGCTCTAAATAACAGCATCTCCCAAGTATTACAAAGCGGTTTAACCTTAATTGGGACCTTCGCAATGATGCTTTATTTAAATATTCCTTTGACCATTGCATCTATCGTGACTATACCAATATTGCTTATTGTCACAAAAGCCATAACCACTCGCTCACGAAAAAATTATAAAGAAAAGCAAGAGCGTCTTGGAAAACTGAATGGTTATATTGAAGAAATTATATCAGGGCAAAAGGTTGTTAAGGTATTCTGTCAAGAAGATGAAATGACACAAGCGTTTTCTGAAAAGAATAACGATTTACTGAAGGTTGGTATTCGTGCAGAAATCTTCTCGGGAATCATTGCACCAATTATGATGGCTCTGAACAACATTTCATATGCCATTGTTGTTGCAGCAGGCGGTCTTATGATGGTTATGGGTATGCCTATGACATTAGGTACCATTTCTAACTTTATTATATATTCCAAGCAATTTACAAGACCTTTGAATGAATTGGCAAACCAAGTAAATGCCATGATGGCGGCCTTCGCCGGAGCTGAGAGAGTGTTTGAGGTTTTGGATGAGCCGGAGGAAATGAAGGATCAACCCAATTCCATTGCGCTCACTGATGTAAAAGGTGATGTTGTTCTTTCAAATGTTGATTTTTCATATGAAGAAGGTCATCCTATTTTGAAAGAAGTAAACCTGTATGCAAAACCGGGGCAGACTATTGCCTTAGTTGGACCTACCGGTGCTGGAAAAACCACGATTATAAATTTATTGACTCGTTTTTATGATATAGATAAAGGTACCATTACCATTGATGGACGAGAAATTAAGGATATCAAGAGAAAAAGTTTGCGTTCAAACCTAGGAATTGTTTTACAAGATACCTATTTATTTACGGATACCATTCGTGAGAATATTCGTTATGGTAGATTAGATGCGAAAGATGATGAAATCATAGCGGCGGCGAAGCTTGCCAATGCCCATGAATTTATTCGACGCTTACCCGATGGTTATGATACCGTTTTAACCGACGGCGGTGGAAATCTAAGCCAAGGACAAAGACAAATGCTTGCCATCGCCAGAGCAATTTTGGCGAACCCCTCAGTATTGATTCTTGATGAAGCAACCAGCAGTGTAGATACACGTACAGAGGTGAAAATTCAGGAAGCTATGCAGAATTTGATGAAGGGGCGCACCAGTTTTGTCATTGCTCACCGCTTAAGCACCATAAAAGATGCTGATTTGATTGCTGTAATTAACCATGGCGAAATTATAGAGCGAGGGAACCATGAGGAATTGATGGCGAAAAAAGGCTTCTATCATAGTCTGTATAGCAATCAGTTTGAATCGGAGCAGGCTGTATAAAAAATTGTGTAGACTGTATTCTTTTGAAAAACAACCAAAAACACTTGATTTTTATTGGTAAATATGATATAAATATTTTCATGAATAGACTTTGATGAGGAAGAGTACAATTCGATTTGTTTTTTTCAGAGAGCCGTCGGTTGGTGCAAGTCGGTAAAAACGCGTTTTGGAACTGGCCTCGGAGTTTTGCCCTGAACATCTTTTTAGATTAGTAGGCGGCAACGGCTGCCACCGTTATCGGTTTTGAGTGTGCCTTTTGGCAAACTAGAGTGGTAACACGGAGTATCCCTTCGTCTCTAACTGAGACGAAGGTTTTTTTATTTTTTGGTATAAAAATTTCCAGACCTTATAAGGTGTATTTATTTCTGTTTGATAAATCTGAATAATTATACTGAAATTTGGGCTATGTTTAGGAAATAGATTGTTTGGGAGCTTGTTTTATTAAGGAGGAGATTGTATGAACAGTCGCTATGAATTTGGTGAAATTGAGAAAAAGTGGCGTGATGAATGGGAGAAGAATCCTATTAATGTAGAGGATGACAAAAAGCCTAAGTTTTATTGTCTGGACATGTTCCCATACCCATCTGGTACAGGGCTTCATGTTGGTCACTGGAGAGGGTACGTTTTAAGCGATGTTGTCAGCAGATACAAAGTTTTGCAGGGCTATCAGGTGCTTCACCCCATGGGCTGGGATGCCTTTGGTTTGCCTGCTGAAAACTTTGCAATTAAGAATAATATGCATCCTCGTATTGCCACTGCAAATAACATTACAAACGTAAAGCGTCAGCTTCACGAAATCAGCGCAATTTATGATTGGGATAAAGAAGTTGATACAACAGACCCGGGTTACTATAAATGGACCCAGTGGATTTTTGTTCAAATGTTTAAAAAAGGCTTAGCTTATGAAAAAGAAATGCCTTTAAACTGGTGCCCTAGCTGTAAATGCGTTTTGGCGAATGA
This sequence comes from Anaerotignum propionicum, assembly GCF_024461735.1. Classification (GTDB taxonomy): domain Bacteria; phylum Bacillota; class Clostridia; order Lachnospirales; family Anaerotignaceae; genus Chakrabartyella. The sequence continues at coordinate 91,002 of NZ_JANGAD010000006.1, forward strand.
GGAAGCTGCCGGCGGTACTTGTGAACGTTGTGGTTCTACAGTAACAAAGAGAAATCTTCGTCAATGGATGCTGAAAATCACTGCTTACGCAGACAGATTATTGGAAGATTTACAGAAGTTGGATTGGTCTGATAAAGTAAAGAAAATGCAGTCTGATTGGATTGGAAGAAGCTACGGTGCTGAAATAGAGTTTAAAGTAAGCGGAAGTGATAAAAATATCTCTGTTTACACAACGAGACCTGATACACTTTTTGGCTGTACCTTTATGGTTTTGGCTCCTGAGTATAAAGGAATTGATGATTTTATTGCCCCTGGATATGAGGAAACCGTGAAGAAATATTGCTTTGACGCTTCCACAAAATCCTCTGTTGACCGTATGACAGATAAAGAAAAAACAGGTGTGTTTACTGGCACTTATTGTGTAAATCCAGTGAATGGTAAAGAAATCCCTGTTTGGGTTGCTGATTATGTATTGGCGGATTATGGTACTGGTGCAGTAATGTGTGTACCTGCTCATGATGAACGTGACTTTGAGTTCGCCACAAAATTTGAATTGCCTATTATTCAGGTTATTTTGCCTGAAGGAGAAGAAGAGAAGCCTTTAACCGAAGCATATGTTGGTGACGGTGTTATTATTAATTCCGGTGATTGGAATGGAATGAAGGCATTTGAAGCCAAGAAAAAAGTGCCTCATTTGATGGAAGAAAAGGGAATTGGTAAGAAAACAGTAAACTATAAATTGCGCGATTGGGTATTCTCCAGACAAAGATATTGGGGTGAGCCTATTCCTATTATCCATTGTGATCACTGTGGGGCTGTTCCTGTTCCCGAAGATCAGTTGCCTGTTCTGCTTCCAGAAGTAGAATCCTACAAGCCTACGGATACAGGAGAATCTCCTTTGGCTCATATTGATGAGTGGGTGAATACAACTTGCCCTGTTTGCGGCAAGCCTGCAAAGAGAGAAACAAATACCATGCCACAGTGGGCAGGTTCCAGCTGGTATTTCTTGCGTTATGTAGATAACCATAATGATAAAGAATTGGCAAGTATGGAAGCTTTGAAAAAATGGGCTCCTGTTGACTTATATGTTGGTGGTATCGAGCATGCTGTATTGCACTTACTGTACGCTCGTTTCTATACAAAATTCTTATATGACATTGGTGCGGTTCCTTTTGAAGAACCTTTCCAGAAGCTGTTTAACCAAGGTATGATAACCAAGAATGGCGGCAAGATGAGTAAATCCTTGGGTAATGTGGTATCTCCCGACGAATTGGTTGAAAAATATGGCTGTGACTCACTGAGAATGTATGAATTGTTCGTTGGCCCTCCTGAAATGGATTGCGATTGGGACGATAGCGGTATTGATGGGGTGTTCCGTTTCTTAAATAAAATTTGGAAAATGGTTTATTCCTATAAAGATGCACCTGTGCAAGCAAGCAAAGAAGAAGCATTTGTTTGCAATAAGATGATTGCTGATATTACCAGCCGTTTAGAAGCTTTGACAATGAATACAATTGTCAGCGGTTTTATGGAATCATCCAATAAATTTAATGAAATTGCCAAAAAACAGGGCGGTCTTTCAAAGGAAACCTTGGAAACAGTGGTTACTATGTTAGCTCCCTTTGCACCTCATATCTCTGAGGAGCTTTGGAAGGAATTGGGTCATGAGGACTCCGTTTTTGCCGCTGGCTGGCCTGTAGTGGATGAAAGTAAGCTTGTACAGGATACCATTGAAATCGCTATTCAAATTGGTGGTAAATTAAGAGGAACCATGGAGATTTCCGCTGATGCCGATAAGGAAGCAGTATTGGCACAGGCAAAAGAGACTTTAGGTAGTCGCTTAGATGGAAAAGAAATTGTAAAAGAGATTTATGTACCCGGTAGAATCGTAAATCTCATTGTTAAGTAAATTCATTGAACTATTATTGCAGAGTTGTGAGAGCTTGTTCTCTAGCAGCTCTGCTTTTTGTGCTATGAGGTGATTGAAATGGTAGAATTACTGATGATGGATGGGGATGTATTAAAAGATACTGCAAAATTTCAGATTGCTATGGAGCTTGTGGGGGAGAAACGTAGAGCCAAAGTTGAAAAAATGATGAAAGAGGAAAGTAAACGTCTTTCTTTATGTGCGGGTCTTTTATTGAGGTATGCTTTTTCAAAGTTGAATCAAATCGCTCTTTATAATGAGATTGAAATAACAGAAAAAGGCATGCTATATTTACCCAATCATGAATATTACTTTAGCTTGTCTCACTCTGGGCAGTTTGCAATTTGCGGTTTTTCTCTTGAATCCGTTGGTTGTGATATTGAAAAAATGCGGGATCGCTTACCGAGAGTTGCAAAAATTTTTTCTCCGGAAGAAGAGCAATTTTCTTATGAATTAGATGATGAAAATAAAAAAGCGTTTTTCTTTCAACTATGGACCCGGAAAGAAAGCGTAACAAAATGGATGGGTACAGGTATCACATATCCCTTTAACAGCTTTACTGTAATGGATGGGTTGCGAAACAGAAATATCATCTTTATAGAAGGTAAAAAATTGTGTTTAAAATCGTTTCAGATGGAAGATTATATGATTTCTTTATGTAACGAACGGGGGAATTTTCCTCAGGAGGTTAAAAAAATAGATTGGAATATTTTAATTGAAAATTAAAAATATTTAATTGTGTTTTAAAGTTGAAAATTGTCACAAAATCTGTATAATATAAAGAGACAAATTGTGATAATAATGAGGTTTAAATAATGAAAATACTAAAAAAGGCTACTTGCCTTGTTTTAACGGCTTTTCTAGCCATCGGTGTTTTTCCTACCTATCAGACGGGTGCTGCTACTGTTGCTGAATTAGAAGCAAAAAGAAAGACACTGTCACAGCAGACGGACAAAGCAAAAAAGGAAATTGCAAACCTAAAGAACAAGCAGTTAACTGTGGAACAAGAAATTGATGCCATGGATAAGGTTATGAATAGTTTGCAAGCAGAGTTGGATAATGCGCAATCAGATTTAGATGAGCTGGCTGCATCTTTAAAGGCCACTGAAAAAGAATTAGTAGAAGCAACTGCAAAGAGAGATAGACAATTTGAGCTTTTGGGCAGTCGCATGCGTTTTTTGCAGCAAAAGGGTTCTTCAGGCTATCTGGAAATTCTTTTGGAGGCTGAAAGTTTTTCTGATTTATTTTTAAGAATGCAGTATGTGAATGATATTATGTCTTTTGATAAAGATATTTTGGATCAGCTGCAAGCAATTCAAACAACAATTCAGACCAAGAAAGAAGAGATTGCAAAAAACCATGCGGCTCAGGCTGAAGTGGTGAAAGTACAAAAGGAAAAAGTTGAAAGTATGAAGAGCGTCATTTCAGAGAAAGAAGCTTTGATGGCGTCTTATGCAAAAGATGTAAAGAAGCAGGAGCAATTAATTGCTGCAAATGCAAAGGCTGATCAACAGGTTTTAAACTTGATTGCTCAGCAAACAAGTAGCTCTACACCATATTATACTGGAAATGGCTCTTTAGGATGGCCGGTACCTGCAAAATCGGCGTCTTCCTCAAGCTTAAGCAGTGGTTTTGTGCATAGAGTGAATCCTGTTACAGGAAGAAGCGAGAATCATAGTGGTTATGACATTCCTGCACCATATGGTTCAGCTATTGTTGCCGCAGAAGCTGGGAAGGTTACATATTCCGGTTGGATGAATGGCTATGGCTATACCATTATCATTGATCATGGCGGCGGACTCTCCACACTATATGGACATAACTCTTCTCTTGTTGTATCGAAGGGCGCAATGGTAAAAAGAGGGCAGACCGTTGCAAAATGTGGTAGTACAGGAATTTCAACGGGTAACCATTGTCATTTCTCAGTTTTAGTAAATGGCAAATATGTTAATCCTCAATCTTACTTAGGCGTTAAAAATATTAGTCGTTAATTGTTAAAAAAGAATATTGTTGATGAAACATCCTCACAGATGGCCTATATGAATATAGATAGTGCTTTGTGAGGGTGTTTTTTTAAACAAGGATTATCAGGATACCATAATTATATTATGTAAACAAATGGGGGCTTTTTAATTGAATGTGCGTGTTGTACGGCTCAAAAAAGATGATAAATGCTATATTACAAAAATCAGCTCTTGGTTTTATCACTGGTGGGGAAAACAGGAAGGCTTTAGCAGCGATAAAATGGAAGCTTATGTATTGCATTCATTGTGTGAAGATAGAATACCTCAAACGTATATATTGTTAGCTGATGAAGAATTGATAGGTGTATACCAATTGTCTGTAATGGATATTGATGTTCGGCCGGATATTTATCCATGGCTTATTAATGTCTATATTGATAAACCACATAGAGGCAAAGGATATTTAAATCTTTTGATGAAATCAGCCAAGGATAATTGTCAGCAACTTGGAATAAAACAAATTTTTTTATATACGACTCATGAGGGATTATATGAAAAGTATGGTTTACGATTTGAAGAAGAATTTAATACTTTTATTAAAGGTAAAGAAATACAGAGACTATATAGCTGGATTATCTAAGATAATATAAAATACAAACATAACTATTCGTAAAAGTGTCGTTTTGCGAATAGTTATAGCTATCCCCCTGTTTGTTTCTATATAATGTTTTGTCAATGATATTGCAATCTGAAATTTTGCTATAGCATTATAGCTGTTATTAATATTAACAATAAACCCCTATGGTAATATTCCATAAGGGTTTTCTTGTCTATGTTATGGTATTAGTTTTTGTATAGAATCGAAATAATCTTTATTAGCAATTATTTTTCCCTCGCCACCAATTGTGCAATAATTTTTAACTTTAGAAATATCTCTTAATAAAACTGAAAATTCTAAAATATCATTTTTTGTTGTGTGTATGATTTGATTTCTTTCCATGATTTCAAAATCTTCTGGAAAATCCCGATATTCTTTATTTATTGCGTCATTGAGTCTTTCTGCATTTGTTTTAGGTTGATCTAATCGATTAATTGTACCTAATATATATTTTGTCATTTCTCTGTCTGTAGCATAGAAATTTCCAATTTTTTTCCATAATTCCTTATAAATCTCATAGGTCTCGGTCACGTTTGGATCTCGATAGGAATAAAAATAGGAAATTCCATTTTGCTGGAAGCTGCAACCACTTCCATAAGCGCCACCCTTAACGCGTACTTCGTTCCAAAGATATTCTAAATTTAAAATGGTTCTCAATACTTGCATTTTCCCAGTATAGTTATAACCCAGTTTTCTATAATCTGCTGAAAAAATATTGTATTGCACGGTACTGTTCGCTGTAAATCCAATGGATGATGGGTTTTTATCGAAAGAGAAATTCTTTAATTTCCTATCTTTTCCAGGTTCTAAATTTTTATAAATATAATCACGCAATTCAATAGATTTATCTAAATCATCTTCTTCACAGCCTAAGGAAATATAGAAACTTTTTTGCGTAAATAAACATTCTGCAGTTTTCTTTAGATTTTCAATAACAATTTCAGGTTTTTGAGAAAGCAACTTGTCAATGTTAACTAGGAAATGAAAATAATCAATTCCACTTGTAATCTCATTTACTTTTCCTCCATTGGACAGTTGGCCAACACTAAAATGTATCGCCTCTAAGTGAGAATAATTAAGGAGATAGTTTTCACCTTTTATTTTAGCTCCACGAATAATTTTTTTCAGACTATCCAGGGCGTTAAAATTCGTATTTAAAAGAATCTCTTTTGTCAATTCAGCAACTTCAGCAATATCTTCTTTTAAGAATTTACTTTTCAAAGTTAAAAATCCCGTATAATTTTCCGTATTCTCACTATAGACATCATTTTGAAAAGATAGTCCACCAAAAACTTTGTTGGTTACCATAGGTAATTGTTGATATGAATATTTTTTGGTATCCAGTTTTCCTAGGACATCTGTTAAAAGTCCTGCATAAGGTAAAAGCTCTTCATTTAAGGAATCCACATCAAAATGTAATTTCAAATAAATGATTCCATTGCTCTGCATTGGGACAAAAATTTGTTTCCCCTCTCCTACCCTGCTTTTTGTGTATACAGGAATAGAAGGTGCGGGATTAATCTGAGATAACTGCAATATGGGAATCTGCTCAAGAATTTCTGGAGAATCTTCTGTATGCTGGAAAATCTCAAGTTTTCTCGTATCTTCCTTTATTTGCATCATATCTTCTTCAGTGAAAGAAGCCTTTTTGTCTTGCATTTTCTGTAAAAAGGCCCTTTGTATTTCCTTTTCCTTATCTCTATCTGGGGAAAAGACCAAAATATTCTTTTTTTCATTATGCAGGATATGGTTTTCAACTAAGCTAATCCAATCATAATTTGGATTTTTAAGTTTCTCCAAAGTCTCAAAATGCCGTAGACAGAAAAATGGATTTTTCCCATGCAACCAGCTCTTCATTAATTTCATTCCATAAATTAATCCTTTTGGTGTTGAGCCATAATCCTCTTCCTTCAATAAGAACGAAAGCCTTCTAAGGCTGCTGGACAATAATTCTTGATCAAGTCCATCTCGAAGTATGCCCTCAAGCGTTTTATTAATTGTCTTTTCAAATTCAGAAACCTTGGACAAATCAGCATTTTTTGCAACGATACTAAACAGCATTTCAAAGGTTGAGGAGTCGAACCACCCTTCTACATCATCACAAATTTTAGCTTCCATTAGAGCAGTTTTTATCACAGAGGCATTTGTTTCCAACAAAACATAGGATAGTACTTGTAAGGCCATTGTGAGCTCTTCATCCGTACATAGACCAACGTTCACAGAGTATGCAAAATACCCTTTTTCCTCATCACTATCAGTTGGATAGGTTTCTTTTGATGATGTCTGTAAATTATTACCTTTTGTCTCCGGTATTTCCGGCAAATCAATGGTTCGCATAAAATCATTCAAATATCCATCGCCAATGTGGGCTAAACAACGATCTATATCCATATCACCATATAAATAAATATAGGAATTTGATGGATGATAGTATTTCTTATGAAAAGCAAGAAACGCTTCGTAAGTTAAATCCGGAATTGAGGCAGGGTCTCCACCGGATTCAAAGCCGTATGTGGTTTTACCAAATAAGTTCCTAGAGATAGCCCCTTGCAGTAAGCTTTCAGGATCAGAAAGAGCTCCTTTCATCTCATTATAAACTACGCCTGTAATGTCAAGCTGTCCTGTTTCTTCATTGACAATATACCGCCAACCTTCTTGCATAAATATTTCTTTTTTTGTGTAGATGTTAGGATAAAAAACAGCATCCAAATAAACATCCATTAAATTATGAAAATCCTCCTCATTACAGCTGGCAATGGGATACATGGTTTTATCCGCATAAGTCAAGGCATTTAAAAATGTATTTAATGATCCTTTTGCCAACTCATTGAAGGGATCCTTTGAAGCGTATTTTCTGGAACCACATAGTACAGAATGCTCCAAAATATGAGGGGTACCGCAATCATCCTCAGGAGGCGTTTTAAAGGAAATAGAAAATACCTTGTTATCATCTTTTGCCTTTATATAGATAAGCCTTGCTCCACTTTTTAGATGTTCAAATAAATATCCTTCTCCATGAATGTCTGATATAACTTCTTTGTCTTTTAGTAAGAAGCCATGCATCACTGTATTAAGCTTTAATTCCATATAAGAACCTCCTTATTTCATTTGCAAATAGTTATAGTAAATTCATCTTTGTTTTCTTAAGCAATATTAGAATGCAATCATTAGTTTATCACAGGAAAGAAAAAATTTCTATATTTAAAATTTTGTGTTGACAAATAGAAGTCGTTAGTTTATAATCATTATTAGTTAGTAAATAATATTAAAAATTCAAGGAGGAAAATTATATGAAGAAATTTGTTTGTTCCGTTTGTGGTTATGTACATGAAGGTGATTCCGCACCTGAAATCTGTCCAGTTTGTAAGGTAGGCTCTGAAAAATTTATCGAACAAGGCGGCGAAAAATCTTGGGCTGCTGAACATGTTGTTGGGGTTGCTCAGGGCGCTAGTGAAGATATTATGAAGGATTTGAGAGCAAACTTTGAAGGCGAATGCACCGAGGTTGGTATGTATTTAGCAATGGCAAGAGTTGCTCATAGAGAAGGATATCCTGAAATCGGTTTGTATTATGAAAAAGCGGCTTGGGAAGAAGCTGAACATGCTGCAAAATTTGCAGAATTGTTAGGCGAAGTTATTACAAACTCAACCAAGAAAAACTTAGAATTAAGAGTTGATGCTGAAAATGGTGCAACTGCTGGTAAAACTGATCTTGCTAAGCGTGCAAAAGCAGCAAACTTGGATGCAATTCATGATACAGTACATGAAATGGCTCGTGATGAAGCTAGACACGGTAAGGCTTTCGAAGGTCTTCTGAACAGATACTTCGGTAAATAATGAGTTAAGACATAATTCACCCCCTGACAATAGGAAGTACCTATGGTCAGGGGTTTTTAATTTCTTGTTCATGAATTAATATCTGAGCTTCTGAAGTTCAGTACCATATATTATAAATCCATCTTATAGGATTTTCTATTATTTCGATTCTAACCTGCGCAGATAGCTTTTTCTTCCCAGAATTAGCATTGACAGAACCATACCGATGCCTGATAGAATTAGCATAAACCCGATTCCTCGCCCCTGCCCTATTCCAATTATTTTTCCAATGCTATCGGCAAGAAGCCCTGAATTTTGAAACATTGGTTCAAAAACAACATCTGCAATCACGCCACAACTGGCAAATGCGATAATCATACCAGTTTGTGTGAGTAAGCTGACCAATCCCCATACTCTTCCCTGTAATTCATTGGGTATGCTTAGGCGAAGAAGTACCTCAGCACATGAGTTAATGAAAGGAAGGGTTAGAAAGAACATAAATAACATAAAAGAAACAAAGTATAAATTGGTTTTCACACCAACCAATGCCATAAAAAGACCGCACAATACAGCAGACAGTATCAACACTTTTCTATACTGATTACTTTTAATGCCAAAAATACCGATAAAGACGCTGCTTACCAGCATACCACCTGCACAGATTGATTCAATATAGCCCACTGTTTTTGCATCACTTACAGCAAGAATCATTGGCGCAGTCAGTGTTTGAATAAAGCCTAAAAAGAAACACATCATTGTCATAATTATGATAAGGGAACGTATTTCCTTGTTTTTCGAAACCACTTGAAAGCCCTCTTGGAATTCCTTAGCAAAACTATTTTTTGCCTCTTTTTTTATTGGTTTTTGCAGATGACTTCTTGCAATGAGAACAGATGAGACTGTAATAATAAATGTTCCGAAGTCCAGCATTAAAATTAGACTAATATCTGAAATATGAAGCAAAAATCCAGCAAGTGCTGGCGAAATTAGATATTTTGCATTTCCGGCCATTTGTACCATTCCACTTGCTTTTGCATATTCCTCCTCCGTAAGCAAATCGGACACAGTTGCCCGATAGGCAGGTTCCATTAAAGATACGAAGATGGAACTAATACTTACCCCAATTAAGATTGGTAGAATACTTTGATTTCCCGTTTTTAAGTTGACCAGTATATAAAGCAATCCTAGGCCTGAGAATACATCACCACATATCATTAAAAGCCTACGATCATACCGATCCGCCAAAATCCCTCCAAATGGGCTGAGCAATACTGTTGGCATAAATGCCAATAATGTGATTAATGACACGAAAGTTACGCTTCCAGTAAGCTGATATACGTAAATAGATAAAGCAAATGCTGTCATGCCACTTCCAATGCTGGATACCAATTCACCTATCCATATAATTATAAAGTTTTTCATATTTTTCTCCATTTCCACTGAAAGATCAGTCTGTCATTTTTCCTTAAAAAGAAGTGTATTAATATCTTCAAAGATGAAACAAAAAACCTTTTGTCTAATATAAAAAGAATGTCTATTGATCAAAAAATCTGCTTTAGTTCATCTACAGAAATCATTTAGAAGTGTATCTATTTCTCCAATTAAATTAAAAAAGACTCTCCTCAAAATTGAAACAGTAATAACACTTTTTTTGACCGACTGTCAGTCTATATAAATATATTATTTGTTCTTTTTTCTTTTGTCAAGGAAATTGAGAAAAATAAAAAAGGAATTTATTGTTGAGCAACATTATTTCGATTCATAATAAAGGAGTCAAAAATTATTTAATAAAAATTTTATCAAAAAAAATCCCCTATCCGTTTATAGGATAAGGGATTGCTCTTTAAAATTTAGACATTAGGTTTTTAATTTTATCGCGGAATGCCTGACGATCTACATTGGTCACAATATAAGCGTTATGCTCAAACTGTTTATCACTATATAAATCTGTCACCGATTTACCAAGGGTTATTTGTCCTTTTGTTTCTACTCGGATGCCCACATGATGGGTTTCAAATATACTGTCATCTACAGCGTATAATACTGCCGCAGGGTCGTGTAAGGCCACACCTTTATAACCCAACTCTAGATAATGTCTTAGACCGCCCTGCATAACATCTCGAAAAATTTTTGCCTGAAAAGAACCTAAAGAACCGATTTCTTCAAGCTCCTCTGGAGTTAAATAAGCTTTTAAGGTCACATCTAAACCACACATATAAACCGGCACGCCACAGCAGAACAACATATCTGCTGATTCCGGGTCAACGTAGAAATTAAATTCAGCAGAGGGTGTCACATTGCCGCCGATTGCAGCTCCACCCATAATAACAATACGTTTAATGAGCTTAGGCAGTTCGCTATATTTGGATAAAGCAATTCCTAGATTTGTCATAGGGCCAACTGCGATAATAACCAATTCGCCATTGCACTCTTTTGCAATACGATAAATGGCATCCCATGCTTTTTCTTCTTCAATCTTTGTGTTTGTTACTTCAGCAGGATAGGAAACCCCGCCAAATCCATCGACTCCATGAATTTTCTCTGCAGTTACAGGCTCGCGAAACATTGGTCTGTCTGCTCCCATATAAATGGGGATGTCTTTGCCCATAGCATGTCTTACTTTCACAGCATTTGCCGTTGTTTTATCAACACCAACATTACCAGCCACAGTTGTAATTGCACGTATATCCAATTCTTCTAAGCGGCTTGCCAACAACAACGCCGCTGTATCGTCAACACCTGGATCACAGTCGATAATTACTGGGAAACGATTCATTTCGCCACCTCCCCATATACACTGATTGCTTCTACTAACAGGTCGACAAATGCTTGTCTGTCAATACCCATCAATACTTTAGCATTTGGAACTACATCTAAAACATGATCAAAGTCAGCCACCGTTGCGCCTTTACAGAAATCACCCGTGGTCTCTACCTCAACATATAAATCTTTTGATTCCATAATTTCTGGTTTAATTAAGGCAGCCACTGCCACTGCATCATGGACAGGTGCACCTTCGTAACCCAAGGTTCTATGGAATTGATAAAAGAATTCCAACCATTCAGCAACAATGATGGCAACATGATTACCCAAGGCACGGATACGCTCAAAATCTTCAGGAAAAATCATGGCCTTTTCCGTTACATCCAAACCTGCCATAATAATTGGTATTCCGGATTTGAATACCACATCAGCAGCTTCAGGATCTACTAATATATTAAATTCTGCCGCAGGTGTCCAATTGCCGTACTGCACACCGCCACCCATCAGTGAAATCTGCTTAATGTTTCCTTTCAATTCTGGGTGAGCCAACAATAGCGCTGCCACGTTTGTTAATGGGCCTGTAGGCACAATTGTAATAGGCTCATCACTCTCTTGAATGATCTTAGCCATCAAGGTAACTGCATCCATATTAACAACTTCAAAATCAGGTTCAGGCAGCTCTGGGCCATCTAAACCAGATTCACCATGAACCGTTGGTGCAATAATGGGTTCTGCTATCAAAGGTCTAACACGACCCTTTGCGGTTGGAACATGCAGGTTAATCAAAGTACAAATACGAAGGGCGTTGTATGTTGTTTTTTCGATTGTCTGATTACCACAACAAGATGTAACTGCTCGAATGTCAAGAACCGGACTAGCATTCGCCAATACCCACGCAATGGCATCATCATGTCCTGGATCTCCGTCTAAAATAATAGGAATCCTCTTCATGTTATCCTCCTTATTTACTATACTTGAAAAGTTGACAAGGTATGTCCCCCGCCAACTTTCAGGAATATTATTATTTTGCCTTATCTCTAAAACGCTTTACTCTTTTCAGTGTACTCAAAGCATAAATGACCAAACCGATAATCGTAACCGCATAGGGAATAGATGCCACCAGATATGAGGAAAATCCTTGCATACCCTCCATCTTACTCCCCAATGCACTGGCGAAACCGAATAATAAGGATGCCAACATTGCACCAACAGGCTCACCTTGCCCCATTGCTTGGGCAGCCAAAGCAATGAAACCACGACCTGCAACAATACCAATGTTCCAACTTTGAGAATAATACATAGACATATATGCACCGCCCAAGCCTGCTAAAGCCCCAGAAATTGCTAATGCAATATACTGTGTTCTCAGCACACTAACGCCAACACTATCTGCCGCATGAGAATTTTCACCTACAGCACGAATTCTAAGTCCCATTGCTGTTTTATACAGTAAAATCCAAACGAGGAATACCAGAAGGAACGCAACATAAGTCAACACTGAATGTCCAGAAAAAATTTGTCCAATTACAGGGATATCCTTTAATAAAGGAATATGAATCTTAGGCGTCAGCATGTTAGGTGTTGTAAGGCTTGCAGTATTTCCTTTTAAACCTGTAAAAAGGTAAAGCAAGAAAACCGTACCTCCACCACCTAATAAATTGACAGCAATACCCGATAGAATGATATCGGTTTTCAATTTCAATGCGAATACAGCCATTATCATTGCCACTAAAATACCTATTACCACAGCACCCAGTACGCCTAGCAGCCAACTGTTTGTCCAATAGGAAAATAGCACGCCAAATAATGCAGAAATCATCATAATTCCTTCAAGACCGATGTTTACCACACCGCCCTTTTCAGCGACAACTGCCGCCAAAGCAGCAAATAAAATAGGAGAAGTAATACGAATGATGGAATAGCCAAAGCTGGCGGAAAATACCATATTAATTAACTGTTCAAACATTATGCATTACCCCCTTCCTTTGCTGTTTCCAGTTGTTTTTTCTGCAATTCTTCTTTTGCGTCTTTTACAACAATCTTCTGACGTGTGCCAGAGAGGAAATGCTCTGCCGCAAAGAATAGGAAGATAACAGCCTGAATAATATCAATCATTTCAGCAGGAACTCCTGCGTAAATAGACATAAGTTCACATCCTCTATTCAAATAAGAGATAAAGAATGCAGCAAATGGAATCATAATGGGATTATTTTTAGCAAGGATTGCAACGGTAATACCTGTCCAGCCATATCCCGGCAAATCAAGCCATAGGAAGGTCTTATATCTACCCAGCATTTCAATAGCGCCACCCATACCGGAAAGCATACCACCAATAACCTGAGATAAAACAATGATCCCCCCAACTTTCATGCCTGAATATTTAGAAAAGGATTCGTTAATACCAATCATGCGGATGGAGTATCCCCAACGTGTGCGATGCATAAAATATGCAGCAATGATGGTTGCAATAATTGCTATTGCAAATCCCCAAGACAACTCTGTGTTTGGAATCATTTTAGGAATTGTAGCGGTATCCAAAAAAGGATACGTCTGGGTAGCACCTTTGCTTCTATCTGCAAAAACATTATTCAAAAAATGTAATATGATAAACATAATAACGTAATTCATCATTAAGGAGCACACCATCTCACTGGCTTTTAACTTAACCTTAATTACAGCGGGAACAATCATAACCAATCCGCCAATGATTGCACCTGCTAATATTGCAACAAAAACATGAACACCTGCGCCCAAAGGAAGATAGATACCGATAACAGCAGCTATAAAACCGCCAAGCATTACTGCACCTTCGCCTCCCAAGTTAAACTGATTGGCAGAGAACATAACGCAAACCGCCAAACCAGTGAAAATAATTGGTGTCATACGAGCAAAAATCGTAAAAATTGATTTAGCGTTTAGTGCACCATTGCTAATAATCGGTTTAACTAACAAACACTCCAAAGCCTTACCGGGATCATCAGCACAAATTAAAATTAAAATAAAAGCAACGAGAATCGCAATGGCAATTGCTACGAATCCACGGAAAAATTCAAACATATTTTGACGCTTATTTTCCATGTATAACTCCTCCTATCTCTTCAGCACTTTGTTGTTTTAAACCTAGCATATATTCACCCATAATGGTGTCATTTAAAACAGCTGTATCTTCAAAATAAGCGGCTATTTTACCGTTATACATGATAATTAAGCTATCGGAAAGCTCCATTACTTCGTTTAAGTCGGCAGAAACCAAAAGAACCGCAGCACCCTCACGGCTTAGTTCAACTAATTTTTTGCGAATAAACTCTGTTGCACCAACATCAATGCCTCGAGTAGGCTGATCTGCAATAATCAAAATAGGTTCGCTGGAAAATTCTCTGGCAACAACAACCTTCTGAATATTACCGCCGGAAAGCATACCAACCTGCTGTCTGCGAGACTTGCATAGGACTTTGTAATCTTTAATCAGCTTATCACTATCCTCATGCATGGCCTTCAAATTGAATAAGGGTCCGTTGTTATACTTTTTATCAGCAGCACGGTCACTCATCAGGTTTTCTTCAATTGTACCGGTGCCTGCAATACCAAATGTCATTCTGTCTTCAGGAATTAAAGAAACACCCATATCTCGAATTTCTCTTTGGGGTCGACCTAAAATGTTTTTCCCATTTACAGTTGCCGCACCATCATCAGGAACATTTAAGTTAAAAAGCATATCAACCAATTCTCGCTGACCGTTGCCTTCAACACCAGCAATTCCTAATATTTCACCTTTTCTTACGTCAAAGGAGAGTTTATCAAGCATTTTTTTATTCCAATCATTGGTATATTCCAAATCACGCACGCTTAAAACGATATCTGTAGGCTGTGCCTGTTCTTTTTCAACCGTAAGAACTACATCACGACCAACCATCAAACGAGAAATTTCTTCTTTTGTAATTTCAGCTGTTTCATGTACGCCCATGGATTTGCCACTACGCATAATGGTAAGTCTATCTGTAATCTGTTTGATTTCGTTCAACTTATGAGAAATGAAGATCAAAGTATAGCCTTGTTCTTTTAAATGCATCAATTCTTTGAATAATTCCTCTGTTTCTTGTGTTGTTAATACGGCGGTTGGCTCATCAAGAATAAGTATTTTCGCCCCACGCACCAATGCTTTTAGAATTTCAACCTTTTGCTTCATGCCAACAGGGATATCTCTTACCTTTGCATGAGGATCTACAAAGAGGTTATATTTTTTTGAAAATTCCTCTGTAATTTCTACTGCTTTTTTGTAATTGATAAATAATTTATTCCCTTGCTTTGGTTCCATCCCCAAAACCATATTTTCGGCTACAGTTAAGCTCGGTACCAACATAAAATGCTGATGCACCATACCGATTCCTTTAGAAATTGCCACAGTTGGCGATGAAAGTGATACTTTTTCCCCATTAATGATAATCTCGCCTTCCGTAGGCTGTTCTAATCCAAAAAGCATTTTCATTAACGTAGATTTACCGGCACCGTTCTCACCCATAAGCGCATGAATTTCTCCACGTCTTACACTAAAGTCAACCCCTTGATTTGCGGCAATCCCGTTTGGATAAACTTTGGTGATCCCTTTCATTTGAACAACGAAATCGTTGTTGTCAGACATTGCGGTTCCCCTCCTCTTTTGCATTTCTTTAAATTAAGCAGAAAGTCCATTTACTTTTTTTAACCATGCACCTTCAAAAAAATTCTTTAAATTGTATCTAAAAAATTTTTTTCAATTTGCATGATACTGCTTAATTTAACAATTTCATTCAAACATTGTCAAAATTAAACAATAAAAGTAAATTAAAGGAAGTTATTTGTTTAAAGGTAAAAGGGGAGCATAAAAGCCCCCCTACATTTTACCAGCATTCAAACGCTTTGATAAAAATCATCAAGGTTTTACTGATTCTCTTAACTGCTGAACTTCGTTTGTCTCATTTCCAATTGCTGTAGGAACTACAACTTCACCTTTGGAAATAGCATCAATTGCAGCTGTTACTTTTTCTTTCACTGCAGCAGGTGTTTTGCTGTCGTAGTTTTTATCTGTAACAACGCCGATGCCGCCTTCTTTCATGCCCAATAAAGTCTGCTGACCGAAATGTTCAACACCCTTATCCCATTCATCAAAGAACCATACCAGAGAATTACCAATGTTCTTCAAACCAGATGTTAATGTGATTGCAGCCATTTCAGGAGAGAAAGTTAATTCCTGATCGGAGTCAACACCGATAAAGTAAGCTTTACCTGTCTCCAATGCTGCTTCAGCAGCGCCATTACCGGAGTTACCAGCAACACCCCAGATGATGTCACACTTTTTATCGTTAATCATAGATTCTGCCAATTCTTTTGCCTTAGCGGGATCAACATAGCTGTTTACATATCTTGTATCAATTTTAATAT
This sequence comes from Anaerotignum propionicum, assembly GCF_024461735.1. Classification (GTDB taxonomy): domain Bacteria; phylum Bacillota; class Clostridia; order Lachnospirales; family Anaerotignaceae; genus Chakrabartyella. The sequence goes on from NZ_JANGAD010000006.1 coordinate 107,547, forward strand.
CAGGGTTGGAATTCTGTGCACCCAGAATAAAGCCATACAAGAAGTCATTGATAACAGGGCTGTCAACGCCACCAACAAAACCGATTACTGCATCTTCGTTAATACCTTCAACGCTTGTCTCTGTTGTCATTGCACCAGCGTAAACGCCAACCAAGTAGCCCAAGTCATTCTGAGCATAGCTTAAGTTTGCAACGTTAGGCAGTGTGTAGGTTGTGTCATCATAAATGAGGTACTTCTGATCAGGGAACTGTTCAGCAACATTCTTCAGGTAATCTGGCATCTGGTATGTACCACAGATAATCAGATCATATTCGCCGGAAGCGGAAACCTCTTCCAAATATCCCTGCCATTTTGCTTGATCTTCTGTTGTACCACCCATCTCGATGGTTTTGAAATCAATTCTCCCATCGGCTTTCAATTTCTCCAGACCAGCTTGTGCGGAGTCAAAGAAGGATTTGTCACCCAAAGTACCGTTTACCAGGTTGCAAACCTTATAAACCTTTTTGTCTCCCTCTGCAGCATCTCCTTTATTAGCGTCTGTGTTGGCTTTGCTACCACAACCAGCCAGCATGGAAACAGCCAGTGCAGAAGCAAGAAGCATGGAAAGCAATTTTTTCATAGTTTTTCTCCCTTTCTTTTTGCATATTTTTTAATACTATTTGCAAAAGCGTCATAATCATACGAGCTTTCGCATATGGATATTTTACCTCTATTGCTCAATTTTGTCAATAAATTACCACTATCTGGTCTAAAATTTGTATGAAATGTTTGTTATTTTACGACAATCACTGCGTTTTTATACGTTTGTAATATGGCAGACATTGAATCAAAATGACTATTTGTGAATTATTGAGTAATTATTTACCAATTTATTATTTATGACTAAATCTATTTTTCTTGCAGTAAATAGAAGTTTTAGCATTCACTGATATATATGAGAAATGAGATTAGAAAGATTTATGCTACATTTCATAAAGAAAGCCCTATTTGTTTGGTTTTCACCTAATCAAACGGGGCTTTTTTCGGTTCAGTTAAAACGTTTCAGAGATAATCATTTTAATAAATAATTACTTTATTCAATTCTGCAAAGCTTAAAAATCTGTTTCTGTTATTACTCACCACGGCTAAAAAGGCTTTTCTTCTTTTTAGGCTGTTCTGCCTGAGGAGGAGCTTCATTGGATAAATTAGGCTCTCTTTTGCCGAAAACTTCACCCTTTACAACAGGAACACGAACACCCTTATTCATACCAAATTCAATGATGAAACATTCGTAAGTGATATCTACAACTTTGCCAAACAAGCCGCTATTGGTCACGATTGAGTCACCCACTGCAATGGCGCTTCTCATTTCAGCCATTTGTTTTTCTCTTTTCTGATTGGGTCTTACAGAAAGAAAATACATTACACCAACTAAAAGGATGCAGTAAAGAACGATTAACATAACTGGGTTACTGGCAGCAAAGGAACCAAAAATATTGCCACCACCAGAAGTTGCTGGAGCAGCAGCAGTACCGCCACTACTAGGCAAAATTGTAGTGCTTGTGTCTAATAAAAATGGTACGAATGACATTTGTATCTCTCCTAACATATTTTTCTTTAGGTTTGAAGTGTACATAAGTACCAAACTTCAAACTATGATTGTGCAATAAGACAATTATATATAAAAATCAATTTTACGTCAAGGAATTATTTCCCTTTCGATTTTTCAAATCCTTCTAACTTTGCTTTTTTATACGCAGGGAACCGATCTTCATCCAGTGCTTGTCTGATTTCTTCCATCATGGTGTTGAAAAAGTAAAGATTATGCATCACGCACAAGCGCATTGCCAACATTTCCTTCGCTTTAAAGAGATGACGAATGTAAGCTCTTGTATATCTTCGGCAAACAGGGCAATCACAGCTTTCATCGATGGGAGCCTCATCCAACTCATATTTTGCGTTCATCAAGTTCAGTTTACCCGCATTGGTATAAACATGAGCATGTCGACCATTTCTTGCAGGCAAAACGCAGTCAAAAAAGTCAACCCCTCGTTCCACGGATTCTAAAATATTTTCCGGAGTACCAACACCCATAAGATAGGTAGGTTTATTTTGAGGTAGATATGGCACAACCTCCTCCAATATATGATACATTTCAGCATGGGTTTCCCCTACTGCAAGACCGCCCACTGCATAGCCATCCAAATCTAATTCGGATATACGTTTTGCATGCTCGATGCGGATATCTGGGTAAATTGCACCTTGGTTTATGCCAAAAAGCATCTGCTTTTTATTTATGGTATCATCCAAGTTATTTAGTCTTGTCATTTCCTTTTTGCAGCGTTCCAACCATCGTGTCGTACGAGCAACAGATGCTTCAACATAAGGTCGTTCAGCAGGGATGCCAATACATTCATCAAAGGCCATAGCAATGGTAGAGGCAAGATTGGATTGAATTTGCATACTCTCCTCAGGGCCCATAAAAATTTTTCTGCCATCAATATGGGAATTAAAAAGTACACCTTCTTCGGTAATCTTTCTGAGAGAGGTTAGGGAGAATACCTGAAATCCACCGGAATCAGTGAGAATCGGTTTGTCCCAAACCATAAATTTATGCAATCCACCAAGTTTCTTTACCACTGTATCACCGGGACGCAAATGTAAATGATAGGTGTTTGACAACTCCACCTGACATTTGATCTGTTCCAAATCTTCTGTTGATAAGGCGCCCTTAATCGCCGCCAATGTTCCTACATTCATAAAAACTGGAGTTTGGATGACTCCATGGGGGGTGTGAAACTCACCGCGTTTCGCTCTTCCGCAAGTTTTTAATAATTTATACATAATTCTCCTCGTTTCTATTTTTACATACGTAAATACTATAATAACGTTTTTCCATTTTTTTATCAAGAATATTTATACTTTTCTGATAAATATAATCTCAATTCTTTTGTTTTTTCCAAGAACATGATATAATAATCTGATTCATGGCATAAAAATGGAAATTTTCTACTTAGTAGGTTGACCTAATTTTGGATTTTTATTTTTTGCTTAAATTCACTTGCTATGAGTATCTTTTAATTGAGCTTTATATCTTGTGGAATTTATTATTTAATTGGGCTTTTTTTATTTATGTATTTGGATATATTATGTTGAATAAAATCTGATTTGCCCACCTTCTATTTTATATTATTTGAGAGAATGAACGGAGTTAAAACAATGAGCATACAATTAATTGCAAGTACAACCTTTGGGCTGGAATCTGTGGTAAAACGTGAGTGTCAAGCCCTTGGATTTCAAAATATTAACACTGCCGATGGCAAGGTTGAGTTTTCAGGAGACGAAAAAGACATAGTAAAAGCAAACCTCTGGCTGCGTTGTGCAGGTAGAGTGTGGGTAAAAATGGGAACTTTTACAGCAGTAACTTTTACCGAATTATTTGATAGAACAAAAGCTTTACCATGGGGTGATTGGATTCCTGAGGATGGAAAGTTTACTGTTGTTGGAAAATCTGTAAAATCAACGCTTTTTAGTGTGCCAGATTGTCAGGCCATTGTAAAGAAAGCCATTGTAGAAAAATTGAAAGAAAAATATCAAACCGATTGGTTTGATGAAACGGGTGCTTCTTATACCATTCAAGTTGGTATTTTAAAAGATGTTGTTACCTTGGCGATTGATAGCAGTGGTTCTGGCTTACACATGAGAGGTTATCGTGCCAACGCCTTGGATGCACCGCTAAAGGAATCCATCGCTTCTGCCATGGTGCAGCTGAGCTACTGGCGTAAGGATAGAATTTTACTGGATCCTTTTTGTGGTTCCGGGACCATCCCCATTGAAGCTGCTATGCTTGCTAGAAATATTGCTCCTGGTCTGCAAAGAAAATTTGCCAGTGAGGAATGGGGGCGCATTGGTAAAGAGCTTTGGAAAAAAGCTAGAGCAGAGGCTTATCAAGCAATTGATTATGATGTTACCCCTGAAATTTATGGAAGTGATATTGACCCAGCTGCCATCGCCCTTGCAAAGGAAAACGCAGAAAAAGCGGGTGTGGATGATTGCATCACTTTTGAGGTTAAACCTTCTCAAGAAATCACCTTACAAGGAAAATATGGTGTCTTAATCACAAATCCTCCTTATGGTGAGCGAATTGGTGAGTTAAAGGAAGTTGAAGAAATGTATCGTGCCTTAGGCGCAACGATGAAAAGTGATCGTACATGGTCAACATATGTCATTACATCCATGGAATATTTTGAAACTTTGTTCGGAAGACAGGCGGATAAAAAAAGAAAATTGTTCAATGGTCGTATTAAAACCGATTATTATCAATTTGAAGGGCCAAAACCACCCCGTGCATAAAAATAAAACTGCATTGCCTTCATCGGCTTTGCAGTTTTTTTATAGTTTAAATAGAAAAACCCTTCGTAAACGAAGGGCGGAAAATTATAAATTAATAAAAATAATTGCTTAACACAAAACAGCTGCCAATTCCTCAACAGCCAGTGCCTCATCTACGCCATCTGCAATAATTGTAGCAGTCTGGCCCTCCTTCATGTTTAACGCAATGGTACCCATAATGCTTTTTGCGTTAATTTTTTTTTCATCAATACTCACTTGGATTTCCGCATTGAACTTGCTTGCAGTCTGCACGAAATAAGCAGCCTGTCTTGCGTCTAAAGATGTTTTGATTGTCACTGTTCTCTGAGTCATTTTTCTTCACCCTTACCCTCTCTGAGCGTCTCTGCTAAATTGCTGATTTTACGCAGTCTGTGATTTACACCAGATTTGCCTACAGGTTCTGTTAAAAAGGTTCCCAATTCCTTAAGGCTAGTATCCGGATATTCCAACCGGAGCCTCGCAACCTCCTCTAACTGCTTAGGGAGTTTGTCCAGCCCGATAGTTTGTTGGATATATGTAATATCTTCCAATTGTTTGACCGCCGCAAGTACCACTTTATTGAGATTTGCTGTTTCGCAATTGACTTTTCTGTTAATATCGTTTCGCATTTCTTTTACAATACGTACGTTTTCCAGATTCATCAGTGCAATATGGGCACCCATAACGTTCAACAAATCTACAATTTGCTCCCCTTCTTTTAGGTAAACAATAAAATGATCTTTCCGCTCTACCACTTTTGAGTCGAGATCAAAAGTATTTACCAAATCACGAAGCTGTATCGCTAATTCGTAAGATGGCAAAACAAACTCTAAATGATAGTTTTTTTCAGGGTTGTTTACAGAACCAACCGAAATAAATGCTCCCCGGATGTACGCACGTCGACAACATATACTGCTGACTACCGTGGGATACATCTTGTTTCGAATGATTGTAGTACCATTCTCGGTCAACCAAATACCCGTTGCTCTAAGTAACCTTTCAACCTGGTCAGAATCTTTTAGTATAAGAACATAGACCTTTGATTTGCGTTTTTTACCGCCTGATTTGATAAATATTTCACTGTTAATATTAAAAGTATTTTTCAATAATGTAAAGCATTTTTTCGCGACAAGGTAGTTCTCTGTTTGTATTTTTAAACAAAAAATATCATTAAAATAACGAATTTGACCACAAATATTTATGATGGCTGCAAGTTCAGCTATATTGCAATGTCTTGCATTCCCAAAATGTTCGAATAACTCTTGCTTTACCTTAGATGAAAATGACAAATTTGAGCCTCCTTGCAAGTTTTTACACATTACGAAAAGTTTATGATTGCTTTTTGTGACGTCCATCTTTCTCCATGTCATTATGCTTTAGTAAAAGTGTGTGCTTATTTTTATCCAAAGCGTTATATAATGCATTTGCCAATGTAACTGAACGATGTTTGCCTCCAGTACATCCTATGCTGATAACAAGACTATTTTTCCCCTCTTTTACATAAAGAGGCAATAAAAATTCAACCATTTCCACCAATTTTTTCAAAAAATCTTGGCTTTCCTGGAAGGACATTACATAATCGCTCACAGGGGATTCATTCCCTGTCATCTCCTTTAACTCCTGAATATAAAATGGATTGGGCAGAAAACGAACATCAAAAACCAAATCGCTGTCTACAGGGATACCATATTTAAAACCAAAGGAGCAAACAGTAACCACCAGATTATCAAATTGCTGATTCTCCACAAAAATGCGATTAATCTGAGCCTTTAATTCCCTCGTGAGCACATTTGTTGTATCTAATATATAGGTTGCCCGACTCTTAACCTCCTGCAGCATTTCTCTCTCTAACAGGATTCCATCTTCGATGGAACCTTTTTTAGAAAGGGGGTGACTGCGGCGTGTTTCCTTATAACGTTTTATTAATGCGTTATCAGAAGCATCTAAAAAAATGATTTCATATTGATAGCCTTTTTCCTCTAAGGAGAACAAAACCTGAAACAGGTCGTTAAACAGTTTTCCACCACGAATATCAACTCCCATGGCAACCCGTTCAATTTCTCCTTCCTGCTCATAGCAAAGCTCGGCAAACTTAGGTATTAAAGCAGGGGGCAGATTATCCACACAGAAAAAATTTATATCTTCTAAGAACCTAAGAACAGAAGATTTTCCTGCTCCGGACATACCCGTAACTACAACGAACCTCATATATCATCTTCTCCTTTGTTACACTTAAAATTCCCCAACAATTTTCACTTCTGTCTCCAAAGAGACACCGAATTTATCAAACACTGTTTGCTGGCAAAAGGAAATTAAATCAAGGATATCTTGTGTTGTGGCATTACCTTTATTTATTACGAAACCGGCATGCTTTTCAGAAACCTGTGCACCGCCAATGCTCTTACCTTTTAAATCTGCATCTTGTATTAATTTACCTGCAAAATATCCCTCAGGACGTTTAAAAGTACTGCCTGCACTAGGAAATTGCAAAGGCTGTTTCTCTCTTCGTTGCTCCCCAAGTTCCTTCATTCTGTTTTTAATTTCATCTATATTTCCCTTTTTCAGGCGTAGAATAGCATTTAAGAGAATATATTCTTTTTCTGGTAAAACACTGTGACGATAGGATAAGTGTAAATCTTCAGCCAGAATGGTTTTTACCTCTAATTCTTTTGTTAAAATATCTGCCGAAATTAAAACATCCTTCATTTCCCCGCCATAGGCACCAGCATTCATGGTAACGGCACCACCTAATGAACCTGGAATGCCCGAAGCAAATTCCAGCCCTGTCAGACTATTTTCTGCCGCCTTTGCGGATAAAGTGGATAGTAATACGCCACCTTGGGCATAAATGGTTTCTCCATCTACTGATATTTCAGACATTCTTCCGCCAATATGCAACACTGCACCACGAATGCCCTTATCACTGACCAAAAGATTACTTCCATTCCCAATAACCAAAATAGGTATGTGGTGTTTCTGCAAAATCTCAATGCTTGCTTTTACTTCCTCCAAGCTCTTTGGCATAATAAAAATATCCGCAGGCCCACCTGTACGAAAAGTAGTATGTCCACTCATTGGTTCTGCCAATGCAACGGCATCCTCACCAAGTTTTAGGCGTAATGCCTCAACTACTGTATCCATTTAGTCACCTTCCTATTCTGCCTCAGTACGATTGTTTTTTAATATCTTATTCTCAAATTCTACTGCTGTGCTAGTTCCCATTTTCTTCTGGCGGTTACTGATTGCCGCAGACTCACAAATTACTGCAACGTTTCTGCCGGGACGAATGGGAATGGTATTACAAAGTACTTTATTCCCTAAAATTTCGATATATTCCTCACTTAAGCCCAAACGGTCATAAGAGCATTGGTTTCCATCCCAAATCTCAAGTTTGATTACCAGATCAATGGATTTTAACTGTTTTACTGCACCAATACCAAATAATTCTTTTACATTAATAACACCGATGCCTCGTAATTCAATAAGATACCGAATCAGCTCTGGGCAAGTGCCTACAAGGGTCTGATCTGCAATTTTTTTAATTTCAACCGCATCATCGGCAATCAAACGATGACCTCTTTTAATCAGCTCCAACGCAGTTTCACTCTTACCGATGCCGCTGGCACCAGTAATCAGTACACCCTCCCCATAAATATCTACCAAAACACCATGCATCATAACACGATCCGCCAGTTCTCCTCGTAACCACATAATCAGTTCCGCGGCAAGGTCCGTGGTGGTTTTATTTGTCCGAAAAATGGGGATGCCATATTTTCTTCCATAATAAAGCATTTCAGGAAAAACCTCTAGATTTTTGCAAATAATTAAGCATGGAATATGATATTCAAATAACTGACAAATGGCTTCATCCCTTGCTTGGGCATTCAATGTTTGTAAATACCCATGCTCAACTCTGCCGATAATTTGTAATCTATCATTATCAAAACGATGATAAAACCCAGTAAGCTGTAACGCAGGACGATTGATTTCTTTACGGGTTATCACTCTTCCAGAAATATCTATCTCAGGTAAAATTGCTTCCAATTGAAATTCTTCAACTATTTTTGTTAGTTTTGCACTGTACATAAAAACCTCCTAAGGCTTCAAACTTATACCTACTGCTATCATAACCCAAAAAGGTTAATTTTGCAATTCATCCTGATGGAAAAAGGCATAAACCTGCTCCGCCGAAGGAATGTTCATTTCTGTTACTTCTAAAAGGTCTCCCACCTCGGCACGAGCAATGTCCTCTATAGAGCCAAAATGCCGCATCAAAGCCTTTCTGCGAACTTCGCCAATCCCTTTGATATCCTCTAAAACAGAATGAAGCCCTGCCTCTTGCCTTAGTTTTCGATGATAGGTTATTGCAAAGCGGTGAACCTCATCTTGTATTCTTGTCAGAAGCTTAAAACCTTCAGAAGTATAGGGTATTTTGATTTCTTCGCCATCAAATAGCAGTCCTCGTGTACGATGCTTATCATCCTTTATCATGCCGCAAACAGGAATATTCATACCAAAGGATAGTAAAACCTCCTCGGCAGCGCTTACTTGTATTTTTCCGCCATCCATAAAAATCAAATCAGGCAGACGGGTAAAGCTGCTGGTTTTACCCTCAGCCTTTTCCTTTAATGCATGATTCAGGCGACGGGTAATGACTTCCTTCATTGAGGCATAATCATTGGCACCAATGACTGTTTTGATGCGAAACTTTCGGTAATCACTATTTTTCGATTTACCGTCTTCAAAAACCACCATAGAACCAACGGATTCAAATCCTTGGGTATTGGAAATATCATATGCCTCAACCCGGTGTAATGTCCCTTCGATTCCTAAAGCCTGGCGCAGCTCCTCCATCGCCCCTTTGGTGCGCTGTTCCTCTCTTCTAAGCTTTTCACCAAACTGTTCAAAAATCAGCATTGCATTTTTATGAGCCAGTTCAACCAGTTTCTGTTTTTCTCCTTTTATTGGAACGGTAAAAACAACTTTACCTTCCCTTTTTCCCGAGAAATATTCTAACAAAAGTTCTTTTTCCTCGGGAACCAAGTCCTCTTGCAGAATAATTTCCCTGGGAATATAAGCAGTACCTGTATAAAATTGCTGAACAAAAGCAGTTAATATTTCACTGCGGCTTTGCTCTTCCGAAGCGGTCATGGTGAAGTTTTCTCTTCCTGTCATTTTTCCATCACGGATAAAGAAAACTTGAACCAAGCATTCATGGAAGGCACGAACCATTGCGATGACATCAGCATCACCCACAGACATATTTGCCATCTTTTGTTTTTGAGCAACACTCTGCACAGCACGAATTTTGTCTCTTAATGCCGCAGCTTTTTCGTAGTCCATATTTTCTGCAGCTTCTGCCATTTCAGCTTCCATTTTTTTACGAATGCCGTCATGCTTTCCTTCCAGAAAATCCATGGCATCCTTGATAAATTCCTTATACTCATCAGATGCTATTGCGCCACTGCATGGTGCTAGGCACTGCCCAATATGATGATTTAAACAAGGACGTTCCTTTCCGATTTCTTTTGGTAGGTTTTTTTTGCATTTACGAATGGGAAATAGCTTATGCAACGTTTCTACAGTCTCTTTCACTGCCAAACCATCGGTATAAGGGCCATAGTATTTAGCTTTATCTTTATCCAAACGCCTTGTAATAAAAATTCGAGGAAATTCCTCTTGAATGGTCACCTTAATATAGGGATAGGATTTGTCATCCTTCAGCATGATGTTGTAATAAGGCTCATGTTGTTTAATTAAATTACATTCTAAAATCAATGCTTCCAGTTCTGAATCGGTAACAATATACTCAAATTCCACAATCTGCGGTACCATTGCTCTGGTTTTTGCAGTTAGATTTTTGTTGCTCTGAAAATATTGGCGAACTCTATTTTTTAAATTAATTGCCTTCCCTACATATATAATGTGTCCCTTATCATTTTTCATAAGGTAAACCCCTGGTTTTTGGGGAAGCTTCTTTAATTCTTCGCTGATATCAAACACGTTCTCACCTTCTCTATGAGCGTATGTGTAGCTTTCCTAAAATGCTTAATTTCTACGATTTTACACACGTATTGCTCTATTCATCCTATTTTAATTTTATCTGAAACGGATTTTTTGAGAAAAACCCCATATTTACAATTATTTATAAACACAATGCAAAAAAGACAGGCCATGAAGACGACCTTTTGTCTCTTACCGAATACATAGTATTATAAAGGACTTCAAGTAAAATAGGAAGAGGTTTTGTAAATACTTTGATGGCTATTTGTGTTATAAAAGCTTTGGTGAAATTTTATTTAGATACGTTATCTTTCGTTTTTTTAAGGTATGTTTAAATGAAAGGAAGTAAAATGAACCAAAAAGCTTGAAAGGATGAAATGAATGAAACGAATGATATCAACTTTGCTTTGTTTAACGTTACTGCTAGGTTCAACCGGTTGCAGCAATGCCCAAGGAGCAGAATCTGACAGTAAGGAATACGCCAATGCTCTTTTTAACGACAGCTATGTACATACCATAGATATTCAAATTGATGAGGATAGCTGGGCAGACTTACTGGAAAATCCAATGGAGAAAACGAAGTATAAATCCACCGTTGTAATTGATGGAAACACGGTTGAAAATGTTTCCTTTGCCACAAAAGGAAACTCTTCTCTTTCTCAGGTGGCAGATAGTGAAAGTGATCGGTATAGTTTTAAAATCAATTTTGGCAAATTTACAGAAGGCCAAACTTATGTTGGTTTGGATAAATTAAATTTGCAAAATATATGCTCCGATGCCACTTATATGAAAGACTATTTGGCGTATGAAATCATGAAAGAAAGCGGTGTTGCATCTCCCCTTACAAGCTATGTTTCCCTTTCCATTAACGGTGAGGTCTATGGTTTATACTTGGCTTTAGAGGATATAAGCGATTCTTTCTTGGAACGGACCTATGGCGCAGATTACGGAGAGCTTTATAAGCCGGAAACCGAAATGTTAGGCAATATGGGACAGCATGATAAGAAAAACATGGAGCCTCCCCAGGGTATGGAAATGCCGGAAGGCATGGAACGCCCTGAAAATGACACACAAAGACAAATACCTACTAACGAAGAAAAAACAGATATGCCTAAGGGCGAAGGACAACGTCCACAGGGAGGAATGGGTATGGGTGGTACAGCAAAAGGTGCTGACCTTGTCTATACCGATGATGAAATATCCAGCTATTCTGATATTTTTGATAATGCCGAAACGGATGCTACAGATGAAGACAAGACACGCTTAATTCAAGCATTAAAACAATTATCAACAGGAGAAGACTTGGAAAAATGTGTGGATGTCGATGCAGTGATTCGCTATTTTGTGGCACACAATTTCGTATTGAATGGTGACAGCTATACCGGCTCTATGCTGCACAACTATTGGCTTTATGAGGACGACGGAATCCTGTCTATGCTCCCATGGGACTATAATCTTGCCTTTGGTGGATTCCATATGAAAGGTGATAATGATGCAACAAGCATTGTAAATACAGCCATTGATACGCCTTTAGATGAACAAAATGTAGGCAATAGGCCTATGTGGGATAAGGTGATGGCAAAGGAAGAAAATTTACAGCTATATCATGAATATTTTAACACTTTAATTACTGATTACTTTGAGTCCGGCAAATTTGAAAGCACGGTTAGTCGTGTTTCTGCAATGATTCGACCTTACGTAGAAAGTGATCCAACTGCGTGGTATACAGTCGAAGAATTTGACACAGCTGTGGATACCATTACCCAATTCTGTCTCCTTCGTGCCCAGAGCATTCGCAGTCAGCTTGATGGCACCCTTGCTTCTACCACGGCAGAACAAAAAACAGCAAATTTGATAGATGCAAGTACAATTGACATCTCCACCATGGGAAGTCAAGGAAAAGGCAGAGGAGATGAGGGAAAAAGAAATCCCCAAGAAGAAAAAGCAGTAACAGCCGAAAAAGAAAAATGATTTGCTAAAATTTAGATTGAAAAGTTTATAAATAAAGTTTAACAAGGCTTGAAATTGTTGAAACAGCAATTTCAAGCCTTAAAATCTAAAAAAACCTTCTATGTAGCAAAGGTATTTTCATAAACACCAATCTCCATAGAAGGTTTTGATATTAAAAGATAACCTATCTCATTGGAATTGCAGACAAACAATCTATTACCTAGGTAATCAAATCATATAATTATATCATACGAAAGCGTCTTAAAATACCAATAAGTTTTGTACCCATAGGCAAGCTACGTAAATCTTCCTCTGTAATTCCACCAATTAAAAGCATTACCAATCCATAAACTCCTACCGCAAACATAATTGAAATAAGCGTTGCTAAAGTATTGCTTGGATAGAGCATATTTACAATGTGATATATTGCAAGAGAAGCAATTCCCATAACCGTTGAGCCGGCAATGGGTTTTAAGAATGTACCCATCATGTCAAATTTTACCCCAGTAATTCTTGAAAGCATGATTACATCAAAAACACCTGCCACAAAATAACATCCTGTTGTTGACAAAACTGCTCCAAGCACATTCAATTGAGGAATTCCAATTAAGACATAGTTTAAAACTATCTTGACAATTGCACCTAACACTGCACCAATCACAGGGATTTTAATATGTCCGATACCTTGAAGGATTCCTGTTGCAGTTTGGCATAGTGCCAAGAATAGAATAGAAACTGCACCTACCATTAAGAGCGTTCCACCTTCTTTGGCGTTAGGAAACAGCAATTGAATGATGGGATCACCCAAAACACCAATCCCTACTGCCGCAGGAACAGAAATAATCATAGAAAGACGAAATGTTAAATTCATTTTTCTACGAACCTGCTTAAACTCCTTTAATTTAACCGAACTTGCAATACTGGGCAAAGCCGCAGTTGCCAAAGCTGTTGAAATAGAAACTGGCAATGTTGTTAAGGTTACATACTTACCAGAAAGTTGCCCATAAAGTAGCAAGGCCTTTTCATGGGTATGGCCTGTGTTTTCCAGAATATGCATAACCATCTTCATATCAATTAAATTAGTAATACTAAATACCGCTGTACCGGCAATAATTGGCCAAGCTGTTTTCAAAAGCTGCAATATAGTATCTTTACGGCTTTCTTCGTAGGCCTGATGACATCTTTTTACCTTCTTTTTTATGGTTGGTCGAATTAAAAGGTAACTGAATAAAATCACCAAAAGACCTGCTACTGCACCAATACCCGTACCCATCGTGCCACCGGCGGCACCTAAGGGAATATTTTTTTGTCCCGTAGGTACACCATAGCTTAAAAACAGATAGGCAAGATAGACACTGAAAAAAGCATTAAACACTTGCTCAATAATTTGAGAAATTGCTGTTGGCACCATGGTATTCATTCCTTGAAAATACCCACGGAATGCAGACATAATTCCTACAATAAAAATTGTAGGAGATAATGTTAAAATGCAATAATAACCCTCTGGAGCATTAGAAAAGCTTGCCACCTCTTGAGCGAAAACCGCAAGTAAGACGGCAAATATAAGTCCTAAAGTTCCAGAAACAATCAAAGCACTTTGAAATACTTTATGTGCATTTCGGTATTCCTTTAACGCAAGTCTTTCAGAGACCATCTTTGAGATAGCTGCCGGTAAGCCAGCTGAAGAAAGTATGAGTAAAAAAGTATAAATATAGTATCCAGCACTGTAAATACCATTCCCAGAGTCTCCAATCATATTGGTTAGAGGTACTCTGTATACAAAGCCTAAAAAGCGTACAAGGATGCTGGCCGTCGCTAAAATGGCGGCCTGCTTGACAAAGGAAGTCTTTCTATTTACTCGTTCTTCCATATCACACCTCATACTCACTCATACTCATTAATTACTACGTGCTTTTTGCTTTCTGCGAAGGTTATTGTCCAAAATCTTTTTGCGCATACGCAGATTTATTGGTGTCACTTCCAAAAGCTCGTCCTCACCAATAAACTCCATGCACTGTTCCAAAGACATTTGAATTGGTGTGGTCAGACGCAATGAATCGTCGGAACCAGAAGAACGTGTATTGGTAAGCTGTTTCTTTTTGCACACATTAATATCCATATCATCTACACGAGCATTTCTACCCACAATCATTCCTTCGTATACCTTAACGCCGGCACCGATGAACAAATTGCCTCTTTCTTGGGCATTGTATAAACCATAGGTAATTGCCTCGCCACTTTCAAAAGCCACCAAGGACCCTTGAGAACGCATGGGGATTTCCCCTTTATAGGGTTCGTATCCTTCAAAAATTGAGTTCAGGATACCATTTCCTTTTGTATCTGTTAAAAACTCGTTACGATAACCAATCAATCCTCTGGCAGGAATGGTAAACTCCAAACGAGTATATCCTCCCTTTGAGGGATACATATTTGTCATTTCACCTTTTCTGGAGCCAAGCTTTTCAATTACATTCCCAACAAACTCTTCAGGAACATCGATTGTAACAAATTCCATAGGCTCACATTGTTTTCCGTCAATTTCTTTGAATAAAACTTCGGGTTTAGAAACCTGAAATTCAAAGCCTTCACGGCGCAATGTTTCAATCAAAATTGAAAGATGCAGTTCCCCTCTGCCGGAAACTCGCATACAATCCATGGATTCAGTATCTTCCACTCTAAGACTAACGTCTGTGTTCAATTCTTTATATAATCTATCTCTTACCTGACGAGAAGTAACGAACTTACCATCCTGTCCAGCAAAAGGACTATCATTAACAGCGAAATTCATAGATAAAGTAGGTTCAGAAATCTTTACAAAAGGCAGTGCCTCCGGTTTATCGGGAGAGCAAATGGTGTCACCAATCATAATGTTTTCGATACCACTAATAGCAACAATATTACCCACACTTGCCTCTTTTACTTCAACTCGTTGCAAACCTTCAAAAAGATATAACTTTGAAATACGCAGTTTTTTCAATGAATCCTCATCATGCATATTCAAAACAACAACTTCATCATTCACATGAATTGTGCCGTTTTCAATTTTGCCAATACCAATACGACCAACGTATTCGCTGTAGTCAATGGTAGAAATTAACGCCTGCAAAGGCGCATCTAAAATACCCTTGGGGCCTGGAACATGATTGATGATCGCTTCAAACAAAGGCATCATATCCCCTTCTCTGGCGGAGGAATCTGTGGAAGCATAACCCCCTCTTGCAGAAGCAAAAACAAAGGGAGAATCTAACTGCTTTTCACTGGCATCCAGCTCCATAAAAAGCTCCAGAACTTCATCCACAACTTCATCAGGACGTGCTTCGGGTCTGTCAACCTTGTTCACACAAACGACAACGGGGTGGTCTAACTCAAGAGCCTTACGTAATACGAATTTTGTTTGAGGCATAGGTCCTTCAAAAGCATCAACAACTAAAACAACGCCATCTACCATTTTCAATACACGTTCTACCTCACCGCCAAAATCCGCGTGCCCGGGGGTATCAATAATATTGATTTTGGTGTCATGAAAGTTTACAGCAGTATTTTTGGAAAGAATGGTAATGCCTCTTTCACGTTCAATATCACCACTGTCCATTACTCGTTCTTGTACCACTTGATTTGAGCGGAAAATACCACTCTGACGCAGTAACTGGTCAACCAGCGTTGTTTTGCCATGATCAACATGGGCGATGATTGCCACATTTCTAATATTTTCGATCTTTTGTTCCATAACAAGCTCCAATCGTTTCTAAAATTTAAACATCGTTATATTGTAGCACAGGGTTTCATGTGATGCAATTATTCTTTGTCAAAAAAAGTTGTTTTTTTTCATTTTTTTGTAAATTCAGGAAGTCTTTTAAGAAAAACCCTTCATTCCATCTCAAAAATAAAGGATAAAAGCGAATGCCCCACCAAGGATTATTCCCAGGGGGGCAGACGAATACTCTATGTTTTATCGTTTTTGGTGTACTTTTACCGAAAGCTGGCAATAAAAAAATGACAGCCAACTGATAATACACCTTAATGTCCGTAGTTCACAGAAGCATTAGCTTCACTTTCTTGCAGGTAATAGATGATTAATCTTTTTCCATTCAAGATTGTTGGTTTTGCTTTTAAATGCACTTTCACATCGGCACCTTTTAAATATTTATCTTCCTCATAAAAAGTATCTGATGAATTCATATTTTGGAAAGAAAAATCAAAGTTTTGATTCATTTCACCAAAAATGGCCGAGCAACTGGCGCCAATGCAGTTTTCTCTTGTTTTGTCTATTAATCTGCAGGCCGTATCGTTAATGTAAATAATCTCTCCGTTTAATGTATCACATATGAATACACCATCAGAAACATCATCCAAAAACATAAAGGTCTGTTGCTGATGTTCTTCATTTAATGGAGCCTTCATGCCTTCATCGTAAATAAGAAATCGTTTTTTGCGGTTTACCCTAGCATTCAACAAGGCAATTTCTGCGTTACTGTACAACTCTTCGTAGTTTGTAGCATGCTCAGGTGAATAACAAACACCAGCGGAACAAGTAAGGGATAATTTTAGGTTTGCATTATCATATGCAATGGCATGGCAAATTTTTTCAAGCTTTTCCTCTAGAATCTCCTCGTCTATACGGAATGGAATAAATATAGCAAATAAATCTCCATCCATTCTGCTGATAAAGTTGGTTTCTTCAAAAATAGATTCTAACATTTCCCCAACGGCACATAGAACTTTGTCCCCCATGCCATACCCCAAAGCGATATTGATTGACTTAAAATGGTCAATATCGATTAAAATAAATACCCCTGTAAACTCTTGATTATGATTAAAGAAATCTTGAATTCTGATTTTTAATTCTGAACGGTTTAGAAGCCCTGATAAAAAGTCAACTTCTGCACGTTTTTTCATTTCTGCAATTGCGTCATTGAATTGAACCTCTTTTTGGAACTGAGAGGTTTGCATACGGCATAAGGTGTTGCTTACTGTATTCTCAAGGGTTTCAGATAAATACGGTTTGAAAATACAGTCTAATACGCCAAAAGAAACAGCTTTCGCTACCAATTCCGTTGTTTCATGAATTGTAATCATAGGTATATCAAATTGTTTGCTTAAATAACTGATTTCATGTAAGTCTTCCTCCATTACATTTTCAGTAACAGAAAAAACCAAAATAGCAATATTTGCTTTTTCTTCCTTTAAGATATCATGTAATTCAGGTATTGTTTTAACTTGTAATAGTGCATACTTGTAGGCAAAAACAGCCTGAAACCTTTCAAAATCCTCAGAAGTTGGGTCGAATATCAACATATATTTATTATCCGTATCAAGCTTTAAGATGTTTTCATTACTAGTGGCAACAAGCTCAGCCTCGGAATCAATCAGGCTCAAATTTACCTCGTTGATTAACTCTTCAAAAGAATGCAAGGGTAAGGGTTTGGAGAAAAAATAACCCTGTACGCTATGACATCCTAGAATTTTCAATAGGTTCACTTGCTCCTCGGTTTCAACCCCTTCAGCGATAACCTTTAAGTTCATCCATTTTGCAAGACTGATTACAAAGCTCATGACACTTCTTTTGTCTCTGAATTTTTCTTGATCCTGCACAAAGCGCATATCCAATTTGAGAACATCAATGGGGAGTTCAGACAACATATTTAAAGAAGAATAGCCACTTCCAAAGTCATCCATTTCAATGGTAAAGCCCAATTCCTTCAGCTGCTTAATGCCATTAATAATCTGCTCTGAATTTTCAGTATATGCACTTTCTGTAATTTCAATATAAATATGATTAGGCGTTAAGCCATATTTCTCAAGCAAAGATAACAAAATCCCATCAATGTTTGGATTATAAATATCAGCCCTTGACATATTAACGGAAACAGGAATTGCGGGATTCCCTCGATCTATCCAAGAACGAATCCATCGGCAGGATTCCTCCAATACATATAAATCCAACTCAGTAATAAACCCGTTGTCTTCAAAAATTTTTATAAACCGATTGGGTGGGATCATTCCTTTTTCAGGGTGCATCCAACGAACTAAGGCTTCGGCACTGCAAATTTTTTCATTCATCAAATCATACTTCGGCTGAAAATAAACAACAAATTCTCTATTGTTTAATGCAGTTTTCATATTTGATAAAATGAATTGTTCATCTAACAACTTTTGGCGAATATCATCTTTATAAAAAGCCAAATATGAAGCGTATTTACCCTTGATTGACTCTAACGCAAGACAAGCTCTTGCACACATAATGCTAACAGGTAACATCGCATCATCAATTGTATAAATCCCAAATTTTATTACACTATGTAAATTTTCATTAAAACGGTTGATATACTCAACGCAATCAAAAAAATCATTTTCGTTATATTCTTCCCTATGCTCTACAAGAACTGCAAAAATATCGCCGCCAATTCTGCCGCAGATACCTCCCTTTTGAAACTTATCTCGAATCATCAGGGCTACATATTTTAAAAGGGCATCCCCTTCGCTAAAGCCGAACAGCTCGTTAACCAATTTAAACCGCTCGATATCGCAACAGATGATGTCATATTTTTGTTCTGGGTTTTGTTTTATTGTTTTTTCCGCTAAGCTATAAAAATGCTTTTTAGAATACAAACCCGTAAGGGTATCTCTCTGAACCAAATCAAGAATATTTGCAGTCTTTTTTAATAAAACGGTGTTCTCTACCCTTCGCTTAATTTCATCAGGGCCACATGCCATCTGAATAAAATCTTGTACTCCATATGAAAGAGCCTTTGCCTTAGCGGCAGCATCCAGAACCTCATTTTGAGAGATTACAACAACAGGAATATTGCGTAAAAAAGCATCTCTGTGTATTTCTGCTAAAAGTTCATACCCATTCATAATGGGCATAACCAAATCAAGCAGTATTACAGAAATGCCTGCATATGAATTCTGCAAAACTTCAAGGGCTGCTTCACCGTTTTCTGCTTCCATTATTTCATATTGAGAGCCTAAAATTAAGGATAGCATTTGTCTATTTACTTTATTATCATCAACAATAAGGACAGTCTTCGTGAAAGACACAGCAATATCCTCCTCAATTTTTTGGGGAAATCCATAATCCATTCGTTTTCTTCATGAAATTTAATTGTATAAAACCAATAAAATCTATTAATCTTTTCTCTTTATTTTATGAAAATAAACCTGAAATTTCCTATTTTTTGGTATCAATTCCATTGATTATCCAAGAGTTTTCCATTAAATTCTAGCATTTTATTCGACAAAAGTCAACCAGTTTCAAGTTTATAATAATTCATCAACATGCATTAGTAATTCTATTCTCCCAAAACATCATTTTTGATTTACATTTGTCAAAAAAAGTGATTCCATTCCCGATAGGACTTCAAATTTCTTCCTTTTATATCATTCCTTTCTAGGCCTTTTAAATATCACTTCTTATGTATTTATTAAGGTTCTCATTTATTATTCGTAGAAAATTCACTCGTTATTAAGTTTCTCCGGTTAGATTCTCTTACCTTAAACCTATGATGAAATAGAAAACTTAAATATTGTAAATTGAAAGAAAAGCCCATACCAAAGGTATGGGCTTTAAATTTAAAATATGAATTGTTGCTTTTGGAATTACTGCAATAACTGCAATACGCCCTGAGGCAACTGGTTAGCCTGAGCAAGCATTGCCTGAGAAGCCTGAGTTAAGATGTTATTCTTTGTGAAGTCCATCATCTCTTTTGCCATGTCAACGTCACGGATACGGCTTTCAGCAGCTGTCATATTTTCGCTTGCAACACCCAAGTTGTTGATTGTGTGCTCCAATCTATTCTGGATCGCACCCAAATCACCACGGGTTCCTGAAACGGTGTTGATTGCTGTTTTGATTTTTGCAATTGCATCGGAAGCTTTGTCCTGATCTGCAACAGAAATGCTACCAATTCCTAAAGAGTTGGAGCTCATGTTACCAACCTTTACGGCAACCTTATTGAATTTTTCTGCAGTATCACCCACCTGAAGTTCAAGTCCATCGCCCGCAATACCTGTTCCCCCAGACAAAGCTGTAGCAGAACCAGTGGCAATTGTACCAACTTTTGTTGCTTTTACATTAGCGCCTGCATCTGTAAGCATTTTATTTATGGTATCTAAGTCTTCATCTCCGTTAAGAGTGATTTTTACATCACCTGTTTTTTCGTCAACTAAAACACCTGTAGATGAAGCGGAAGCGTTCTTTACAACTTCTACATTACTGGTAATGTTCCCTGCCTTCATAGCCTCAAAGTCGATGCCACCAACTGTTGCCTTTGCATTTGTGGCTTTTGCAGAAGTGATTTTTCCCATAGAAACTTCTTCTGCAGCAGCAGCTGTTGTAATATCTTTACTTAGTTTAACCTTTGCAGTTATACCAGCATCAGCTAACAATTTATTGATGTCTGCCTCGGTATAAGTTTTGGCAGAATCTTTCGTACCTAAAGTAATTGTAATATCTTTCCCTGAAACTGCAACATCATCATTACTTGCTGCTTTACCATCAGCAAAGGTCAAACTCCATCCTTCCTCGGCTATGAAAGAAACATCCGGAGTACCACCACCTGTAAGTTTTCCTGTTGCTCCTGTAGCACCTTCGCCCATGGAACCATCCAATAGGTTAATGCCATTGTAGTTTGTAGATTCTGCAATACGATCGATTTCAGACTTCAGAGATTCTACTTCTTTCTGAAGGTTTTTGCGATCCACTTCATTATCATAAGTTCCATTTGCAGACTGTGTTGCCAACTCAACCATACGGTTTAACATGGAGTGAACTTCTGTTAAAGCACCTTCCGCTGTCTGAACCAAGGAAATACCATCGTTAGCGTTCTTTGTAGCTGTTTCCAAGCCTTTGATTTGTGCTCTCATTTTTTCGGAAATAGCCAAACCTGCAGCATCGTCACCAGCTCTGTTGATTTTGTAGCCGGAAGACAATTTCTCAAGGTTTTTGCTCACTGCATTGTTGTTTGCACCCAACTGTCTGTGGGAGTTTAAAGCTGCGATATTGTGTTGAATTCTCATGATAAAACCTCCTTGTTTGTCAATGGAATGCATCCATGCATTCCGTGATTTATTATCCAAGCAAAGCCCGTGCACTGGCTTTGCCTGCTAAATTGGTAAGGATATCTCTTACCAATGCATATACAACACTTTTTGTTGTACAACTATATAATCGGTAAAATTTTCTACGACTTAATAGTTTTTGTTAAATTTTTTTACTTTTTTATTTTAAATTTTTTACGTTTCACTTTTATTAAAAATCAACGCCTTATTTTGTCAACATATGAAAAAGACCCTTACATCCAAAGATAAAGGGTCTCTTTCTTTATATACTATGTGTTTCTAAAGCTGTAAAGCTCCATGGAAATTCTGTTTATTCCTGCTTTTATCAGTATAAAAGCTTAATAGAATAAAGTCAGCTTTTCATACATACGGCATTTCGAAACTATTCATTTGTTGCTTTCAATTATTTATCTCTTAACTGCGCATCCAATTCTGTAGACAAACCGCTCAAAATTGCTTGCATTGCAGCAGAAATATCTGCATCTGCCAAGGTTCTCTCGGCACTGCGGAAGGAAATGGAGTAAGCTACGGATTTATAGCCTGCTTCAATTTGCGCTCCTTTGTAAACGTCAAACAGAGTAACGCTTTCCAAATATTCTCCGCCATTTTTCTTGATAATGTCGCTGATTTCCTTTACGGTAACGTCCTCTTTCACTAGCATAGCAATATCTCTTGTCATGCCAGGGAATTTAGGCAGAGGCTTATAAGTTACATTTCTATCTGCATAAGCAGTCATTTTTTCCAAATCCAGAACTGCCATGTATGCTTTTGTTCCGATTTCATAATTTTTCGCAACAACGGGGTGCAATTCACCAAAGTAACCTACAGTTTCTGCGTTTATTTTCAAGCATGCAGTTCTACCGGGATGCATCCAAGGGGTTTCCTTTTCTGGCAAATATTCTGCTTTTTCAGCCAAGCCCAAAACATCAACCAAATGCTCCACAATTCCCTTTAAGTCATAGAAATCCATATTTCCATACATACCAACGGTTAATGTGGGGATTTCGTGGGGCAATTCTGTCAAAGGCAACGCTTTAGGCAAATAAACTCTTGCAACCTCGAATAAACCTGCCTGCTCGTTACGTCTATTATAATTGGTGGACAGTGAGTTCAAAATGCCATTGAAGGAAACAGTACGCATAATGCTAAAATCTTCACCTAAAGGGTTGGAAATGGTAACGGTTTTTCTCAATTTGCTGTCAGCAGGAATCAACAGCTTATCGAAAACCTTGGGGCTTTCAAAGCTATAGGTCATTCCTTCGCAAAGACCATCAGCAATCATGGTATCCTTTACCAAAGAAGTAATGGTTTGCTCATAATTTTTCTTACCAACGGTAGGTGTGCCCGCTGCCAAAGTATCAGGAATTTTATCATAGCCGAAGAAACGAGCGACTTCTTCTGATAAGTCTGCCTGTGCTTCCAAATCAGGGCGATAGGTAGGCACAATCACCGTGTGGTTTACAGGGTCAACAACCATACCCAAGCGTTCAAAGGTTTCCTGCATTTCCTTCTCAGAAATCTCTGTTCCAAGGAATTTATTAATCCATTCAGGAGAATAGGAAAGCTCCCAAGGCTTACGCTGATTGGGGTAGCAGTCCACCATACCTGGAACAACCTCACCAATACCCAGCATTTCAACCAACTGAACTGCACGGTTTACCGCATCAATTGCCAGATTAGGGTCTAAGCCCTTTTCATATTTGCTGGAAGCATCAGTACGCAGACCAACATTTTTTGCAGTAATACGCACGTTAGGGCCATTGAAGTTTGCGGATTCAAATAAAATCGCTTCCGCATCTTCACTAATCATTGAGTTTTCGCCGCCCATAACCCCGGCAATGGCAACAGCCTTCTCGGGATCAGCAATCACCAGCATAGATTCGTTCAGTGTTCTTTCAACACCATCCAGCGTTACAATTTTTTCATCGGCTTTTGCATTTCTTACAATGATTTTTCTATCAGCAATACAATCAATATTGAATGCATGCATAGGCTGACCCATTTCCAGCATTACATAATTCGTAATATCTACGATATTATTGATGGGGCGAACGCCTGCGGCTCTTAATCTTTTGCGCATCCAGCGAGGAGAAGGCCCGATTTTTACGTTCTTTACCGCTCTTGCAATATATCTGGGGCAAAGGTCAGAGTTTTTGATTTCGACGGAAATCATTTCTTCGATTTTGCCTGTTCCTTCTTCTTTCACTGTGATTTTAGGATATCTGAATTCGCTTTTATAGGTTGCGGCTGTTTCTCTTGCCAAACCTAAAATGCTAAAGCAATCTGGACGGTTGGATGTGATTTCAAATTCCACAACTACGTCTTTGATATCTAACAGTTCTACGACATCCTTGCCCAATTCAACAGCTTTGGGGAAGATATAGATGCCATGTTCAGGTGCCTCAGGGAAATCATGACGGTCACAGCCCAATTCTTCCACAGAACAAAGCATACCTTGGGATTCTACTCCACGCAAAGCCCCTGTATTGATTTCTTTTCCACCTGCAATGACAGAACCATCTAAAGCAACAGGCACATAGTCCCCAACTTTGATATTTTGTGCTCCTGTTACAATGATCAAATCCTTACCTTGACCTGCATCAATGGTACAGATTTGCAGTTTATCTGCATCGGGGTGCTTTTCAATGGCTTTAATATAGCCGGAAACAACATTTTTAATTTCCCCCGCTAAAGTGGTGTAGCCCTCCACCTTAGAGCCGCTCATTGTAATATCTTCTACGTATTCTTTTATGCCTACGTTTACATCAGTATACTCTTTTAACCATGACATCGGTAAATCCATGATAATAACTCTCCTTTCAAATAAAAGCTTTTGGTATCCCTTAAAATTGCTTCAAGAATTTTACGTCATTTTCAAATAATAGTCGCATATCGGTGATACCATAACGCTGCATTGCAACACGCTCAAGGCCCATACCGAAAGCAAAACCGCTGTATTCATCGGGGTCAATTCCGCTCATTTTTAATACCTTAGGATGCACCATACCACAGCCCAAAAGCTCGATATATCCTTCACCCTTACATACACGACAGCCTTCACCGCCGCAAGCAAAGCATGTTACGTCCATTTCTGCACTGGGCTCTGTGAATGGGAAATGATGAGGACGGAAACGCACCTTTGTATCTTCTCCGAACAACTCTTTTGCAAATACCGCTAAAGCACCCTTTAAGTCACCCATGGTAATATTTTTATCAATTACAAGACCCTCTAACTGATGGAATACAGGAGAATGGGTAGCATCTACCTCATCGGAACGATAAACTGTACCGGGAGAGATCATACGAATAGGCATTTTACCCTTCTCCATGGTACGTACCTGAATGGGAGAGGTTTGTGTTCTCAATAAAATCCCATTACCAATATAGAAAGTATCTTGCTCATCTCTTGCGGGATGGTTCGCAGGAATGTTCAAAGCCTCAAAGTTATAATATTCCTGCTCTACTTCGGGTCCTTCAATCACTTCATAGCCCATACCCATGAAAATATTTGAAATTTCATCAATAACAATGCTCATAGGATGCTTATGTCCACTGGGTTGAGGCTTCCCAGGCATAGTAACATCAATTTTTTCGGTTTCCAGACGCTTAGAAATTTCAGCCGCTTCCAGACGTCTTTTTGCTTCCTCCAATTTATTCTCAATATCCTGTCTTACTTCATTGGCCAACTGACCAATAATGGGGCGTTCTTCCGCAGAAAGCTTGCCCATTTCTTTTAAAATGGCAGTTAATTCACCCTTTTTCCCAAGATATTTTACTTTCATATCTTCAATATCTTTCATTTCTGTCGCTTCATGAAAGGCAGCAATTGCCTTGTCATGGATTAATTTCAACATATCCTTCATAACGCTTCTCCTCTCAATTCTTATTCCAAAAAAAATAGCCCTCATCCGACAAAGGGACGAAGACTTCCGTGGTACCACCCAAATTCCTGCAAACACAGGCACTCTTATGCGTAACGAGCATGAATCGGATTTTCCTACTATAGTTCAGAAAACCAGCTCCGGTGGGAACTTCTAAAAGCTACTGTGCCAAAAACGCTTTCAGCCGATGACGTTTTCTCTCTGATGCCTTTTGCTTATATACTTTTCACCTTCATAGCTATTTATTCATTTTATATCAAAATAATTTTATCACAACAAAATAGAAAGTCAAGGGTAAAAATTATATTACCCTTGAAATTATATAAAAGAGTAGGATAATCTATTTCTAATTCCAGATTGACGCTTGAAGAAAAGCCTTCAAGGCTTTCACAAATTACCGTTCATTTGTATTATTTGTATTATTTACTTTATTTTCTTTAAAATTCGTAACTGCATCGTAGATTTGTTCAACTACCGACTCAAGGCTACCGTTTCCGTGATACGCAACATAAATTACGTCTTTCCCTGTTCTTGCAAAAAGGATTTGAATTCCCCCTGATTCAACCAAGGTAGCTTCATCGAAGTTTGTATTTTGTATATTATGATATTGCACTGTATCATAGGAGCCTTTATCAACTTTATTTTGAAGCATTTCATCAAAAAGTATTTTAGAAAGAAACTGGAACCTCATATTATAATATTCTGTTTCCATAAAAGGTGAAGATACTGGGGCGGCATCCTTATTCATTTTACCCTCTAGTCTTCCCTGCTCCTTAATTTGATAAGCTTGTGGTGATAGTTCAGTCCAGTGATGGGAAACATAGCTAATATTATCTCCAACAGAATCTATGCCATATTCAATTGAAAAATTAGGGGCTGATTCTAATGCATTGATGGATATGGTAGGAATACTGCCATTATATGTGAATAAACTCTCTTCCCAATAGACCTTCTTATTATACTGGGATGCTAAGAACATATAAGCTAGAATGATAATTGGTACTGCCAACGAAAAGTACCGACCATAGGAAGGCTTATATTTAACGTCGTGTTTCATTCTAACGCCCGCATCCAATTGCTGTTTTAGTTTTTTTATCTTTCTATAATCCCAAAAGGACGACCAAATGGCATAAAGAAACATTAACATCATAGGTATCTGGGCAATGTTATATATAGAGCTAACCCTAAAATAAACAGGGTGGATGTGTAACAGGGTGTATAAAGTTACAACGATACAAGATGAATAAAGTATGGTTATATAC
This sequence comes from Anaerotignum propionicum, assembly GCF_024461735.1. Lineage (GTDB taxonomy): Bacteria > Bacillota > Clostridia > Lachnospirales > Anaerotignaceae > Chakrabartyella. The sequence continues at coordinate 134,053 of NZ_JANGAD010000006.1, forward strand.
CAAAACATATATTTTGTACGCTTATTCAAACTAGCGAAAGTTTCGCTTTGAGTAATGGGGTCTGTGTGAATTTCCATTGCATCCATTCTAATTGCTTGGTAAATTTGAAAGGAGGAGAAGGTACAAATATATTTCCAACCTTGGGTTTCATAGTACTCACGTATTTCTTCATCTGGTTTTTCATTCTCTTTCTTTACTGGTTCTAGACGATATTTTGTTTTTTCCGGAGAGTTCTTTTCAAAGGTAGTAATTAAACCAATTTTTTTTACAAAAAAGCCTCTGGATGCCATGTGGCTAAGGTACGCTTCTGCTTGAGCGATATCATACAAATTTGCAGAATGCAAAGGCACTGGTATAGGTCTTCTTACAATTTTCATAAAGTGTCCCCCTCACTATCAAAAATACAAGTCTTCAACCGCATAAGTTCGTCTTGATACATACCGTGTCCCTTTTCAGTAATACGATAAATACGTTTTCTTCCCTCCACAGCGGTTTCTTCAATGATTTTCTCTTCTTCAAAACGAGCTAGTATGGTATATAGTGTACCAGGGCCAATTTTCACTCTGCCCTTTGTTCGGGTGTCAATAAACTGTGCCACATCAGTACCACACATTTCCTCTTTTGCAAATGCCATCAAAATATAATACATACTTTCCGTTAGGCCTTCAAAAGCTTTTTTCGCCATGGTATCACCCCTCATAATATCGATAAATGATATTACCCTTAGTATATTATCGTATAACGATATTGTCAAATAAACTATCCATATATTTCCTTGCAAATTGCAAAGATAAAAAGCAACCTAAAAAGGTTGCTTTAGAAAAGAAAAATATTACTTTTGGTTGCGGGAACGTCAGTGGCATCCGATAAAGGTTATCAGAGTATTATTCAAATTGAATGAGAGAATGATAAATCTCATCACTAAATTTTGATAAATCCTTATCACCGAAATAATCAGATATCTTCTCATCACCATAATATTGCACACCAATCACTTTATTGCCTATGGAAGCGACATGTAGTCATTTATAAATGGATTTACAAGAAATTGAAAGCGGAGGGTATAGTAGTCCGTATCTAATTCCGTAAAACCAAAAAAGCACCTCATTGATGGGGAATAGCAATTTAATCTAATTACGATTCTCCTTTAAACGTCTCATGTGTTCTTTGATTCTTTTTTCCACGCCACTGTCAGAAAGTTCATAATAGACCGTTCCCAGTAATTCATCGGGTAGATATTGCTGTTTCACATAATGGTTTGGGTAATTATGGGTATACAAATAGCCGATGCCGTTGCCCATTTCTTTTGAACCGCCATAACTGGAATCCTTCAAATGAGCAGGAACCGAGGAAATCCGAATGTTCTTTACATCCTCTAGGGCTTTATTGATTCCCATATAAGCTGCATTGCTTTTTGGTGCACAGGCAACATAAGTCACCGCTTGAGCCAGAGGAATCCTTCCTTCGGGCAAGCCAATAAAGTCCACTGCTTGCATAGCCGCGATGGCCACCTGAAGGGCATGAGGGTCTGCATTCCCCACATCCTCAGAGGCACAAATTACAATCCTTCGGGCAATAAATTTAGGGTCTTCTCCGGCATAAATCATTTTTGCCAAATAGTATAAAGCGGCGTCAGGGTCAGAACCCCTCATGCTTTTGATGAATGCGGAAATGGTATCATAATGGTTATCCCCGTTCTTATCATAGTTCAAAGCCCTCTTTTGAATGCATTCTTCTGCAACTGGTAATGTAATATGAATTTTGCCGTCATTCCCTTTATCGGTAGTCAGTATGGCAAGTTCCAATGCATTTAAAGCCGTTCTGGCATCCCCATTAGCAGTATCTGCAAGAAAAGCCAGTGCATCTGCATCAATCTCCCCTTGATATGCACCCATGCCTCGCTCAACATCTTTTATCGCCCAAAGTAAAAGTTTCTCAATATCCTTTTGCTCTAGGGGTTTTAGTTGAAAAATTATAGAACGGGAAACAAGGGCTTTGTTCACTTCAAAATAGGGGTTTTCCGTGGTTGCACCAATTAATATGATGGTACCATCCTCCACATGGGGCAATAGGGCATCCTGTTGGGTTTTGTTGAACCGATGAATTTCATCAATAAACAATATTGTTTTTGTTCCATACATCCCTTGTCTGTCTTTTGCTTCAGAGGCCACCTCTTTAATATCTTTAATCCCTGCAGTCGTTGCATTAATCTGACGGAATTCACTTTTCGTTGTATTCGCAATAATTTTCGCAAGGGTGGTTTTCCCTGTGCCAGGGGGGCCATAAAAAATAACAGAACTGATACGGTCGCCTTTGATTGCACGGTATAGCAGCCTGCCCTCACCCACAATATGCTCCTGACCCACAAATTCCTCTAGGGTCTTTGGACGCATGCGAGCGGCCAAGGGAGAATCTCCATTTCCTTTTAAGCTTCGATTATATTCAAAAAGATCCATTCCTTCACCGCCTTATGGTTTTGTCAAGAACAAACAAGCATCTCCAAAGGAGAAGAACCGATATCTCTCCTTCACCGCCTGGGCATATACTGCCATGGTTAAATCCTTTCCAACCAATGCAGAAACCAGCATAATTAATGTAGATTCAGGCAAATGAAAGTTTGTAATGAGACAATCAACTATTTTAAAGCTATAGCTTGGATAAATAAAAATCTGTGTCCAGCCACTTTTTGCTTGTACTATGCCATTTTCATCCGTAACCGATTCTAGGGTTCTTGTACTGGTTGTACCAACGGAAAAAATGCGTCCGCCATTTTTCTTAGCAAGATTAATGATATCCGCCTGTTCCTGCTCAACCACGTAATATTCTGAATGCATTTCATGCTCCAAAATATCTTCTGCTTTCACCGGCCGAAAGGTACCCAAACCAACATGTAAGGTGACGTGGGCAATATGAACACCCATTTCCTCAATTTCCTTTAAAAGCCCCGGGGTAAAATGCAACCCTGCCGTAGGTGCTGCAGCAGAACCCTCATGCTTTGCATAAACAGTTTGGTAGCGTTCTTTGTCCTCCAAGCGGTGGGTGATATAGGGCGGCAAAGGCATTTCTCCCAGTTCATCCAAAATTGCTTCAAAAACACCTTCATAGGAAAAACGAATGATGCGGTTCCCCCCTTCTACAACCTCTAAAACCTCGGCAATGAGTCTGCCATTACCGAAAGAAATTTTGTCTCCTGGTTTAGCCTTTTTCCCGGGACGTACCAATACCTCCCAAGTGTCCAAATCCCTTCTTGTTAAAAGGAGAATCTCCATCACCGCTCCAGTGCCGACACGTTCTCCATATAAGCGGGCAGGTAATACACGGGTGTCATTTATGATCAAGCAATCCCCTTTGCGCAAATATTCTTTAATATCTCGAAAATGCCTATGTTCCCATTTTTCCGTCAGCTTGTCCACCACTAATAATCTGGATGAGGCTCTATCCTCCAATGGTTCTTGGGCAATTAATTCTTCTGGTAAATCATAATAAAAATCACTTGTTTTCATGTTAAACTCCTATATATTTAATAATATTGTTTTATTGCTTTAAAACTCCTTGAAAATTATATTATATGACTATTTTACCTTCCCCTTTAAAGCAAAAGGAACAGATAAGTTTATCCAACCGGCAATAAACTTATCTGTTATATATTGTCTCCTAATTTTTATCTTTTTCCCATGTTTCAATATGATATAAGACTTTATTCCACAAATCTTTTTTGCCACAGCCCAATAATACCTCTTGAATATGCTCTTTGTCACAGGAAATCTTCCGTGCTGTGCCACCACAACGCAAACCCTCATCAAGAAAAATCCAAAATTCACTACCCTGGGGCTCTTGTGTTAGGCCTCTATCGGTGAAATAGACTTTATTCTCGTTATCATCTGCAAAGCCATGCTGTTGCAATAAGAATTCTCTTAATTCCATACTTATCCCTCAATTGTAATACCTGTATAATAGTATTTCAATATTTCGTCGTATTTATAGCCTAACTTCGCCATAGCTTGGGCACCCTTCTGGCTTAACCCAACGCCATGTCCTCTGCCAATTCCTTCAATGACAAAACGACCGCTATTATCAACTGTACTGATGTTCACAGAATAAACTTCGTAATCTGAGGATTGAGATACATTAGCGCCTGGGTTACTCCCCCCAGAAATGGAGATGTTTCTTCCATTCATTGCAGATAAGGAGCCTTCGGTATTGGCAACTATACCATTTTTTGCCGCTGCTTCTGACAAGGAACCATTCCCTGAATTTGAGGTTTGATTACCGCTTCCATTTTTCTTTGCGGTTTCCCCATATAGACCAATTTCACCGCCCTTGCCATTGATCGTAAACATTTTACCTGGTAGACTGCCTATGGAAGCTGCGGAAAAATAGGTTCGGATACTTTCCTTTGTGAGGGTTTTTGAACCTCTAGAACCAACAATCTTCATTTCTTGCACTCTGCCACCAGTAGAAAGCTTTGTAATAACAATATCCTCAGCACTACCAATATTTTCGCCCTTTGCCGAAAGCAGTGCATCTAAGTCATTCAGGGTTAAGGTCACTTTCCACGAATTATCCCCATCCTCTGCTATCTCGGGTACTGCCTTTAAATATGGCAATGCATTCGCCCAAACATTTTCGCTGTTTTCAGTATATCCCCCTGTGGATGCACAAAAGTATGCCTCTATAGGATTACCATTATAAACAGCAATCTCTCCTGATGTCGCATTCACAGCCTGCGTGCTTCTAGCTGACTCACCACTATAGCCATTATAAACCTGACAACTTATTGTATCATTAAATTCATAACCTAAACTGCGATAAGCGCTAATCTTCATCAGTGCATAAGTTCTGGCTGAAATAGTCTGAGCTTTCAATGCTTCCATTTCATAAGACGCCGGCATCTCGGCAGGCACAACACCATAAAGATACTTATCCAAATCCACAATATTTACTGCTGTCATGGTTCCACCGTGAATCACAAATGTGAGCATTCCCCGATAGATCTTCCCGTTTAAGCTAAAGGTATCCTGTTCTCCTGTTCCCATAAACGCAGGGTTTATATCACTGGGGAAAAGAACAGAAGTCTGGCTTCCATCTATTCGTATGCCTGTAAAGGCTGTTCTGGTTGCGCTGTATCGACTGGCTGATTCCACCTCAGAAACAGAACTGCCTGAAACATATACTGTCCATACGTCATTACCCAGATATGCCAAGTATGCCCGATGTCCCAATCGTGACAAAATATCTGCCAAATCAGAAGCATTCCCTTGACTCATTTCTTCCTCAATTGCAATATATTCACCAGAGGCAATGGAGGCGGTAAAGCCTGAGCTTGAAGAAATCGATCCATTTTCCTTGAATGAACCATTTTTTTCTATTCCGATTAACAGCTCTCTTCCGCCGATTGAAGCATTGGTTTTGTTTTTACAGATACTTTCCAGTCCAATTCGAACCACTTGGGGTACCTCATAAGCAAAAGCGACTTGAGACATGGACGAGAATCCTATTGCCATAGTCAATGCCGCTGTAATTAGTTTTTTAAATCTTCTATTCATGGCAAGTCCTCCAATAAAACATTTGTATTATTTAGAAATTCTTTTTCCAGTATATCAAAATGCAAGTGATTTCGATAGAGTAAATCTCAACAAAAACACTACAGTTTTTCCATTTGTTTTACCAGTTATTGGAGTATATAAATAAAAGTATCTTAATAGTGATATCATAGGATGCTACACAACTCTAAAGAATCACCATTATATTTATATAATAAGGCAGGCAAGAGTATCTCTTACCTGCCTTAAAAGAAAGATGCGTATCTATTTTATATTACAAAATAATCAATAATTTAAATAATCATGGCTTTTTACAGATGTTCCATTGTTTTTCACTCTAATTTTTAATAATAGCAACCCAATCCGTATCCCATTTTACGCATAAAACTGATCAATAATGCTATATACTCAAATCCTTGTAAACATTGGACTATGTGTTGATTTTCGTTATGTCATAAGGAGTGGTCTGATAGACGTAGTAATTCAACCAATTTGAGTATAATAAATTACCATGGGCACGCCAACGTACAAGGGGCTCTTTTGTATCATCATCATTTGGAAAATAATTTGCAGGAACAGCAGTATCCAACCCGGAATTTTTATCCCTTGTATACTCATTATTCAGTGTATAAGGATCATATTCCGAATGTCCCATAATGAAAATTTGCTTGCCATCTAGGGAAGAAATTGCATAGACGCCTGCTTCTTTAGAGGATGCAAGGATTTCCAAATTACTTTCTTTTTGAATATCTTCTTCCTTTACTGTTGTATATCGAGAATGGGGTGCAAAAAACACATCATCTGCTCCCCTTAAAAGCATCGAATTTTTCTTTTCAATAACATGCGGAAAGACGCCAAAGAGCTTCTCATTCATTTCATGTTTTTGAATTCCATAATGGTAATAAAGACCAGCCTGTGCACCCCAGCAAATATGGAATGTGCTGTGAACATTTGTCTTGCTCCACTCCATCATTTCTTTCAATTCATCCCAATAATCAACCTCTTCAAACTCCATTTTTTCCACTGGCGCACCAGTAATGATAAATCCGTCGAAGTTATCATTTTTTACCTCGTCAAAGGTTTTATAAAACGCCAACAAGTGTTCACTTGAGGTATTCTTAGCTATATGAGATTTAATATGAATCAATTCTAACTCAATTTGTAAAGGCGTATTCCCTAAAAGTCTGGATATTTGGGTTTCAGTATCAATCTTTGTGGGCATTAAGTTTAACAATAGTATTTTTAATGGGCGTATATCTTGAGTTATTGCCCTATGCTCCGTCATAACAAAAATATTTTCTTCGGTTAATACCTTTACTGCGGGCAACTCATTAGGTATTTTGATTGGCATTTTCCATCACCGCTTTCTTTATTTTACTAACAGAATAATTCCTGCAAACATCAAAGTAGTTGAATGTAATGCATCATCTGTGAATAGATGATGTTGCAGGGATTTGTATAATTGTTGTATATGCATCTGAAAAGCTATTTTTAAGGATATTCTGTAATTTCTCCTTAAAGGGGCTTCTTCAAGAATATTAAAGCAAAATTTTAATGAAACCATGTGTTAGATTGCTTTTAAAGCCTGTTCAATATCATCAATCAAGTCCTGCGCATTTTCTAAACCGCAGGAGAAACGAACCAAATCCCCAGAGATCCCTGCCGCAACAAGCTCACTCTCATTCATCTGTCTATGGGTAGCGCTTGCAGGATGCAAACAGCAGGTTCTTGCATCAGCAACATGGGTTGCAATGGAAGCAAGCTTCAATCCATTCATAAATTTTTCGGCGGCTTCTCTTCCGCCTTTTACGCCAAAACTAACAACGCCGCATGTTCCATTTGGCATATACTTTTGCGCAGTTTCATAGAACTTATCACCCTCTAAACCGGGATAAACTACCCATGAAATTTTGTCATTTGCTTTTAAATATTTTGCAACAGCAAGGGCATTTTCACAATGACATGGCACTCTTACATGCAGGCTTTCTAACCCCAAATTTAACAGAAATGCCGTTTGAGGAGATTGAGAAGCTCCGAAATCTCGCATGAGTTGGGCTGTTGCCTTGGTGATAAAAGCTCCACCTTGACCGAATTTTTCCACATAAGTAATGCCGTGATAGCTGTGGTCAGGGGTACAAAGACCTGGGAATTTTTCTGCATTTGCCTTCCAATCAAATTTACCTGAATCTACAATACAACCACCCACACCTGCGCCGTGGCCATCCAGATATTTTGTTGTGGAGTGTGTAACGATATCTGCCCCCCATTCAAAAGGCCGACAATTTACCGGGGTTGCAAAGGTGTTATCAATCACCAAAGGTACGCCATGGGCATGGGCTGCATTTGCAAAGCGCTCAATGTCAAGGACAGTCAAAGCAGGATTTGCTATGGTTTCGCCAAAAACAGCTTTTGTGTTTGGTTTAAATGCAGCTTGCAATTCTTCATCTGTACAATCTGGGGCGATAAAAGTGAAATCAACACCCATTTTCTTCATGGTAACGGAAAATAGATTGTAAGTACCCCCATAGATTGTAGCACAAGACACAACATGATCTCCGCAGGATGCAATGTTGAAGATGGCAAAAAAGTTTGCTGCTTGACCTGATGAAGTCAACATGGCCGCTGTGCCGCCTTCCATTTCACAAATTTTTGCAGCAACATAGTCACAAGTAGGATTTTGCAGTCTTGAATAAAAATAACCGTTTGCTTCCAAATCAAAGAGTTTTCCCATTTCCTGACTGGTTTCATATTTAAACGTAGTGCTTTGAATAATTGGAATTTGTCTGGGTTCACCGTTTTGTGGTGTATAACCGCCCTGTACACATTTTGTTTCTATTCTGTAATCACTCATAATTCTCAAATCCTCCTTTTTCTGTCTGAAATTAAAAAAACCCGTCTCAAAGATAAACTTTGAGACGGGATATTCCCGCGGTACCACTCAAATTGCATTATAAAAAATAATGCCACCTCTCAGGCTCAAACAAGCCCTATGCTTTTACGCAGCAATCACGGAAGGAGCCTACCGACATTTTCATGTTTTCGAACCTTCAGCTCAGAAGCCATAGGCATTAAGTATTTTTGTTATCGGTTTCCACCAAACCCGACTCTCTGTAAACGCAGCAACTCAGCCCTCTTCGTCATAGCTTTTATATTTAATTTGTTTCATTATAGCACCTCAATTTTGTTTGTCAATAAAAACTTTATAAAAACAGTAAAGTATGATGTTCTATCCATGCCATTTTTTTCTGAATATAAGCATAAATACGAAAGAAACGTTTTAAATAACTTATAATCAAAAGCAGCAGATGTTTCCAGAATATCGCTTTTTTTGCAAGTAACCAGAATACTGCTTGAATAAAAAATGTACCCAACTGCTTGGGGATGAAGCAATTGGGTACCAAATTTTTAACTACTGAAGTATCTTTCAAAACAAAAATACCTATTCCCTAATTCTACTGTAGCAAAGGTTGAATTTGAATACCGTCAAATGCAAATTCTAAAGTTGGAACAATCAATTCTGTTCTGGCTATCATAGATTTAGGCTTTCCTTCATAGTTATCCTGTTGGAAGGGAACAAAATAAATCCCTTTTGTGTTCATTAAACAGCCGATATTGGTTAAATTCAGACCCAACGCATCATTGGTGGAGATAGAGATAACCAAAGGTTTATTGTTCCGCATATGTGCCTTCGCCGCCATAAGCACAGAGGTATCTGTGATACCATTGCTCAACTTAGCTATGGTATTTCCGGTGCAAGGCGCAATAATTAAAATATCCAGCATTCCTTGAGGCCCAAGGGGCTCTGCATCAACAATGGTTAAAACAGGTTCATTTCCTGTTATCTCCACAACCTTTTTTAAGAAGTCATCTGCCTTACCAAATCTGGTATCCATGGTTGCGGCATTTGTAGATAAAATAGGAATTATGTTAGCTTTTTCCCGCTTCAATTGTTCCAACTCTTTGATAATTTTATCAAATGTACAAAAGGAACCTGTAATAGCAAAACCGATATTTTTCCCTTCTAATTTCATCATAAACTCCCCCTATATCAATGATCCAATGAGGTTACAATACCACCCAATAAAATTCGTGCACTGGTTTTTGGCGAATATCTACCAGGTATCCCTAGGGATAACTTTGCAGTAATCCCATTCTTCTTACAAGCTTCAAAGTCCGTGCCTCCAGGAGATGAGGCAATATCAATAATCACTGCATCAGGATTCACCTTGTCAATGAGTTTTGCATCAAGCACCATGGCTGGAATCGTGTTAAAAATAAACTGCTGTGTAGAAATAAGCTCAGGTACTTCATCCAAAGAAACACCCTGATAGCCCTGTGCTTTTGCATCTTCCCGGGCAGCTTCTTTTCTTGCTCCTATGGTTACTTTTGCATCCAATCCTTGTAATCTTTTTGCAATAGCCTTTGCACATCGACCATATCCCAACACAAGACAATTTTCTTGATTCATATTTTGGGTGCTTAAAGTAATTGCCTCTGCAATAGCACCTTCAGCAGTAGTAATAGCATTTTCCACTGCTATTTCTTCCATCTTCATAAAATCATAGCAAAGCACATTTTTTGTGTTTGCCGCTTCCAATACGGAGCTTGCAATATTACCTCCAAATAAAACTGTATTTTCTCTTAACAGTTTAGAAAAATCGGACAACGCAATCACTGTTTCATCTTTTGTCAAAAGATGCTGACCATCTTTCGTAAAAGGTACAGGCGTAACTGTAATATCTGCCCATTGCATGGCACTTTCCAATGACTCAAACCGTTCATTCCCCGATAATTGTTCCGCACCATCTAAGGCATATGTTCCTACTTGGGGAAAAATATCTTTACATGCATCTGCCAAGTAAAGAAGTCTAAGATCTCCTCCCAGTACAAGAATTTTTTTTTCTGACCATTCCATTATCCCGCCCCCTATCTTTATTAAAATATGCATTATAAAAAATCATGTGTTTGTCTGGATAACAGCAAGAAGGAATCCCTATCTTTTCGTCTTTTTGACCACGTAAAAAACAACAGGCCTAAAACACTAAGCCTGCTGTTTTCATTTGCTTGGATATCATTAAGAAATTACCTCAACAGAGCTGCCTTTTGAGCTACGCTGAACTAATATTTTCTTCTCGATATTTTCCTTTAATTCAGTAATATGGGATATAATGCCAACCAATCTATTGCCATAGGAGAGTCTTTGTAAGACCTGTACAGCCTGCTCTCTGGAATGCTCATCCAAAGCTCCGAAACCTTCATCGATGAACATAGCATCGATTTGAACACCGCCTGCATGGCTTTGAATTACGTCAGAAAGTCCCAAGGCCAAGGAAAGAGAGGCTTTGAATGCTTCACCCCCTGAAAGGGATTTCACGGAGCGGCTCTTTCCCGTATAATAATCCATAACTTCCATTTCCAAACCACTTTGACTTCGTTTATCGGAAGCGTTTTCCGCCCGAAGCAAACGATATCTGCCTTCGGTCATTTCTCCCAAGCGTAAGTTCGCAGCCTGAAGCACACGTTCAAAGTAAAAACCTTGAACAAAAGATTCAAAGGTGATTTTTTCTTTACCTGAAAGCTCACCATTCGCTGTTTTGGATAGCTCAAGAATGGGCAAATACTGTTTTTCCAACTTTTTTCTATCCTTCAGTTCTGCTTTTCCTTTTTGCAAAGCAATTTCTCGAACGGCATTGCTTCCGTTTAATTCTTCCAATGCATCATCAATGGCTTTTATACGCAAAGTAATGGTATCCTTCTCATCTTGCAGCGCTGTCAAATCATATCGTTTCGTTTCCTCACTTAACTCAGTGCGTTGAACGAAATTTTCAAGTTGGGTCAATTGATAAAAAAAGGCTTGTACCCTTTGTTCCTCCTGCTCTAAAGCCTCTCTGCTTTCAGGCAAGCCTGAATGGTACTGTTCCTCAGTAAATCCTTTTTCCTCTAGCATGGTATAAAAAAGAGACTGTGCTTGTTTGAAGCGCTTTTCCCCCTGTAAAGCCATGCTTCGGCTTTCCTCTAACCGGGTTTCAAGTTTTTGCACTTCCTCTTTTTTCTCCTGATGAAGGGTAAGTATGCGTTTATATTCTTTATCCGCTTTATCGATATATCGTTGTAACCCATCAATTGCTGATTTTGCTTGCTCTGCTGTTGTATTTTTCTCAAGACGTTGTTCCAAAGAAATGAATTCCCCTTGTAAAAGTCCTGATTTTTCAATATTACTCTTGACTTTTGTTTCTATCCCTTCTAATTGCTTCTTTTGCTCAGCAAGGAAGGTAGTCTCTATTTCCAATACCTTTTCAAACTCTGAAAACTCCGATAATTTGGACTTGTGTATTTTCAACTCAAGTTCCAAGCTGTATACTTCCTCTTGTATACATGTTAGATTCTCTTGTATCGTTTCTATGGATATGGCTTCCTCGGTACAAGATTTTAAGATATTTTCTCTTTCCACTTGGCATCTGGCGGAATGCTCCTTTCCTTTGGAAGCAATTTCTTGCAAATTTGCACCTGTAAGCTCTTCATCTGCCTTAGATTTTTTCCATTCTTCTTCTGTAGGTGCACTTGAAGAAAGTACTGCCTTTTTTGGATGTTCAAAGGACCCACATACTGGGCAAGGGATGCCCTCTTGAAGTTTTTCTGCCAGAATACCCGCCTGCTCCCCTAAAAAAGCCGTTTCTATGGCCTCTCGATATTGTCTTGCTTCTTTCCACTGCAACTCGGCTATTTTGTATTGCTTTCTCAAAGCATCCAGAGCGATCTCATCCACCTTTAAGGTATCTTGCATGGAAATAATCTGTCTAATCCGCTTCTCTCTATCTTTTTTCCCCTGCTTTGCTTGCTCGAGCATTAGCTCTTTTTTTTCCAAAAGAGGCTTATCCTCCAGCTTTGTTTTAACTTCTAATATTCTCTCTTCCAGAACCTTTATTTTCGTTTGTATTGCAATTATATCTTTCTCCAAAGCTTCCTTTTCTTCCTTTAAAACAACCTTTTCTTTTTGTAAAGCTTCTTTCCTGGAATAGTCTGCAAAATCACTTTCCATTTTCTTCAGACGGATTCTCTCTTCATTCAACTTTGGCTGTGCATTTTCTTGATTTTGCCGCTCATCCTCTATGCTCTTTAAAACAGGGTAAAGTGCACTTAATTTTTTTCGAAAAGCTAAAGTTTGGGCTTCCGTTTCTTCCAGCATTTCTTTTTCATGAAGCATTGCTTTTTCCAGAGGGAGCACATAATCCTGTGCAATTTTTTGCTTTATAAGAGACGCTTGCGCATCTTGCTTCTCTTTTTTCTTCTCTGATAATTGTTGCAGTTCCTTTTTTGCTTTTTCTAGATTTTCAATGCGCTTATTATTGATTTCACCCTTACTGATATCCCTGGTAAGCTCCTGCTCCATTTTTGAAAGACTTGCTTTCTCCTCTTTTAGGTGTAAAACTTCTCTTTGCGCATCTGCAAAGGTCTTTTCTTCTTGCTCTAGTATGGCTTCGGCTTGGTAAATCAGACTTTTTGCATCAAGACTTTCCTCGTGGAAAAGCTGTTGCAAATAGTGTAGCAAACGTTTTTCACTATCCTCGAATTGTGTACGATTTAGCTTTTCCATTTCCTTTAACCGTTGCTGAAAATCTGCAAAAGTATTGGTATGAAAAACTTTTCGGAAAATTGCTCCTCTTTCACTGCTTTCAGCGTATAAAAGCTTTAAAAACTCACCCTGAGCAATCATAGCTATTTGTTTAAACTGCTTTGCATCCACAGATAAGAGCTCTTCAACTGCTTTTTTCACCTGAACAAAACCTGTGGAAATGGTTTCATCTTGGCAAAATAATGCCGCTTCCGCCACTTCCGTTGTCATTCCATCACCATTTTTTTTGGGGCGTCGATAAGCAGGATTGCGGATAATACGATAAATCTTGCCTTTATGTTGAAACAATAGTTCTATGTATGTTTTTGTAGTGCCTTGGGCGAAATCACTGCGCACACTGTCAATGCCCCGATTAGATCCACTGGTTTCTCCAAACAGTGCAAAACAAATGGCATCAAAAATTGTGGTTTTTCCCGCCCCTGTATCACCGCTTACAAGAAAAAGGCCTCCCGATCCAAGCTTTGAAAATGGAATCTCTATTTTCTCAGCAAAAGGACCAAAAGCTGATATTGTTAAATGTATTGGTTTCATTCCATATCATCCTCCAACGCTTCCCAAGCTTTTTTTACACCTTGTTTTTGCAGGTCATCCATTTCCTTTTGATTTTGTCTTTCGAAAAATATCTGGAACAATTCTTGGGGTGATGTTTCCTCTGCTGAATAAGAAAACTCCCGTTCCTCATAGGTTCTAGCTTCCACCTCTAATGTCATTAAGTTGGGGTAAAATACACGAAGTTGACCCAGCGGGTCGTTTAATGGCATTTTATCCGTAAGTATCCCTCGAATATAGTCCTCAGAGCCATCCTCGGCTTTTGCCGCTTCTAACAAGCCTTGCAGAGGACCCTTGATTTCCCGAAGGGGTCTTTTGGGGGAAAGAGGTATAAAGTCTACCTGTGTATCTCCTTTTTTTCTGCATTCTAACTTTATAATGTTTTTTTTGCGGCTGATTTCAGAAAAAGAATATGCCAGTGGCGAGCCTGCAAATCGAATGGTTTCTTTCCCAATCTTTTGTGGACGATGCAAATGCCCCAAAGCAACATAATCAAAGTCAAAAAAGATACTTGCATCAATCTCATCCACACCACCTAAAGAATTTGTTTCCGAATCACTTCGCTCCGCTTCTCCATGCCACGTCACAAACTGATGAGCCAATAAAATATTTCTTCTCTCTTTTTTGTGCGGATATTCTTGCAAAACAAGTTCCATAGCTTTCTGATAGGAGGATATTTCCTCAGCATAAAAAGGACTTACTAATGCAGGCTTTATAAAGGGGAGTAAATGCACTTCAATTTCTCCGAATTCATCCTGCAAAACCACGGATTTTAAAGTGCCATCATAGCTTCCGCAAATATGAATTTGGTTTTCTTGAAACAGTCGGCTGCCAAAATCCAAACGATGGGCAGAATCATGATTTCCCGCTATCATATAAATGGCAATTTGGTGTTTGGATAGCTCTGTCAGAAACCAATCCAACAGTCGTACAGCTTCCACCGGAGGAACACCTTTATCATAAACATCTCCGGTGATAAAAATGCCATCTATTTTCTCTTCCTTCGCCTTTTCTAAAATCTGGATAAGGATATATTTTTGATCATCAATCATAGAAAAATCGTAAATTTTCTTTCCCAAGTGTAAATCTCCTATGTGAAAAAATTTCATTGCTTTCCTCCTTTTCTCAGACTTTTTTATTAATAACATATGCTTAAAAGCAGACACCAAATAGATGTCTGCTTTATATTTAGCAATGGTTTCCCCAGCTTAAAATCGAGGGGTTTACGGCTTGTGCAATTTTCTTTAATTGTGTTCAAATGGTGTAATGACCCATTTAATACAGCCATCCAGTCTGTTTTCAAATATACGATACCCTTCCATTACGTCATTTAAAGGGGCACGATGGGTAATCAGACAGCTGGTATCAATCTTTTTGCACTGCACCATTTTCATAATGGCTTCACAGCTATTGGCATCCACCCCACCAGTTTTAAATACTAAGTTTTTGCCATACATCTGATGCAACGGCAAGGTTTGCTCTTTTTCATAAAGAGCCACCAAAACCACAATGGCATTTGGTCTTGCAACTTTCCATGCCAGCTGGAAGGTATTCTCTCCACCTGCTACTTCAAACACACGGTCGGCACCTCTGCCTTGAGTCAGCTTTAAAATTTCTTCTTCTATATCAACTTCCAGAGGATTTAGGCAGATATCTGCCAGCCCCTGCTCTTTTGCCAAATTTAATCTGTCTGTACTTGTATCCACGACAATAACCATGGCAGGACTATAGAGTTTAATGCTCATTAAAGTGCACAAACCTGTAGGACCGGCTCCTAAAACAACCACCGTATCCGCTGGTTTTAACTCTCCAATGCTTGCGGCCCAATAGCCTGTTGCTAGGATGTCACCATTAAACAATGCTTCTTCGTCGGATACATCATCGGGAATTTTCGTTAAACCTTGGTCAGCCATGGGAATGCGGGCATATTCCGCTTGCCCCCCATCAATACGGCAACCCAGCTCCCAACCGCCGTGGACGCAATTATTTACATAACCTTGTTTACAGAAAAAGCATTCGCCGCAAAAAGTCTCTACATTTACAGAAACACGGTCACCCGCATAAAAATGCTTCACTTTTCTGCCAACTTCAACAATTTCTCCAACAAATTCATGACCTAAAACCGTGTTTTCCTTAGCTCTAGGCACAGCCCCATGCTTAATATGCAAATCGCTGGAACAAATTGTGGATCTGGTTACTCTTACAATGGCGTCGGTTTCCTTTTCAATCACTGGAATTGGTCTATCTTCCAAGCACACAATACCATTTCCCTTGTATACAACTGCTTTCATCATTTCCCCCATTTTCAGCCCCCAATTCTAGATCGTAGACCCTTTTTATTTTTGTTTTTATTTGTTTCGGCAAAATATAATATGCATTATAACATACTCTATTAAAATGTAGCAGCAACCTCTTTTCCTTTTGCAGCTGCTTCTTCTATAATAACCTCAACAGGACGAAGTCCCATATCTAATCCTTCTGCAAAAATACAATCATACTTTTCAATGCCAAAAAATTGACTCATTGCTTCCATGTATCTGGAACCCATCTCCATAGGAGAATCCTGATAAAACCCACCTCGTGTGGTAACATAAACCATATGATTGGCTTTACAAGTGCCAACACACCCCTGCTCGTTACAGCCAAAAGTGATGCCCTCCACACACAGATTTTCAATATATGTTTTCAATAAAGCAGGAAAGCTTAAATCCCAAAAAGGTGCCGCTATCACAATTTTATCCGCCTGAGCAAATGCATGGGCATAGTGAAAACGTGGGTGAGAAAAATCTTTGTTCGCTAGGAACACGTCTCTTTGGTGAAAATAACCTTCAGTCATATTGATTAAGGCTTCATCCATCAAGCAAAGCTCCTCAATTTCATAGTCACCTTTCTTTTTTATTTCTTCCAGAAATAAATCTGCCAGTTTTTTGGTTCGAGAAGCATCTCTACGAATGCAGCAATTTACAAATAATACTTTTTCCAAAGAAAACACGCTCCTTTAATCTATTTTATCAACGGCTAAAACGCCAAATTTGTTTTCTCGCAAAACATAGTCAACCTCTGCTTTTAAGGGAACAGAGTCAGATGCACCTTTTTTACCAATGGCAAGCGCACTTGCTGTTGTAGCTAGTAATAAGGAATCCGATATAGATTCTCCATTTAGTATACCATATAAGAAATAACCACTAAAGGTATCCCCCGCAGCAGTAGTGTCCACAACTTCAACTTGATGGCATCCGATTTTGTAAGTCTCCCCTTGGGAATAACAAATGGCACCTCGGCTGCCAAGGGTCAGTAGAATATTTCCCTTAGGATATTTTTCTTTTAAAATAGGAAGCATCTCTTCATCCTTTTCACAGCCCGCAATCTGTCTACCTTCAACCTCATTTACAATCAACCAATCTAAAAGCTCTAAAGGATACTCTAAAACTTTTTCATTCATGGGTGCCCCATTGAATGCAATTTTCAGCCCTCTTTTATGGGATTCTTCAATCATATAATCCACTAAATTTGTTTCGTTTTGTAACAGGACAAGCCCTTCATTGCCGAATTTATCTAACGTTTCGTTGATATATTCTTTGGTATACAGCTGATTTGTGCCACCATAAAGCAAAATGCAATTTTGCCCATTTTCATCTACCTGGATGATAGCATGTCCACAGTTTTCGGTGGTTTCCTTGAGTAAAGAAATATCTACATGATTTTCTGCAAGTTTTTCTGCTAAAGCCTCTCCGCCCTTGCCAACAAAACCAGCATGATATACCTCATTCCCAGCCTTCGCCGCTGCAATCGACTGATTTAATCCTTTTCCACCACAGTTGACAAATAGACCATTAGAGGACATGGTCTCCCCGGGTTCAACAAAGTGATCCACCTCATAGACATAATCCATATTTAAAGAACCAAAATTCAGTATTTTCATTCTATTTCCTCCTTAGTATTCATTAAAATAGATTTTCTCAATTCTAATTCACGAAGCTTTTCTTTCCATGCAATTCCGCTTAAGATCATAAAGATGCCCAAAATTTGAATGGGTCGAAAGGTTCCAAAAAAAACATAATCTAACACAATTGAGGCACTCAACTGCCCAAAAAGCATCAAAACCGTTGATGTCATGGCTCCCGTATTTTTCGTGCCAATGATTAAAAAAATCATGGCAACCAATCCACAAACACTGCCTAAATAAAAAAGCAGTGGAACCTCCTTTATAAAGGAAAGGCTGAATTCCCCTCCTTTTCCGGTGATATAAACAAGGCAAAAAGCAATAACAGAGGCTTCAATGTAATTGATTAATGCCCCTCTGGCTGTACCCAAGCATTCTCCCGCCTTTACGTTTACCATTTTATTAATAACAGACAAAAATCCGTTCGCAATCGCCGCTATATAGTATATCATTTTTTGCCTCCTTAAGCATAAACAACTATCAAAACTCCTGCCAACACCAATAAATAGCAAGGTAACTGTTTGAAGCGAAACGGTTTTTTCATTGCATTAAACCATCCGAAATGGTCAACCAATGCTGAAGAAATCATTTGTCCAATGATAGATAGGCTCAATAATTGGGTTGCGCCAATATGCAAGATGCACCAGCTGCTGCTGGCGACCAATGTGACCCCCATAAAACCCACGGCATAAACATATTTTGGCACTCCGCCAAAGGTAATTGGCTTTTTTTCCTTAAACTTAATATATAGGAAAAGAAGTAACGCAGCAATGACATGGACAAAAAAACAAACCCCGAAAAGGCTATAGTAATTTCCTAACTGCCCATTTAGTGATACCATAAAGCCTTGAAAAATACCGGCCAAAATTAAAAAAACAAAATAAATCATCTTACCCTCCCTAAAACACAGACCGTGTTTCTCTTTCTAATGATTTTAACATATTATTCAAATAGATTCAAATTATTAGACTGCAAACATTGCATTTTTTCAAAAATTAAGGTAAATTATATCATACAAAAGGACTACAAAGGAGGAACAAATATGCCAAATATACAGCCACATATTCAGCTAGACGATACTCTTGAGGTGAAATATGCTTTACTTCCTGGGGATCCCGCCAGATTAGATCGAATTTCTCCATTTCTTGAAAATGTTGTGGAATTAAAATTTAACCGTGAATATAGAAGTTTGATCGGTACCTATAAAGGTATTAAAATTTTAGCCATTTCAACGGGAATAGGTGGTGCTTCCGCTGGAATTGCCGTTGAAGAACTGCATAATATTGGTGTAGAAGCCATGATTCGTATCGGAAGCTGTGGTAGTTTACAGCCAAAAGTAAAAATGGGAGATATTATTCTGGTGAGCGGTGCTGTGCGTGATGATGGAGCATCCAAGACCTATGTGGATGCTATGTTCCCCGCCGTGCCCGATGCAGAACTGTTATATGCTTGCGTTGAATCTGCAAAGGAAAAAAATATTTCTTATCATACTGGTATTGCAAGAAGCCACGATAGCTTTTATACAGACGACGAAGATGCGATAGATGCATTTTGGTCAAAAAAAGGCGTTCTTGGATGTGATATGGAAACAGCGGCAATTTTTACAATTGGCCATTTAAGAGGGGTAAAAACCGCTTCTATTTTAAATAATGTTGTAGAATACCAAGGTGATACCCTTGATAGTATTGTAAATTACGTTGATGGTGAATCCCTTTCCATGCAAGGGGAGAAAAATGAGATTTTAGTTGCCTTGGAAGCTTTTGTGAAATTAGAAAAGAGTCTTTCATGAATACTCCCATTTAATATGAGCGTATAAATAAAATTAGAATTTAGGAAACATTTTCTTACTTTCAGCGTCTAGTAAGACAAAGAGGAGCTGAGAAGATGAAAAAATTATACATGATTCTATTTATATGCTGTTTGGTTTTTTTTAGCGGATGCGGAAATGTAAAACCATCAGAAACCGCCGAAAACCCTCCCATTACACTCACCAACGAAAAACCCAAAGAGAAGTCAGTGAAAACGTTACATGGGAAAATCATCAAAATAGAAAAAGATATGCTCTTTGTTGCGATAACAGAAGAAAAAGATATCTGTCAAGTTTCTACTAGCGCATTTATAGGGGATATCACCCAAATAGAACCGGGGGATATGGTAGAGATCGGGTTTAGCGGTATGGTTTTGGATATTTACCCTGAGATTCTTGCCAATCCGGATTACGTAATTCTCACCGAAAAAAGTGAGGACTTCGTAGGACTCTATTACAATATCCTCCTAGATTTATTCAAGACCGATCCTGCGCTAAACAGTGATATCAATCTTATTGCAATAAATTTATCAGAGGAAGAAAATCTTACCGACAGCGAGAAAAAAGCCCTTCTCTACTTACTTTGGAATAAGACACAAATAGAAACACGAATGGCGACCTATGATGATTTGATTGCAGAAAACTTAATTACGATTGAAAAAGATACGGGATTTGCCCAAATGGAGAACGGAATTTGGGTAAATCTGAAGTCTACGAAAGCTGAAAAGGATATGTTTACATTTTCTGTTCAAAAATGGCGCTCCTCTTTAGGTGCATATGGCTTTGTAGATTGTACGGCAAAAAAAGAGGATGGAAAATGGTCATATATCGTGGGTGGCGAAATGATGTCTTAATAATTCATGGTATGCACTTTAATATTTCTAAAAAATACCCCCACAGTATTTGTTGGGGGTATTTTTGAATCATTTTAGATTTCGATTAAGAACTAGACAGCTTTTTTACCAGCCTTTTTTAAATTTCAGAACATCATCGGGAATTTTTCCATCTAGGTATTCCTGTATAGACTCCTCAATGATTTCAAAGCCTCTTTTTAAATTTTCGGGCTGAATATTTAGAGGGGGTTGGATTCGCAATACATTTTTCCCAAGGGATATCACAACCAATCCCTTTTCATAGGCACGGTACAAAACCTTGTAGGTTCCCACATCATCAGGAATTTGTTTATCGCTTTCGGGGTCTTTTCTTGTTAAAGTCAGACCTCTAGACATTCCCTTTCCGCTTTTCTTTGTTGCAACTTGAGGAAATTTATCCATCATATTATTTAAATAGTACTCCATAGCTTTCTCATTTTCTGCTAAAATATTTTGAAATTCTTCTCCTTGCATATAATCAAATGCTGCACAGCCAGCAGCGCAAGCTAGCGCGTGACCACCTAAAGTAAATAGATGTGCCGGAGCAGGCAAGGAATCCATAATTTCCTCCTTTGCCATAAAAGCACCCAGCGGAAGACCTGCCCCTACAGATTTGCCCAATATTATGCCATCGGGAACTATATCGTAATGTTCGATGGAAAACCATTTTCCCGTTCTGAAAAATGCCTGCTGAACCTCTTCGGCGATAAAAAGAATTCCATGTTTTTTGCAAAGGGCGTATAATTTTTGCATGAAGATTTGATGTGCGGCAATTAATCCGGCATCTCCTTGAAGGGGTTCAATGATAACCGCTGCAACCTCTTCTGGTGGCAAATATGCCTCAAAGGCCCTTTCCAAATCCTTTATACATTCCCTTTCACAAACCTCATCCTCCAAATCATCCCCATAAAAGGGGAAATTGTAAATGTCTGGTAGGAACGGCCCCATTTTTGAACGCATTCTTGTTGTAACTGCACTTAAGGAAATGGAGCCATATGTACTTCCATGATACCCATTAATAAAAGTAATAATCTTAGTTCTTCCGGTGTAGGCTCTTGCAAATTTAATGGAGGCGTCGTTAGCATCGGAACCGCAGTTTCCAAAGCATACCTTAGCAGAAGCACCTCCTGGATAGACGGATGTTAATCGCTCTGCATAGCTAATATTTTTCGTATTATAAATATAGGCAGGTGTATACTGGCTATACAATTCCAACTGCTCTTTGATTGCCTCTGTAACAGCAGGGAAACCACTACCAAGATTCAAAGATGATGCACTACTTAGAAAATCTATAAACCGATTGTCATCTTGATCGATAATAATATCTCCCACAACCCTTTGTATTGTCAGCGGAAAATATGAAAAATGCTGACATGGTGCAATTACTTTCTCATCACGCGCAATCCAAGCAGCACTTTTTGTTGTTGTTAAACCCATTTCTCTCATCTCCCCGTCTTTACCATTCAAACCAATTTAGGCTTTTTTCATCAGCTTATATACACCAAGAGTCATAATTGGAATGACATATACAAAGAAGAATATCCATGCCAATGTTCCGTAACCCTTTGCAATCAGATTAATCAATCCGAAGGAAGAAATAAAGGTAGTAACTACCAACAGAATAATTGCAATTACCGGTGTTATCCAGTTAGGTACTATCTGTTTCTTGCTTTTATAGCTTTCGGCAATACGGTCTGTAATTGAATAGATTAGACCAGAACCTGTTTCAATCAAGGTACCAAACAATACAATTTGGAACATATAACGCAACCATGGCATATTCATTTGGGTTAAAATATAATCCACAGGAAGTTCCTGATCAATAATGGTAGGATAAAAACCTGCCATTGCCACAAATAAGATAATACCTGGCAACATACCGATTACGCCTGCAATCAGCCCTGAGGTAAATGCTTCTTTGGAATTATCAGAATGCCTAATGGTATAAAGCACCGCAATAATGATAGCTAAATTGTAGAATGCATATTGAAAACCACCTAAAGCCCAATTTCCACTTACAGGCACTGTAGCAAAATTATGGCCGATGTCTGAACTATATCTGGAAATTACCAATACCAAAAACAGAAAATAAACACCATAAAGCACAAAGGACCATAAAGATAATACCTTTTCAATCACATCTGAACCATTCATTACCAATAAAAACACTGCTGCTGACATACCAATGATACCAAACCATTTATTTAGGCCAAAAAGCTCATGAAGTATGGAACCCGCAGAAGCGGAAACAACTGCTAAAACGATTAAAATAAAAATTATGTAAGCGACCTCAAAGACTAACCAGCCTGGTCCCATGAGTTTTTTCATAAAATTTTTATAGTCATATTTCTGAAACTTTCTTGCAAAAGCAAAGGAAACTGCGCAAACAATGGACCATGTCAACATGGATACGATGGTCATACCCAAGATACCACCCAAAGGCCCATATCCCATAAAATATTCGACTAACTCTCTGCCTGTTCCGTAACCGCCTGCTATGACGCAAGACTGAAAAACAATACCTGGAACAAAATATTTTTGAAATTTCTTTGATGATAAAATACTCATATAATTCCTCCTTTTACCTATATTTTCAAGGTTCTCTTTTGTAATTAATTATACTAAATTTAGTTTAATAGGATTATATATTTAATATATATAAATGTCAACGAAATATTAAATAAATTTTAGTATTTTTAAATTTTATATCTTTAGAATAAATAGATTTCAAATAGGATAATTATATTGTTTATCTTTCTAAACATCATAAAAAAAAGAACCTGTCCTTTATGCAATTTCATGCAAAAAAGAAAAGTTCTTATAGCAATTTTTGTTCTTAATTTAATACAATAGATATCATTTCAAAAGTTGATAAGAGGTATGCTCTTGAAGCAAACTTTTTTTGGTTTCTCAAATCGAACAAATCTATTTAATATAAAGCCGGTGATATAACAGCAACCGCTTCTACATCTTCATCACCGGGATTATACAACTGGTGATATGTTTGCTGGGGTACATAAATGCTATCCCCCTCATTTAAGATATATACATCGTCACCAATATGATATTCCAGTGTTCCTTTTAGAACCAAAGTACATTCCGCCGCTTCCTGGTGATACTGCACCATGGTACTGCCCCAGCTTTTTGCACCTAATTTAAAACATAACATTTCCATTTTAGTACAAGCATTTTTGTTTCTACTATAGGGTGTTACAAACTGGTACTCCATATTAATATCGGCAAACTGAATTTTCGTGCGGTTATCTCTGGTGATTACTGTAACTTGTTCTTGCTCCTCTTGGGAAAAAAGAGAAACCAAAGGAATTTCAATCGCTTCTGCAATACGCATCAAAACAGACAGAGATGGACTGATTAAATTACGTTCAATTTGTGAAATATATCCGGGGGTCACCTCAGCTTTTTCAGCCAAATCCTTTGCAGTGATTCCCTTTTCCACTCTTGCAGCCTTTATTTTTTCTCCAATCATGAAAACCATCCTTTCTGTTTCATATTCTCCCCTGCAACAACCATAAACCCAATCATGGTAAATTCAAAACAAACGAAAAGATTTTTTATCAAATCTTTTGCGTTTTTCAAAGCAATTATACCATACTATTTTTATAAACTCAAAGAAATAAGAATTATTTCTATATATTCTAATACAATCAAAGCCCTTTTTTCGTGTGACTTTCGTATAAAATCAATATTGTCTAGTACAGTTTTAAAACAATCAATAATATAGTCATTAAAATCAAACTAAATGGGAGCATCAAAGAGTTTAAAACGGCTGCAGCGGAACGATCATAACCACAGCGTTCAGTATAAATCGGCGCAATACTTAAAATAGGCGAAAAAACAACAATGGAAAGTATTTGTCTATGTAGCAACGGCCCTGGTAAGTAATGATAAATCAAATAGGAAAATACGCAAGCGATTCCAATCCTTAATACAAAAACACTCCCCATATCTTTTAAAACACTTTTTTTCATTTTAGGTTCAAACATAATCCCGATTAGAATCATTGCCAAAAATGTATTTGCCTGACCCATCATGGTTGCAAGATCAAATATAATATTGGGTAATTGAATGTTTAGACTGCACAATAAAATCATAACCAAATATGCTACGAAGGGCATAGATGAAAATAATGTTTTTAGAATTTCTTTCACGCTTACATTACCTTTTCCTTTTACAATAAGGGTGGCAATGGTAAAGGTAATTCCAAAAACCATAATGGCGTTACCCACATCAAACATACAAACAACCGCCACTGCATCCGAGGCGAAGAAGCTCTGCATAAAGGGCAACGTACAAAGTCCAATATTATAACCGGAGGCATTGATAATAAAAAATGCTCGCTCTGAGGGCCGTTTTTTTCTTGTAAGGAGTAGAACCAGACTAATTGCCACAAGATTTGTTATGAAGCCCAAGGCAATATCCATCAGGAACGAAACATCCAGGCTAAGGGTTCTAAAATTACTTATAATTACCATTGGCAAAGTAATTTTCATAACCAATCTAGACAAAAGGTCGGTATCCTTTTGAGAGAATAACCCACCTCGTTTTAGCCCAAAACCCACGCCAATCATAAACAAAAACCCGAAAGCTTTTGTCAAGACAATTTCCATAGTAGTGTTATCCCTCCCCCTTCAACCTAAGCAATGTCTTATGAATGAAAAAAGACCTTTTGTGCAAAACAAAAGGTCGGTTTCTCAATTAATAAATTACAGTTTTGCTTTTGCTGTAGCTACTAATGTAGTGAATGCAGCGGGATCGGAAACAGCTAAGTCAGCCAACATCTTTCTGTTGATGTTAACGTCAGCCATTTTTAAACCGTGAATCAGCTTGCTGTAAGAAATATCATTCAATCTTGCTGCTGCATTGATTCTTGTGATCCAAAGGCTTCTGTATTCTCTTTTTGTCTGCTTTCTGCCGGCAAATGCGAATGCCATAGCTTTCATTACAGACTGCTTTGCAACTCTGTATTGTTTGCTTCTAGCGCCACGATAGCCTCTAGCCAGCTTCAATACTTTTTTATGTCTTTTTCTCGCGTTTAACGCGCCTTTCACTCTTGCCATGGTAAAGTCCTCCTAAAAATATACTCGAAATTATGCGTATGGTAACAGTCTCTTTTTGATGCTGTTCAATACAGTTTTATCAACAGTTGTAGCGTGTCTCAAGTTTCTTTTTCTCTTTCTGGACTTTTTGCCAAGAATATGCTGTGTATTGGATTTCTGTCTTTTCAGCTGACCTGTGCCAGTAATTCTGAATCTCTTCGCTGCTGCTTTTTTTGTTTTCAACTTAGGCATAATGTTAAAACCTCCTAAAATAATCCTAGCAGATATATCTGCTGCTTATGTCTTGTTGCTTTCTTCCATCCTGCGGATTAGCTCTTTGGTGCAAGGAACATAACTAAGCTTCTACCTTCCATCTTGGGTTCTTTTTCAACCACACCAAACTCTGCAGTTTCGTTTGCAAAGTTCTCAAGAATGACCATACCCGCCTTAGAATGACCAATTTCGCGTCCTCTAAAACGAATACTTACCTTTACCTTATCCCCATCCTTCAGGAATTCATTCGCTTTTTTCACCTTTACCTGAACGTCATGAGTATCGATACCAGGAGACAAACGAAGTTCTTTCACGTCTACAGTTTTTTGTTTCTTTCTGGCTTCTTTTTCTTTCTTAGCCTGATCGAATTTATATTTACCATAGTCCATGATACGACAAACCGGAGGCTTCGCAGTCGGGGCAATTTTCACCAAATCCAGCTTCTTTTCATCCGCCATCTTCTGCGCATCTTTAGAAGACACGATTCCCAACTGTTCCCCATCTTCGCCAATCAATCTAATTTCCTTGTCTCTGATTTGCTCGTTGATCATTAATTCTGTAATAGCAAAGCACCTCCCAAATTATTGTACCGTTATCCGCAAGTGCGCAAAAAAAAATTGCGCCGGAAGAAACCCGCCGCACACAGAAAAACAGAGTAAAGCCCTGCTTTAAAAATCGTGTATTAACCTTATAAAGCCCATGCCATAAGGTGAGAAGCGGAACTTCTTCTTTATTACCCTAGTAGTATAGCATTAATTGACAACCACGTCAATAATTTTCTAAAGAAATATTTAAATATGGGTGCAGATATTTTAATCTGCACCCGAAACCAGCTTAGTTCATACTTCTTGCTTTAATTTCTTCTTTAACTCTAGAGATAACATCTGCCAAATCTACCTGACCCTCATCGCCATTCTTTCTGGAGCGCAGGGAAACCTTATTTGCTTCCACATCCTTTTCGCCCACAACGATAATATAAGGTACTCTTTCATTTCTCGCTTCTCTTATTTTATAGCCAATCTTCTCTGCACGATAGTCAGTTTCAACACGAATACCCTCTGCATCTAACTGATCAGCCACCTGTTTCGCATAATCAGCAAACTTTTCGGAAATAGGCAATACTTTTACCTGTACAGGAGAAAGCCATGTAGGGAACTGACCTGCAAAATGCTCAATCAAAATACCAATAAAACGTTCAATAGAACCAAAAGCAACACGGTGAATCATAACAGGGCGTTTTTTGCTGCCATCTGCCGCCATATATTCCAAATCAAAACGCTCAGGCATCTGCATATCCAGCTGGATTGTGCCACACTGCCATGTTCTGCCGATGGAGTCTTCCAAATGGAAGTCGATTTTAGGGCCGTAGAAAGCACCGTCGCCTTCATTTACAATATAGGCAATTCCATTCTCATCCAAAGCGCTTCTCAAGCCCTCTGTTGCCAATTCCCAAGCTTCATCAGAACCCATGCTATTTTCAGGTCTTGTGGAAAGCTCAATATGATAATTAAAGCCAAACTGACGGTAAACCCCATCAATCAAACGGATAACGCCGCTGATTTCATCTTTAATCTGTTCTTCTGTCATGAAGATGTGCGCATCATCCTGATTGAAGCAACGTACACGCATCAAACCGTGCAGAGCACCGGATTTTTCATGTCTGTGAACCAAACCGATTTCTGCAACACGCATAGGCAATTCTCTGTAAGAATGCATATCCTGCTTATAAACCAACATACCACCAGGGCAGTTCATTGGCTTAATGCAATAATTCATTTCATCAATCATTGTGGTATACATATTGTCTTTGTAGTGATCCCAATGACCGCTGTTTTCCCACAAATGCTGATTCATAATAATAGGTGTTGAAACTTCAACATAGCCTGCTTCTTTATGAATCTCTCTCCAATACTCCAATAAAGTATTTTTAATAATCATGCCTTTAGGCAGGAAGAATGGGAAACCAGGGCCTTCATCCAACAGAGCAAACAACTTAAGTTCCTTGCCCAGCTTTCTGTGGTCACGCTTCTTTGCTTCCTCCATCATTGTCAAATATGCTTCCAATTCAGATGCCTTGGGGTAAGAAGTACCGTAAATGCGAGAAAGCATTTTGTTTTTCTCGCTACCTCTCCAGTAGGCACCTGCTACAGAAGTCAATTTAATTGCTTTGATATATTTTGTGCTCATCAAGTGAGGGCCTGCGCACAAATCTGTAAAATCTCCTTGCTTATAGAAAGAAATGATTGCATCTTCAGGTAAATCCTGAATCAATTCAACCTTATAAGGCTCATTTCTCTCTTCCATATATTGAATAGCTTCTCCACGGGGCAATTCAAATCGTTCAATTGCCAAGTCAGCCTTTACAATTTTTTTCATTTCAGCTTCAATTTCTTCCAATTCTTCAGGTGTAAATGCTTTTTCACGGTCAAAATCGTAATAGAAACCTTCAGCAATGGAAGGGCCAATTGCCAGTTTTGTATCTGGGTAAAGATTCTTTACAGCCTGAGCCAAAATATGAGAAGTTGTGTGGCGGAATGCCATTTTTCCAGCTTCATCTTCAAAAGTACAGATGCTTACTTCCGCATCTTTGTCTACAACAAAACGCAAATCTTTAACTTCTCCATCAACAATACCTGCGCAAGCATTTCTTGCCAAGCCTTCGCTGATTGCCTTTGCAATATCCAGCACAGATACTGCCTGTTCAAATTCTTTTACAACGCCATCTTTCAGTGTAATTTTCATAATTTTCCTCTCCTTCTCGATATAAACAAGATTTTTCGGAAAGCAGACTGCAATAAAAAAGCTCCCGTCCACTTTCCTTTCGGAAAGGGACGAGAGCATAATACTCCCGCGGTTCCACCCTTTTTGTTAAAAAACCACTCATTTATAACTGTAACGTAGTCAACGGGCTTTATTAGAGCCACTCCGAGGTGGTTTTCGTGCTCTTTCTTAACGTAGGACATTTCCACCCAAGACTATGAATAATCTGATGTCCCTCTCTGGCCGTTTTGAAAGGACTACTGTCCTCATCAACGCTTTCTGTTCTTCAATTGAAACACTTCTGATTATAGCACTAAAAACTAACTTGTCAACACTTTTGCTAAAAAAATAAAGTCACTAAACACAATTTTAAAATACTCAATGATATACATTTACCTTTTCAAGTTACATAAACACTCTGTTGGAATCTTGCTTTCATATTTAATAATTACCCTAAAAACCCAACTTCTATTCCAATTTTACTTCAGATTTTCAAAACCATTTATTTTTCTTGAAAAAATAAATTCCTCCAATAATAAATAGTATGGAGATGATGATTACCATGGCATATCCATACTTCCAATCATACTCCGGCATGGTAAAATTCATGCCATACCAACCTACAATTAGGGTCAAAGGCAGGAAGATTGTTGTCACCACAGTAAAAACTTTCATGGTAGAGTTTAAGCTAATATCCACCTCTGCCTCATAAGATTCCCTCACTTGAGTAACGGAATCCCGTAAGTTTAAGACACTTTGAAACCTTCTCTCCGTCCTTCGATTTAACATTTTGAAGGAACGCAAAGTTTTGCCATCAAAAATGCCATTTTCATTCTCTCCTAGTATATCCAAAACATTTAAATATTGTTCATAATATCTCTTTAGAAACATTAGCCTTTTTCTAAGGCTAATAATGTTGGCTACACAATTGTGTTTTTGAGAAGTGATTAGTGCTTGCTCCAAATCCATAATCTCTTTTTCTAGGGAATCAAAAACCTGATAGTCCTCTCTGGTTTGCGCCTCAAAGAATAGATAGATAATACGGTTTAAGGAAATTTTTTCACCCAAGCTTTTTGCACTTTCTTCTAACAGCTCCATAACACGCTCTTTTTGAGAGGTAAAGAAAAAAGCCCGTCCTTTTTCCAGATAAATGATTACACTACCAAAACTAATCATAACTTTTTTGAAATCAGGCATTTCAAGGCTGATGCAATCAAAGTTTTCAAAAGAGTCGTATTTTGCATAGCCGAATCGCCGAGCTTCTTCTAAAGTTTTCATGGAAATACCCCAAGTATTTGCCCTGCCTTCCATTTCCTCGTATGTGGATATGGACAAAAATTCTTTATTCTTCCCTTGATTTTTTTCTAAGAACGGGCAGATTTTATAATTCCCCTCTTCGATTGTTAAAAACACAGCAAACCGCCCTTTCAAGTGATAATATTAAGTTGAATATACAGCTATTTATTTAAATTTCACAGCCGTTCCATATGCCATAACTTCCGCTGCCCCTGGTGTAACGGAACTGGTTGCGAATCGCACGTTTATCACCGCGTCAGCACCCATTTTTTCTGCCATTTTAATCATACGTTCCGTGGCGATATTTCTCGCCTCTATCATCATTTCTGTATAACCGACAAGTTCTCCCCCAACAATGCTTTTTAATCCGGCGCCAATGTCCTTACCAATATGCTTTGACTGAATAGTAGCACCTTGTACTAATCCAAGCATATCAAATTCCTTGCCGGTAATATAGTCTGTATTCACTAAAATCATAGTTATCCCCCTTTTCACTTTGGAAATATACTAAAACAGACAATCATATTTATCATGCCCTCTTTTGAATTAGTATACACTGCAAGTACTCGAATAAAAGATATACATATTATACCATAGTTCCAATGATGAATCATAGGTTGAAAAATAAAATTTCATTATAAAAACCCCGCACTTTGCAAAATCTATGCAACGAACGGGGTTATCATTTAAATCATTTTAAAACTTATAGCACCTTTGCAAGAAAAGCCTGTAAACGCTCGCTTTTGGGGGTTTCAAAAATCTCTTCAGGCGAGCCTTCTTCTACCTGTTTTCCGTCAGCCATAAACATTACTCTTGTGCCAACTTCCTTTGCAAAGCCCATTTCATGGGTTACAACCACCATAGTCATATTATCCTTTGCCAGTTGTTTCATTACTTCTAAAACTTCGCCTACCATTTCAGGGTCTAAAGCTGAAGTTGGCTCATCAAAAAGCATAACCTCAGGCTGCATGCAAAGTGCTCGCACAATAGCAATACGCTGTTTCTGTCCGCCGGAAAGCTGAGAGGGGTAAGCATTGGCACGATCCTCCAACCCAACTCTTTTCAGAAGCTCCATGGCAATGGCTGTAGCCTCAGCTTCGCTTTTTCTTTGCAGCTTCATTGGCGCAATAATCATATTTTTTAGAATTGTCATATGAGGAAACAAATTAAAATGCTGAAAAACCATACCCATGCGCTGACGATGAACGTTGATGTTTGTCTTAGAATCTGTAATATCTACATCTTCGAAATAAATACTCCCCCCTGTGGGGACTTCCAATAAATTTAGGCAACGCAAAAAGGTGGATTTTCCTGAGCCGGAAGGCCCGATTACAACAACGACCTCACCTTTTTTTATTTCGGTGTTAATTCCATCTAAGGCTTTTATTGCTCCGCCGTTATAATATTTTTGAACATTTTCAACTTTAATTAAAGTCGTATTAGCGTTCACTGTTTCTCAGCCTCCTTTCAAGCTTGCCTACCAGCCACGTAAAGAACATGACCATAACCAAATAAATGAGGGCAATACCAATCAAAGGCATCATAGGAGAAAAAGTTCTGCTTCTGATAATATCCCCCGCCTTGGTAACATCCTGTAATGCAACATAACCAGCAACAGAGGTCTCTTTTAATAATACAATAAATTCATTTGCCAAAGCAGGCAATACATTTTTGAATGCTTGAGGAACAATAATAAACTGCATGGTTTGAAAATAATTAAATCCCAAGCTGCGCCCTGCTTCAAATTGTCCGGAATCAACAGACATAATACCACTACGTACAATTTCAGCTACATATGCACCAGAGTTAATACCAAACGCCAATACAGCTACCAATATCTTATTATTGGAAGAAGCGAAAATTATATAATACATAATCATTAACTGCACAACAACAGGTGTGCCACGGATAACTGTCAGATAGACCTGACTCAAGCCATTTAGCACATTTAAAATAAACTTCCCAAAGCCGGGACGCATTTCCTTTTTGTTTTTATCATATGTGGAACGTATAATTGCAATAAGTACACCAATCACAATACCCAGAATTACGGCAAAAAAAGTTACCTTTAGCGTTACACCCAAACCATCGGTTATATAACGCCAACGGTCCTCGGTAATGAAATTCAATTCAAATTGGGCTTGCATTTTTTCCAGCCATTCAGCCATAGAAACCCTCCTTCTCTTTAGAAACCAAAATAGGGACGAAATTCGCCCCTATGAAAGTCAACAAAGTCATTATTCTTTGAAAAAAGCTCAAAGTTTTTAAGCTTTTTTCAAAGAAGCAGAAGAAGGACGGAAAATCACTTTGGAAGAAAAGCTCACCATTATCCAAAGCATTCTACTTTTCAAGTCCTTCCGCTGCTTAAAAATGACTTTGCATGCATTCTGACAGGGGCAACTCATCCCCAATCCAAGCGTATCAAAAATTATTCAGCCTTGATATATTTATCAATAATCTTCTGTACTGTACCATCAGCAACAAGATCTTTCAGCGCGCCATTCACTTTTTCAGTCAATTCGCTATCCTTAGCGAAGCAGATTGCATAATCCTCTACAGCATATTCTGTATCAAGAATTTTCAAACCTTGATTTGCTTCAACAAATGCTTTTGCAGGCTCTTTATCAATAATTACACAGTCAATTTTACCTGTAGCCAAAGACTGCACTGCATCTGCGCCCTTATTATAACGTTCGATAGTGCCAAGACCTTTGCCTTCAATATCATCGGAAGCATAAATATCACCGGTTGTACCTGTTTGAACACCAACGGAATGTTTTGCGCCTTCTTTCAGCAAGTCGTCAACAGATGTAATTGCAGAATCTTCTTTAACAATTACAACCTGAATGCCTGTAGCATAAGAATCAGAGAAATCTACACTCTCAAGACGATCAGGTGTTACTGTCATACCAGCCATACCAAAGCTTGCTTTCCCGCTTGTAACAGCAGGGATAATGGAATCAAATGCCATATCGTCAATCTGGAAATTATAGCCCAGCTTTTCAGCAATTGCCGCACCGATTTCTGCATCAATACCCACAATGCTCTGACCTTCGTGATATTCATATGGAGGGAACTCCGCATTGGTTGCCATAATTAAGGTTTCCTTTGCTGCATTTTCAGCATCTTTATCACCTGCAGGTTGCTCCGCACCTTTAGATCCACCGCAGCCAACCAAAGCAGCTGTCATTGCAAAAACCATTGTTGTTGCTAAAAAACCTTTCAAAAACTTTTTCATAAATACCCTTCCTCCTGTTTTTCTCTATTCATACATCAAAATATTCATTTTTACTTATGAAATTATACTCTAAAATTGCATAAAATACAATGATATTTTTTCACTATAAATTCTAATTAATAAAAATTTTTTTGTGCAAATTGCTTTATTTAGTCAACTAAATCTCTTTGTCAAAGTGGTTAGGGAACCTTTAAATTACATATGTTTCTAATATTTTCGTAACTCAAATGTATTTTTAGTTGCATAAACATTGTATATTCATGAATCCAATGATTTTATGCTACATTTCTATCAATAAATTCAGGTTTCACTTTAGAATACATAATTTTTTGCTCGCTATAAAGCCCATAATAACCGGATAGCATATAGCTTATTCCGCAGCAAAGAGCACAGTAAACAATGCCTTTTGCACCGAATAACTCAATGCAAAGAAATACGGAGGCAATGGGGCAGTTCGTAACACCACAAAAAACAGCCGTTAAACCCATTCCGGCAGCAAACGATGGGGAAATTCCCAATAAAGGGCCTAAAACACAACCAAGAGTGGCACCTATGAAAAATGTAGGAACAATTTCGCCCCCTTTATACCCTGCTCCTAGGGTAATTGCTGTGAGCAAAATTTTTAGAAAGAAGGCTTCAGGCCTTGCCTCTCCACCAACTGCTTTCTGTATAATATCCATGCCTGCACCATTATAGTCTGTTGTCCCCAAAAGCAATGTAAAGCCCAGCATCAAAACGCCACCAACAAACACCCTTATGTATGGGTTTTCTATATATCTTCTATAAAAACCGGAGGTTTTGTCCATCACAATACAAAACAGCATACTTGCCAATGCACAGCAAATGCCCAGAATGCCAACAGAAAGAACCAATTTTAAATTCAGCCCATCAGGAACACCAAGTAAAGCATATGTAACGGGCAGAAAACCCAATTTTTGCGCCATTGCCGAAGAAACAAGTGCGGCAATTGTAGCAGGCACTATAGCGGAATAGTGCATAATCCCGACGGTAATTACCTCCATTGAAAATATTACCGCCGTCAAAGGTGTGCCAAACAGGGATGAAAAGCCAGCAGCCATACCGCACATAGTAATAATTCGCTCATCCTTCTCATTTAGATTAATGATTCGTCCCAAAAAAGAAGCTATACTACCCCCAAGCTGTAATGCCGCACCTTCTCTTCCCGCTGACCCTCCGAAAAGATGGGTTATGATAGTGCTAATAAAAATCAAAGGAGCCATCTTTAAGGAAACAGCCTCATTTTGTCTAACGGCTACTAAAATAAAGTTAGTGCCACGGTCTTTTTTAATTCCTAACAAATGGTATAAACCAACGATTGCAAGTCCACCAAAAGGCAAACACCACAATATTTTAGGGTGTTCCATTCTAAAAGCCGTAGCTACCTCCAATAACCAATGAAATGTGATGCCAATGATGCCCACAATTCCTCCAACCACGCACCCAATTACTATCCATTTTAAAAAAATGGTAAAAACACTCTCACAACTCATGATGTGGGTCTTTGTTTTTTCCCACACAATAGCCCCTCCTCCCATTAAATCACGAAAACACTTCTGAAAACCCTTTCATCCCTTTTAAAAAAAGGAAGTTGTTCTGTGTATTCAGGACGAAAATCAGTTTTCAGAAAAGCTTTAAACTAAACCTAGTATACATCGTTTCTTAAGACCATTCAAGAAAAGCCTACTTATATTCAGTCTTAAGTTTGAAAATGATTAAATGAATCACAGAAAAATTTGTTTGCCTATAAAATACCTACAAGACAAAATTAAAATAAAAAAAAGCTTCTTTACACATTTGTTTTAGATGTAAAAAAGCTTTTTTATTACTCACGAATGAAAGAAACTAATATTTACTTTTCTAAAAGCGCTTCTTGAAACTTACCGTTTACATAGAAAAGCTCTCCATCTGCAAAAATCTTTCCTTCTTTGGTCATATCTGTAATCATATCCCAATGAATGGCAGATTCGTTTTTACCCCCTGCTTCATGGAACGCCTCACCTATGGCCATATGCATAGAGCCACCAATCTTTTCATCAAACAAAATGTTTTTTGTATGTTGTTTTATGCCATAATTTGTGCCAATGGCTACTTCTCCAAAATAACGAGAGCCTTCATCCGTGTCAATAAAAGATAAAAGCTGTTTTTCTTTCACTTTATTCTTACAGGTAGCTTCAATTATTCGCCCATTTTCAACAGTAAGGCGAACCTCTTCAAATTCATTTCCATTCATAATAGAAGGATAGGAAAAAGTAATGTACCCATTGATGCCATCCTCCACAGGGGAGGTGAATATTTCACCATCAGGAAAGTTTTCTTGACCACAACAATTAATCCATTTTCTTCCTGCAATGGAAACATGAATGTCTGTGTCTTTTGTTAGAATATGCAGTTCCTTTTTATTATTTAGATAATTCGCCCATTTTTCTTGTTTTCTGGCCATTTCCTCCCATTTCCCAACTGGATCTTCTTCATATAAAAAGCCGGCACGATAAACAAACTCTTCATATTCATCTAAACTCATACCTGCATTTTGTGCATCTCCATTGGTGGGGAATTGGGTACCACACCAACGCAGGGAGCCATTCCCCATGCGCTCCGAATAAATTTTACGGTTTTCCCGATTAGCTAAACGACGGTTTTTTAATCTCTCTCCGTCAACAGATTGAAAAACTTTAACGTTTTCACTTCCCCAAGCACTAATCCATACATCACTTTTTGCACATGCACCAAAACGCATATTTTCCCTTGCATATTGCTCTTGAGTACCATTTTTAATAATTTCCGCATCTACTTCGGGAATATCAATATAGTATTCTATCAAAGCACCTTTTTTCAATGCCGCACGGGTCACTGCTTTCACAAAGGGTAACGCCGCCTCCTCGCCGGAAATGGCAACACGGTCACCTGCTTTTACTTTGGTGGAATAGTTTACCAATACTTCCGCCAGTTTTTCCAAACGCTCATCTCTCAAAAAAACACCTCATTTCACTGTAATTTGGCACATAGCCAAAGTTGTTAGGGCAGCCCGATGGGTTTCAGGTGTCACACCTGCACAGCAGGAAGAATCCACACAAATTTTCATTTCAGGCATTTTGGCTTTTAATAAAATTGCATTGGACACAACACAAATGTCAGTACAAAGCCCCACCATTTCAACTTCAATTTCTTCATCTTTTGATTCCTGATATAACAGCTCAGCCAGTTCCACAGAACCAAAGGTAGGCTTATCGAGCACCCGCACACCCTCCAAAGCCTCTGCAATTCGTTTATCTAACTGCCATCCTTCTGTGCCTCGCACACAATGAACAACCGGTAGGTTTTTCCCTTCTTGGGTTTCCAGATAGTTTGCTTCGTGGGTGTCTCTTGTAGCAATAATATTTTCCTTGGGATTCTCACTAATTTTTTTCAGTACGCAATCCACAATTTTTTGTGCTTCTTTTGTTCCTAATGAACCATCAATAAAATCTTTCTGCATATCAATAACAAGCAATATATTTTTCATGGGCATACCCTCCAAACGTAGAATAACATTTATAATGAATTAATCATACAACAAGCGTTCTCAAATTTCTATATGCATTTTCCCAATTATAAGGCAAGAATACTATAAATTATGGGCAAATGGGAAATTTCAAGGGAATCCCCTTGACAGAACATTTCTTTTCGGTTTATGATGATAACTGATAAAAACTGTGAAAGAGAATAGTAGAAAAGTGCATTTGTCTTCAGAAAATAGGCGGTTGATGCAAGCCTTGACAAACCTTTTTGAACCCCCCTCCTGAGTTCCGCAGGGAAAATGCGGCGTATCTTGGCGTTAACAAGACTTAAGTGGACGGATTTTTTCCGTCAATGAGGGTGGCACCGCCGATTCGACCTTGGTCCCTTTTATGGGATTAGGTCTTTTTTTGTGGAAAAAACATCGTCATCACAGTCTAAGGAAAGCAAAGGCAATCCATTACTTCTGTATATAAATCTGTGCAGTGCTGTTGGCCAAAATAGAAAGCCTGTATGAATTCTAGAAATATTTGCGTAAATTTTGCACAAACTGGTCAAGAAAACCCATTCAGATGAATATACAAAGCATTGCCTAAATAAATGTATTTGACAAAGCTTATTTTAAATGAAAATGTTAGGAGGAACTATAATGGCAAAGGACAAAAAACTGGTTGAATCCATTACCGATATGGAGCTGGATTTTCCTCAGTGGTACACTGACGTAGTAAAAAAAGCGGACTTAACTGATTATTCAACTTTAAAAGGCTGTATGATTATTCGTCCATACGGCTATGCAATTTGGGAATTAATTCAAAAAGAACTTGACAGACGTTTTAAGGAAACAGGACACGAAAACGTTTACATGCCTATGTTTATTCCCGAAAGTCTGCTTCAAAAAGAGAAGGATCATGTGGAAGGCTTTGCGCCTGAAGTTGCATGGGTAACCCATGGTGGTGAAACCAAATTGCAGGAGCGTATTTGTGTTCGCCCTACTTCCGAAACTCTATTTTGCGATCATTACGCAAATATTATACAATCTTATCGTGACCTACCCAAGCTTTACAATCAATGGTGCTCCGTTGTGCGTTGGGAAAAAACAACCCGCCCTTTTCTGAGAACAACTGAGTTTTTATGGCAGGAGGGACATACTGCCCATGCCACTGCTGTGGAAGCGGAAGAGGAAACCGTTCGCATGCTTAACGTTTATGCAGATTTCTGCCATGAATATTTGGCAATCCCTGTAGTAAAGGGTGAAAAAACAGAAAAAGAACGTTTTGCTGGAGCAAAAGCTACCTATACGATTGAAAGTTTGATGCATGATGGAAAAGCATTGCAGTCAGGCACAAGCCATAACTTTGGTGATGGTTTTGCTCATGCCTTCGGAATTCAATATACAGATAAG
This sequence comes from Anaerotignum propionicum, assembly GCF_024461735.1. Taxonomy (GTDB): domain Bacteria; phylum Bacillota; class Clostridia; order Lachnospirales; family Anaerotignaceae; genus Chakrabartyella. The sequence continues at coordinate 171,942 of NZ_JANGAD010000006.1, forward strand.
GATAATCAGCTGCAATATGTTCACCAAACCAGCTGGGGCATGACAACTCGTTTAATTGGCGCATTGATTATGGTTCATGGTGATAACAGCGGTCTAGTTTTACCTCCAATGGTAGCTCCTACACAGGTTATCATCATTCCTATTGCTCAGCATAAAGAAGGTGTTTTGGAAAAAGCCGAAGCCCTAAGGGCAAGCCTTAGCAAAACATGTCGCATTAAACTGGATGATACAGATAAATCTGCCGGTTGGAAATTCAGTGAATACGAAATGAAGGGTGTTCCTCTGCGTCTGGAAGTTGGCCCTAAGGATTTGGAGAAAAATCAGGCGGTGATCGCAAGACGTGATACAGGGGAAAAAATTATTGTTTCTCTGGATGAACTGGAGGAAAGAATTCCCGCCCTGCTTCAGGAAGTTCAGGATAACCTTCTGAGAAAAGCAACAGAAAGAAGAGATTCCAAAACTTATACAGCTACAAATTTGGAGGATTTCGAACGTACCTTAAACGAAACACCCGGTTTCGTAAAAGCAATGTGGTGTGGCGATCAGGCTTGCGAAGATGCTATCAAAGAAAAAACTGCCGCGACAAGCCGTTGCATCCCTTTTGAACAAGAAGAAATCTCCGATACCTGCGTTTGCTGTGGAAAAAAAGCAAAACATATGGTTTATTGGGGCAGAGCATATTAATTTTATAAAGAAACCCGCCATGGAACATATGCCTTGGCGGGTTTTTCCTTACTCTTTTAAATCTTGAATATCTTTTTGCATTTTTGCAATGGTAGCTTCAATTTCTTCAATCTGCTGACAGAATTGAGTTAGTTCTTCAGATAATTCTATCCCTTGGCGAAATTGCTCGTAAATAATTCCGCCCATCCTTTCTCTTATGGAGGAAATATTCTGTCTTTGTGCCCCTATTTTAGAATTCAGCATCCCGATTTCAACCATATCTCCAGTTTTATCCGCGGCTTTTTTTGCTATATTTCCCATCTTATCCATAAATTTAGCCATTGCTCTCCCCTCCTCTATCTCTCATTTTCTATTCAAAAGGACATTCTTTTATGCATTCCATTTTTTCTTTTGTTGAAAATGCGCATTAGATCAGTTCAAATCTTATTGCAAGGCTATTCTCCATAGTATATGATTAAATTACATAGTAGTTTTAGGTAATAAGACATTACTTGGTTGGGTGAATTCAATGTAAAGCACGTTAAATTGAGATTTTCCTTAACCACATACAAAAGAGGAGGAGAAAAATGAACCCTATACTAAAGCTTCACGAAAAAGACAATGTAGGAACCTGTTTAAGGAAACTGGAAGCCCAAGAAACCATTCTTTTTGATGAATTCAGTATAACTGTCAAAGAATGTATTCCTCAGTATCACAAAATCGCACTTAAATATATCCCCATTCACAATCCTGTCTATAAATATGGACAAATCATCGGCCTTGCCACCGAGGAAATATTCCAAGGTGATTATGTGCATGTTCATAATATCGAAAGTATGCGGGGACGTGGTGATAAAAAGGAGGAATGCTGATATGATGCTCAAGGGCTATGCACGAGAAAATGGTACTTTTGGAATCCGAAACCACTTATTAATTATACCTGCCTCCGTCTGTGCTGTGGAGGTGGCAAATCGTATTGCAGTAAAGGTGAGTGCCATTTCCCTACCTCATCAGCATGGTTGTTGTCAAATGGGTGCCGACTTTCGTCAAACGGTACGCACCCTTACCGGATTTGGCTGTAACCCAAATGTAGGTGCTGTTTTGGTTGTGGGACTGGGCTGTGAAGGCATTCAGGCCGATCAGATTGCTCACGAGATTGAAAAGACAGGTAAAGAAGCTTCATTCATAACCATACAGGACTGTGGTGGAACAACAAAAACCGTGGAACAAGGAATTCACATTGCATCAAAAATGGCGGAAAACTTATCCTTGATGAAAAGAGCCACCTTCCCCCTCAACCATCTCATTCTTGGCATGGAGTGTGGCGGCAGTGACCCCACAAGTGGTATTGTTGCAAATCCCGCAATTGGCATTGCTTCGGATCTTCTAGTCTCTATGGGTGGAAGCAGCATTTTAAGCGAAACCACCGAGGTTATCGGAGCAGAACATATTTTAGCAGAAAGATTTTATGATTCCAAAGAAAGAGCGAAGTTTTTAGATATGGTTTCCAAGGTGGAAAAAAGAGCTTTGGCCGTTGGCGAGGATTTAAGGGGCTCACAGCCAACACCGGGAAATATTCAGGGAGGACTCAGTACCATAGAGGAAAAATCATTGGGATGTATGCATAAAGCGGGAAATACAACACCTTTTTTGGGTGCCTTGGAATATGGTGAACCTGTTCCCACCACAAAACCAGGTCTTTACTTCATGGATACACCGGGAGAAGATATCGATTCCATTACTGGTATGGTGGCAGGTGGCGCTCAGTTAATCGTTTTTACCACTGGACGAGGAACGCCCACTGGTTGTCCCATTGCTCCTGTTATTAAAATTACAGGCAACCCAGAGACATATCGTAATATGGAGGAAAACATAGATGTTAACGGAGGAAAAGTAATTCTCGGAGAATGCACCCTTGACTCTGTTGGCAAAGAGATTTTTGAAAAGATGATTGCGGTAGCAAACGGAGAACTGACCAAGGCGGAGAAATTAGGACACAAAGAGTTCGGAATTTATCGCATTGGCTATACTTTTTAGTAAATTAGGAGGTGCCTATCTTGAAATTTAAAAGTCCATTACTTGTTGTTTCAAATTTGGAAGCGTCAAAGCAATTTTACACGGAGATTTTAGGCCTTCGTATTGTTATGGATTTTGGTGCAAACGTGACTTTAACAGGGGGAATTGCATTGCAAACAAAAGACTCTTGGCTATCCCTCATTGGCAATCATGAAGATGATCTTATCTTTGGCAACAAAGTTACGGAATTATATTTTGAAGAAGATGATTTCGATTCTTTTGCCGAAAAAATAATCTCAAACAGAGATGTTGCTCTTGTACATCCTGTAAAGGAGCATAACTGGGGACAAAGGGTGATTCGCTTTTATGACCCTGATAAGCATATTATTGAAGTAGGCGAAAATCTAAAGTCAGTTTGTTTCCGCTTTTTAAAAAGCGGTCTTACAAAAAAGGAAATTGCAGTGCGGATGGATGTTCCTTTAAAATTAGTAGAAAGACTATTAAGATAACTCCATTAACCCTCCAAAACTTGCAAAAAAAGCTCCCGCAAACCATCAAAAAGATGGAATATGGGAGCATATTTTTTGTTTTTCTTTAATTTTTTCACACATATATAATTTCAGGTTTTACAATTAAGTTCAATTCTTTTTAATAATATTAGCTTATAACAATCAATACTTACCTTATCAAATTACTAAGAAATTAACTTAATTTAAAATTAGAAATTTGACTTTGAAGTATTTCAGCCTGACCTGAAAGTTCCTCACTGGAAGCGGCACTCTCTTCCGCTGTGGCAGAGTTTGTCTGAACCACACTGGCAATTTGTTCGACGCCGATATTAATTTGCTCGGCTGCCTCTGCCTGTTGCTGAGAAGTTTCTGCAATCTCCTCTACTAAAACAATAACCTGATTGCCTTTTTCATCAATCTTATTTAGAGATTCCCGCACTCTATCCACCAGCTTGGTGCCGTTGTTAACAGCAATAATTGTATTATCAATTAATGTTGTGGTATTTTTAGCAGCCTCAGCACTCTTACCAGCCAAATTTCGCACCTCATCTGCAACAACAGCAAAGCCTTTTCCTGCCGCACCTGCACGGGCAGCCTCAACAGCTGCGTTTAACGCAAGAATATTTGTTTGGAATGCTATATCGTCAATGGCACGAATAATCTTTTGCACTTCGTTAGAGGTATTTGTAATTTCATCCATAGCCGCAACAAGGTTTTGCATTTGCTCATTGCCTAAATGGATTTCATCTGTGGTTTCTTTTACATTTTCATAAACCTGTTTTGCACCATCGGCATTTTGTTTAATCTGCTCTGAAATTTCAGCGATATTAGATGCTAATTCTTCAATAGAGCTTGCTTGCTCCGTTGCTCCTTGAGATAAAGATTGTGCGCCTGAGGATACCTGATCAGCACCTGCCGAAACCTCCTTGGAGGAAACTTGAATCTGCGTAAGGGTTTCATTCAGTGCAGCGATAATCTGCTCCATGGAAAGCTTAATCGGAGAAAAATCGTTCTGATAATCTATATCCACTTTCACTGTCATATCTCCGTCAGCCATGCGTCCAAGAACATAAGAAATATTGGCAATATAACGATTTAAGTTTTCAATCAAAGTACGAATACTATTGGCTAAGGAACCTACCTCATCTTTTGATTCATATGTAACAACTGCATTCAAATTGCCCTCTGCCAAATCCTTCGCAGCAGCCTCAATGTCTGCCAAAGGCTTGCGAATACTTTTGATGATGTATAACCCCATAAGTATTGCTATAATAGAGCTTGCTCCGAACAATATAAAAATAATCGAAGTAACAATTTTAGCAGACTTCTCCGACTTAAGATAAAAATTGTTTGCTGTTTCGGATGCAATATTGTTAATTTCATCTGCTAAGTCTTGGGCTTTCTTTGAAGCCGGAACATATTCCTCATTAATAATTTTTCTGGCTAACTCAGTATCATTTGCGTAAGCAGCAGCCTGTATTCTATCACGAATTTCCGCCCTTTTCGGTGTATCTGCAATGATTTGCGCCAACTTATCCTTTCCTTCTTGCTGAATCAGTACATCATCCAGTTGTGATAATAAACTTTCTAAATTTGCAACTCTGGAATCTAAATCTACATCCCATGCTTTTAGTTTTTCTGGATCGATCTCGATAACCATATATGCTAAATCCGCTTGAATTCCTTGTATTTCACTTCTGACTGTCTGGGTATAGTTTGTTGAGTGAAACGGTTTGTTATAAAAATCCGTAAAATCCTTTCTGATAGAAAAAATACCCAAAAAAACTGCACAAAGCACCGTTATGATATTTAATATAATCACTATTCCAAACGAAATGCTCAGTTTCTTACCAATACTAAAATTCTTCATACTATCAGTCGCCCTCTCTTGTCTTTTCCTTCGTAATGCCCCATAGTCAAAAACCCAAATTACATAAAAAAAATTATTTTGTAATTACATTTTCTTATGTAATTCTATTTTTTAAATATACTTGTTCATAAAATTATAGTCAATATTTTTTTAGTAAATTTTGTCGAATATTGTTAAATTATCCAACGTTAACTCCAGATTTCGCTGTAAATTTCACACTTCGTGATATAACTATGTAATTCAAGAATTGTTTTGCATAATATATAGAATAAATTCTATATTTCCGACGATGTAATATAAATTCTATTAGATAAAAAGATAGTAATATTTACACAAGATTTACCATTTATTCTTATATTAGAAATAACCATTTCTTTTAAAATTTATATAATAAGTACATTTTACACTAATAAACATATTAAATTACAATGTTATTCATAATCTTTTCCTAAAAAAATACTGAATTGAAATTAAAATCAGACAAATTACTGTTCACGTATCTTAATTTCACCTGATAAAAGCAGACAAGGAAATGAGAAAATATCTGTTGAAATATTATAAAGGTACCTGTATAATATGGACTATAAATTATAAGTTAAAGAAGGGTCGCGACGTGCAGGACAATTTGGAATTAATGGATCAATTTTTTCTAGTCAATCGGTTGATGCATCGTTATCATCATCAAAAGAATCGAATTGCCCAAAAAGAATCCTTTCAGGGGCAAGGACGCATTCTTTCCCTTTTGCTCAATCATCCTGGCATACGGCAAAAAGAGCTATCGGATTGGCTGGATATACGCACTCAATCTGTGGGGGAAATCATCATGAAGCTGGAGACGAATGGCTACATCACCCGTACTCCCAGCGAAAAAGATCGGCGGGCAATGTGTCTCTATTTAACAGAAGAAGGGGTGAAAGCAGCTAGATTCATGGAAAAAAACATTCATGAAGCCGTAAAAATCTTTGACTGTCTAAATGACGATGAAAAAGATCACTTGCATCAATATTTGTTTCGTATCATAAGTAAACTTGAAACTAAAACAAAGGAAGAAGTCTGAAATTAATCAAAACTTCAACTGTTACAGTGTTAAATCTAATTTCATATGGAGATAAATTATGGATATTCAAACCTATTTATTTTATTTCGCAGCAATTGTTGCACTTGTTATTTCCTTTGTGAAGGACAAAAAGAAATCCATGCTCGCATTAAAAAAGGCATGGAAATCATTTGAGAATATTCTTCCTCAGGTTTTGTCTTTGCTTGTGATCGTAGGAATTCTCCTCGCAATTGTAAATACAGATGTTATATCCCAGTTAATTGGTAAAAATTCAGGATGGTTCGGTGTAGTATTGGCTGGTTCTGTTGGTGCAATTACCTTGATTCCCCCTTACGTCGCCTTCCCTACGGCAGCGCTATTGGTAGAAGCGGGTGCCGGCTATATGCAGATTGGAGCATTTATTTCTACCCTCATGATGGTAGGCTTAGTTACAATACCCGTAGAAACAAAATTCTTCGGCAAAAAGCTTACGTTATTAAGAAATTTATTAGCCTTTATCTTTTCCTTCTTCGTTGCAATAATCATTCGTTTGGTGGTGGGTTCATGATGAAAAAAGTTCTTAACGTTGTTAAAAGATATCGATACTTTCTTTTTAGCTTGGTTATATTAGGCATCCTAACTATATTCAGACCTCAATTGGGAATAAAAAGTGCGGGTATCTCGCTTTTTCAGTTGACACAAATGCTTTTGGTTGTGCCTCCTGTGTTTATTTTATTAGGCCTGCTGGATGTTTGGATTCCCAGAGAAACTATGGTGAAATATATAGGGGAAAATTCCGGGTTAAAAGGGATGTTTCTGGCCTTTATTATTGGCTCCTTCGCAGCAGGACCCCTGTATGGGGCGTTTCCCATTGCATCTGTGTTTATGAAAAAAGGTGTGAAATTTACCAATTTAATGATTTTTATTGGTGCCTGGTCCACCACAAAAATTCCTATGCTGATGTTCGAAATGACATACATGGGAATGAAATTTGCCCTAACTCGCCTTGCTGTGGATATCCCAGGAATCATTTTTATCGCTTTTGCTCTGAATCATTCCCTCTCCAAAAAAGAAGTAGAAGCGATTTATAAAGCAGCCGAAACACTGGATGTATAAGCAAAAAAAATAGATTCATTTTTGTAGAGCGAGAACAGATTGCAAATAAAAAACTCACCTAAGGCAAAAGAATGGCCCCTATCCTCTTACCTTAAGTGAGTTTTTATGAGTCTAAATCAATAATTCATTATATTTATCCATAAGCTTCTTTAATCCTTCTTCAGCAGTGCCATTATTTTGGCAAACAACCTCTGCCGCCCCTTCATATAAAGGCAACCGTTCCTGATACAAACGAGCAGTGGCTTCGGCATCTGGTGTCAAAGGCCTGCCATTGCCGCTTTCCAGTAAAGAGACTTCTCTTTTAACCCAAATGATTCGACCATTTTGTTTTAAATCACCAATATTAAGCTCATTCTTAATAACGCCGCCTCCTGTTGCAATAACCAATCCATTTTCCTTAGAAAACTTCTGAACCATAGTTCTTTCTACAAGACGGAATGAGGTTTCTCCCATTTTTGAAAAGTACTCTTTGATTGGCATGCCAATTTCCTTAACAATTTCTTCATCAATGTCCACAAAACCTTTTCCCAAACGTTTGGCCGCCATCTTACCTAAGGTTGTTTTTCCACAGCCACTCATCCCAATGAGAACAAGGTTACTTCTCTCCTCTAATAAAGCTGTATACAAGTTCTGAATAAACGTATTATCCATTTTTTTGCCTAGAAATATTTCCACTGCACATTTAGCTTGTCCAATGAGCATTTCTAAACCACCTACCGCAGTCACCCCTTTGGAAAGTCCCTCCAAAACAAATTTAGTCCGCAGAGGATTGTATACAACATCAACCACTGCCTCTAAATTGTCAAAACCATTTAAATCAATAGGGCTTTCTTCCGTATTGGGATACATTCCCACGGGAGTAGTGTTGATAATAATCTGCGCATCTCTATGGCTATCGTAACACGTTTGATAGGTAATGGTCTCAGCATTTTCTTTATAATATACAGTAAGAATCTGTTCAGCGCCCATATCTTTTACCACCGCGATACAGGCCTTTGCCGCTCCCCCCCTACCTAAAAGCAAGACTTTTTTTCCCTTTGGGTCTATTTTGTGCTTCATTAACATGTAACGAAACCCATCATAATCCGTATTGTAACCGTAAAGTTTATTCCCCCTATGAACAACTGTGTTCACTGCTCCAATTGCCGCCGCTTTGGGGTCAACACAATCTAAATAAGGTAAAACAAGTTCTTTATATGGAATTGTGACATTTATTGCTTGAAATTCCCTTTGCTTCATGAAATTATGAAAAGCCTCATTGGTAAGAGGAATTAAGTCATAAGTATAATCTGCCAGTTGCTCATGTATAATTTTTGAAAAACTATGTCCAACTTTTTCACCAATTAAGCCATATCTCATAAAAATACACCCCTCATCCGTACGTTTTCTCCTATGGTAATACAGCTGTCAAAAATATGCAACGGTTTTATAAGGTTTTCTCTTAAGATAGAACTTTTACTTTGTATTTTAAAGTGAAGTTTCAATGTTTTCGGATTAAAAATGAATGTTTTCTATGAGTATTTTATGCCATCAAATACCAGCCCTTTGTAATATATTCTTAATGGCAAAATAGGAAAAAATATGTTAGAATAGGTAAAAACGGCAATAATGGTAAATTCATAGGATAATAGGCAAAAACGGTAATATTGGTAAATTAATAGGAGAATATGATGAAAAAGTGGTTGAAAAAATTTGGTGCAGCTCTTCTAACTGTAACTGTGTTAGTGGGCAACGTAAATTGCGTATCGGCTTTTGCCGCTGACTCAAAGGATTTTCGCGGTGTATGGATTTCAACGGTATACAGCGCAGACTACCCCTCAGTACAAAACAATATCGACGGACAAAAAGCTGAGTTTACACAAAAATTGGATAAACTGAAGGCAATTGGCGTAAATGCAGTGGTGGTTCAAGTTAGACCAAAAGGGGATGCTTTTTATGAATCAGACCTAAATCCTTGGAGTGCAGTTTTGACAGGAGTACAAGGTAAAGATCCCGGTTATGATCCCATGAAATTTATGATTGATGAAACCCATAAAAGAGGGATGGAATTTCATGCATGGATGAACCCCTATCGGATTACCACCTCCGGCACTGATTTGGCGGCTTTATCCTCCGATAATATGGCGAGAATGCATCCAGATTGGATTATCACTTACAATGGTGCAATGTATTATAACCCTGCAAAAACAGAAGTGAAGGAATATATCCGAGATACCGTTGGTGAGGTTGTAAAAAACTATAACGTGGATGCAATCCATTTTGATGACTACTTTTACCCCACAAACTACCCATTGGCAGAGGGTCAAACCAGAGATGGTGCAGAAGCAAATGCACGACGTCAGCATGTGAATGACATGGTTCGTATGGTTAGTGAAAAAATCAAAGATACAAATCCAAAGGTTCAGTTTGGAATCAGCCCTTTGGGCATTTGGAAAAATAATAGCTCAGACCCTTCTGGTTCAGCAACAAATGGAGGGGAAGGTTATTATTCTGTTTATGGTGATGCGAAAACATGGATAGAAAAAGGCTGGATAGATTATATTACACCCCAGCTTTACTGGGAGCAAGGAAATGCATATGCAGACTACCAAACCTTGGTAAAATGGTGGAGTGAATTTGTAAAAAATACAGGAGTTACCCTTTATATTGGACAAGGAATCTATAAAGATGTGGTAGCAAAGGAAATTGCAGATCAATTGAAAGTGAATGAGGGCTATAATGTAAGCGGAAGCATTTTCTTTAGCGCCAGAGATTTATTTGATGATCGTCAAGGTGCCGCAACGGCTTTAAAGAAATATTATAGTGCGGTTACGCCAACCCAGCCTACACAACCCGAATCGCCAACTATCATTGAAAAGAAAAAAGCCTATGCAACAAAGGCAGCAATTACAGTAAATGGTGCTCCTGCAGCTTTCGAGGTATATACCATTAATGATTATACCTACTTTAAGCTAAGAGATATTGCCCATTCCATTAGTGGTACGGCAAAGCAATTTGATACTGTTTGGAATAATGAAGATGCATCCATAAACCTGTTAACAGGTTTAAGTTATTCCGGAACAACAGGGACCAGTTCCCTTGCAAAAGATACAACGGCAATCACATCAACAGCGAAACTGTTTTTAGATGGCAACCAAGAAAACGTAAGCGCATATACCATTAACGATTATACATATTATAAACTTAGAGATGTTGCAAAACTTTTAGATGTAGGTGTAACATGGGATGAGAAAACCTCTACCATCGGAATTGATACTACAAAATCCTACAAATAAACTGATATCTAGTTTTAAATTAGTACTCAAGATTTTTCTAAAGGCAGAACCCATTTATTGGGCTCTGCCTTTCTTTTATTCATATATCTTAGGTTTGTTTGAAGAAAACTTCCCCTGTTGTATACATTTCGGTATCCTAATATAAAACCCAACGTGCCGCTAGTAATGAAGCAAAAGTATATTTTATTAGAAAATTATTCCATTACATCTTGACACATACTCAGTACTGAGTATAAAATATAGTCAATACTGAGTATTAAAATTTTTATTTGTCAGGAGTGTTTTTATGGTTCCACTTTATATTCTTGGCCTCCTCTTGCGATTTGGCCCCCAACATGGGTATCAGATTAAAAAACTGATGGAGGAACAATTAGAGGATTTCACCCAAATTAAGCTTCCCACTGTTTACTATCACTTAGAAAAAATGGAAGCTTTGGGCTACATCACTGCACAACGAGAGAAACAGGGAGCTCGCCCGGAAAAAACAATTTATCAGGTAAGTAAAACAGGTGAGGATAAGTTCAAAGAGTTACTTCAGCAGAATTTGAACATAGAATACCGTCCTACCTTTGATATTGATGGAACCTTTTACTTTTCTGATTATTTAGAACACAACGAACTGATTGAAAGTCTATGCAATCACGTGGCAAAGTTGCAATTGGTACTCTCTTCTCTTGAGGTACACCGTAATGAAACCCTCAGGTATATTCCTGAGAAATACAAAACTACAGCCAACATCATTTTCGAGCACCATCTTTACCACTATAGAGCCGAGCTTGCTTGGGCGGAAAAATCTTTGCAATCCTTAAAGGAGGATGAATTCTGTGGTTAAAATGAGAATTATTGAAACAGATGAAGGAATTCAAGATGAACTGACTGTGGAAGCCTTTGATATTTTTGCCAGAGAAATGAGAGACAAAGGCTGGAATGGTGTAAATGAAATGATTGCTTCCGGCATCAAGGGTGGCGATTTATTAGAACTTGGACCAGGCCCCGGTTACGTGGGGTTAGAACTAACCAAAAAAATCTGTGTAACCTCTCTTACAGGTTGCGAAATTAGTCCTGCCATGCTTCACGTTGCCAAAAAAAATGCAGCTGAATATAATTTCCCGGCAAGCTATGTCTTAGGAAGCTGTATGAAAATGCCTTTTGAAAATGAAAGCTTTGACACAGTTATCTCCAATGGCTCCCTCCATGAATGGGAAAATCCATTACAGGCTTTTCAAGAGATTAATCGTGTTCTTCGCCATGGTGGTCGATATTGTATCACCGATTTACGTCGTGATGTAAATCCATTGAAAAAAGCACTGGTTTATCACGCTACTCGCCCAAAGGAAATGCGTCAAGGCCTGGTGAGTTCTTTAAATGCAGCCTATACATTATCGGAAATCACAGAACTCCTTCGCCATTCAGAACTAAGCAATGCAGTGGTATCAAGTGACTTTTTTGGTCTTTGTATTGCAGGTAAAAAATAAAACCTCTCTTAAAACGCCCCTTTTTTGGGGCGCCTTGCTTATGTGGATATAAAAAGATGTTCCTTTTAAGGGTTTTCCATCTATCGTTTCCTGATTTTTGTTTTAGCGTAATATAATTTGGATTTTAGAAAGGTCTATGCATCCAATTCTACCTTACGCAATCTTTCTCAATTAGCTTGTCCAGAATTTGATTCTGAGTCAAAAAATATGATTAGCAGAGTTTTAGCCAAAATCATTATACTTAAGAATGCTATGAAAACAGAATCTTTATATTCTTTTACATGTCATTCGTTTTGGGGTTGTTTCCTTTCATCCTCAAGGCGCTGAGTAAGTTTGCTTATATTTTCCACTGTTTTTTGATTTAAAAAATGCTCAATCTTTTCTACTTGCTCTAATTCATTTTCAGACTGATTTAAAATACATAAAAAACGAGAAATAACGTCATGGCGGTATAAAAGATAAGCACCTGCTTCGGTTCCTACCTCTGTCAGCTCAATTTGTCCGTATTTTTCAGAATTTACGTACCCTAACTCTTTTAGGTGCTGTACCATTTTTGTTGCAGAGGACGGTTTTACATTTAGCATCTTCGATAAATCACTTATGCGGACAATTCCACTTTCCAATGAAGTCCGACAGATCATTTCCAAATAATCTTCCATTGCGGTGGTAAGTTCCGCGCCTTCATTCATTTGATATCCCTTTAGAGTATAAAAGCCATTTGCTTTTGTCATCATCTGATTCCCCTTATTTTTTATATGCTTTGGCAGTCACCTTTCCCATATCTTGGAATACTATGTTCATAGAAAGTTTCCTTAACCTAAATTTATTCGAAGGGCGGAATTACTATGAATATGAATTCTTTGAATGATATAAACCCCGGTGAAAGTGCTATTGTAAATGCGCTTCTCTCCACAGGAAGTATGCGTCGTCGTTTATTGGATATTGGCTTGGTTGAAAACACCGATATAGAGTGTATCGGTCGAAGCCCCGGCGGAGACCCAACTGCTTTTTTAATTCGTGGTGCAGTAATTGCAATTCGATCTGAGGATTGCGAGAATATCATTGTAACGCGCAAGTAAAGATTCAGTAAGGGGGATTACACGATGGGGCTGACAAATAGTTCAATTGGATTAAATGCCGTTGATTTTGGATTGGAAATAAATAAGCAATCACCGAATGATAAAATTATTGCACTTGCTGGAAACCCAAATGTGGGAAAAAGCACAGTGTTTAATGGTCTTACAGGAATGAAACAGCACACCGGCAACTGGCCCGGAAAAACGGTTACAAATGCACAGGGCTATTGTTCCACAAAAAATCAGTCATATGTGCTAGTGGATATTCCGGGAACCTACTCGTTGATGGCTCATTCAGCCGAAGAAGAGGTAGCAAGAAATTTTATTTGTTTTGGTAATCCGGATGCAGTGGTTGTAGTATGTGATGCAACTTGTTTAGAGCGTAATCTTAACTTGGTGCTGCAAACCATGGAAATTTCAAAAAATGTGGTCGTTTGTATCAATCTGATGGATGAGGCCCGTCGAAAAAATATTAAAATTGATGTGGATAAACTCTCTAAGCATCTTGGTGTACCCGTTATTGGTGCCATTGCAAGAAAAAAGAAGAGTCTTTCTGCTTTAATGGATATTGTTGATAAAGTAACCGATGGTACAATTCATTGTTCTCCCCTATCCATTCAGTACGCAGAAGAAATAGAAGAAGCAATCTCAGCAATCGAGCCTATTCTAAACGAAAAATATGGCAAATTACTTAATAGTCGGTGGCTGAGCTTAAAATTATTGGAACAAGATGAACCTTTGATGAAAGAAATCGATGCTTATTTAGGGGTTTCTGTTCTGGAAGACAGCCAGCTGATTGCAGATCTAGAAAATGCAAAAAATATTTTGGAGCGCAGTAAACTTAATCCAGATAAATTGAAAGATAAAATTGTAACTTCTCTTGTTACTTCTGCCGAAAAAATTTCTAAGGATACTGTTTACTATGAAAATCAAAACTATAATTCTACAGATCGGAATATAGACAGAATACTAACCAGTAAAACGACAGGCTATCCCATTATGCTGGCGCTTCTTGCCCTTGTATTTTGGTTAACTATTACTGGTAGTAATTATCCTTCTCAGTTGATATCCAGCTTCTTATTTCAAGTGCAAGACTATTTAACTGCCTTTTTTCAGTTTATGAATGCACCTGCTTGGCTTCATGGCATCCTTGTTCTGGGAGTCTATCGAGTTTTAGCTTGGGTAGTTTCAGTTATGCTTCCTCCAATGGCAATTTTTTTCCCGTTATTCACATTGCTTGAAGATGCCGGATATTTACCTAGAGTTGCTTATAATCTGGATAAAACATTCAAACGCTGTAACGCTTGCGGAAAGCAAGCACTGACCATGTGCATGGTATATATGAATTTGCATGCTAAAACCCCCTATTGAGGGGGCTTTCTAATTGATATTTAAGTACTTTTAGTATAAATTTTAAAAGTCATATTTAAAATTCTTCTTTACAAAAATATTGCTTTTAAATTACCTATCTATAAATTGATCTAACAACCCTCCGTTTATATCAAAGTATGAGTAGTAGTTACACAAAAAATCATTGTTTTGAGAGGTAATCATAAAACTTAAATTGTAGCAAAACAAATAATCTTGAGTTACATTGATTTGTACACCACATTTAACCAATTTTACATCATTATTAATAGTATTCAAATTAAAATCTGCACCCAAACAATCATCCAATGCATCTTTAGACCAATCTTTAAAATATTGATACATACATTGTTTCGCTTTTTGAATTAAATTTAGCTTTATAACATCTGATTGTATCATGTTTCTAAAGAGGTTTTCGTTTGATTCCATAGATCCTCCTGGTCATTTATTCCAGACCTAAATTAGTCTTCAATTGCTTTTACTATTTTTAGAATTTCAACAAACCATTTTCATCGAACACAAAACCAGGTCCCCAAACAACTTCCCAATAATAACCGTCCATGTCGGCGAAGTATGCATGGTATCCTCCCCAGAAAACTTCCTGAGGTTCTTTGATAATTTTGGCTCCTGCATTTCTTGCCAATTCTATGACATTGTCTACGTCCTCTTTTTGTTCAACATTATACGCCAATGTGAATCCGCCAAAACCGCTGCTTATTTTAGGGGGAGCATCTTTACTGATATCCTCCGCTAATAATTCCAAAGGAAAGAGTTCAAACTTAGTACCTGGTGTGTTAAAGAACACAACATTGGGATTATCATCCTTTTCCTCTGTTTGAAAACCCAACTTATCTCTGTAAAACTGAATTGATTTTTTCATATTTCTTACACCTAAACAAATACAAGTAATCTTATTCATTCTATTTCCTCCTTATAAATTAATTATTTTCTGTTTTAAATGTCATTTCTATATTCATTTTTTTGCTTCTGCTTTCATTCTAAAACAATGATTCTCCCATTACAATCAGCATACAATAATTTAGAGGTGACGAACATGAAAAAAACATATTACGATAGAGAAAAAGCTGTAGCATATGCCCACCAATGGGCTTATGGACGCAATCCACGTTACTACAATTTTGATCTCCTAGGGGGGGATTGCACAAACTTCACTTCTCAGGTGCTGTATACTGGCTCAGGAGTAATGAATCCAAAGCCAACCTTCGGCTGGTATTATTATAGTCTAAACAATCGGGCGCCAGCTTGGACAGGAGTAGAATATCTTTATAAGTTTCTTGTGAAAAACCTTGGGTTGGGTCCTGTTGGGGTATCATCAGATATTTCTCAGGTAGAGCCAGGGGATATTGTGCAGCTTTCTTTCGACGGATTCAGTTTTAGTCATTCTCCTTCAATTGTTGCTATTGGAGAGAATCCTTCTCCCGCCAATATCCTTATTGCCGCTCACACCTTTGACGCTGACAATCGCCCACTGGATACTTATCCCTACGTAAGCCTTCGCTTTATACACATTACCCACGTGAATACTTGGTAAGGCCTTCCCTTTTCCAGATTAGGTTGAACCAAAAACGAATAAACATACATTCAGCAAATTCTGTACTGTTAATTATATCATTGCGACTTTCAAGAATATACTCTTCAAAATGAAGCTGATACGGAAACGTATGATGAAATACAAATGATAAGTTTTTTTATTTCTATTTCGGATACAATTATATTAAGTTTCTGAAACACAACAATCTCTCCGCATTACCACAATTCAATGCTTGATAAATCTCTGTTCATTTTCCTAATTATTCATTTCCTTCATTCCTTAAGTAGTTTACTATGCTATTAAGTAGCAAAGTTATGACAATAAGAATAATTGATACAACCGAGACTGCTCCAACTGTGTCCATAATCCCACTTATATCTTGCATAATCACGTAGCGCCTGATTTCAAATAATTGAAAGACCAACGCAATACAGCAAGCCATAAAGCTATAAATTATATAATTCTTCGGCTCATACCCTTTCTGAAACTGGCTAATCGCAAATAGTGGTATTAACCATGCTACGGTGCCAAGAATAATGCTCCCCATATTGAAAAACATGCTCATTTCGTTTCTCCTTTCTTTTATGTGTTTGTTTTCCTTCTCTCTTATTTCAAATCTTCAATGGCTCCGCCCCATTCAACAGCAACGAAACCTTTTCTTTCAACTGTTTTTAACTTCTGTTCCTTTATGCTCTCGTTTCCGTTTGCCCCTTTATACACCATAAATACCCTAATCACACTATCAGGTTGGGGATCAACATCTAGTGAAACTTTTGATGAATATTCCTCTGTATCAAATTTAATCAGGTTAAATTCATTTTCTATGAGTCGTGGAGCCCAGAATGTAATAAAATCCGCCCTTTCTCTGTCATTAAGACCTAGTGTTTTCAGTTTTTCCTCAAAGAAAGTAACCGTTTCTTCTCGACTAACCAAAAAGCCTTCATCAAACACAGAGGAATAATTCAGTACCTTCCCTTCCCAAAAAAGGTATGGATACGTCATTGTTCCACTGATAAGTGTGCCATTTGTTTTTGCATTAACAGTCCAGCCATCCTTATATTCAGGATAAGTGAAAGTAAAATCTCCCACAAAAGAAAGTTTCACATTTACGTTGGTTTCTTTTTGGGGATAAAGATATATCACTGGTTTTGCAGCCCCCAGATATGTAAAATTTGTTTCATGGTTAAATGCATTATATAAAATGTTTACAACATCACCTCTTGAAGCAATTTTCTCAGGTGATTGATTAGCAATAAGCCCATTTTCCCTTGCAATTTTTAAATATCCATCTGGATATCCGCCTAATGCCTTTGCTGTATCTAATAGATGCTGGCGTGAATGCTCGAACCTTTCACTCGATTTGAGCAAAATCACAATACAATCTTTTATAGTTATGCTTTCATCCGGAACAAATGTATCTTTCGTCTTTCCATTTATCATTCCATTGTTGTAAGCATATGCGATGTAATTTTGGGCCCAATGGTCTTTTGGAACATCCTTAAATGGGGATGGTTTTCTATTATATTCAATTTCAATTTCGTACATATATCTATAATCATCTAAGCGGAAAGCATTCACCATGAGAGCAATAAATTCTGCCCTTGTTATGTTTCGCTCCAAATGTAATTCTCCATCTTCGTATCCTTTTAATATCCCCATTTCTACTAAAAATCTTCCCATTTCTTCAACAGTCATTTGCTGGTCATTGCTCCTATAAGCCAGAAGTTTGAATACGTAGTCACCTACGTCTATTGTTGATTTATCCTCCATAAGAATAGTGAAGAAATATGCCGTTATATTATCCCCGTCATTAAATTCTGTATCTTTAAATTTTGTTGTATCAAGAATAATAAAGTCTTGATTTCTATCACCAATGTTTTCACTCCAAAGCTCATCACTGCTTTTTGAAAGCTTAATTTTACCTTGTGACATTTTCGTAACCTTACCCGATAATACTGAACTTTCAAATTTCTTAAACGTATGGGTATCATCGGCAAAAACCGTTCCCGATGTGGTAAAAAGCAAACTAATACACATGAAAAAAGCAACTATTTTTCTAGTCATAATAAAAACCTCCCCTATAGCTTATCATTTACCTTAATTATACATAAATCTCCATAGCATTTCCATATATTTCAATATTGTTAAGATAATTGTCGTTTTTTATTGTAAGGCTATGGATTTCATCTTCATCCCAATTTCCTGTTATACGGTTACACCTTGCTGAACAAAAAAATCACCCACAAATGTGAGTGATCTTTTTGTTTTCCTTTTTATTTGAGACTAAATTTCTTTGAAAAAGACTAAGCCTTTTCATCCCGTATTATTAAAGTTTTATTTATTCACAATTTCCCCAGCCATTTTAACAAGTACATCTTTATTTACCCCATCATCTGAATTAATCAAAGCATAAGACATGCCGTTGTCTTCCCAACTAATTTGCTGCATATGAAGAACTTCAATTTCCTCTGAACCATAAGAGAATACATATTTTCCACTTTCAGCATCAGCCTTATCCTGTTCAGTCATTACATAATCAGGTGGTAACATTTTATACGTATCACTATGATATCTTCCCTCAATATTATCAGAAATTTTTACAATATCACCGGTTTCATCTGCTCCCGGCAGAACACCATTTTCCACCAAAAGGTTTACTGTGGACTCTCCATTCTTATAGGAGAAAGTAGCGGTTTTTAGTGTCACTACTGCACTTCCATCTTCAGCCTCTGCCTTTGTTTCTCCTACACCACCATTTTGAAAGGCGTATCCACCTGAGAGCTCATCGACATACTTTGGAACAAATCCAGCCTCTTTTTTCACTTCATTTTCACTGGGATACTCAGCAAAGGTGTCATTTGTAGAATGACTTGTATAGCTGGCAATTTTTGCTGCTGCAAAACATGTGATTGATGTAAATGCTAACAGCATACACGCTACTAAAATACCTCTGGTTTTTTTTACTGAAAATAATTTCATATTCATACCCTCCATATTTTTATTTTTTATTTTTCTATTAATTTGCAGAAACATGTCCTCTGAAGGACAAATTTTATCTGCCTTTGCATTTATTGCAACCCTTAGCTTATCTTCAAATTTTCCCTGTGATTTCATTGCATTTGGCCTCCATTCTATAGGTATTGTCACACTCGATACTTTTTCTAAGAATTTTTCTCGCAGCATGGAGTCTTGATTTTACTGTTCCTTCAAAGCATCCCATGATCTCAGCAATTTCTGATACAGAGAAATTATTATAATAATAAAGAAGTACTGTAATCTTTTTCTTAATTTCCAAATGCTCTACCGCGTTCATAAGAATTTTAGATTCTTCCCTATCAATTATTTCTCCTTCTACTAAATGAGTATCTTCTGCTTCTGCAAATTCGAATATGTTATCAACCGGTATAGATACTTTTTCTTTCGCAGACATCTTCCATGCAAGCCTTGTTAACATTCTAAAAAACCATGTTTTAAAACTCGTCGGGTCTTTTAAATCTGCAATTTTGAAATAACATAGTATAAAAGCCTCTTGTACAATATCATCTGCCAAAGCCCTGTTGTTTGTTATCAGATAAGCCGTTCTTATTGCTTTATCTTTATACAAATCAAATAAACCCTCAAACGATGACTTATCCCCCTTTTGCAGTTTCAGAACAAGTTCTGCACTATTGTCTATCATTTGCAATCTCCTTTCTGTGTACACATATATAAGAGGCATTGAACATGGAAACGGTTCATTTTAAATTCAAAAATAAATTTTTACTCTCTACATTTATTTCTCTTCGGTGTATAACAAAATGCCACAACTTTACTATTGTAGTTGCTTTTTTGAATAATGAAAAATGATTATTATAAAACTGTGAAATTCAACAATAGGAAAGGCAATCCCCTCCAGTCAAACGATTAACCCGAATATTTCCGCTAATGAAGGCATAATTATACTACGAATGTAAAGTAAATGGAGTGATATTTATGCTTTCAACTGAGGATTATATCCGGCTATCCATCCAGAATAATCTGTTTTGGATACGCATCATGAAGGAGCACGCCGTATTTATTGAAGCCACAATGCCACCTCCGGGTCGACAGTATGCAAATCAAGCTGGTAGATTCAAGCAAAATTACGACCGCTTAATGCGCCTAACGATCCGCTTGTCAAATGGAGTTATTCAGGCAGATGATCTTCATTCAGGACAATTTTATACCCAGTATACCATAGAGGCGGAACAACAGGCCCAAATATCCACCGGTATAAACATTGATACCAATCTAACACGAATGGAACAAAATATTGAACCGTACAACCCGAACTGTGCCGTAAACACATATATGGAGCAATCTATCAGTGCATTGAACGAAAACCTCTTGAGTTTAACCAACTCCTTTGTACGGTTTAAAGCAGAGCTGTTGGAATTACGAACCACCTGCGGTCTGTTCACAATGATGTATACAGCAGATATCGAACATGTCCTCCTTGAAGCACAGCGATACCAAAAAATATTAGTGGGTCTGCAAAATCGGGTGGATATGAACCCGGAAGATGATATAAACTTTTGGACGCAGAACATGGTAGGTCATGCCAAGGTAATGCGGGGAGAGCTGGATCCCACCCAAGGGGTTTTTATCAATCAAGCAAATGCGTTTGCTAACACCTTTGATACGCTGGCCAATGAAGAAACAAGTGTATGTAATACTCCCACAGAGGGCACCTTGCTTGGGGAAACTGAGGATATAGCCGAATTTAAAGCAATGATTACACAAGGCATTATCGATTGCAAGGTGCAAGCTATTATGCTGGCACTCTATACAGATCACCTTTTGAGAGAAGCAAATCATTTTATTTGGCTTCTTAAATAAATACACTGCTTATCTGATACATAAACTGCATACCTGTTCCTATAACATTGTGAATTCAAGCATAGTTTCTATAAAGCTGATGAAATAGTAAAGTCAACATACGCTGTCTTAGTTCAGTGTGTGTTGACCTGTTTTGCTATCTATTAGATTAAATAACTTGATTCCCAAATAACACATTTGTGTTTTTTCTCAATGGGAAATTCCATTTTTGATTATTATAAAATATCTTGATACAAATAAACCCCTTCTTTTAAACTTTTCAATCATCCCTAGAGCTTTTGGAACAGTAAACTAACCAGTTGTATTTCTCCCTCCCCCTCTTTTTTCAATAGATTCTTTTCATTATGAAATGCTGTTATATAATTAAATGGTTCTAAGCATTTTTATAAGATACTTCTGATAACTTTTCAATCTTTATACTTTCTTTATAAATATCCCTTATTCTTAATTTATCACAAGGAAAAGAGGGATTTAAATGGAAAATATATTAACTACAGAAAACTTATGTAAAAATTTCAAAAAACAAAAAGCAAATGACAGTATATCCATTACCGTTAGAAAAAATAGTATTTATGGCTTACTTGGCCCCAATGGTGCAGGTAAATCCACATTTCTAAAAATGATAACAGGTATGGTGAACCCGTCGTCTGGCGAAATCTATTTTAACAATAAGCCATGGACTAGAAAAGACTTGGCGCATATTGGTGCTCTCATTGAATCCCCACCTATTTATGAGAACCTAACAGCATTTGAAAATCTCAAAGTAAGAGCCTTACTATATAATTTACCGGATAGCAGAATAAAAGAGGTTCTTGAAATTGTTGAGCTTACAAAAACAGGTAAGAAAAAAGCAGGACAATTCTCAATGGGTATGAAACAAAGACTGGGTATCGCTATGGCACTTTTAAATAATCCAACACTATTAATCCTTGATGAACCAACAAATGGACTAGACCCCATTGGAATTCAGGATTTAAGGGAACTTATTTTATCATTTCCCGAGAAAGGCATGACTGTTATTTTATCAAGCCATTTATTATCCGAAGTGGAGCAAATTGCAGATGATATTGGCATTATTGCAAACGGAAAGCTGTGGTATCAGGATTCAATCCATAGTAATGAGGATTTGGAAAGTCTGTTTATGGAAGTAGTAAGAAAGTCAGGTGATTATAATGGTTAATTATTTGAAAGCAGAATTTCTAAAACAAAAGCACAGATTTAGTCTAAAATTACTATGGTTAAGTCCATTGGTTGCCGTGGCTCTTGTCATTGTTCTAATGGGTGGACGCTTTTTCGTAGAAGGCGCATTTAACTGGTGGTATACAATGATTTTACCGGGTACCCTTTCCATGATTATAGCCTTTACTATTTCGGCAGAAAAAAAGCATAATCATCATGGATTATTTTCTGTTTCCATCAACAAAAAAATGCTGTGGATTTCACAGCTAATTATGAATACAATCTTGCTTTTCAGTGCAAATCTAATCTTTTTTATGGTGCTAACTATAGTCGGAATAGCCATCGGTATATCAATGCCAGTTCTGAATTGCTTCATAGCCAGTTTTGTTCTATTTCTAACCTTTGCATGGCAAATACCTCTGTTTATGTTTATCAGTGAAAAAATCGGTTCTTTTTTCTCAATTATGTTAAGTTTGCTTTGCAATATGGGATTTGGAATTTTTTTTGCACCAACAAGATTGTGGTTTGTTCCCTTTGCAATTCCTGGCAGATTAATGTGTCCTATTATCAAAGTTTTACCAAATGGCTTACCGCTGGAAGCAGGCAATCATTTAGGTGATACCTCAGTTATTTTAATGGGTATTATCATAACAGTGGCATTGTATTTACTTTTCTCGGTTATTACTACAGTATGGTTTCAACATAGGGAGGTAAAATAAATGTGTTTTTATAACAATGTGAAATCAGATTTATATAAATTATGTCATTCTCCCCTGTTGCTCATTCATTTCATTGTGCCTGTGATAGGGATTATATTGTTTGTTTGGTATTACTCCTTCTCCCCATGGAATGAAATTACCAAGGTATCAGCATATATACAAATACTATCTGTTGTTTTTCCTGTATTAATTGGAATCATTACTTCTATCTTGGCGGAATCCGAACAAAAAGCAGGCGGTTTTCAAATGCTTCTTTCCACTGCAACCCCCAAATACGTTCCCCATATCACGAAACTGCTTTGGCTTATTTTTTTTGGCTTATGTGCGTCGTTGTTTGCATTGGTTGGGTTTGGAATAGGCTTTAGCCTATTAGGATATACAACATTTCAACTTTTATTTTATTTCAAAACTGCGCTTCTCTTGTCCGTCAGCACGATACCTTTATATTTACTGCACTATACAATCAGCTTTATCGCAGGCAAAGGCTACAGTTTGGGGTTAGGGATTGTAGGCAGCCTTTTGTCCGCACTGCTTTTAACAGGGTTGGGAGATGACATTTGGACTTTTCTACCTTGGGGAATCTGTGCAAGAGTTTCTGAATTATTATTAATATCAAATTTGAGGAATATTGATTTTTTACAGTTTGATGGTATGATACAAGGTATAATATTTATTTTCATTTTCACTTTTCTTTTTCTCATGGCTCTCCTTTTATTCACTCATAAATGGGAAGGTAGAAAATTAGAAGATTAAAAGATAGGAGATTTTATGGCTAATATTCTTGTTATTGATGATGATATTGCAATATGTAAGCTAATCGAGACTGCACTCACAAGAGATGGACATGTTGTTTTAACGAAAAATTCTGCTTTTGAAGTTTCAGTAAATGATTTTAAACAGATTGATTTAATTCTCTTGGATATTATGATGCCTCATCTTGATGGCATCACCTTTTGCAGAGAATACAGAAGTATAATTGATTGTCCAATATTATTTTTAACGGCCAAAACAATGGAGCAAGATATTATCCAAGGTTTCTCTGTGGGTGGTGATGATTATATCAAAAAGCCTTTTCGCATATCAGAGCTCAGGGCGAGAGTCAATGCACATATACGCAGAGAACATAGAGATAGACATCAGAGTTTAATTTTAAACGATTGTGTTTTTGATTTATCAGCGAAAACTGTAACCATTCAGAGCAACGTAATAAACTTAACCAAAAGTGAATATGAAATTTGTGAACTATTGGCAAGAAATAAAGGCCAGATTTTTTCCCTTGAAAATATATTAGAGAATGTATTTGGCTTCGATTCTGAAAGCGATATTTCGTCCATTCGTGTACACATTAAAAATATTCGCAGTAAATTTAATGATGTTGCAGAATGTCCCATTGAGACGGTCTGGGGGGTGGGCTATAAATGGAAATAAGAAAGAAAAAAACAATTTCCATATATAGATTATTTTTAGAACATTTGATTGGACTTTCCATCGCCACTATAGTGTTTATCCTGGCATTGATTGTCATTATTTCTGTTTCTTTTCAATCCGGTTTTATATTACCAGCGAATTATACGGATATAAAAATAAATCAATTAGAAGAAACTTTTGTTGAATCTTTTGATAAAAGCGCTTTACCCCCTTATTGCAGCTATGTTGTTATAAATGTAAATGGTGATGTTTCTGAAAGCAATATGACAGAAAGGGAATTGAAAAAAACAAAATCATATTTGTTAAGTGGCAACAAATCTTACTATGATTTTTACAAGGAAATATCACAATATAATGGCAATATCATTATTATTAAATATGATATTCTTGCCCATTTTAGGAATCCCCTGCTTCATAAAATGATTCCTTATCCCGAGCTGTTGATGTTATTTTTTCTTTTGGTATGTATCATATTGTTTGCAGTTATCGCAGCTGCAAAATTCAGCAAAAGGTTGAAACAAAATTTGAATTCTATTATCATTGCCACCGAAAAAATAGGAAATCAAGATTTGGATTTTGATATTATCCCCACTCAAATTCTTGAGTTTAATACTGTTTTAAATACCATTGAAGATTTAAAAGTTGCATTGGCTGCGTCACTGAAAGAACAGTGGGATAAGGAGCAGCAAAAGAAATCACAACTTTCTGCATTGGCTCATGATATTAAAACACCCTTAACTGTAATTAAAGGCAATGCTGAATTATTAGCAGAAAGTGATTCTTCCAAAGAGGATAAAGAAATGATTTCTTTCATCCAGTCAAGCTCAGATACCATTGAAAAATATTTGGAGTTGCTGATGAATGTTGTAAATAACCGTTCCATACACATTGATAAAAATATAATTTCTCTGACAGATTTCCTTCATGATGTTTCTACTGAGTCAGTCGCACTTTGCAAAACGAAGCGTTTAGCATTTATGTTAAACAATACTGTAAAATGCGATACCATATATGCAGACGGTGCATTGCTGAAAAGAGCTATTATAAATATTATTGATAATGCTGTTCGCTATTCCCAAACCAACTCTGAAATTGATCTAACCGTTTCGGAAAATGGAGCGTATATCATGTTCTATATTGCTGATAAAGGAAGGGGCTTTTCAGAAGAAAGCTTAAAAAAGGCAACACAAGAATTTTTTACAGAAGACACCTCACGAACCAATCAGCACTATGGTTTAGGCCTGAGTTTCGCAAAAGCTGTAGCTGAAATTCACCAAGGAACCCTTGAATTAAAAAATCATATAGATACAGAAGGTGCAACTGTAGGTATAAAAATATCAAAAGTTCACTTTTAATATAAACTAAGCTATGTAAGAATAAAAGCCAATGTACTATAATCAGCGCATGGGCTTTTTTTGTGTGTCAAATAAACAAGCTAGAGAATCCAGCAAAAGAGAGGTTAATGCTCTAGGGGACACCCCCATTGATTTAATTTGAATCATTTTTTTGGTGCTTCCCCTGAATCATATCAGTCAGTAATCGTCTTGCTGGTTCCGGCAGTTGATCTATGCTGGTTAAATAACCAGCTACACTATCTCTCACTTCGCCATTGGCCATAATATGTGTAATTTTCCCTTTCCCCTTTGTGCTTTGTTTCTTCATGACAACACCTCCTGCTTATGCATATGAAACAAAAAAATTGTCCTATTCGTTCACATAAGAAAATAGATGTATTTCGCAATAAGCCAAAAACTTTCCACAAAAGGCAATGTTGATAAAAGACAAAAGTTATTTCTATATTCATTAAACGTGTAATAAAGTTTTATATAGCCAATTCATTAACGCTGATAAATTACTATTTATAAGATGTTTCTATCAGCGATTTTCCCCTGCTCCTGCTTATGAAACAAAAAAATCATTCCGGAGTGATGCAAAATAAATTGAAACGTTTGTTAAAAGGAGATATCCACATGCATGAAAAATATATGGTTTTTGGTTATGTCCGTGTTTCCACTGATAATCAGCTTGAGAATTATAGCATTGACCAGCAGATTGAGCGACTTACCGCATACTGCAAAGCAAAAGACTGGGTCTTGATAAAGATTTATACTGATGGTGGCTTCTCAGGGGGTAACACCAACCGCCCCGCTTTAAAACAAATGTTGGATGATATTAAAAAAATAGAAATAGATGCGGTAATTGTTTATAAGCTTGACCGTTTAAGCCGCAGTCAAAAAGATACCCTCATGCTAATAGAGGACGAGTTTCTCGCCAACAATGTAGATTTCGTATCCATTAACGAAAACTTTGATACCTCCACCCCTTTTGGGCGGGCAATGATTGGGATTTTATCGGTATTTGCACAATTGGAAAAAGATCAGATTACAGAGAGATTTACAATGGGTAGAATCGGCCGCGGAAAAGCCGGTTACTTTCACGGCGGAGGAAATTCTCCCTATGGATATGATTATGTAAACGGCGAATTGATGGTGAACGAATATCAGGCAATACAAATTAAGGAAATATATGATTTATTTATCTCAGGCAAAAGCATGAATGCCATCACAAAAATCATGAAGGGTAAATATGAGAATCGAAACTGGACGGCGACAGCGGTTCGTAATGCTTTAAAAAACAGCATCTATATTGGCAAGGTACAATTTAAAGGTATAGAATATGACGGAATACATCCTCCTATTGTTTCTTTAGAGCAATATAAAGAGGTGCAGCGTCTACTTTACTGCCAAGAAAGAGAAAACAGAAAAACCACGGCACAGAAGTCTCCATTTCGTGGGGGATACCTTTTATCCAGCTTAATATACTGTTCTTTTTGCGGTGCAAGATATAGTGCAAACCATGGCTATTACAAATGCTATTCTCGCTCCAAATCTTCCGAAAAATTTATTACTGACCCTAACTGCAAAAATGATAACTGGAAAATTGAAGAATTGGATCTCCTTGTTCTGGAAACCATTAGAGAGCTGGTGGAGAACAAGGAGATGATTCAGCAACTAACGTCTTCATTAAGACAAAATAATGAATATTTCATTGATACGAAAAAAATTCATTCCCGCTTGGAAAGCATAAACAAACAGCTAAGCAAGTTAATCGATTTGTATCAAATAGGAAGCCTACCCATTGATATATTAACAAGCAAAGTCGAGACCTTAGTTCAAGAAAAAAATGCCCTATTAAAAACATTGAACAACAAAGAGGACAAATCAGAAGTGATTTCTACTTTCATTGACTCTTTAATTACTTTTGAAGCCCAGTTTGAAACCTTTGATTTGGATGCCAAAAGAATGCTGGTTGCTACCCTCATTGAGCGAATTGAAATTGATGGCAACAATGTGCAAATCAAATGGAGATTATAATACAAAACTATTTATACCATGTGTATGGGATTTGGATGTAATGCCGCAGGCATTGTTGGCTGTCGCATCATTGACTCGCCAAGAGAGCGTTTGCTGGCGATAATTACTAACAATTTTGTTCCCTGCAACGGTAGATTGCCACAACCACACAAAGGGAAAGAAAGTATTCCAATAATCTCTAATTTGCCAGATTATAAAAATAACTAGAATCAGTTTATACATAAACATTTCTCATTTTAATTCATTGTCTCAATGGTTTTTGCATTATGTTCTTTTTATTAATTCTAATACCTTTTGCAGCGCATCCGCAGCCTCAATATCTGGTGCTGTCCCCATTTCCTGATTGCAGCTTCCATCGGCGTTTAGGCAGTATTCCACATCAAACTGAATCAAAAGATGGCTATTCGGCAATTCAAATAGGATTGGACCACCGCTGTCAGAGCCCCCCGTCGTTTGCCCAACCAAAGTGGCAAAACCTGTGTCTTTACAAAATACCGCAAAGGCCTCCGCCGAGGAGTATACGGAAGGACCTACCAAAACCCATATTTTCCCACCAAATAGCTTTTCGTTTCCTTTCGGTTTCGTAGTCTCTTTTAATTCCCTTGCAAATGCCAAATCAACCAAATCCTCCCTAGGCAGTTCCTTAAATATCTTGTCGTTCTTAACTGCCTCTAAGCTTAATAGGGAATCCTTGTAACCTTCCATGTAAAATTGCCGTGTTAATTCGGTATCCTTCATTAAACGTACCAAGCGAGAGCTGATCGGTTCAGCAATATTAGGACGGACAAAGGCCTCCTCCCAATAGGCAGTATTTCCGCCACCATTTGCTTGAATGTCTATAATTAAATTCTCGTAATTTTTAACTTCCTTTAAAAAAGTCTCTATTTTTGGCAAATCATCTTCCATATAGGCATCATCAAAGGAATTCACCCTGATGTAAGCAGTTTTTCCTGCTTCAAGAATCTTTGTTGTCAGATTTCCACTTGCAGACTGGTTTTCTACCTCCTGCTGATCCTTTGATTTCTCCCCTTGAGACTCATCTTCATTCGTATCCTCTTGGGAAAGTGTCAATAAGTAATCACAATATTGATAAAAGGAAGCAACCTCCGGCTTTTCAATGACATCAACCCACGGCTGTACCTCGGGCATTTCTTCAACATAATCTTTATAAACGCCTAAACCTTTATAGTAGTTAGGATTGATAATACTCACGTGTCCAACCGTACCACAGGCATCATACAAACTATTTGCCACAATGTCTAAAAACTTTAACATTGACTCGTCACTCCCCACCTCAACATTTAGAAGCTGAGAGCGATACTCTGAGATAATTGCATCGTAATAATTTGGATTTTCCGGCTTGCTTCGTGCAAGAACACCCCAAAAAGGATAACTTTCTTTCATGGCCTTCCACATGTTATCATAATCAGAAATCATTTGTTCATTTGTTAACAGCTTATCTGCATACAGAACTTCGCTAGAATTCAAACTGTTATTTCCCTCTCGGATGTCTCCTTGCTGTGGTTCACACCCAATTAGGCAAAAACTAACAGCAATGGTTAATATCCCTCCGACTATTTTTCTTTTCACGCTATCAATCCTTTCCAAGTGCCCAGCTATTACTGGTTTTAGTTTTACAAACCCATCATTAGTTGAATTACTTGCCCTTTTCATAATATGTAATTAATTTACACATAGAAATTCTCTCCCTTTGTTTAAACGAAGAGAAAGATTTTTTCATCCATATATTAACATTATACATGTTTTATTAGATTCTTCCAGTCTAATTAACAAAAATTCATAATCCTCTCACCTTCTTTGAAACAATCCTTCTTTCGTTCTAAAATAAAATATAAAAAGATACACAACCATTGTAAAAAACACAGAAATCGTATATACTAAACAAGTAACCACTGACACCAAATACAGGATATGAGGTGAAAGGCTTGCGGTCACATAATTCCTTATGGAAAACTGCGCCTTTAGGCGTATTTTTTTTGCTAAAAAATGAAAAGGAGCTGTTCTTATGGAAACCAGAGTTGCAATTATTGGAGTTATCGTTGAAGAAGTTGATTCCGTTGAGAAATTAAACAATATTCTCCATGACTACGGGATGTATATTATTGGAAGAATGGGCATTCCTTATAAAGAAAAGGATATAAACATCATTTGTGTTGTTGTGGATGCCCCCAATGATATTATCAGTACGTTATCAGGTAAACTTGGAAAGCTGCCCGGTGTGAGCACCAAAGCGGTGTATTCAAAGTATTCTGCCAAAATAGAAGAGGAATAACATGAAAGAACTTATAGATAAATTGTATTTAAATCAGGAGCTTACATCTGCAGAGTTTAAG
This sequence comes from Anaerotignum propionicum, assembly GCF_024461735.1. Classification (GTDB taxonomy): domain Bacteria; phylum Bacillota; class Clostridia; order Lachnospirales; family Anaerotignaceae; genus Chakrabartyella. The sequence continues at coordinate 201,809 of NZ_JANGAD010000006.1, forward strand.
GCTCTTATCGAAGGAAGAACATCAGAGCTTTCTGAATATCTTTTTGAAAAATCACGTCAGGTGCGGATGACCCATTACGGTAATGATATTTATATGAGAGGGCTCATTGAATTTACAAATTACTGCAAAAATGATTGCTATTATTGCGGGATTAGAAAAAGCAACTCCAAAGTACAACGATATAGATTAACAGAAGAAGATATTTTAAACTGTTGCCAAACCGGATATGAACTGGGTTTTAGAACTTTCGTCCTCCAAGGTGGCGAAGATATGCATTTTTCCGATGAAAAAATAGTGCACATCATTACGTCAATTAAAAAACAGCATCCCGATTGTGCCATAACTTTATCCATTGGAGAACGAAGCCATGAAAGCTATTTGGCATTTTTTAATGCTGGTGCGGAACGATATCTATTACGCCATGAAACAGCCAACGCACAACATTATAATAAGCTGCATCCCGCAAATCTTACCTTAGCTAGTCGAAAGGCATGCCTATTTGATTTAAAGGAAATTGGTTTTCAGGTTGGGGCTGGCTTTATGGTGGGCTCTCCCTTTCAAACAGTGGACAATCTTGTAGAAGATTTACTTTTTATAAAAGAATTAGAGCCTCATATGGTTGGTATTGGACCTTTTATTCCCCATCACCAAACACCTTTTGCAAACGAAGCAAGAGGTTCCTTGGAGTTAACGCTATTTATGCTGGGGCTCATTCGGTTGCTATTACCCGAAGTTCTTCTCCCTTCTACAACAGCCTTGGGAACCATTGATCCCTTGGGGAGAGAACTTGGCATTTTAGCCGGCGGCAATGTTGTAATGCCCAATCTATCACCTGTTTCAGTGAGAAACAAATATATGTTATATGACAATAAAATCTGCACCGGCGATGAAGCCGCAGAATGCAGATTTTGTATGCAAAAAAGAATGGAAGGCATCGGATACCAAGTTGTGGTATCCCGTGGCGACTGTATTTCTTTGCAATAAATAAAACTGACGGGGAAGAATATCTGACCCAATTAAGAAAGGATAAAAAAATGTATAATTCTAAATCACACAAAGCAGAAGAATTTATCTGCCACGAAGAAGTGCTGGCATCACTGAACTATGCCGAAGAAAATAAAAACAATATAGACCTCATTGATAAAATCATTGAGAAAGCCAAACTGAGAAAAGGTCTTACCCACAGAGAAGCCGCTGTGCTGTTGGATTGCCAAATAGAAGAAAAAAATCAAGAAATATATGCGCTGGCTGAACAAATTAAAAAAGATTTTTACGGAAATCGTATTGTCATGTTTGCACCGCTATATTTATCTAATTATTGTATAAACGGATGTGTATACTGTCCGTACCATCTTAAAAATAAACACATCACCAGAAAAAAAATGACTCAAGAAGAAATTAGACGTGAAACCATTGCTTTGCAGGATATGGGACACAAAAGGCTTGCCCTTGAAGCAGGTGAAGACCCTATAAATAATCCAATTGAATATATATTGGAGTCCATAAAAACAATTTATAGCGTAAAGCACAAAAATGGTGCTATTCGACGGGTAAATGTAAACATTGCGGCAACTTCCGTTGAAAATTATAAAAAATTAAATGACGCAGGCATAGGCACCTATATTTTATTTCAGGAAACCTATCACAAAGACAGCTACGAGAAACTTCATCCAACAGGTCCAAAGCATGATTATGCTTACCATACGGAAGCCATGGACAGAGCCATGGAAGGTGGCATTGATGATGTAGGCATTGGGGTATTATTTGGTCTTGAATTGTATCGCTATGAGTTTTCTGCCCTACTCATGCATGCGGAGCATTTAGAAGCCACTTATGGTGTTGGCCCTCATACAATTAGTGTTCCCAGAATTCGCCCTGCAGATGACATTGACCCCTCAACTTTTGACAACGGAATTGATGATGATACCTTTGCAAAGCTGGTAGCTTGCATTAGAATCAGTGTGCCTTACACTGGCATGATTGTATCCACTCGTGAGAGCAAGGAATGCAGGGAAAGAGTTCTCCATCTTGGTGTATCACAAATAAGCGGCGGCTCTAAAACAAGTGTCGGCGGTTATGCAGCAGCGGAGCCTGAAGAAGAAGATTCTTCTCAGTTTCAGCCCAATGATAATAGAACCCTGGATGAGGTTGTAAAATGGTTAATGGAATTGGGATACATCCCTAGCTTTTGCACAGCTTGCTACAGAGAAGGTAGAACCGGGGATCGTTTTATGCAGCTTCTGAAAAGCGGACAAATTCAGAATTGCTGTCATCCCAATGCTTTGATGACTTTGAAGGAGTATCTTGAGGACTATGCCTCTTGCGAAACAAGCAACCTTGGAAACCAATTGATTTTGGATGAAATTCACAACGTTCCAAATGAAAAAATAAGAAAGATTGTAATTGAAAATCTAGAAAAAATCGGCAATGGAAGCCGTGATTTTAGGTTTTAGGAGGTTCAAATGGGATTAAATGAAACACCGGCAGCAAATAGAATTCATATTGCTTTTTTGGGGAAAAGAAACGCAGGAAAATCCAGTATTTTGAATGCTATTTCAAACCAAAACTTAGCAATTGTTTCTGACACAAAAGGAACGACCACCGACCCTGTATATAAAGCAATGGAACTGCTACCCCTTGGGCCCGTAATGCTGATTGATACACCCGGTATTGATGATGAAGGCGCCTTAGGTGAGCTCCGTATAAAAAAAACACAACAAGTACTTAACAAAACGGATATCGCTGTGCTTGTAATGGATGGAAGAGAAGGAAAATCAGCTGAAGATGAAACTTTGATCCAACTGTTTCAACGCAAAGAAATTCCTTATCTTCTTGTGTATAACAAATGCGACTTGTTTGATTACAAAAATCCTGAGGAATATAGCATTTCTGTAAGTGCAAAAACAGGAGAACAGATAAATGCTTTAAAAGAAATAATAGCAAAACGAATCACAACGGAGGATCCAAAGCTTCGACTTGTTGGCGATATTTTAAAGCCTTGTGACTATGCCATGCTTGTTGTGCCCATTGATAAAGCAGCCCCAAAAGGTAGGTTAATTCTGCCTCAACAACAGACCATTCGGGATATTTTAGAGGCAAGTGCTGTTTCAATTGTTGTAAAAGAAACAGAATTTGCAGAAACTATAAAAAATATAGGGCTAAAACCTAAAATTGTAATCACTGATAGTCAAGTATTTCATAAGATTCATGCTGAAACACCTGAGGATATCTTTCTCACCTCATTTTCTATCCTAATGGCTCGCTATAAAGGCGTTTTAAAAACTGCTGTAAATGGCGCGAAAACATTAGACATGCTGAAAGATGGTGATAAAATTCTTATTTCGGAAGGATGTACTCACCATCGTCAGTGTGACGATATTGGAACGGTTAAACTTCCCCAATGGATAAAAAACTACACCAAAAAAGATTTTGAATTCCAATTTACATCCGGCACTGAATTTCCAGAAAACCTTAGCAGTTATCAATTGGTTATTCACTGCGGAGGATGCATGCTAAATGATAGAGAGATGAAATATCGGCAGAAATTCACAGTAGAAAGTAACATTCCTTTTACAAATTACGGCATTCTCATTGCCTATATGCAAGGCATTTTGCAACGAAGTATTTCTATGTTTCCTGAATTCCTTGCAAAATAAAACCAATATTTTTAAAATCTCTAGAGATTTCAAAATCTTTTAATAATAATAGCTTCCTATCTTGATACTGCATATTAACGTATTCTGACCTAAAATGATAGCCAGCGTTTATAAAACGCTGGCTTTTGCATTTTGAACTCACTTGATAAAATATTTCCTTCACTCCTCGTGTTATAACTATGTAGAAAAATCACACCCGATAAATACCTATAATATCATCGGGTGCTTTCTAGATAGTAAAACGGGGGAGTTTTACTCTTTTTTAAACACTAAATCAGATCCGATTTTTGCAACAGTCGTTCAATCATTGCCGCAACCTCAGCTCTGGTGATATACGCCTTAGGCATAAGCGTGTTTTTTCCTCTGCCAGAAACAATGCCTGCTTTCAAACATTTTCCAGCACTGTCAACTGCAAAAGATGATACAGATGCGCTGTCAGTAAACATTGAAATCAGAGCTTCCCCTTCCTTCTCTGTCATTTCGGTCTTTAATCCAGTAATTTTCATAGCTCGTGCAAGCATAGCCATGGCTTGTTCTCGGGTAATTTTGTCATCAGGCCCAAACGCTGAGTCAGAATATCCCTTGATGATGCCATAAGTTGTAGCTGTTTTTACATATCCGCTATACCACTTTGCAGAGGTGACATCTGAAAAGCTGTCGACACCTACATCCGGTTCAAGTCCCAATGCTCTAACCATTATAGCGGCAAATTCAGCTCGTGTCATGTCTCTGTCGGGTTCATAATTGCCCTCTCCAACACCACCAACAACCATTCTTGAGCCCATGTTATTGATGGATGCTTTCGCCCAATGGTTGTTTACATCTAAAAAGGTAACCGGATTCCAAACTACAGAGTAAGTGCTGTTTGTTAAGCTGTTTATTACAGCATAGTATTTGTTGTCTATCACAGTCACCCTAGTAGGCACATGACGCGTTGTTCCATCAGGATTAACAACAATGCCAGTGGTAATTTTAGTGGGGTCAACGCCGTTGGGAATAGCAATGGTTCGCTCCACATATGCGTTAAAACTGCTGACATCTACTGCACGTCCACCATAACTACAGGTAACGGTAAAATCAACCGCCGCCATAACAGGTGTGAACCCACCATGATTGCTTGCTTGTTCCACAAGGCTGCTCATTTGCTTTGAAGGTTCTGAAATAATTACAGAAACCGCAATATCCTTTAAAGCTACATCTTTACCAAGCTGTTGTGAAACCGCTTGAATGTTGATTTGTTCTGCGGGCAGAGAATAGGTTGCAGTCTCTGTTTTGATTACAAGGGTTGCTTCCCTTTTCTCCATATTCTTGACCATTTCACCAGTTAAAACTCCTGCCGCAGCATCAGCTTTCCCTGTCACTGGAATAACCACTGTTGCACCACTTTCTTTGGATGCAAGAATGCTCTCTAATTTTTCAGAATCCACAGTCACAGTGGTTATAGTTCTTCCATCTTTATCTTTTGCAGTTTGGGCTGTCCCCGCCGTTTTGGTTTCTCCATTGACAATAACGGGTACACCCCCCGATTGTTCCGTTGGGGAGCCACCGCCTGAAGATCCACTTCCACCTTTTTTCGGTGTGGTTACACTCACCTGATTAGAATAACAAGTAAAGTCACCACGCACAGAAACCGATGAGCCCACAGGGATGGTATTCGCTGTAATAATCATAACAGAACGAAGAAGATATATTTTACCTTCCTCTAATCCCACAGAAATGGATTTAGAAGATGCATTTATCGTCCCTTCCACAGAAGCCGCCTTCCAAGTAACTCCGTTATCATCCGAAACTTGCATGCCTATACTCTTGGCGTTTCTGACCGTAGCCGTAGCCCATACTCCACTGTCAAAGCTAAGAGTTGCCCCCTTACTTGTGGTACTATCCACCTTAAGCAGTGGTGAAAAATATACAGGAGGTCCATATTCTATGCCTGTTTTTGAATCAATATAGTTATCATCCTGATCCAACATTATGGCAATATCCCCATCCCCATTATCTGCAAATGTATTTGTATCTTTCAATATCTGTCCAATTTTAAAGCCTTCCTCACTGGTAGTCAATTTAATTCCATTCAATTTAACCTCAGCTGGATAGGAGTAGTCATGATACGAACCAACGCCGTCAAACCCTCGTGCATTGTGATGCAATCGGTTTCCGGTAATGGTTGCATCCAAATTGTAAAAAGGACACATGGTGATTCCGGCACTATGGAACCCCAGCAGTTTCAAAATACTGTCATACCCACTCATATCGTTTCCGGTGACAGTACAATTACCTCCGTAAAGATAAACTGCATACTCAAACCCATCTGATTGATTCTGTCTTTTTGGTTTATCCGTTCCCACGAATGTATTATCTTTGATAACTGCCACGCCATTTCGAATCGCAATAGCATTTCTAAAGGAATTTGTTGCGCCAAAGGTACAATTTTGCACAGTAGTAGTCACTGCGCCCGGTTCCGCATGAACGCCAAAGTTATTATGGTTTCCGTTCATGTTGGGAGATGTGGGATACGGGTCTGATTCAAGGTTAGCAAAAAACCCTTCAAAGCGCACACCATCCAACAAGAGGGAGCCCCCTGTTTTCACGTTGATTGCGGCGAGAATCCTGTTTGATTCATCTAATAATGTAACATTGTCTATGTTCAAGCTTGCATTCTCAATCGCTAGGAATACAGGCCCATTGACCGAGTTACCTTCTTTTTTAACGATAGTATCGGCAATCCCTGTACCAACAATCACTGTTGCTCCATTTCCGTGAATGGTCAAATCCCGTTTTAGAATTGCTCCATCATAGGAATAAGTGGTACCTGAAACCAGATTGATTGTTTTTACATAGGCTGCCGCCATATAAGTCTTTAATTCATTTGAATCATGAGCTGTAACAACCCCTGGCTTAGATAGTGAAACTGTATTTGATATATCATCGGCAACAACAGATAAGGTGCCATCACCATATTCAAGGGCAGTAACTTTCTGTGCTCCAACAGGTAACCAAAGGCAAGCAGTCCCATCTTTATCTGCCACAGCACGATAGGTATAACTCCCTCCATTCACTTCGCAACGAATCTCTACAGTATCAGCAGGATCGGTTGTAACCTTTACCAAATAAAGGTCGTCACCGTCGATAGTATTTTTAATGCTGCGTGATACAACACCCTCCATCATGACATTGCCTATATTACCTGTTTCGATGTATACACCCTTCCCCATAATAGAGGCCCTTTGTGCTGTCACACCTTGACCGCCACGGATATAAACTGCCCCAGCATTATTTGCAATTGTTACAACACCCGGGTTTGCATTTTTGCTATCCGCATTGCCATATGCTCGCACACCAACACCGCCAACATCTGTTGTACCGTTACCACCTTTCGCGGATAACTTTGCTTCATCTTTTATAACGATTGCTCCACAGTCTGAATAAATTCCATGGGCACCATTTATATAAGCATTCCCTCCTGTAGCAGTAATCTCTCCAGCTGCAATTGTAATATTATTTGTGGCAGATATTGCTCCGCCTCCTCGGGATGCAGTGGATTTACCACCCCTAGCTTTAATCATACTATTGGTAAAGACGATATTTCCACCATCGGGGGAAGTCTTGGCAAAAGAAGCAGAAATACCGTTACCTCCACTAGATGCGTTTGATGCTCCACCTTCAGCAGTTACCTTGCTGTCAATAACTGTTATATTTCCGCTGCTGGTCGAAACACCACTAAAAAAAGATGCCAAAATGCCCGTTCCGCCACCACCACCACTACCTGTGGCTTCACCACCATAGGCTTCGACTGTGGCATTATCAATGGTTATATCCCCCCAGCCTATCGTAATTCCATTACCAGCTTCACTAACGGCAGAGTTCCCACCTTTTGCAATGACTGTAACGCCATCTTCAATAAAAAGCTTTGCCCCTGAGCTATTACCAGTTGTACTAGCGATGATAAGGATACCTTCGCCGCCGTTTCCTTTGCTGGCACTTCCCCCTGTTACATTCAATGTCCCACTGCCAGTAATCTTTGTTGTGTTATCTTGCTCCGAAGCAATTCCATGTCCATACCAAGGTTTGCTTCCATTGCAATTACCGGAGATATTGCATGTACCTGATACATCAATGGTTGCAGAGTCCTTCAAAAGAAGAGCCGTAAATAAATGCCAGTCTTCCATACTGCCTGTAGGTGCAGTTATATCAATGTTCTTTAAGTTCAATTTAATTTTATTGGATACCACCACTGTGGTTTTTGAACAAACAATTGGCTTACCATCAACTAAATCACTCTCAAGGGTAACCTCAGAATCATCTGCCGATTGCACCTCAATTTTGATAGCGGCAGTAGGCGCCTTATGTATGGTAAGGACATCATTAGCCCCCGATAATAAAACAGCCTGATCAGAACCTGTCCAGTTATAACCTTCGTTATTGATTTCATAATCAGGAGATTCAATGGGATCTCCACTGCCTGTAATCACACACTCCGCTTGAATAGCTTCCTTCACATTAATACTCAGTGTTGCTTCAGTTTGGCCGTTTGTCCCAGAACCACTCCATGCATAAGCATATGTCGATGCTCCTGTTGCAGACGCTGTTAGGGTAACTGCATCACCTTTAAGCACCTTTGCTCCACTGCTAATCGTAGCGCTATTTACAGTGGCACCTATTTTACCGTTAGAGGCATTTCCCTCTGTGGAAGCCGAGAATTCCACTGTATAATAGTTCAAAGCTACACTATTATTGTCACCACTAATCACAAGGCTTCTTCCCGTATTGTTTCCGTTAATATAAATGGTATAGTCTCCATTTTCTACTGAAGCTTCATAAATACCGTCATCGCCTTTGGGCAGTGCAATTCTCCCAGTACCTATTCCCAACTCCACGTTTCCTTCTACGTCTGTTAGGGTATCATTTAGATATGTACGAATTGTAGCAGTATAGGTCGCTCCTGGGGGATTCACTGTGAAACTCACATTAAAACCCTTAGACTCAATTTGACTGCCTGAAACAGTCACCGTAGCCGTATATGTTCCTTGCGTCAACCCAGTTACAGGGGTTACATTGAAACTGGTCTTTCCTTCAACAGGAAGAAGACTGGGAATACTCTTTTTAGAAAGCTCAAATGCCTCAGGATTATTCCCTGCTAAGGTCACAGTCAAATCTCCCGTTTCTACCAAGCCGTTATTATTAACCCAAGCTTGAGAAAATGGTTGCGTACCATATCCTTCATTGGCAGCATTAAATGTAACATCATTGGCAATCAATTCTATGTTTGCCAACGTATCCCCATATGCCTGTAGTGTCATTGTAGGCATAAGCCCTATTGCCATTACCAGTGCGACAAAAATTGCTGTAAATCTTCTTGTTATGTTTTCAGTCATATTTTATCCCCCTACCCATTTGTCGTGAAACCTTCTTCTTAAGGAATATTATATCGACTGATTCTCGCAAAAATCTCGCAAAAACGACATGCAAGAAGATAATTAATATTGTTTGTCCGTGTATTTTTCTACTCCATTTCTATGGATTCAAAAAGTTTTGTAATACTTCTTTGAGGCTTGATTTTCAATTCTTCTTGTAATATTTTCTCATACTCAATATAATGCTTTGCCGCTTTTACAGAATCTCCTGTTTTCTTGTATAACGTCATCAGCATAAATGTTACATTCTCTTCAAAAGGATTTTTGCGGTAAGCCTTCTTCAGCATACTCTCTGCCTCGTACAGCATTCCCACCTGGATATATTTTTCAGTCAGACGCAATAGTGTATCAATCTCCCAAAGTTGTAATAACTCCCGTTCTTGTTCTACCCAAGACCATCCCTCAGGTGAAAGATACTCACCATCAAACAGCTGGAGCGCCTCTTCCAATGTTTCAATAGTATCTGAGCCACCTCTTTTTTTCATTTTCTCTTCTATCAATAAACGGTCATACCAAACGTCTCCTAAACTCAGGCAGTAGTGACCTGATATATGAATCTGCTCAGATCCAACACCATACTCTCGCAGTGTTTTTTTAATATGATAAATACAATTATGTAGCTGTGAAATGGCCCGATCAAAGGCATAGTCATTCCACAGTTCATCAATAATCCGACTTTTTGACATCGTAACACCTGCATGATTCAGTAAAAATGCAAAAAGCTCTTTTTCTTTCTCTGTGCGCCATTTGATAGGCTTCTTATCCCGCCACCCCAAGCGAAGACCACCCATACACCTTATTTCTAAGACTTCATTCAGAATTTGTGGCTTCTTTTCGTTATCCTTAACCAGCCTGCCAATTGTTCGATCCAGCCGTTCTCTTGAAACTGGCTTAAGGAGATAATCCATGGCTTCCACCCGAAAAGCTTCAAAAGCATATTGCTCATAAGCAGTGACAAAAATGATCTTCGTTTCAATGGTTTTTTCCCAAAGCTTATTACTTATAGTCATTCCATCAATTCCGGGCATGTTAATATCGATAAACACTGCATGGGGTCTCAACCTTTCCACCATCTCCATACCTTCCACGGGATTCAAATATTTCCCCACTATTTGAACCAGAGGATAAGCCCCCAATAAAAATTCCATTTCCAGCAAGGCTGGCTCTTCATCATCTATCAGTATTACATTTATCATTGCGCCCTCCTGTTAAATGTAGGTACACCACTTAATTTCTGTGCCTTCATCTTCTTTGCTTGTCATCTCTATCCCCTGCTTATAAAGTCTGCGCAGCCTAGAATCTATGTTTGATAACCCAATATGATTTGTGTTTCCAGCAAGGATATTCTCAAGCTTTGCTTTATCCATTCCCACCCCATTATCCTTTACAGAAAAAAACAATGTCTTTCCTTCTCTAGAAATCTGAATATCTACAGTTCCCCCTTCTGCCTTTGGCAATACACCATGGATGATTGCATTTTCGATAATTGGCTGTAACACTAAAATTGGTACTTTTAAATTGTAAATATCCCCTTTAATATGAAAATCTACATCCAAACGATTGCCAAATCGAGCCTTTTCTATGGCAATATATGCCTTGGCCAGTTCAATTTCATGCTCTAAGGTTACCAATTGTTCAGAGCTTTTGAAATCAAAGCTTTTTCGCAGATATTGACCGAAATCTATCAGCAAATCTCTTGCCCGCTCACCATCAAAGCGGGAAACAGAAATGATAGTATTAATGGTATTATATAAAAAATGGGGTTTTATTTGTGCCTGTAAAAGCATCATCTCGGCAGAAGCTTTACTATCAAAATAAGTTTTTATCCTCTGGGCTTGTGTTATCATTTGAATCATAAGGGCAACCAAAGAACTCCAATAAAATATTTCCTTCATAGGGCTATCTATGCTGTTTGTCAAGTATAAAATATCGTGAAGATAACCAAACAGTAGGAAAGAAATACTGATTATGTTCAATTGCCAGTTTTTATAGCCTTTCCTTGCACCAATTAAAATAATAATGCAAACCACAAGTATGGCGATGCATTCACTCAAATTCGATACAAAAGCAAATTTTGTATAGTACACCGGATTCACGAAAATATATATTGTTTGGAACACAATCATGATACATAAATATATTCTGGAGGCTATTCTAGAGAATCCTGATGGAAACAATTCATGCATAAACATAAGCAAAAAGAACGTCAGCCAACCTGTAGCTCCATACCAAATACTGATTACACAACGAAAGGGAATACTGGAATGAAACAGAAGAAACTCTCCAACTGTATCTACACTGATCGCAGCCGAGAATGCTAGGAGAGAGAAGTAGAGGGTATATTTCAGCTCTCTGATCAGAAAAAAGATTGCCATATAGAATAACGCAATAATGATTAATACTCCAATCAAGAAGGTCTCTCTACCCACAAGCATATTTTCATAATTTTGTATCTGTTCTGCCTGTCCAAGGGAAAGGCTATCCCATAGACCACCTCTTGCATAGTGAAAATTAGAAACCTGAATGATAATATCAAATTCCTTATTTGGAACGGGAAATATCCCGCTTTGGGGATGATAAACGCCTTTTTCCCCTTTCCCGTCGGTGCTTACTGTTCCTGCACCAATCAAATAGGTATCATCAATAAATATCTGATAGGCACTAGAAACAGTTTTTAATCTCAGCGCTAAAAGGGTTCCTTTGGCAAGATTTGTTTGAACCCTAAGCCGATATGTGGCAAAGCCTTTGCCGGATAATTCCGTTTGATTCATTACATAGTTATCCCAGGTTTCTGGCACAAGGACAAAATTATTCTCCTCATTTTCTTTGAAATCACTATAATTTAATAGCCGATTCCAGTAAAAATCCCATTCCCCGTCCAGCAAAATAATACCTGAATTGGCAAAATCCCAGTTCCTCAAATCCAGAACACCTTGCTCAGCCCTTGGTGCAGAAGCTGTGGTACTGCACCCTGTGGATGTTAAAATCAGAATAAGTCCTAAAATAATAAAAGATATTCTCTTTGCAATTCCATGCATACTCTTGCTCCCCATTTTCAAACTGAACAATACTTCAGTATCTGCTTTCTTCATATTTCTTGTTAATTTGAAATACTATTTTATTCATCATACAACGTTTACCCCACATAACGCAACGAGCAGCTTAACAAAATAACACGTAATCAAAATAAGAATAAGGAAACAAGAAAAACCGTAATTTAACTCATATACATTTACAAATAAATACCGACTATATCATCCAATGGAATATAGTCGGTTTATCAATTCTTTACTTTGTTTATACCAGAAAATGGTCCATTACCAGAAATATCTTGGTTATCAAACAATGCCATACTAACATGAATTAATAACCCTATACCCAATTATATCTCAGATGTCCGGTGATATTTGGATTATCTTATCATCCCCAAAATGAATAATCCCTCTACCGTCCTTATTGCTTGTTGTAATGTAAATAGTACCGTCATTTGCCTGATATACTTCCCTTAGTCGTCCGAAGGTGTCCAGTAATAATGGCTCTACATCAATCACCTGTGTCCCAGTCTCATCGAAGGTAATTGCCAAAAGTCCATTTCCCCGTAACATGGATACCAATAATTGTCCCTTTCTCGGACCACTGTTAATAAATGCAGCTCCACCTGGGGCCCATGTTTCATTCTCACTCTGTAAAATAGGCTCGATAAAATCAGAACCTTCCAATTTCATATCGCCAAAAACTATAGGCCATCCATAATTTCCACCCGGTACAATCAGATTAATTTCATCATGATCTGTTTCCCCATGATCTGTGGCGTATAACATATTTTTATCGTTCCAAGCCAGACCTTGGGGGTTTCTCAATCCTAAAGCATAAACAGGTGAACCCGGAAAAGGATTGTCGGGGGGAATGCTTCCGTCTGTTCCAATCCGCAGAATTTTTCCAGCAAGATTATTCACATCTTGGGCTTGATCACGAATTCCTCCATCACCGGTAGTGATATACAGATAACCATCCGGTCCAATTTTTATTCTTCCACCATTATGAAAACGTCCCCCGGGAATCCTATCTAAAAGTATATCTTCCTTGATAGCAGTATCGCCTACTACATGCATTCGTACCACTCTGTTGTAAAACGATCCTTTTTCTCCATATGTATACATAACATAAATATACCCATTTGAAAGAAAATCCCTGTCCAATGCAAGCCCCATTAGCCCCCCTTCTCCGCTGCTGATAAAGGGTAGCACGAATGTACGTACCGGCACAGGATTTAATGTACCATTTGTTATAACACGCAGGTTCCCATCACGCTCTGTAAAAAAAATCCTGCCGTCTTCACTTATATCTATTGACCACGGTATATTTAAGTATTCTACAATACTTTGAACTTGATTAGGCTCTTTGTTAATCATCATTTTCTCCCCAATCTTTTTTATCGCTTCTCCCTGCTATATTCCTATCATTATATTTAATGAAAAACTGAATCATGTGTTAAATTTGTTTTCATACCATGGATGCTTAAATCTAGAGACCCTCTTTATGCAAACTCAAACATTTTATAAGAATGGGTTATTTACAACAGGGTATAAGCCAAGTTAGAACATTCATATTCTTTACTATGAAAACAATGATAGGGAGAGGTCCCATGAGAAAAAGTAAAATTAAGAATGTCGTGGTACACAAAGTGGCACCCAGCGACATGCAACTTCTTTCCGATAAAATGAGTGCATTCCATGCTGAAATTATAGAAAGAAAACTAAAACAATCCGGTCTATCGAAGAAAAGCAAATTGGAAGTTTTGGATAAAATCATAAACAACCTGAAATCTGATAAATAAACAAAATCTCCCTATCAAAAGCAATTTTTAAAACTGTTAAAATACAAATATCCCAAAATTCTCTAGATTGTTGGGCAAAATAAAGGACGACTCTTATAAATTAAGGAGTCGTCCTTTATTTTTTATAGCTTTATAAGGTAAAATCGGTTCCCTTTTTGCCTTGTTCCTTTATAAATCAGTATTTTGCAAAATGGTCTGATTCATAGAAATAGGAATCTCTGCCCTGCTTTTCCTCACTTAAGAAGCTACTGTCACGTCCAAACAGCTTAAAATTTTCTGTTTCATTGCATAACTTAAATTTTCCAATCTCTTGTTGCAATACTTGCGCCTGTGCAGCAAGCTCTTCGCTGGAGGCAGAGCTCTCCTCTGCAGTTGCAGCATTGGTTTGCACCACTGCTGAAACTTGAGAAAGCCCCTCATTGATTTGCTCGATGGCCAATGTTTGCTCTGTTGATGCAGTTTCAATTTCATGAATCGCCGTTACAACCATGTTGGTTTTTTCGCCTACCCCATTCAAAAGCTTCCGCGTTTCTTCCGCAAGCTGCTCTCCCTCAGAAACTATGGATACAGATTTCTCAATCAGATGAGAGGTCTGTTTCGCAGCTTCCGCAGATTTCGCAGCAAGATTACGTACCTCATCCGCCACCACAGCAAAACCTTTGCCTGCATTTCCAGCACGAGCCGCCTCAACTGCTGCATTTAATGCCAGAATATTGGTTTGGAAAGCGATGTCTTCTACAAGTTTGGAAATTTTAGAAATCTCCTGGGAAGACTGACCAATTTCCTGCATGGCATTATTCAATCTGTTCATATGCTCATTACTGGATGAAACCCCTTGGGCTGCTTGTTGCACATATTCTCCTGCTTTTTGCACACTGGAAGAATTCAAAATGGCCTGTTCAGAAACACTAATTGCAGAAGCTGTCAGCTCCTCAATTGTCGCCGCCTGCTCCGTTGAACCGGAGGCTAATGCCTGGGCACCATCAGAAACCTGACCCGCACCAATACCCACCTGTTCTGCTGTAATTGATACTGAGGAAATGAGCCCGTGCAGCTTTTCAACCAAGTCTGTCAACGCTTTCCCCATAATATCTGCTTCTGAGCGAATGGTAATTTTAGTAGTTAAGTCACCATTTGCAATCATTCTTGTTTTCTGTGCCTGCTCGTCCGTGCTAAGTACCAACTGGTCAAATGCTCTGGCAAACTCGCCAACCTCATCCTTCCGTGATGCCCATTTTATTCCATCCTCTCCAGCAACCTTTTTTACACCTAAGTCACCCACGGCAACCATACCGGCAATGGTCGCATACTTTTGCATGGGCTTCCCTATGCTATCAGCTATGTATTTGCTCAAGAAAGCGGAAATAATAAACGATACAATCATAACAGCAAGCATAACAAACAGTTCCACCCATGCCATTGATTTATTCATAGCAAGCTTTTCTTTTGCCATAGTATCGTTGTACTCAGATAAAGATTGAAATGCATTGGATGCATTTTGTGAGCTAGATGCCGCTTTTTCAATTAATATCAACAAGTTTTCCTTTGTTTCTCCTGACCTTGCTACTGCTAAAATTTCATCTGCAACTTTTTTGTAGCTTTCAAAGGCTTCCTGAGTCTTATCGAAATTTTGTTGATCCTGACTGTTGGAAATGGTTTTTGCATATGAATCTAAATGGCCTTGGGTACTTTCCAAGTCACTTGAAATTTGTTGGCAACGCTTTTCTTTCTCTGTGTCATAATAAACATAGAGATAAACAATGGATCTTCTCAAATCTTTAAATGAACTTTCCGCCTCTAAGGAATGCACCATTCCCATTGTGGTTTGATCATATGTTTTCTGCTGTCCTTGAATCATGCCTGCAATGCTCATAATACCAACAATGCCAATGATAACGCCAAGAAAGGATGTAAATAAAAATCCTGTTCTCAATTTATTAGAAATTATTAAATTTTCATACCACTGCTTCATATAAGTATCTCCCCTCTTCTTAAATGTCTCATGGAATCATTTCACCCATACTTTTAATACCTTCTCTAAAAGTAATTTTTCAAATAATATTTACTATTTTCTCTTGAGATTTTGAATTTTTCCATGCTATATCCCTACACAATCGATTCTTACTCTAACAATTTTAAATCTGTGATACTCTCATCGTCTATTAATTTTAATATCTCTCCTTTTTAAAAATCTACATTCCTTTTTAACAAATCATTTGTTAAATGATGTTTCGACAATTTTCTGCCAATAATTACATCTTCCTTATATTTTACCTCATAATGACCATCTTAAAATAGTGTCAAGTGTCACAATTTTAAAAAAATTACTTAATTACAAAATTGTAAGTAATAAAATAACAAACACTATTCTTATATTGATTTTTAAAGTTGTGCCTTTAGGCAACTTTTTATTACTGTCATCCCCTTTGAATGTATATAAATATCTTAGTGAAAGAAAACTTTCATAGAGAAGCCCTCTTTTAAAGATGAAAAGGTATATCCAGATCAAAAAGTAAAAAGCTTTTAGCCCCGCTTATTTACATAAGGGCTTCATGTTGAAATCAAAAGAAATTATCTTTTAACAACAAAATTATAAAATATGAAAGGTGGTGACTAAAATGAAGTTTTTTATATATAGTCGTAAATCTGTTTACACAGGTAAAGGTGAAAGCATTGACAATCAAATTGAAATGTGTAAGCAATATATATATTCAAAATTTCCAGATGCTACAAACACCCATATTTCAATTTATGAAGATGAAGGCTTTTCTGCTAAAAATACAGAGAGGCCTCAATTTCAAAAAATGCTCAGGGATATTAAATTACAAAAACCTGACTATATTGTTTGTTATCGATTAGACCGAATTAGTCGTAATGTAAGTGACTTTTCCTCACTCATCGAAGAACTAAACCTGCGCAATATCTCTTTCATCTGTATCAAAGAAGAATTTGACACATCAAAGCCTATGGGAAAGGCAATGATGTTTATTGCCTCTGTTTTTGCCCAATTGGAGCGAGAGACCATCGCAGAGCGAGTAAGAGATAATATGATGATGCTTGCCCGCACCGGGCGTTGGTTGGGTGGCACTACACCCACCGGTTATACCTCTGAAAAACTTCAAGAATTGGTTATTGATGGCAAGATAAAGACATCCTGCAAATTAAAAGATAATCCAGAGGAGCTCCTTGCAGTGGATTTAATTTTTCAAAAATACTTGGAGTACAAAAGCATCTCTGCTGTAAGTAAATATTTAATCAGCCAAAACATAAAATCACGGAATGGAAAATACTATTCCCTTCTTGGAATTAAGGATATCTTACAAAATCCAGTATACTGCATTGCCGATCAGGATGCCCGTAACTATTTTGTTAAAGAAAATGCCGATGTATGTTTTGAAGAAAAAGACTGCTCTAATAGATATGGGCTAATTTCCTATAACAAAAGGGATTATAAGAAAAAGCATGCACCAAGACAAGCCATTGATAAGTGGATTATTTCCATGGGAAAGCATAAAGGGCGTATTGAGGGAAAAAAATGGGTGGAAGTTCAAGCTATTATAACAGAAAACATTCCCACCGGAAAAAAGCCCTCAAAAATACATAATGATTATTCCCTGCTTTCAGGGCTCATTTATTGTGATAACTGTGGCGGCCGTATGTTTGCAAAACAACGCACAGATAAGTCTGCAAACTCCGTGTTGTTTGATTATATTTGCCATAGCAAGCTTCGTGGTGGAAAAAATCTATGTGCTTGTCAAAATTTAAATGGGCAGGAAACGGATGCGGCCGTTTGTCAGCATCTAATAGATTACATCATTGAAGATTCAAGTATCCTTAAGCTGTTAGAGACCCTAAAACGTGATATACAAAAGGAAGAAACAGAAAGCCCCTCAGAACGAATTCAGGTCAATATCAAAAAATGTAGCGATGAAATGGATAATTTGGTAAATTCAATTTCCGAAACTAAGCCTAGCCCAATTCTTCTAGAAAAAATAAATATTAAAATGCAACATTTAGAGCAGGAATTAATTGAGCTGAAAGAAAAGCAATATCAAGCACAGCAATATGACTTAGAAACCGAAAATTATAAGCAAAAAAAAGATTTTTTAATTTCCAGCCTTTCAAATTTGAAGAACAACTTTTCAGAATTAACAATTCAGGAGAAGCGAGCCTTCATAAAACTGCTGGTACCCAAAATGATATGGGACGGAGAAAACCTGCATATTTTTATATTCAGCAAATAACCAAAATAACCCTCACCCCATGCAATCAAAGAACAAATCACTAAACTTTCCTTTTGTTTGGTGGCGCATTTCCAACATTAATTGCAATGATTACAATGTTTTTTATTGGTACAGCGGGAGGGCTTTTACCCTCTATTGCTTCCTCAGTCTTACTAACTGCATTTATTTTATTAGGCATTATAATGACCTTTGTTGTAACAAAATTACTTTCCAAAACAATTTTAAAAGGTGTTCCCTCCTCTTTCACTTTGGAGATGCCACCTTATCGAAGACCTCAAATTGGAAAAGTAATTATTCGTTCCATTTTTGATAGAACCCTATTTGTTTTAGGCAGAGCAATTGTTGTTGCAGCCCCAGCAGGTTTGGTAATATGGCTCATGGCAAACATAAGCATAAATAATATAAGCGTGCTGAATCATTGTGCCTCGTTCTTAAATCCCTTTGCCCAACTAATGGGATTGGATGGCGTGATTCTGTTGGCATTTATCCTAGGCTTTCCTGCCAATGAGATTGTCATTCCAATTATCATCATGGCCTATATGTCCCAGGGAAGTCTGCTTGAACTAGATAGCCTTACTCAATTAAAAGAATTATTCGTCAACCATGGTTGGACTTGGATTACAGCAGTCAGCACCATGTTGTTTTCCCTGATGCACTGGCCCTGCTCAACTACATTGCTTACCATAAAAAAAGAAACAAACAGTTGGAAATGGACGGCACTAGCCGTAATTATACCAACGGCAATTGGTATTTCTGTTTGCATTTTATTTGCTAACATTGCAAAGCTTTTCATTTGATCAAAAGCGATCCCCATGTTTACTTGATCATCCCATAATCCCCCTTTGAGATGCATCAAAAAACCCAGCTTTTGAAGGAACCTGTTGAAATCATTTTTGCTGTATGAAAAGCAAAGCTTTCTGAATTCTATGCATTAACTCCTTATACAAAAAACAGGAAGTTTCAAGGCATTTTCGCCTCAGAACTTACCTGTTTTTTTCTATCATCTTAAATAACTCGAAGAAGGAAAGAGAAACCCATTGGAGGGACTCCCTGTTCCTCTATACTCTCAAATTTTTGAAATAATGATACATCCTTTTTATTACCCAGCAACATTACATGGTTTCATGGAAAGTTCTTTTGATAACCTCTAACTGCTGATCACGGCTTAAACGATTAAAGTTTACCGCATATCCGGAAACACGGATGGTAAGCGTAGGATATCTCTCGGGATTTTCCATAGCATCAATTAAAATATCACGGTTCATTACATTCACATTCAGATGATGAGCCCCTTGTATAAAATAGCCATCCAGTATATGAATTAAGTTCTCAATCCGCTGTCCTTCTTCCTTGCCCAGTGCATCAGGTACAACAGAAAATGTATTGGAAACGCCATCCTGACAAACGTTTCTATAAGGAATTTTCGCCACAGAGTTTAAGGATGCCAAAGCACCATTTTCGTCCCGTCCATGCATGGGGTTTGCTCCCGGTGCAAGGGGTTCTCCATATTTTCTACCATCAGGAGTACTACCTGTTTTTTTGCCATACATTACGTTACTGGTGATGGTCAAAGCAGACAAGGTATGCTTTGCATTGCGATAAATGGGGTGCTTTTTCAGCGCATTGGAAAAATGGGTTGCTATCTCCACTGCAATATCATCCACTCTATCGTCATCATTACCGTATTTAGGGAAATCTCCCTCTACCTGAAAGTCCACCGTTACACCATGTTCATCACGAATAGGGGTAACCTTTGCATATTTTATGGCTGAAAGGGAATCTGCCGCTACGGAAATTCCTGCTATACCAAAGGCTGTAAGACGTTCTACATCCCTATCGTGCAACGCCATCTGGCTTGCTTCATAAGCATATTTATCGTGCATATAGTGAATGATGTTTATGCTGTCAACATACAACTCAGCCACATAGTCCATAACTTTTTTATAGCGCTCAAGAACCTCTTCATAGTCCAATACATCTGCTTGGATAGGTTCAATGTTAGGCACAACAGGTATTTTTTGCAATTCATCCACGCCACCGTTTACTGCCAAAAGAAGGGATTTAGCAATGTTTGCCCTTGCGCCAAAAAACTGCATCTGCTTACCTACACGCATGGCGGAAACACAGCAGGATATGGCGTAATCATCCCCATACAAAGGTCGCATCACATCATCATTTTCGTATTGAATCGAGTCTGTTTCTATACTCATTTTTGAGCAGTATTCCTTGAAGGGATGAGGCAAATCTCTGCTCCAAAGCACCGTCATATTTGGCTCGGGAGCAGTTCCCAAATTGGTTAAAGTATGAAGGTAGCGGAAAGAGTTTTTTGTAACCAGAGGCTCGCCATTTAAACTGATTCCACCAATTGCCTCTGTAATCCAAGTCGGATCGCCACCAAACAATTCATTGTACTCCGGTGTTCTTAAATGACGCACCAATCTTAACTTGATAATAAATTGGTCAATTAATTCCTGTGCCTCTTTTTCCGAAAGAACTCCATTTTTCAAATCTCTTTCGATGTAAATATCTAAAAATGTGGATGTACGTCCCAAAGAAATTGCAGCACCATTATTTTCTTTTACTCCGGCGAGATACGCCATATACAAAAACTGCACTGCTTCCTTAGCATCTTTCGCAGGTTTACTAAGGTCAACACCATATTTCAAAGCCATGGACTTCATCTCTTTTAAAGCCTTTATTTGCATGCTCAATTCTTCTCTTGTACGAATACGTTCATCGGTCATTGCACCGTCAAACTCAGCTAATTCCCTTTCCTTTTCCTGCATTAGGAAATCTACTCCATACAAAGAGACCCTTCTATAATCCCCAATCACACGGCCACGGCCATAAGCATCAGGCAACCCTGTCAGCAGTCCAACATGTCTTGCCACCTTCGTCCTTTCGGGATAGGCATCAAAAACACCTTCGTTATGAGACTTTCTGTAGGCGTGAAAATTTTTCTCCACTTCCCCATTTAATTGATACCCATATTGATCCAGTGCGCTTGTGGCCATCTTTAAACCGCCATATAAATTTACAATTCGTTTTAATGGAGCATCTGTCTGCAAACCCAAAATCAATTCGTTTTTTTTATCAATATAGCCGGGAGCAAAATTATCAATGCCGGAGATTATGTCAGTTTCAACATCCAAGATGCCAGTTTTCATTTCTTCTACAATCAATTGATGGCACTTATCCCAAAGCTTTTTTGTTCTATCAGTAACCTCTTCTAAAAAAGAGTCGTCGCCATCATAAAGGGAATAGTTTTTCTGAATAAAATTACGAACGTCAATTTCTTTTGTCCATCTGCCTGTTTCAAATCCCTGCCATGCCAATATATTCATGTTTTCAATCCTCTCTTTGTCTTTAGGAAATGCTATCTAAAATCAATTTCTGAAGTTGTTTCGTCTTTTCTTTGCACATGGGTGGCGTATCTTTCAGCGGATAATCAACCCCCATAACAGTGTATTTTTCCACACCTAACGTGTGATATGGCAGAAGCTCTATCTTTTTCACATTTGGAATTGTTTTGATGTAGCCTCCAAGCCCTATGATATGTGCCTCACTGTCTGTAACGTCAGGTACGACCACATGGCGTATCCAAAGAGGCGTTTCACTTTTTTTCACTGCATTCAAAAAATCTGTGGGAACAGAAAAATCGCCCCCCGTTAAAGCTTTATATTCTTCTGGTAAATAGTGCTTTACATCAAACAACACGAAATCTGTAACTTCTAAAAGCTCCTGATAATTTCCAAATCCATAACCTGCCGTATCCAGACAAGTGGATATATTTTCCTTTTTACATGCTCGAAATAATTCTGTTACAAACTCAATTTGCAAAAGCGGTTCACCACCGGAGCAAGTCACACCCCCTGTATCACCAAAATAGGGTTGAAAACGCCTCAGCTTTTTCATTATTTCGTTCACATCTACTTCTTTTCCCCCTTGCAACTGCCAAGTATCAGGGTTATGGCAATACTTGCAACGCAACCCACAGCCTTGGAGAAACAGAACGCTTCTTATGCCGGGGCCATCCACCAATCCCATGGATTCAATGGAGTGAATTTTACCTTTTTGCACATAATCACCTCTTTCTAGTTCAAAATTTTGAATTAGAAAAAGCCGACAATCCGGGCTTTTTCTGCCCAGACGGTCGGCTTGTTAGTGATTATACTTCACGTGGTTGAACCCACTTTTCCGTCAGTCATATAATCTATGAAATGATTCTAGCATGCTTATTTTTTATTGTCAATGAAATTTATTCAATTTAAAAAAGAAAATAAATTGTTATCAAAAATTTTTTTAGATGTTTAAAATTCATTTCCTACTCATCGATTAAGCAAGCACAATTATAAAAAATCTATATAATTGAAACTATTGAAAAAGCGATAAGTAAACATTTTCGCCCTCTGATATTAACAACAATTGATTCATTTTTAATCCTTAAATCATTGGAATTATTAACCATTTTATGGTAAAATCAGTAAAAGCCAACATTGTAAAATCCCTAAAACGTAAAACACATTATTTTTTTTTATTAATTATGACGAAAAAAGAAAAATATATAGATTCTTTCTATATTTTTGCTATAATGATTGCGAAGAGGTTGATAAAGAAAAAAGGAGGAAAGTAATGAATTTAAATCAATTATACTATTTTAAAACTTTGGCTGAGTTGGAGCATTACACAAAAGCTTCGGAAAGATTAAATATCTCCCAGCCAACATTAAGCCATTCTATCGCTGCTATGGAAAAAGAATTGGGGGCAAATCTTTTTGAAAAGCAGGGACGGAATGTGGTTTTAACAAAGTATGGAAGAATTTATATGTTTTATGTGGAAAACGCATTGACTCAGTTGGAATTGGGGAAAAATCAAATTGAAAGACTTATTACAGTGGGGGGTGGACATGTAGGCCTTGCATACATGACCTCTGTGGGGGCAAATTTTGTACCGGAAATTATCGCAGGTTTTTTGGATGATCCCCAGAATAAGAATATCTCTTTTTCTTGTTATGAAGGAAATACAAAAACATTGCTTTACAATCTGAAAAGAGAAAAATATGATCTGGTCTTCTGCTCAATGGTTGAAAATGAAAGTGACGTTGAATTTATCCCTGTTTTTGAACAAGGATTGGTTGTAATCGTCCCCGAAAATCATGCTTTAGCAGGAAAAAAGAAAGTGAGCATTCAAGATATTTGCCCTTATCCTTTGATCTGCTATACAAAGGAAAGTGGTATGAGACGGATTATCGATGACTTGTTTTCAAAAGCCCAAATTATGCCTAATATTCTTTGCCAGTTCGAAGATGTCAACTCAATGGCAGGTCTGGTACAAGCAAACCAAGGAATTGCCATTATTACTGACAACCCAACGATACAAAACTACAATGTAGTAAAATTAGATTTGGACACTGCTTATTCTAAGCGCATGGTTTATCTAGCCTATGTGGTAAATAGATATTTACCACCTGCAGTTGAAAAATTTAAGGAACATATATTGGGAACAACTAAAAAATAAATTTGCCTTGGGCGTATATACTAAGACTACAATCCCCTACAATGATGTATACATCTATTGTAGGGGTATTTTTTAGTTAACAAAAAAAGCACATCCTTTTGTATACAATTGCCCTTTAAGGACTTGCTCTCTTTCGCCCATTTAATATGCGGTTGCCTATGGCTTTTTTCAGTGATCTGCCATTTTAAAGAGGATGTCCTTTCCAATGGCAAAGGGAGTATAACAATCTATTTCTGAATCATCTGCTTACTATATTATAACAGTACAAAAAACAATTCCGCACCCTTAATTTTATGGAATTAAAAAATCCTGCTGACACTATCAGCAGGACTTTTTCTAATTATGCCATGAATAATTTAATATCCTCATCTACTGTACCAATACCGCTGATTCCAAAGCTTTCAACTAGAACCTTAGCAACATTGGGTGATAAAAATCCTGGAAGTGTTGGTCCCAAATGGATATTTTTCACACCAAGATACAACAGAGCCAACAAAACAATAACTGCTTTTTGCTCATACCAAGCAATATTGTATACAATTGGAAGCTCATTGATATCATCAAGGCCAAATACTTCTTTTAATTTCATTGCGATAACTGCGAGGGAATAGGAATCGTTACACTGACCTGCATCCAATACCCTTGGGATGCCCCCAATATCCCCTAATTGCAACTTATTATAACGGTACTTTGCACAGCCGGCAGTAAGGATTACTGTATCCTTTGGAAGCTTTTCAGCAAATTCCGTATAATACACTCTGGATTTCATCCTGCCATCGCAACCAGCCATTACAAAAAACTTTTTAATTGCTCCGGATTTTACTGCATCAACCACTTTGTCTGCCAAAGCAAATACCTGATTATGTGCAAAGCCACCAACAATACTGCCTGTTTCGATTTCTTCTGGTGTTGGTAAAGTTTTTGCAAGGGCAATGATCTCTGAGAAATCCTTCTTTCCATTTTCATCAGCTATAATATGCTTGCAGTCAGGATAACCGCTGGAGCCTGTTGTAAAAATTCTTCCTCTGACTTCTTCACTTCTTGGAGGAACAATACAGTTGGTTGTAAACAGAATCGGTCCATGGAAGGATACAAATTCATCGATTTGCTTCCACCATGCATTGCCGTAGTTGCCAGCAAAGTTGCTGTATTTCTTAAAGGCAGGATAGTAATGTGCAGGCAGCATCTCACTATGGGTATATACATCCACTCCTGTATCCTTTGTTTGCTCCAAAAGCTGTTCCAAATCCGTCAAATCGTGACCGGAAATCAGTATAGCAGGATTTTTTCTAACACCAATATTTACCTCTGTGATTTCAGGATTACCATATTTAGATGTATTTGCCTCGTCAAGAAGTGCCATGGCCTTTACACCGTACTCACCTGTTTTTAGGGTAAGTGCAACCAAATCGTTAGCCGTAAGTGTATCATCCAATGTTGCCGCTAACGCTTCATAAATAAATGCGTTAATATCCAAATTTACCTTGCCAAGGTTTCTCGCATGCTCTGTATATGCAGCCATACCCTTAACGCCATAAATAATCATTTCTCTTAAAGAACGTACATCTTCATTTTCTGTAGCCAAAACACCAATGCCCGATGCTTTTGTCAGCATAGACTCTGTAGAATCTACTGTAAAAGTTGCAGCATCGTGTAATCCACCTATGGATACCTTTTCTTTTAATGCATCACGCATACCAAGCACCTTTTGAATCTGGGCAATAATTGCGGCATCATCAAAATTTGCATTGGTTATTGTAATAAACAGGCTGTTAATGACCTCATCGTTAATGCCGCCAAGCTCATTTACATCCAGCTTTCCTTTCACAATAATTTCAGAAATTCCCTTTACAGTATAAATCAATAAATCCTGCAGCTTCGCAGTCCCTTCTGTTTTACCGCATACCCCTCTAACCATGCATCCTTTTCCACCTGTTGTTTCTTGACACTGATAGCAAAACATACTCATGGCTTTTCCTCCTTTTTCGTCCCTATTTTTTCTACATTTTTCCAAAAAACTTCTATTCCCAGTATACAAGTATCAATTGCATTAGTCTGTTGTATATACAACAGAAAAAATACTTTTTTGTAATTTTTGGGATTACACTGCCGTTTGTTTTTGTAAGAAATTGTTCATTTAGCTTTTAAAAAAATTTTTTTATCAAATAGATTGAGCCCAATAGCTCCGTCTTCCAAAAAATAAAGGCAATAATCATCACCACCAGCTCAGCTGGTGGTTTGCTCTGCCCCTAGAAGGGGCTTTTA
>NZ_JANGAD010000059.1 GCF_024461735.1 Anaerotignum propionicum
ATATTAGATTATAGTACCATTAGCAAAAGGAGAATTAGCATGATAAAGATATTAAAAACTTTCGATGTATCAGAATGTGTTCAGGTTTTGATCAGTTTAATATTCATTGTAGCTCAGGTTTGTTTAGATTTAAAGCTTCCTGATTATATGTCCGAAATCAGAAGATATTCTCAGATGCCCGGTGGTGAAATGTTAGATATCTGGCTGGCTGGGG
>NZ_JANGAD010000060.1 GCF_024461735.1 Anaerotignum propionicum
GTTACGTTACCGTGAAGAATCCATATCCAGGTTCCGGAATCTTAACCGGATTCCCTTTCGATGGTGGCCTGCATAAAATCAGGCCTTTGAAACGGAGCTTCCCCATCTCTTAGGATCGACTAACCCACGTCCAACTGCTGTTGACGTGGAACCTTTCCCCACTTCAGTCTTCAAAGTTCTCATTTGAATATTTGCTACTACCACCAAGATCTG
>NZ_JANGAD010000061.1 GCF_024461735.1 Anaerotignum propionicum
GTCTTGCGGATACGATCGGCGTCAACATGCACACGGTAAACAAAGCATATAGTGTACTGAAGCGGGAAGGCTATATCAGTCTTGACAAGCGAAGAGGAGCTGTAATTTCTCTTGATATTGATAAGTTAGAGGAACTGCAGGTGATGAAAAGACAGCTTCAGATCGTTCTTGCAAGAGGCTGTTGTAAAAATATTTCGAGGCAGGAAGTGCATG
>NZ_JANGAD010000062.1 GCF_024461735.1 Anaerotignum propionicum
CAGCTTTCAATGTCTTAAACGTCACTTTTTCTGATTTAACAGATTCATTTCCGGCTGCGTCTACCGCCGTCACTTCTACAAAATATGTAGTCTCTGCTTTCAGATTTGTCAATCCGCAAGATGCTTCTGTAAGAAGTTCTTTGTTCAATTTTACACCGTCAACATATACGTTGTATCCTGCCGCTTCTTTTCCGTCCGCCGCGTTCTTCCAT
>NZ_JANGAD010000063.1 GCF_024461735.1 Anaerotignum propionicum
TGGGCATCTTGCGATTCCATTGGTGAGCAGCGAAGGATTTGGTGGATTACTAGCTAATAGCAATCTATTTCAAAGAATTCAAACTTGGGGGAATGCCTTGTTGAATAGCCGGTCGCAAGACTGTGATTCTTCAAGTGTAACCTCCTCTCAAATCAGCGATATCAAACGTACCATTCCGTGAAACACCGGGGTATCTGTTTGGTGAACCTGAT
>NZ_JANGAD010000064.1 GCF_024461735.1 Anaerotignum propionicum
GGCATTTTATTGTTTGCTGACTGTGCACTTAATCAGAACCCCACTCCTGCAGAAGTGGCTTGTATAGCAGGCGACTCCGCAAAATCCTATGCTGCATTCGTGGGCAAAGAAGCAAGAGTAGCAATGTTGAGCCATTCCACAATGGGTTCTGCAAAGCATGCTGATGTTACGAAAGTAGTAGAGGCAGTAGAAATTGCGAAGGAAAAATATCC
>NZ_JANGAD010000065.1 GCF_024461735.1 Anaerotignum propionicum
CAATTGCAGCAATGATTACTTTCTTTTCTGCTTTACGTTCATGTTCATTTCCATAATCCCCCTCTTTTCTGTGGTTTCTACGCATTCTATTTGGCCTTTTACTTGTTTTCACAGGCTCTGCCTCCACATATTCATTTTGATAATCGTCTTCTTTGGACAAGCTCAGCTTTTTCCCATATTTTTCAAAACTTACCATGGGTTCTTTTTCAG
>NZ_JANGAD010000066.1 GCF_024461735.1 Anaerotignum propionicum
CAACAATCATATTATTCGCAAGCTTTGCTACATCACCTCAGCCCGAAGAACCGATGTAGGTCACTCTGCTCCCAAGACAGCCAATCAAATCCTTTACTTCCTCAAAAACTTCCTTATCGCCGCCACACATTACAACCAATGTGCCTGCAATGGAGCGGGTTTCAGCTCCACTTACTGGAGAATCAATTAAAGACATTACCGCTGCCTT
>NZ_JANGAD010000067.1 GCF_024461735.1 Anaerotignum propionicum
GAAATGGAGCAGTTAAGAGATGTGTTCCATCAGATGAAGCACGATTTTTTGCCACAATGTACCTACTGTGTGAACAGCGGTCATGGACTGCATTTGTATTATCTCTTTGAGAAGCCAGTACCGCTATACAGACATCTGCAAGACCAGTTAAGGGAGTTCAAGTATGAGCTAATCAGAAAGATATGGAACAGGTACACAAGCACCTAT
>NZ_JANGAD010000068.1 GCF_024461735.1 Anaerotignum propionicum
TACAGAGCTATCAACCGTTGAGTGATTTTTGCAGTTGGATCAAGACGGTTTAGATGTTTTTGTTAAGCATTTTTGCTTGGCAATGTATTTGTACGACATAAAGGTTTGCCAGGCATATTTTAAGAAAGAAGACAGAAATCCTACGATTACATAAATCAAGTTGATTGATACTTATTGGTCCGATCATTGCCGCCATACAACCTTTTT
>NZ_JANGAD010000007.1 GCF_024461735.1 Anaerotignum propionicum
AGTAGATGGTTGCCAGATTTCAATTTTGAAAGAACTGCTGTGGCAGTTCTTTTTTATATTGTAAGAGTAAAGTCTAAGTAATTAGGTTGGTTTTTTTGAGTGGTGATAATTGAGAATAAATTGGAATCTAATTATGTCTTACTCTGATACTTGGAATTCCCATAGTTATACTCAATTAGGAAAAGAAAGCCCTAGAAACAACCCAAAATTGTGGTTATTATCAGGGCTTTTGCTAAAAGAGAAAGTATGAGCAAATCTTTACGATTAAAATGATAGGTTTGATTTTTGTTTAATTATTTTACAGACAAAACGCCTTCATTGTTACTCTCTTGTGTTTGTACATAAGATTTTTGTATGGGAAAGGATTGTTTTTTCGTCTTCAAAATTCTTAGCCAAACATATGAAACAAGTAACACTAGATATATTTTTGCTGATAGAAAAGCTGTGGCTACTCCGTAGCCCTGAGCTAAATTTGATACTGCGCTACCATCAGGAATTGTGGTTGCTTCCCATAAATCCGTTCCGAAGCCTGAAAAGTTAGAGAAACCCCACCCTAAATTGATGGCAATACCAAACACACAAATTAAAACCATCAGAGGTACACTTGTGTAGGTTTGAAGTTTTTTCCAGTCCCTTGCAGAGATGCGTTTTCGTGCGAAATGAAAAGATGTAATCCAGGGGATAAAAATAAGAACCAGTAAAATAACACCCAGAATGGCATAAGAAAAGAACAAAAATACATTCATATCGGTTAAGTTCTCCCAAGCCCATTTCATTGTGGGTAACCTCATTACACCGTGGCCAATCAGAAGAAGCCCCCCTATGATAGACATTTCTTTACGGATTATAAAGAGCTGTCGCACAAATTTCCATTTGGGCAATACCCCGATAAACATAACAATCATGATAAATGCTAACCCAATAACAGTATCCAGTGCCAGGGAGTGGGGAAGCCAAAGGAGTTCCCACCAGATGGTCTCACCAATCTGATCATAAAGATTTACATTCATAAGATTTAAAATTCCATAGGTGCAATACCAAAAAAACATAAGCCCAGGATAAATGTAAAAAATGGTACTATGTTTCTTTATGGCATTCTTAAATATGTAGATAAATAAAAGGGATAAAGCCAACCCTTTCAGGATATCCGGGACACCTAGCCAGAACAGGTTGTTTATGTAATTCAGTACTTTCATTTCATTTGACCTTCTTTCTCTCGCAGAAATTTTATAATATACTTACAATAAAGTTAGTTGCAACTAACATAATAAGGAATTCTTCTCTATTTGTCAATTATTAATTTTTATTTTTAGCCAGTTAAAGATCTAAGGCTTAAGCACTGAAAATTTTATAACTTATGGAGAGTCTAAATGGGTAGCCGTGTTGGTTTAGTTTTTTTGTAAATTGAACGAACAACAATTTAGAATTGCTTTGGTTACACTTTTTTTTTCAAAATAATCTATAATTAGAGAGATTTGAGATTTGCTAAATGAAATAATGGATATGTTGCTTGTATTTATTTTAGTGCTATCTTTTTCTGTGCAGTTGTAAATGAGAATTTTTTTATTTTATTCTACGTAAATGAGAAAGTTAAAAAATTGGATTGACAGTTTTAAAATAATATAGTAATGTTAGCCTTGCCTAACTATTAAGGGGAAAGGTTTTTGTTACCCTTGCCATGTGAGTGTAATGATCTATTTTAAAGGAGGAAGTTATGAAGCAAGTAAAAAGAGTTTCAGCAATATCCACATTGTTTTTGTTTGCATTTTGCGTACAGGTTTTTGCAGCAGAAACTACAATTGAAGATATGCCTGTAGGGTGGTCGAAAAGTGCAGTTGAGCAGGCTGTTAGCGAAGGGTGGCTTACAGCGGATGAAGGTAAAATATATCCTGAAAGAGCATTAACCAGAGCAGAACTATCTGCAATAGTTAACCGTATTTTTAATACTGAAATGCTTGCGGATATTGACAAATATGCAGATGTTCCAAAGGGAAGTTGGTACGAAAAGGATATGGCAAAAGCAGTAAAGATGAAAGCCCTGGTGGGAGATGGAGACAGTCTGTATCCCCAGAATAAAATTACACGCCAAGAGGCATTTTCTGTGATTTGCCGTGTTCTAGAAATGGGCGAAGGTGATACCAGTGTTCTAGAAAAATATGCGGATGGTGCAAGTGTTGCGTCATGGGCAAAAGGTAGTATGTCAGCTATGGTTGAGCATGGATATGTTCGAGGTTCTGGAAATGAGTTGCGTCCCAGCGCAGAGATTACCAGAGAGGAATTTGCACAGCTTATGACGGTGATTGCTGATTCTGTTGTGACATCGGCGGGAGAATATACTCAAAACTATGCAGGCAATGTACTAATCAATTGCCCAGGAGTAACGATGAAAAATGCTGTTGTGCAGGGTGACTTAATTCTCTGTGATGGTATTGGCAGTGGTGATATAGCATTAGAGAATGTCACGGTTAATGGCCGTCTAGTTATACGAGGTGGTGGTAAAAACACAGTTAAAGTAATTGCATCTCAAATCAAAGGGGATGTAATCATCAATAATGTGAATTATCCTATTCATCTTTCGGCTGATGATAAAACCCTTCTTAAAAAAATAATTATCAAGAATGAAGTGTATTTAGATGGAACCATAGAGAATGTTACTATAGCTAATAAAGCAGAGGTAACGCTATTAGCTGGAGAAATTCAAAATCTAGACCTTCTTTCGCCTGCGAATAGTTCTAAGATTATTGTAAAGGAAGGCGGGGAAATTAAGTCCGCAACAGTGTATGCAAAAAATGCAGAGTTTTCTGGGGATGGAAGGATTGAGGCTGTATTGGCAAAGGCATCTGGTATCTCTGTTATGACCCATGGTACGAAAGTAACAGCAGAAAAGGGCGAGAATATTATAGCCGGCAATGTTACTGTCACAGAAGGTAAAACAGTTGTTGTGGATATGGGTCAAAAACCAATAGCTAAGGACACAACAAATAAGAATAAAAGTGGCAGCGGTGGTAGTGGAGGGGGATCCACCAAGCCAGATCCTGGAACAAATCCGGGAACAGATCCAGGGACAAATCCGGGAACAGATCCAGGGACAAATCCTACAACAGAGCAATGGATCGATGCTTCTAAAACGGGAATTATGAAGGTTGACTTTGCCAATTATGCAGTGGTTGCTTTACAACTAGAAAAAATGAAAGGTGAAAATCCATCTGAATATACGTATTATGTGAATGGACAAAAAATAGATGCCGAGGAAATCAGCGTAGTTATGAAATCAAAAGATAATACAATTATGGTTATCAAAATGTTATTACAAAACAATTCTGATACACAAACTTTGAAACTGGTGAAAGCTTCCCAACATGCAGAAGTTATTTTAACCAATTTGCAATAAAAAGAAAGGAGTTATAACGTGAAAAAATATATAGCAATATTACTTGCCACATCATTTTGTATTACCTCGAATGTAGATGCTTTCGCTGCCACGTTAGAAGTTTTTGGCACAACAAAAATGAATTTATGGGATGTGTATCTTACAGAAAATGCAAAGGAAAAACCAGATGCAATCAGCACAGCAACCATAGATGCTGTAACACAGGCAACGTATAGTATTTATGATAATAAGCCTGTAGAGATAGATACAGCTGTGGATTTGGGGTTGATTGCCGATGCGAAAATTTTAAAATATAACGGTATTAGTAATGATATGGTGAATCGTATCATCTCCACCTGGGAAGAGGGCTATCGCATTCCTCTTTTAGGACAAGGTTTCAATTCTTATGAAACAAATGAACTTACAAGAAAAGTGGTTCGATATACGGATGCTAAAGGTAAAAATTTTGTTTTTTCATATGATGATATTGCTAATGCCAATCCCAGTGGACAAGATTTTACATGGGAGAAGTTTGCAAAGGAACAATCCCGGCAAAGCACAACAACAGCACCACATAGAGCCAAATATTTATTGAATAATGGTAATTTCGGAAAGCGTGCTTTAGTAGATGATACTTCTGGAAAAAATCCACCACTGCTTACCATGGATGAGGAGTATAGCAACAACGCTGCTGTAAAAGGGAAGTTTATAAAACTGGATTTTGAAAATGATGCTGACTGGGCAAATGCTGTTTATGCCATTAAAGTTAACGAGAGCGGATTGATTTACGGAGATATGGATACGGCATTTGGATATAATGATGCAGCAGGAGATACTACCTTTTTAAACGGCTCCAAAAAGGCGGATAAAAGTAAAATACTAATTCGTTTAAATCAAAAATTTAGATTGGGTAAGAACAAGCTAACCTTTATGGCAAATGGCTATCAGGATGCCGAATATACATACACCTTATCGGAATCTTTATCGGATTATCCATGGTTATTAGAATTTAAAGCTGTGAATGAAACCAAACAGGATGAACCTTTGGAGAATAGTACCATTATGCAGGGTGATATCATTCGTATTAATGTATCTGGTGGGGATTACTTTAATAAATTCGACAGAATTTATATTGATGGCAAACTTTTGCCTGCTGAGAGTGCTAGCAATTCCAGTCATTTGTCTTATTATAAATATGGAGATGGTGGGAAAACCCTTTGGGTTTATACCAGTAATCTTACACCTGGGTTACATGAACTCCGTTTGGCAAAGCAGAGATATAATGACTTAGAATATTTCTTCACGGTAAGTACAGAAGGAATGAAAGAACTTCCCACATTAACCCTATTAGACAAAAACGGGGAACCAGCTACCCAGAATTTCTCCATAAAGGGCTCCCCAATTGTACTAAAGGGAAGTATTCTAAGTGACTTAAAAGAATGGTATGGAAAAATTGGAGATATTTTATATTCTGGGCCAAATAACGAAGTAAACAATATAACAGATGCAGTGCTGGATGAAGCCAACCAAACAATTACTTTAAATGCATCCAGCATGCAGTATTGGAATAAAGGGGGAGAACATTCTTTATTAATACGTTCTTCCGGTTATCCTGAATTTAAGCTTTCACTGAAAAGAGGAAATGCGCTACCCGAAAGCAGTGCAATGACTTATCGTGCAGAAGATGGCTATGTAATCATATCTTCTGATTACAGCTATATTGCAGTTGAAAATTTGAAGGCAGTCGTGATTAATGGAGTGGAGTATGCCCCTAGTCTATTTGAAATGAAAACAAGCTATGGTGCTCCTTCCACATTGACAATTCCATCGGAATATTTTGAGGCGGATACACAGGCGATAGTTAAGGTTATATCCAATGGCTACATGGATTTTTCATCTACCATTTCTATACCAAAAGAGCATAGTAAGAGAAAAGAATCCCCTCAAATACAGGCTGAGGTTGCCAAAGTGATTGTGAATGGCACCATTGATGCCGTTCTTCATTCATATGAAGGGGAACAGGATTGGAAAGATAAAATAACCAAAGTAACTATGAGAAAACCTTCTGAAACCTCAGGAAGCGGAACGAATATTTCCTTAAATAAAATAGTGAAAATGGAAAATGAAAAGTTATCCATTTCTTTAGTCAGCAGTGGATTACGGGCAGGGACATATGTGGTGAGCATTGATGCCACAGGATACACAACAGCCACATTCCCTATAGAAATTGGGGATGCTGTCCCCGGTGAAACAATGTATGAACTAAATCCAGATGGAAGCGTAACCATTACCGTAGGTGGCAATAGCAGCACCTATGTAAAAAATATTGCCGTTAAAGTTGATGGGCAGGAAGTGATAGGTTCTGCTATCACAAAGGCAACAAATGCATTTACAATCTCAAAAGACAATTTCACAGAAAAAAGAGCGCATCAAGTGCTTCTAACTTCCACTGGGTATATGGATAAAACCATAGAGGTACAGACAAATGTGCAGGAGACTCCAGAACTGAAGCTTAAAGGTGTGGTAGACACATCAACGAAAAAATTATCGGTAACCTTTGCAGATAATGAAGCTTGGAGAAAAGCAATCACTGGGGTAGAATTTGTTAGAAACAATGGAGGTGGTATAAGTGCTGCTTTAGACGGTGCAGATACCCAAGGGGAATTAACCATTAATCTTGGAACCATGTATACCGCAGAAAAATATATCTTGAAGATTGCTGCAACAGGATATCGTAAGGCGTTTTTAGAGGTGCCTGTTTTAAATGCCCTTCCAAGTGGTACTACCTATGAGTTATTGTTAAATGGAAATGAGCAGGAGACCAAGATTTCTTTAGGAAGCAGTAGCTATGCGAATGCCATTACTGAAATCAAAATTGGAGATAGAGCATACAAAAAAAATGATGATTTTACGATTTCAAGTAATATAGCCACAGTTAAGGGCGGGCTTTCTGAGGGAACTACAGAGGCAAAGATTATTGCAACAAATTATCCTGATCAGGTTATTCAGATAGAAAATTTATCAATACCATCAGAAAGCATAGTCTTGCCAGAAGTAATCTCGACAAAAGCAGATTTTGTGATTGGTTCTAACGACCATGCTTGGTTAGATGCAATTCGTTCCATTACCATAGGATCTACAAGTTTTACTTCCGACAAATTAAAGAAGGAAAATGGAAAGATTATCATTGGAGCAAATGAATTGAAATATTTATATGGCACAGGAAAGAGTGTTCAAATCACCGCAGATGGGTATCGCAGCATATTGTTTACCAATGTTACTATATATGATAAATTGGCTGACGAGTATTCCCGCGAAACCAAGTGGACGGAGCAAGGCTTAGAGATAAACCTGAAAGAGATAGGGAGCAGTAGCTATTACTCAATTAAAAAGGTGTTTGTTGATGGAAATGAGATAGAATGGGCAAAGATAACAACACCCAGCTATAGTAATAACTATACACTTGTGATTAAGCCAGAGGTATTTGCTCCACTGACTGGGCAACGGATTTCTATCAAGATAACAAGCTATTCAGCATATACGCAAGATATTGACTTAGTGGTTGATGTTGCATTGGGAGCAGAAGAGAATATAGAAGAGCTTGAGGGGAAAAGCTTTCTTTTAGATGAGAAACAAGCTGAAGAAAATAATAAGTCATTGGAAAATGATGAAATTCAAGCTACAAAAGAAGAAGAAGCTACAAAAGAAGAAGAAGCTACAAAAGAAGAAACTGCAAAAGAAGAAACTGCAAAAGAAGAAACTACAAAAGAAGAAACTGCAAAAGAAGAAACTACAAAAGAAGAGAATACAAAAGAAGTAACTAAAAATGAACCCCAACAAGCGTTGGAAAAAGATGTAGACAAGTCATCAGAGAATACAGAAGATACGGTGAATACTGCATTAGAAGAACTTGCCCAAGATGTTCAGCATACATAATGCATGGGAAGGGCTTTAGTGAGTCCATAATGCCCCGTAAATGAAATAAACAGTTGCAAAACAGAAAACCCTTGAAATAAGATATCAAAAGTTATTTCGAGGGTTCTTTTTATACAATTCCCATTGAATATAGTGTTTTTATACCATGTTCCTATGAAGTGTATTCTATTGTAGATATATAAATTACATTGAAGAGTTAAATTTTGCTTAAATACGACAAGTATTGGAAAGTATATTAACAAAACCATCATTTTGGTTTATGATTAATACAAATAATTAAATATATAATATGTTAATTAAAATGGAAAGGGGAGTGACATATGCATTGCTTGAAGAAAATCACAGACAATTTAACTTGGGTAGGAGGAAATGACCGACGTTTGGCAATGTTTGAAGGTGTATATTCTGTGCCGGATGGAGTTTCTTACAATTCCTATCTGATGATGGATGAGAAAACGGTTCTTTTTGATACTGTAGACAAGGCAGTGAGCAGAGTTTTTTTCGAAAACCTAACTGAAGTGTTGGGAGAAAGAACTTTGGATTATTTAGTGGTTCATCACATGGAGCCTGACCATTCTTTTACATTGGAAGAGGTTGTACTACGATATCCAAATCTGAAAATTATCTGTAATGCCAAGATTTTGACAATGATTAAGCAATTTTTTGACTTTGATATTGATTCCCGCGCCATTATTGTGAAAGAAGGGGATGAGATATCCGTAGGCAAGCATCAACTAAAATTTTATATGGCTCCTATGGTGCATTGGCCAGAAGTTATGATGACGTATGAATCTACCGACGGAATTTTATTTTCTGCAGACGCCTTTGGTTGCTTTGGGGCGCTGAATGGTGCTATTTTTGCCGATGAGGTTGATTTTCAGCAGAATTATATGGGGGAAGCTAGGCGATATTATGCAAACATCATTGGGAAATACGGTGCGCAGGTTCAAGCAGTTTTAAAGAAAATAGTTCCTTTAGAAATTCGCTTGTTATGCCCGTTACATGGGTTTGTTTGGAGAAAAGATATTGATATATACATTGAGAAGTATGACAGATGGAGTAGCTATACCCCAGAAGAGGAGGGGGTAGTCATTGCATATGCCTCTATCTATGGAAATACAGAAAATGCTGCGGAAATACTTGCTTCACGTTTGTGGGATATAGGGATTAAGGCAATCATGTTTGACGTATCCGTCACCCACGCATCGGACATTATAACAGCAGCATTTCGTTACAGCCATTTAGTATTTGCTTCGACTACCTATAATAATGGGATTTTTGTAAGTATGGAAGCACTAATATTTGACATTGTTGCACATAATCTGCAGAACCGGACGGTAGCGATCATTGAGAATGGGTCATGGGCACCCAATAGTGGCAAGCTAATTCGAGCAGAGCTAGAAAAATGTAAAAATATGAATATTTTAGAGAACCAAGTAAGTATTAAGTCAACCTTGAAAAAACAGCAATTAGCTGAACTTGATGCTATAGTTGATGCAATAGCGATGACTTTAAAATAAAAAAGGTTTTTAGATTTGGTAATAAATTTTTATCAGATATTGTTAAGTGAAACAATTAAATCTGAAATTTTATGTTTTGCTATCCTAGGTTTTTCTTGTAATAAAATGCTATATATGGTATATTTAAAGCAGAATTTTGCAATATATTCTAAAATAGAAGATGAGGAGGGCTGAATTTGAATTATCAAACGCTTATTCTAAACACAAAGTCTGTAAGAGACTTTAAACAGGATGTTGTAAAAAATGCCGATTTAAAAATGATTAAGGATTATGCAAACGATTGTAAAAGGCTGGTTTCTTCTATAGATTTCG
This sequence comes from Anaerotignum propionicum, assembly GCF_024461735.1. Classification (GTDB taxonomy): domain Bacteria; phylum Bacillota; class Clostridia; order Lachnospirales; family Anaerotignaceae; genus Chakrabartyella. The sequence goes on from NZ_JANGAD010000007.1 coordinate 9,139, forward strand.
AAGTTAGAATTATGTCAAACAGTGAGGTATATCTTACCTTAGATGGAATTGCAGGATACAAAGGGCATATGGTTGAGGCGCCGTCGTATATGGTATTATTATCTGCCGTAACAGATGGTTACATTGAAAATGCCGGATATATTGGACAAGAACTGATTTTCAAAGCTACAGAAATTGGGGTAGACTCGTGCTGGGTTACATTTACTGATGCTAAAGCAGTAAGAGAAAAGTTGAATCTTGTTTCAGAAAAAGAAGTTGTTGGAATTATCGCATTAGGTTTTGAAGATAATAAAGCAAAAGGCGTTAAAACTACGCTTAATTCTGCTTTTAGACTTGGTCTGGACGAAATTGTTTATTTGAATGAATGGGGGAAAGGTGCTGACAATACCGCTTTGGAAGAAAGAGGTATTTTGGATGCTTTTGCATTTGCGAGATTGGCCCCATCTGCTTGGAATAAACAGCCATGGAGATTTTTAATTCATGGAGAAAATGTTATTTTGGCAGTGAAAAAAGGAGAAGAGTTTTATTCTTACGAAGAAAAAATTGCAGCAGGCGCTATTATGTTATATTTCCAAGCAATTATTGACAGCACGCTATTTCGCTTAAGCTGGCATTTGGGAGAACCTGCTAATTTTGCTGCAATTCCAGATGATTTTAAAGTGGTTGGTTATTGTAATTTATAATTTTCTTTGAATAATGGAACCATTCAATGGGAAATATCTCAAAGAAAGTTTAAATTTAATAAAACCAATACCCAAAAGGGATTGGTAAGTTTAATGTTTGAGAAGGAGATGATATCATATGAAAAAGTATGAATGTACAGTTTGTGGTTATATTTATGATCCTGCAATTGGAGATCCAGATCACGGCATTGCCCCAGGCACACCCTTTGAAAGCTTGCCTGAAAATTGGGAGTGTCCCTTATGTGGTGTTGGGAAATCGGAATTTGAAGTAAAAGAGTAATTTACATTATAGAAAATTGATTATAGCCCTAGGCGTTAAAAAGCCTTGGGCTATTTTTTATAAAAGAAAATGATTAAATCCAATCTATGAAAGAAGAAAACCTCGATATTATCTTATATAAGGTTAAATCGAGGTTTTTTTCTCGGAGATAAAGTACCTGAAAATTTCCACGAAACTATAAGAAAATTCAAAAAGCGACTCTTTTCTGAGTCGCTGATTCATATATATTTGCTTTATGTGGATAATTTATAGTGATTTTAAAGTTGCATTTTTAAGTGGCTTCAGGCAGAAAAAAAGTAAAAATTGTGCCCTTATCTACACTGCTTTCGGCAATAATCGTTCCATTATGTTTTTCAATAATCCATTTAACCATAGAAAGACCTAGGCCTGAGCTTCCATTCGTATTACTTCGGGATGGATCAACCTGAAAAAATCGGTCCCAAATTTTATCCAAATACTCGGGAGCAATGCCAATACCGTTATCGGAAATTTTGCCTTGCACTTTTCCATTAACCCGTTGCAGAGAAATTTCCACCAGACCATCTTGTTTACCATATTGCACAGCATTTGATAGAAGGTTTATAAGCATCCTCATAATTAGGGTTTGATCTGCACGAATAAAAATATCATTTTGAATATCTTCATTCATTTTGATATTTTTTCTGTTAGCCACTATAGACATTTCTTCAATAACAAGTTGTACCGTTTCACTTAAATTGATTTTTTCAAAATGAATTGCTTGCTTATTATTGTCAGTTCTAGCCAACATAAGCAATTCGCTTATAAGTTTAGACATTTTTTTCGACTGGCGCAAGATTACTTCAAGGGAAGTTCTCTTTTCCTCATTATCCTCCTGTGATAAGAGGTATTCGCACTGGGAAATGATTACTGCTGTTGGTGTTCTTAACTCATGTGAAGCATCTGCGGTAAATTGTCGTTCGTTATCAAAAGATTTTTGTAGACGCTCAAACATCTTATCAAACGTCTCTGCAAGAACAGATATTTCATCATTCGTAGAACTGTTACTGTCTATTGCAATACGCTTTGATAAATCCATACCCCCTGATATTTCATTGGCGGCCGATGTGATTTTTGAAACAGGGGCAAAGGCCCGCTTTGTAATGAAATAACCCCCTAAGGCTGAAAAAAGGGCGATAAACGGAAAAATAATTAGCGTAAGCTTTATCATGGATGCACTTGCAATATGTTGGGAGCTTACGGGGATAATTCCTCGTGCCCAAAGGTTATCATGTCGTTTAAAGGTTATAAGGTAATCATAAACATAATATTCTGTATCGTTGTTTTCAATTTTTTGCAGTCTCTTGTCTTTAAATTCTACAGAAGTTGCATCTATTAGAAGTGAGTTCTTTTTACTGAAGCAAACATTGTTGTCTGTGTCATAGATAACCACATTAACGCCTTTACGCTTGCCAAAATCGGGGCTAATTTTGATTCCCTTCGCATCATAGTTCACAGATTTAGATGCTAATTCTACTGCATTTGTAAGGCGCATACGCAAAATAGAATCGGTCATTTTGTTAGAACTTATGATTAGTACAGTTATAAAAATTGCGGATAATACAGCAACAAATACAGTGTACCAAAGTGTTACTCTTAGTTTTATTGATAGTTTTTTCATATCATTCCACCCTTAAAACATATCCCAAATTTCTTATGGTATGGATTAGTGCGACATCGAAGTCCTCATCTATTTTTTTACGAAGATACCGTATGTAAACCTTTATCACATTGCTGCTACCGTCATAATCATAATTCCAGATGTGCTGTTCAATTTTTTCTTTTGAAAGAACAATACCTTGGTTTCGTATCATATATTCCAAAATAGCAAATTCTTTGCTGGAAAGATTGATATTTACATTTCCACGCTGAACCTTATGTGTATCACAGTCCACTGTAAGGTCTGCCAAGGTAAACACGTTAGATACACTTTCTGTTTTTCGTCTTATCATTACTTTTATTCTTGCTAGAAGTTCATCAAATGCAAATGGTTTTATAAGATAATCGTCAGCACCACAGTTTAATCCATTAACCCTGTCCTCAATGCTGTCTTTTGCCGTTAACAAAAGCACAGGAGTTTTAATTTTGTTACTTCGAATTCTCTTAAGTACATCAATGCCATTGAGTTTTGGCATCATGATATCAAGAACAACTGCATCATAATCGGTTAGGCTAATGAAATCCCAAGCATCTTCACCATTAAAACAGCTATCTACACCATAATTTTCATTTTTAAGTCGTTTTACTAAAATCTCGTTTAGATCTCTTTCGTCTTCTGCTATCAAAATACGCATGCGCAAGCACCTCCTGCACAATCATAATCAATTATAGTTAAACCAAAGTAAAAAAGGTTAATCAACTTTAACTATGACATACCATGCTGTTTTTGTAAATATAAAAAATTTCCCCTTTAACCCCTCCTTAACATTAGTCCATTATTATCCCTTTAACAACAACAAAATAATAAAGAATGTAAATATATTAATTAAGGAGTAGGTAAAATGAAGAGAAATTTAAGTATAATATTAGCTGGAGTACTTGCGATTTCGTCAACAGTAACTAGTTTTGGTGCAAGCTTTGCAGATATTAATGATGTGCCATGGGCAGGTGCGGCAACATATATTAACAATGCGGCAAGCCTTGGACTTATGGTGGGTGAGGAAAGTAATGGCAAGGCAATTTTTAGAGCAAGAGATTCTGTAACTCTTTGTGAAACGTCACAGATTGTCTATAATCTACTTAAAACTGCGCAAGGTATATCGGTTTCTGGTGATGTGGTTACAAAGTGGACCTCTGTGATGGCGAGCTATAATATTCCAACATGGGCGTATACCTCGGTTGCTTATTGCCTGGAGAATTCTATTATTTCTATCAACAGTATTTCTAGTTTCATGGGTTCTAACGGAAAAAGCAATGGTGCCTCCAGAGAAGAGGTTGCAACAATGATTGGGAAAGCTTTGTGTTTGGTAGATAGTTCCCTTTCAGCTAGCAGTACATCAACCTCATTTAACGATAATGCAGACATTTCATCCGCATCAGCAGGATATATTGCACTTCTTTACAACAAAAGCATACTTTCAGGTGATGATAACGGAAATTTTAACCCTAAGAAAACGATTAATCGTGCAGAAATGGCTGTTTTAACAACAAATAGTTATGATGCGCTGAAGGGCAAATCTGCTAACCCAATGTCTACTGCAGGAACTGCTTCGGCATACGTGTCAGCTGCAATTACATACGGAACTAGTATTTTCCTTTCCTTTTCAAGCGGTATGCCAAAAACCAGCTATACAATAGACAATACTGTACCGATAACATACAAAGACGGAACAACAGCATTAATCAAAAATATTGCCTCGGGTCAGCTTTTAACAATGACGTATAATGGGGATTTGATTACAAAGGTAGTGATAGAGGAAGTACCATCAACTGCTACAACATCCACGTCAGCTACAACTCTGTCAGGTACAATCAACTCTCTTTCTTCTACAAAGATTAAGCTATCCGGCAGCAGTACTTATTATTATATTGACGAGGATGACATCTCAATCACATTAGATGGTGACGACATTGATTTAGATGATTTGATTGATGCAAAGGATGATGATGATATTTATGCTAAGCTAACAATAGACAGTGATAGTTATGTTACAAAAATAAAAGCAACCACAGAAGAAGATGATGATGAAGGTACAATCTCATCGATAACAACAAGCAAAATTAAGCTTACCAATGGATCATACTACTATTTTGAGGATTCGGATGATGTGGATGTTACTCTAGATGGTTATGATGCAGATGTAGATGAATTAATAGACGCTGTAGATGACGGTGATACCATCTATGTTGAGCTAACCTTAGACAGTGATGATTATGTAACAGACATTGAAGCAACCACAAAAGATGTAGAGGAAGATGAGGGAACGATTTCAAAGATAACAACAAGCAAAATTAAGCTTACAGATGGAACAACTTATTATTTTGAGGATGCTGACGATGTGGATGTTACTCTGGATGGAGATGATTCAGATGTTGATGAATTAATAGATGTTGTGGATGATGGAGACACGATCTATGTTGAACTTACCATTGACAGCGATGATTATGTAATAGAAATAGAGGCAACAACTGAAGACGACAAGGGAACAATTTCAAATTTAACAACAAGTAAAATCAAGCTTACAAATGGAACAACTTATTATTTTGAGGATTCGGATGATGTGGATGTAACTCTAGATGGTTATGATTCAGATATTGATGAATTAATAGACGCTGTAGATGACGGAGACACCATTTATGTTGAACTTACCTTAGACAGCGATGATTACGTCATAGAAATTGAAGCCACAACTGAGGATTGATAAAAAACAATAAATAAAAAGGGTGCAATTTAAGTATAAATTGTACCCTTTTGTTATGTTTAGGAGGCGTGTTGCTGTAAAAATAAAAGGTTGTATAAATCATAAACAGTTTTTAATCTAAATCACTAATTCAGTTAGAAGAATTCCATAAATAGGTAGTTGCAAAATGGTGACATTATTTAGAACCTTGTCTCATTTTATAGTTTTCTGGCGTGCTTCTTATGTATTGTAGTGTATAAGGTAAAAGAGAGAAAACCCTCGAGACAACCAGAAAAAATTATTTATTTAATGTTTTGATGTATTAATATGATATAATATAAAATTATTACTTTTATCATATGAGAACATCATAAGTAATGCAAGACTTTTCAATAAACTTTTTTTCATAAAATACACTATTTAATATTTATTTGCACATCTGAATTATACTAAATTTGTAAAATTTGTTCATATTTATAAATTTACAAAATATTATAAATTTATATTTTACAAAATTTATTTAGTAATAATTTTATACACTTATCTAAAAAGGAACAGTAAATGGTACTGCATATTATAGATTATCAATATAAAGGTAAAAGCCAGAAGGAGCATTTTTATTTATTACAGATGCCCTTTCTTTTTAATTGGATAATTATATTAAATAACAACAATGAGTGAGAACTCTGTAAAATGAATACTTTCAGCAACACAGAACGCTGAAGCAATCTATCACAACATCTTAAATAGTATCATCCCTACATATTATCGGGGTCAAATGTCAATCTTTCTTCTGGAGATTTCTCCATAATGGCATTTTTTGAGCTGAGCCATAAAAATGTACCAATGAGACAAGCAAAGATTTCTGAAATAGTCATTGACCATATTACTCCATTTAACTGAAACAAAAAGTTCCCCAGTATGATGATTGGAATTAGAGCAACGCCCCTTGAAACTGACATAATATTAGATTGAAAACCTTTCCCAAATGCTTGAAACATACTGGTTAAAAGTCCTGAGATACCTGCAAATAATGTGGAAAGTAGTAGTGCTGAGAGAATTACAATACCAACTTTTATAACAACTTCATCTGAGCTAAACAATTGAAGAATCTGTGTGCGGAATATAAACAATACAACTGCAATTGCAAGAATAATACTTACCAGATAAAATGCGGTTGTTTTTAAAACTGTATTCAAACGCTGGGTATTGTTGGAAGCGTAAGAATATGCAATTAGGGGGACGACACCCATGTATAGTCCCATACCAATAAAATCTGATATCTGGCATATACGATTTGCTACACCAAAAGCAGCAACAACATAGTCGCCATATATAGCGGCATAATTGTTAAACATTAGGCTTGAAACAATTAAAAATCCAGACAGTAGGAAAGCGGAGATGCCGATCTTAAAGATGTTGAAGAGAATTTCTCTATTCGGCTTAAAATCTTTGATACTGACACTCTGAACTTGACTTTTTCTTATAAAATGATAAATGTAATAAACGACGGCACAAACATTCCCAATAACAGTCGCAACCGCAGCTCCCATAACATCCATGTGGAGAGGAAATATGAATATAGGGTCAAGAAGGATATTGACAATAACGCTGAGGATCATTCCGATCATAGATTCGGTAGCAGCGCCTTCTCCTCTAACCATTTGGGCTAGCGTGAAATTGGCAATTACAAACGGGCTACCGATGGTATAAGCAATTACAAAAGACTTTGTGCTGAGTTGAGCTTCTCCTGTGGCACCCAGTAGTTTCAAGATAGGTGATATGGCGGGAAGGCAGATCAGCATAAACACAATTCCCGAAAGCAGGGAGAGATAAAAATTTACGGAAGAAGCTATTTTTACTTTGTTTATATCTTTTTCCCCTAACAATCTTGAAATATATGTGCTGCCTCCCGTACCAAATAGCTCCCCAAGTGCCATAAGAATGGTGGTAAAAGGTAAAGCAAGTGTTATTGATGCAAGCATTGATGTATTATCTAGTTTACCAATAAAATAAGCATCTGTAATGTTATAAATCATATTGACAATCATACCTAAAATCATAGGGATTGCCATGTGAGCAATTGCTTTTGGTACAGGGGATTTTTCGAGATAATAGAGTGTATCTTTTTTTGTGTTGTTTTTTGTCATAAATATTCTCCTGTTAATATAAGTTGAATTCTACCTATTTGGGGGTAGCTTGCTAATTTATTTTAGAAATAGTAATAATTTAAAATAGGTATAAATATACCTATTGTCAAAAAAATTGCTCTTATATATGTGATTCTATGGCTAAATTATTATATGTCCGTTTTAGAAACATTAGATAGTCCATTTTTTCCTTTTCTGAAAAGCCCACTAATAATTCCTCTGTTATCGAGGTAAGAATATCAGACATCTCATTAAGGAGTAATGTCGCTTTTTCACTAAGTTCTATAAGTATTGTCCTTCCATCCTTATTTCCGGAACGACGAAGAATAAATCCGTTTTTTTCAAGGCTGTTGAGTAAGCTTGTTACGGATGGGCCTGATATTTGCATGGCTTTACTTAAATATCTTCGACTAATTTCTTGTCCTGAATTTTGTGCGCCATGAATGTGTCCTAAAAGACGGGCCTGTGGTTCGGTAATATCGTATGCAGCTAATCTTTGGTCGTTTTTATACCGTAATACATGGGCTATATTTTTAATATAAAAATCATGAGAAGGTGTATCGCTACGTTTCATGGCAAGTGATCCTTTCTAGATAGGTTGAATTCTATCTAATATTTTATTAGCAAAATTCTAATTTGTCAATGCTCAGATCATGATTTTCTTAAAAGGATTTACTGAAATAGTGTATCTCTATTGGTTATTTTAGTTTTGTAGCTTAAAAATTCTTCATTTGCTCCACCAAATAGTCTATACTCCACATTAAATCAATTCCAAGCATTGTATTGAAGCACCATTGGTAAAACAATCTGAATCAACCTTTTTCATAAACTAATATTATAAATCTGAATAAGTATCTTAGAATTATTTTCTGGACATATATACAACCCTTAATTAATTTTAAATTTGTTTACCTTAAGTTTAAGTTTTTAATATATTAAATTTAATATGGTGTATACCCAAATGTCTATCTCAAAGTAAGTGGTGTTGTAATTCTGCACAAAACAAACTATATATAAGTTAGAATGTGATAAAAAAGACTATATCTTGTAGATATAGTCTTTTTTATCACTCATGGAGATGAAGCACCTGTTAAGGTATCCACTATATAAGCTGATATTAATTTTAAAGATGTTTTACTAACAACTTTCGTATTAAGACATTATTTCAATATTCATTTTTTCAATATCTTGCGTAATTTTAATAGATGGATCAATAAATTTTAAATTTTCCAAACTACACGGAAAATATGCTACCCCATCTCGAATTTCAATTTTTCCATCTAAACTATAGGTATCATCAAAGGGTATAATTGTTATTGTATTGTTTTTGCAAGATATTTGTATAAGCCCTGCATTTGTATTTGCAGTTATCTCAATCATTTGATTATCTCCACCCATCCACTTGAGCTTATAATTATGATCAGAACTATCATTCAACACTGTAATAGCCTGTCTTAAAGGGATCATCAAAAATCCATTACTAACGTATGGCGCATTCTGTATTTCAAAAAACATTCCTTCGCATTCCACATAGGTTTTTCCTTCTGTAAAATTAAATTTTTTGCATATTAAAATAGCATCTTTCCCTTGCCTTTCCTCATTAACAAATGTAACGTCATATGGATCGACAATTTTTCGGATTTCCGTTTCTGTTTCCGGAGACATTTCTACGATGACTATTTCAATTTTCCCTTCATTCACATTGACTTCTTGAATGTCAAAGTTGCGCCTTTGATTCCATATCTTTCCTACCGCGATACCTATCATATGATCATTCGCTATAGTATCATTACAATAAGCAGGAATTACTGTTAAAAAAGAAAATACCATAGATAGTACCAGTGCTGATAGAAATTTCATAAAATCACCCCATTATATAAGTGTTGGAACTTATCCATAGCATATCATAATATTCGGATAAGTTCCTTAAATTTTGTAAACACTTAAAATTATTAATTTTTTAAATTTAGCTTATATTCTTCTACCTACAGTCATTTATGTTGTACGTGTAGACAACATTTCATAGCGATGTACAAAAAGAAGCTAATATAATACCTAAAAGTTATTAATAGAAAAATCTAAGTATAAAAATTATATCCAGATATTAAGGTCATATTCTTTTCCAACTATTTGTTTGGAATAAGTAGCACCAATCACAATTCCGACGGTAGTTAACGTAAGATTTTTAAGAGAAGAATTATTCCAGATTTCAAACACCTCTTTAACTGGTGGGAGCAGTTCAATTACTTTGTTTTTAATTTCCTCCCCACTCATAAGGTTTTCATCAAATAAAGCGTTGTATTTCTTTATTGTCATTTTCATCGGCAATATTTTGATCGTTCAAGAATTCATCATTAATAGCATTTATTTGCCATAATTCTTTATTGTTTAAGCATGGTAAAAATAGAGTCGGATACTTATTTCTTAATTCTTCAATCTCAGCAAGAGGTATTCCTTTTAAAAATAGTCCCTTATATGTACGGCTAATTATATGCTCAAATCTTAATTCCGAGCTGCTGACTTGACCACAGCGAGTGTATTCTAAGTGTTGATATAAAGAATTCTTTTTTAAATCACCTACAAAGTGTGGAAGGAGACTTGTTAATAAATATTCTTTTAATGAATTATGGTTATTAACTGATTTGCTTATTGTGAATCTTAGCATAAAACATATCGCTAGAATGTTTAGTTGTTGTGGGAGCAACATGGGAACAATATTTAGCGATTCATTAAGAGTTAATTGCAATAGAGTACGTTTGCTCTCTTTAATCCTATTAAACAGTAATTCTGACAAGATATTTTCTAACTCATCAGTTCCAACTCGAATATATGCTTTTTGGGCATTAACGTAGGAAAATTGTAAATCAGGATTTTTAAATTCTTCTAAAAATATTTTCGTTTTTGGTTTTTTCATCAGCAAGTTTTTGAATAATATTATTTCTTAATTTTTCTTCACGTTCCTTTGCAGTTATTAAAGCTTCCTCTTTATATGTTGAAAGTTCGGATTGAATTAAATCTGTGCAAAGCGACTTAACATCAGTATAGCTCAACCCATATTGATTAATCTGCTCTTTAATCTGCACATTATGTGACCCAATACCACCTTTCTGCTCCAAAACAGCATCACTCATTATCTTTTCCTCCATAGTTATTTTGAACACCTATCTGAACTCCATAGGAATGATTTTTGTTTTCTTGTCGATATATTATTTTGGAATGTTTGGTGTTTTTTCTAATAAGAAAACCTCTTATTAATCCAATAAATGCCACAGCTAAGGTTACGCCAACACCGCTAAATACCCATTCTTTGTTGCTAACAATCCATGCCCACATTACTGAAACCTCCTCAATAACTGTTTCGCTATCTTCATATTCCTTAAAAAATTTCAAATCATCAAAAAATTCACGTCCAAGAAAAGAGATTTTTTGAGTAATTATACCATAATCCCAATAAATGACAACATATTCCATAATTTTCTTCTGCAATCTTCATCAAATCTGAATTAACTCCTTCTATAAATTATTACAAGTGGTGCGGCGGGAGAAATCGAACTGACAATGCATATTGAAATTTCAAACACTGGAACGATTTCATTTATAATAGACCCGTCTGTAATAAATGCAACCAAAAAAGATTTAGAAAAGCATGATAGTTCTTCTGTTGCACATAAGTCAGCTTTTGATAAAAAAGCAGACACCATAGAATTGGATAGGCATAGAAATAATTTAGATATTCATGTGAACGCCACCACAATGGAGAACTATAACACAGCAATTTCAGGGTTAATTGATCACACGGAAAACACGGCAGTACATACAAATGCTACAGAAAAGGCGGAATGGACAGCAGGCGCGAAAACAGCAACACAGGCGGCGGAAACAGCCGCACAAAATAGTATTCGGTATGCTGAATTGGCGAGTAGGATTTCCCGGGTAGAAGATGGTCTTCAGCAATGTTACAGGAAATCCGTTCCTTGTCTCCTTTGATTCTCTTGACGGTATAGCCATTGTAAAAGGTGTTTGGAACAGCGCACGAAAAAGAATTGAGTGCTGATTTTAAAGAAAGAGGGTGAAAGTTATGGCAAAAGTGTTAAGTTCTTTACCAATAGGAGCACTTATTAAAGATACAGGGACGCTTTACAATAGGAAGCCTATTATATGGAAAATTGTTGACAAGAACCATTCTGGTTACCCGTCTGGGGCAATTACCTTGATGTCTGACAGAGTTATTTCGATAAAATGTTTTGATGCGAAGGAAGAATATAACAGCATTGATGATCGAAAATCGTTTGGTAATAACCGTTATATTTATTCAAATATACGTCAATGGCTAAACAGCCAAGCTGGAGCAAGCAAATGGTATACCGCACAGCACGGACAGGATGCGCCGCCAACTAGCGCAAATGTTGGAGGCGGAAAAAATGCATATGACATGGAAGCGGGCTTTCTTAATGGATTTTCGGAAAAAATGCGAAACTCGTTGCTTGAAACAACGCTAATCGTTGGTAAAAATACACGTACTGATGGTGGCAGTTATGAAATGTGCATTGACAAGGTTTTTCTTCCGTCAGTATCAGAAATGGGACTTGAAAACGGTATTATAGAGGGAAGTAAATTTTCGGCGTTTGATTCTGATATTTCTCGTCTTGCTTATCCTACCGCCGAGTGTGTAAGCAAAAGTGAATATAAGGACACAAGCTTAAATACGTCTGCCCCGTGGTATTATTGGTTACGTACACCGTATGCGACCAATGAGTATTACGTGAACCTTGTCTATTATACTGGTGTGTTAGGCGTCTATTTTGCATACCATGAGTATAGGGGTGTTCGACCGCTTTGTAATTTGTCATCTGAGATTTTAGTTTCTGATATCAGTGATAGCGATAACATCTACACAATTGTATGGGGGAATCCACCTTCTACTCCTTCAAATATCTATGTTCCAACAGTGGTTCGTGGAGGAGAAGCAATAGCAATCAGTTGGGGGAGTTCCACCGATGAAGATAATAACATTTCGGGATACATCCTTGAAAGGCGGTTTGACAATGGATTGTGGACACAGCTTTACAAGGGGATTAACCGAACGTTCACAGATTTAATTACATTTGGTTGGGAATCTGTGGCTTACCGCGTAAAGGCATATGATAGTACGGGCTTAAGTTCGGAATATCAAACCAGCGCAACAAGAGCTGTTTATAATAACACACCTCCCACCATTAGCGGGAGTGACGGCAGTTTAGGGCTTAAGACGGGTGCGTTCAATCAGCAATACACCGTTACAGATTCAGACAGTGGACAAACAATCACGGTTGTTGAGAAAATCGATGGAGTGCAAAAGCGGAGTTATACCGCAACCAGCGGTCAAAGCTATTCATTCAATGTCACAGCGACAGAATGGATAAAGCTATTAAATGGGTCGCATACAATGACAATTACGGCTAGTGACAATGTAGGGGGAACGACAACCCGTACCTATACATTCACGAAGAATGAAACGGAAATAGAACTGACCCTTGCGGCACCTCTCCCTGCGGATGATTTGGTATCAAAAGCTATTATGAGCGTTACAAGGGAAATTCCAGCGGGTGCAACATTTACCGTTGAGGTTTGTAACAATGGAAATGACGTATCCCCAACATGGGAGGACGTGACAAATGCCGTACTTGGCAATAGTAAATTCTTTTTGTCAAACACAACAAAAACAGCCGCCGCATGGGGTTTCAATTTCCGTATCAAAGTGAAGCGGAATAATGCCACGGGCGACTGTTTTATTATATCGGCAGGGGGTAACTTTGAATGAGCGTACAACACAAAGAAGATAGTATAAAAGCACTGAAAAACAGAAAATCTGTTGATGATTTGTCACAGGACAGCAATTTGACTAGCACTGCCATTTTGGAGTTGCACGAACAACAGGAATTGACGAATAAAGCTATTCTTGAATTGTTTGAACAAATGGAAAACGGGGAGGTGTAAAGATGCAGATTACAGCCATTGGACAAATTTATTGGCAAAAGGTGAAGGATAATGAGAGAACGTATGCCAGCGTTGCAAATTCAAAAAAGGAAGAAGTAAAGTCTCTTGCTTTGGAAGAAGTGAATTCTGGCAAGCTGACGGAAGCGGAATATCAAAATTTGCTTGGTGAAGAATTCACGGCATTGTAATGTTATTTTAAATAGATAAATAGTGCGCCCCGATACATTCAGTGTGTCGGGGTTATTTGTGAGGTGAAAAGAATGAATGATTTTGCCGCCGTATTAGGCGTTGTAAGTACATTTTGCGCCATTATGTTTGGGTATACAACTTTTATCAGAAATAAAAAGAGTGATGCTTCCCAGAATGGAGCACAAAACGGTACAGTTCTGACGGAAATAGGATACATCAAGTCTGGTGTTGATGATATTAAGCGCAAACAGGAGCGTCAGGAAGAAAAACAAGAATCACAGCACATAGAAGTTATTTCGCGCCTGACCAGCGTTGAAGCATCCTCTAAACAGGCGCACAAGCGAATTGATCGGCTGGAGGGTATTTCAGATTAAAGAAGGGCGGTGCCATTGTGGAATATTTAATTAGTGTTGCCGCAGGTTTTGTTGCGGGCATTGCCGGGGTTTGCCTTGTTGAAATGATTAGAAAAAGCCGCCGCCGCAGAAAAAAGAGGGAACAGAACGGCGAAAAAGAAAAATTTGAGTTTTCAAAGCTTATTCTTTTAGCTGTGCTTGCTACTTACTTTTGGGGTTTATCTGTGGGAACAAAGATTGTTTTTATGGATTTCACCCAATTGGGTGTTTGGCTTGCCTACATAGGAACACCGACAACAATTGCAATCGGGTTTTATGCTTGGAAAGCAAAAGCAGAAAATATTGTGAAGATCAAACAAGCGAATCCCACCGAAACAGAGGGAGTGCCTATTGATTTGAATAACATTACACCTTAAAAATGGAGGGGTAAAGATGGGAATTACAAAGGAACAGGAAAGTTTCATTTCAAGAGTTGGGAGCATTGCCAAAGCGGACATGCAGAAAAGCGGTGTACTTGCTTCCTTAACTATTGCCCAGGCAATTATTGAAAGTAACTGGGGGAAATCAGGGCTGACGGTCCAGGCAAACGCCCTTTTTGGTATTAAGGCGGGGTCAGCATGGAAAGGGAAGGTTTACAGTGCAAAAACGGAAGAATGTTACGACGGCGTAAATAATACCACTATTACAGCACTTTTTCGCGCTTATGATAGTTGGGAAGAATCTATTTCCGATCATTCAGCATTGCTTACAAGGCTAACACGATATAAAACAGTTGTCGGGGAAACAGACTACAAAAGGGCTTGTGTCGCGATAGAGGCGGCAGGATATGCAACAGACCCCGCATATTCGGATAAGCTTATAAACACTATTGAAACCTATGGGTTGAATGCGTTCGACGGTACGTGCAAACTATCAAGTGGGGCAAGTGTTAATGTTGCGAAAGGAGTAGGAAAAATGAATAGTTCGGAGTTTTTAAAAAAGCTTCAACATATTGTTGATAATTATAAAACGCTTTATGTGATGGGGTGTTTTGGCGCACCGTTAACAGGTGGAAACGTGTTAAGATATTGCACAAATCACACCTTCAACAAACAAGCGGCAAGAACTTCAATGATAAAGGCGGCGGCAAATAAGAAACCGCCTGTTTTTGGTTTCGACTGTGTGTGTCTGATTAAAGGTGTTTTGTGGGGGTGGAGTGGCGACGCTTCAAAGACGTACGGTGGCGCAGGATATGCGGTAAATGGTGTTCCAGATGTTTCCGCCGACGGAATGATTGAAAAATGCACAGGTGTTTCAACAAACTTCAAAAACATTGTACCCGGTGAAGCGGTATGGCTACCCGGTCACATTGGAGTTTATATTGGAAATGGGAAGGTTATTGAATGTACCCCAGCTTTCAAAAACTGTGTTCAGGTTACAGCATGTTTAAATATTGGGGCTATTTCAGGGATGAATGGACGCAAGTGGGTTAAACATGGAAAGCTACCTTATATAAGCTATGAGGGCGGAACACCCGTACAACCAGTAGAAATGCCACAGAATACAAGAACAATAAAGCCGGGAAGCACGGTGAAATTAAAGTCTGGGGCGAAAACTTATGGGGGCGGAGATTTAGCAAGTTTTGTATATACCCGTGAACACGTTGTAAAAGAGATTGCAGGAAATCGTGCGGTTATATCATACGGCGGTATTGTGGTGGCGGCGGTAAAACTTTCTGATCTTACGTTGATTAAATAAGGGGGAATATAATAATGAAGTTAATTAACCTTTTGATTGCAAACTGGGATAGTGTAGTGGTTGTAGTTGCATTTATTGCTTTTCTGGTTGTGCTTATTAAGCGTGGACAAACAAAAATTCTGAAACAGGTTCTTTTTAACCTAGTAACGCAAGCAGAAAAGCAATTCGGGAGCGGCACGGGTGAATTGAAGTATGCCGCTGTTTCAGACTGGATTTACCATCGTATCCCGGCAATACTGCGGCTACTTTTTACGGAAAAAGATATTGCAAATATGATTGAAGCTGTGCTTCAAGAAGCAAGGAAAGCGTGGGGTAAGAATGATAATATTAAAAGCTATATTAACCCACCCTGATATGTACCCAGTTTTCTGGACACATCATTATCTAATTAAATAGTTAGACACTAATGCTGGATGTCTTCCTGTAGATTACAGGAGGCATCCAGTTTGTTTTTGATTGGATTCTTTTATTATTGTAGTAATCTATATATTCATTAATTGCGTTAGAAAATTTTTCGAAAGATTCAAAATCTTTTTCGTGTCCATAAAACATTTCTGTTTTGAGCCTACCAAAGAAAGTCTCCATAATACAATTATCATAACAGTTTCCTTTTCGAGACATTGACTGAATAATTCCATGTTTCTTTAACTCATTGCGATAATATGTATGTTGGTACTGCCAACCCTGATCAGAATGAAAAACAATTTCGTTAGTATTTTTAAATTTACGAAATGCTTTTTCAAGCATGCTAGAAATTTGTTTCAGGTTTCGTCTTCTTGATAGGTCATATGAAATAACTTCATTAGTATTCATATCTAAAATTGGCGACAGATAGCATTTTCCCCATGATAAATTAAACTGTGATACATCGGTTGTCCATTTTTGTAATGGAGCGGTAGTACTGAAATCTCTATTTATGAGATTACCAGCAATTCTTCCTACTTCACCTTTGTATGAGTGGTATTTCTCCTTAGGATGTTTGCCAGCTAACATCATCTTGTGCATCAATCGTTGTACTTTTTTGTGATTAATAGTATATCCTCTGTTTAATATTTCTTGATAAACTCTTCGAACGTCATATCGATGTTTATTATCATCAAAAATCCTTTTGATTTAGTACGTTCTTTACATGTCGAAGGATGCCTTAATGCATCAATTCCGTGAATGTCTGCAATCTTTTCCCAAGAAACAATGCGTTTTCTAAAATTCTTTTGTCCAATCCCTTTTGGTGTCTCTGTCCACTGTTTATTTCTATATAGTTCGACACAATTTAATTTAAATAAAAAATCATATTTCACGTAAAAACCCCCTTTACTGGTATTGTCCAGTAAAGGGGGTACATATCACCCTTACTAGAGCCTATAGAGGGCTTTTTTATTAAAGAGGAAGTGGAACAAGAAGCGTAAAAGGTTAAGCAAATAAAATTTGTAGGAAAGCCCGTCCAGTTCATGTAGAGACGGGCTTTTTTGTATTACTGGACATTTGTGTATTACAGTTTCTGTATTGTATGCGGTTTTTTTAAAAGAGATACCGGAGAAAGAAACAATTCTAATTATATGATTGATTAAAGTAAGTTTAAATAAGTGCTTTGCCATTTGGGGAAAAATGCGAAAAATGTTAAATAAATAAAAAAATATTGGGAAATTATGTCTAAGCGTTGTATAATAAAAAGTAATCAATAAGAAAGAAAAGTTTGTAACTAAATAATGTGAATGGAGAAAATATGAAAAATTATAGAAATACGATTAAAATTATAATTATTGTGACTGCCATAGCTTTTTTAACTATGATGTCATTAGAATACAAAGTTGATGTAAAAATTATGAAATTTTTTATAGGACATAGAGAATTTTATATAAACTTGTTAATAGGAATTTGTACAGGAGGACTAATGGCATTAATCCCGTTAGTTATCTTATATTTTTCATTAAAAGAAAAGACAAGAGTAAAAGTGCATTATAATTTAAAATTATTTCTTCACCGAATAAAAACATTTGAATTATATATAAATCTAAATTCTCTCAGTACTATATCAGAGAATAGTGATGTAGTTTTAAAAGCTTATCAAGAAACTTATGAAATGAAGGCTATTTTTGTGGAGTTATCATTGGATGAAGTAAAGAAATTATTAGGTATGGAAATATTTGATATTATGAATGATATTATTTCTACAACTACCAAATTAGGCTATGATATTTTTAAATCACCTGGGAAAGCGGGAAATTTTAAAGAAACATATTTAAAAGAAATTAAACATCCAATTAAAAAGCTGGAGACATTTATTGAAAAATCAAATTTGTTGGAAGGAACATAATATTATATAACTTCTTTTAGATATTTTGTAGGTACAAGCCAGTCGTAATTCGCGCTGGGTAAAAGATTTTTGTTTATAAGTCGATTAGATATAATAGTCATTAGTTTTTAAAAGGATGGAGCAATTATGTTAAATTACGGAAATCTAAATGATGTTGAATTTGAATACTTATGCCAAGATATTATGTCAAAGAAGCTAGGTGTGCCTATGCGTCGTTTTGCCAGTGGAAAAGATGGTGGTATTGATCTTGCAGATTCAACACACAATCCTAAAATTATTGTTCAGGTGAAGCATTACATTAAAACAGATATTAACGGATTAATTCGTTCATTGCAAAAAGAAATTGATAAGGTAAAAAAAATTAAGTCTATACAATATTATATTTGTTGTTCAAAAGAGTTATCGGCAAAAAAAATAAATGAAATTTATACTATTTTTTTAGATTATATGGATTCAGACAAGAGTGTCATAACTATTAATGAAATAGATGAGTTTTTAACTGATAAAGAAAATATTGATGTTTTAAGAAAGCATTATAAGCTTTGGATTTCTTCAACAAACATTTTACAAGATTTAAATAATAATGATATTTTTATTGATTGTGAATCACTGCTCTCATCTAGTAGTAAAGACGAAAAGTACTTTGTACAAACTGATGCATATAATCAAGCACTAAGATGCTTGTCTAAATACAAAACTTTATTTTTAATTGGCGATCCAGGTGTAGGCAAAACTGTAACATCCAAGATGTTAATTTTATATTATGCGGCAAAAGGATATCGGGTGAGGTATACTACAGATGTTACGAATTTAGCTTCTTTAAAGAGATCGCTGGTTCAAGATAGAAATGCCAAAGAAATAATATTGTTAGATGACTGCTTTGGACAAGCCTATTTTGAAATGAAATTATCTCAAGGTACTGAGTTATTGTCTTTGATAAGATTTGTTAATGCATCAAAAAACAAGGTGTTAATTTTAAATTCGAGAGTAACGATATTTCAGGAGGCACGCAAAAAGACACCTGAAATTGTAAGTAGCTTGGAAAATAAAGAATTTAAGGTACAAATGATTAATATGTCAGCTATATCCGACTTGGAAAAGGCGAAAATTTTGTATAATCATATGTATTTTAGGACAAAAGACGAAAAATATTTCCAAGTAATTAAAGCTAGTAAAAATTATCTGAAAATAATCAAACACAAAAACTATAATCCTCGTATTATTGAATTTGTTTCAAATCCCAACAAATATAAAGACATCACTGAAAGTAAATATTTTGATTTTATTATTCAAAGTTTAGATAATCCTCATATGGTTTGGAACAATGAATATGAAGATCGAATACAAATAGTTGACAGATGTTTGTTAATGACTCTTTATTCATTAACAAATACAATTGCTTCTTATGAATTAACAGAAAAGTGTTTTATTAAAAGGTTGAAAAATATGTCTGGTATAGATTCAACCATTAATCAATTTGAATGTTCATTAACAAGACTTCAAGAGTCTTTTATAAAAATAATTGACGACAACGGTCATAAAAAACTATCAATGGTAAATCCATCCGTAAATGATTATTTAAAATCAAAGCTTGAGGGGAACCCTCTGGAGTTAAATAATATTCTTAAATCTGCAGGGACAATAACTCAGTATATAAGGTTAAATGCGAATGAAAAAATATCTGATCTTTTTAAAACAGGTGATATTTTAGAATTGATTTTTGAAAGTGAATTTGAAAAAAATAGATATATAACAGAATTTATAGTGAACAATTCAATTACAAATATATCCTATAAAAATAATATATATTATTATCTTGAATATTTTGAAAATGATATTGCATATGAAGAAAAAGCCAATATATTAATTAGACTTTTTAATAAAGAAATATTTTATTTTTATGGATTAGATAAATTTCTTTTGAATTTAGAAATTTTTGGAGATATATTGTCGGGATTTGAATTTAAAGATTTACCTCTTATTTTTTTAACATGTTATCACTATTTTGAAGGAGTAGAAGGATTTATAACAATGTGTGAAGAAATAGTTGATAATGCGATATATTTTTGCTGTGATTCAGTTGATGCCACATTATTTGACGTCAATATAGGATTGTGGTTGGATGAAAATGAAAATATATATATTGAAGAAGGAAATGAGAAATATATATATGAAACTATTAAAGAAATTGAAAATTATATCAAAAATATTGTGATAAATGAGATTGCTGAAATTTTGAACGAATTACCTTCAAATTTGGGTGTCTGGTTTAAAAATACACTTTGCCATCATGTAAATGTTGAAGGTGTTGAGGATATGGTAACTGCCTATATAAAAGATGACTATGATAGAGAAGATGATTGTTACTATTATGAACCTAGTTCTGACCATGATATAGATTTAATCTTTAATAGATAGTAAGTCTGAGCGAGGGGAGTTAATCTTAAAGAATTTTAGTAAATATTTTGGATGAGTTGCTGAAAGATATAGAAAAAAGCACTGGCACAGTAAGCTTGTGCTAGTGCTTTTTTTGCTATACGTTTTCCTTAATACCTGACCATTACAAGTAATTCGATTTTGTAAAAGATGTGTTCGGATATAAGTTTTCTATCAGGTATATACTAAATTAGCACATACGTTTTTTTCTGATGTTCATAAATGTCATCATTAAAAATCTTCATCATCAGAAATGTTATGGCTAATATAGACTTTATTTTTAATAATGGTAGTATTGACCCCATAACTCTCCAAAAACTTTATAACATCTTCACTTATTCCATCCCATGAATTATCCCATGACTTATCAAAGTATTTTGAACAATCACTAATTATCATAAAGTCCCTTAATGAACCTAAGAAGTTTCTATATCTTTTATATTCTTTTGTTTTTTTGTTATAGTTAAGTGGAAAAATATTATCTAGTTCTCTTATAGTATTAATGCCAAACCGCTTCAATTCTTCTATAATTAATTTATCTGCACCATTAAATGTTGCTTCAATTATATTAACATCTAGCTTACTACTAAGATATTCATGAAGAGATGAAGAGTCTATTGGGATATCTGCTTTCCCGTTAGTATTTTTAATCTGTTCTTCTATTACTTGTGTGTATGCTTCTAACTCATCTGCGATATTCTGAAACTGACTGTCTATAAGCTCAAGAGCTCCAGCTATCATATAAAACTTTCTGTTAATCTCTGTTGGCAGCACTCCACTAAATTTATAATTATTATCATGTGAGATTTCAGCCCAAGAATGTTGAAGCAAGGTTCTGATCTGTATTTCACATGACATATCTTTATAAATATTGTTTTCAGGTAACTCTTTCCGTGTTTGATTGTAAGATAGTATATAATGGACAGATAAATATCCAAATTCATTTTCTTTTAATTCACTTTTCTTGTTTATTGAATTACTTTTATCTATACTAAATTCTTTTTCTAATATATTGCATATTCTTTCCACATCTTTTTGAACGTATGTGACAACCCTAATCCCAACAACATCCATTATTTGACTTATATCACTATATTTATCTTTTTTACATTTTTCCAAAAAGCTAGTTTTCTGCTTAACTCTTCCAGAAATACTACTATAATTAATTCCTGCATTTTTAATTAATCGTTCGACTAATTCTGTTATGTCGTTACAATATTTTGAATAATTATCTTTATGAGTTTCATACCATTTTGCTGCCCGTGTTATTGACTGTCCATTCATATTATCTACCCCTTACTAAATAATTTTATCTTCAATCATCTAATAAACAATTAAAATATTATAACATATTTTAACAAAAAACTCTTTGATTTGATAAATTTTTTATAGTCGTAATTTCATAAAAATCTAAATTATACAAATGATTATAGGATCAGGAGGATAATCATACCAATCACAGAAAAGGCGACCATCACAAGCAAATACATCTTTTCGAAAGAACAGGAAACATAAGTTTTTGCTAACCATAGAATAGGAAGAGAAGAAATCAAAAGTGAGAGGCATGAATAAGTTACAGAATAAGTTTTTAGTATAAAAAAAGAACTAATACAAAAAGTTTGTATTAGTTCTTTTTTAGTTACACGTTTTTTTCAATTCCTGATACCATTACGAGCAATCCGTTTTTGTAAAAGATGTGTTCGGATATAACACAATAAAATGGAGATGAGGGGAATCGAACCCAAAAATCGGTCGTTACAAATGGCGGAAAATCAACGTTTCTTAACCTCGTGACATATTTTGTGACATGGGTTTTTAGCGATAACTTTTGTCCCCTCCAAATGCATTATTTAGATACTCATTTATAACGTCCGTAACTTCAATGTCTTTTTCACTCATGATGTGCTGATATACTCTTTTCAGCATATCATCGGTGGCGTGTCCCATTCGCCTTACTGCATATTTGCTTGGCACATTATTGGCCAACATCATAGAAGCATAGTAGTGTCTTAAAGAATGAAAAGTATACCTTGTTACCCCTGAATTTTCAATCAGCCTATTATATGCGCTGGAAATTGCAGAGGGAGTCATACCGGTAAGACTATCCTCTTTATTCTTGTCTTTCGTTGCATCCAGAATTGTAGGATAAATATATTCAGGGATAGAAAGTGTGCGTTTTCCTGAATTAGTTTTTGTACCCTTTGTAACCCATTCCTTGTTTTCACTCTGGACGACAGCAGAATTGATGGAAAGTGTTTTTTTCTTCTTGTTGACATCTCCCACGGTTAATCCCGATATCTCACTTCGCCTTAAGCCCATCCCGGATGCAAGCATGACTGGGAGTAAAATTCTATATCCCTTTGCGGCATCCATTAACATTTTTATTTCATCGGCTTCAGGTATTTCTATCTCTGATGAACGTTTCGCCGGTAGGGAAACACGATACACAAAATCCGGTGCATAATAGTAGATCGATGCACTGAGCAATCCGGACATATTACGTAGTGTTTTAGGAGAAACTTGCGTAGACATTTTATTGAAATATCTTTGGAGAATATCATTGTTTAATTTTGCAATAGTAATATCTATCTCACTAAATGCTCTTTTTTCAAGAGAAACATAACCAACAATTGTGGAAGGGGATAGAATATTTCTTTTTGCATCGATATATCCACTTATGGCTTCTTTGACGGTCAAGTTTGCAGGGTTTCTTCTGCGGGTTTTGTTTAGGGCGTATTCTGCAGCTCGAAACTCTGCTTCTTTTTTGGTGGGAGCAGTAAAACGTTGGTAGACTGATTTTTCTTTTCCGTCAACGGTTTCCGTATGGCTATACACACGGCAAGTCCAGGAACCGGACGGCAATTTCTTAGCTGTTGCCATAAAAAATAAGACCTCCTTTATTTATTTTGGTATGGTAAATAAAGCGGTCCTGTGATACAATTAGCTTGTTTGGGGCGATTGTACCACGGTGCGACCGCTTGTCCCTCACTTCGTTGGTAGCGGAGTGGGGGAATTTTTATTGTTTTTATTGTTTCGGTGTTCCAAAAATTAGTTCTCTTAGTTCTTCCGTATATTTATCTTCAACACCATCTAAATCATAATCTTCATTTTTTTCAGGGGCGGTGGATTCGCTGACTGTATCAGTAGAGGATAGATGTCTAGATGCCATATCTATAAGTTCTTCACTATCTCCCGAAGTATTATAGTAAGTCATTTGTCCATTTGTTAATGACGTTGCATATTCCGGAGTAGCCCAATATTGTCCATCAATATATACTACTTTTCCATCTGCAATGTTTTGTGCAAGTGTTGCTTTGTCCCCAGCAGAATATGGAACGTAATCTGAAATGCTTTTTATATTTCTGGTAATAGATGAGGTTTTAGTTTTATTATCCCATTTTACGCTACAATTAAAACCTTCGGCTACAAATCGTAATGGTACCATAGTACTACCATTAATAATCTGAGCGGGTGTGTCTAGTGCACAGCTTTTATCGTTAATTGCTGCCGTTGATTTATTCAAAACTAAATCAATAGAATCTAAATTACTGCCGTTAATTGCGGAGATTGTTTGGGTTGAACTGTCCCATGTTACCTTACAGCCAAGTGCTTCGAAAATAGGTCTGGCAGGTACCATAACACGTCCGTTTACAACTGTAGGTGGTGTTTTAGTCGTTAATGGTTTACCATCAATGGTAATAGTGGCAGCAAAAACATTTGAAGAAAATAATGTTGTTACCAAAAAAGTTGTAGCAATTGTTTTCCATTTGAATTTCATTGTTCTTCCTCCTCAAATTTACAAAGATTATAAATTATGTTATAATTTTCCTTGGGGAGGATTTTTCCGTGAAATCTTTTCATACTTTACCGTCCTGTGTGCAAGACAGGGCGGCTTTTTTATGTATTTAATCTTAATTCGCATTAATTGCAGTATTTTTGTTAATGAAGAGAGTTTTCTAACTCATTCCATGTCTTATCTTTTCAATAAAATCAATTCCACTACAAATGAAGAAATCACCATTTTTGATATGACTAAGTTCATGTCTTATGGATTTCATGTTTTGTTCAAAATTCAATCTAGAATTCACAAAGATGTTGTAAAAACCATTATCTTCTACAACGAAAGCCTTTACAGCACAAGGCATATCCATATATCTTATGCAAAATTCTGAGTCATTTATCAAAAGCGACACCTCTATTCACTGTCTTGTTTTAATCGTTTTACCATGTCTATTACAAATTGCAAATCTTCCGCCGATACCCCACGAGCTGTATCAAATAAAATATGCAAGTTAGGATTCTGGGCTAACTCCTCTGCAATTTCTCTTGCGTCATCGTTAATGTAATACGGTGTCTCATCTGTGTTAGTCTTGCCTGTCATTAAATAATCAACAGTAACTCCAAAATGCTTGGCTATCTTGTCTAAATACTTCGTATAGGATGAGCTTTTCCTATTAAACCAATCGCTCACAGAGCTACTTCTTGCTCCTGCGACTCTCGCTAAATCCGCTTGCTTCATTTGGTGGTTTTCCATAAGTATTAATATCCTATCAATTGTATCCATTGTAAAACCTCCACAAGAACATTAAAATAATACGAAAACCGTGCAAAAACTATTGACTTGTACGAAAACAGAGTATACAATGAAGTCATAAGCACGAAATTCGTGTATTAAATATTCTGAATATATTTTTGTTGTTAAATGTCATTCTCGCAAGTTGATTTTAGCACGAAAACCGACGAAAAGCAATAGAAAAGGGGTGATAAAATGAAACTTTATACGACTTTCGAGGTTGCGGACATCTTAAAAGTATCCGAAAGAACTGTTCGGGAGTGGATTAGGAAAAAAAAGCTGGGGGCAACAAGATTAGGTGGTACGAAAACCGTGCGTGTAAGTGAGGAAGATTTGAAGGAATTCCTAAATATCAATAGAGTTATTTCATCATAAAAAGAATAGCTGATTACTTCGGTGTTCCAATCAGAGGAATAGAGTGGCATATATGGAAGTTGCCACAAAAGAATGGCACATGATGAGCGAAAGGATGAATACATATGACAGGAAAAATGCTTACGTTATCAAAAGTTACCAGTACAGAGAATGAAACAAGAGAGATGGCGGAAGAAGTTAAAAAGAAAATTGATGAAAATGGAAGGGAGAAAGGTTCAGATGTTCTCGTACAGAAAATCCAAGTCAAAGGTGAGAGAACTTATGTGCATTTATTAACTAATAGTGGTGAAATTGCTGAGTTAATAAAAAGAGACTGGAAGCATGAAGTAATAGCGGAATCTGAAATCACGGATCTAGAATCATGCTTCCAGTGTTTGAGGTACATGGGGCTATAGATGTTTTTCACCAAACTGCACACCCGGAAAGAGCATGTATAAGTAAGGGACACCATCAGCATCGCGTTCAAAAAAGACAAGTCCAGCGTCTTGTATTTCCTCACATAATGAATTTAGTTCTTCTTCTGGTAGATTGAACTGTTTCAAGCCGTAAAAAGATTTACAGTCACCGCTAGTTTTATCGTTTTGATAAAAGTTATATGCGGCTTTAAAGATTTCAAGAGCTTTCGACGATAGTTTCATTTTATCACCTCCTTCTAAAGGAGATTGTACCACAGCAATACAAAATATTCCATTAGTTTTAATAAACTAAAAAATCTACAAAAAATAGCCGATTACTTCGGTGTTCCAATTACATATTTTTTAGAGGAATAGGAGGTAAGAAATGGGCAACGAAGAAAAAGCAATAATGGAGCGGGCAAAGCAGATATCACTAGAAAGAGAATTGAGAAAAGAAAAGCATCTCGTTATATGTAAAATAGCGGACGAGGTTTATGATAATTGTTTAAATCAAAATTTAAATTGCGAAGATGTAGAGGAGCTTTGCCGGCTTCTTCTGACAAGAGCTAAAAGAAGCCCTATCTGCTAAAAATAAGATTTTTACAATAGCAATTCTATGAGAACAGAAAGGAGTGCAGAAATGGAAATCATAGGAACACCAAAAGAGATAGAAGAATTCTCCAGAAAAAGAGAAGAAATTAAGACTGCGAAAGAATCAGAAATACAAGAGAGAGGGCAGAAAATAGCACTAAGAATTCTCAATGAAGAACGTGAAAGAGCTAGTGAGGCTATATTATCAGAAAAATGGAAAGTAAATATAAATCCAGATTGCTATATAGCAAAAGAAATTATATATCAAACAGCGTTGCTACATAAATTGGACAGGAATATGAATATGATGGTCTCAGAATTTAATAGTTTGTATACCAAAATGCTCATGTTAAATAAAGAGCTGAAAGAAATAAAAAAAGAGGCAGAGAACTGCCCCGTGAAGTAATCAATTATCAGTATTAGTTGTATTGAAAATTGAATCTTCAAATGTTTCTTTGAATTTAAGAAAGTAATGATTTACCTGTTGATAACGTTGCATGTTCGTAAACTGCTGAATGATCTCATTTGCAAAAAGATCGAACGAGGTAAATACCTCCTTCATATCGTTAGTGTAGTAGATTTCATCAAAATGTGTGAAGCACAGACATTTCGCTGCTACCATACTTGATGTTGCTTTGTTTAGATAAGCTAAAGCACCGATTTTTTTATTATCTTCTTTCTCGGAAATTAAATCGTGAGCTTGTTTAGCATCAAAGTAGGATAGTTGCACCATGTTTGATATTTCCTTTAACAATGTTTTTAGGTTTACTACTTGATAGGTATCCATAGGCTTTCCTCCTTTCTTTATCACTTGGCATTGCAGTGCCTATAAAGAAAGCATAACACGAAATTACATAATATTCTATACACTGTCTGTTTATGACGATTGGTTGTGAGTACAAAAGGAAAAATAAAAATCTTGTAAAGATGAGAAAGGAATTTTTAATGGACAAAAAAGAATTGCTTCAAAAGTATTATGACATGGAAATGAACAATGTATTTGCATATAGCTCAAATTATCTCATGAGTAGCCCCAAAAAGGGTTACGAGAGGGAATGGTGTGAGTCGAATGAAAGAGCAACTCTCTTGCTTGAGCTAATCAGAGAGTAGGAGGTGTGAGCTTTGAAAAAGCAAAAGGTAGATAAACGACTACCAGCGTTAATAAAGGCGGCTATGTTTGAGAATGGAATAAGTCGGGATGAGATGGCGGTTTATTTACATGTTTCGGTTTCAACGTATAACCGCCGTATGAATCATTATCCCGAGGAATTCACAGTTAATAATTTGCGGGTGTTTAAGGATAAGCTGAAGCTTGATCCTCATGTACTTGCAGAGGCAATGCTGTAAAAGCTGATTTCTTATGAAATATAGAAAGGATGAAAATATGAAAGCTACGGGAATTACAAGAAAAGTGGACGAGCTTGGGAGGATTGTTTTGCCTATAGAACTTAGAAGAAATTTGGGTATTCGTATTGGAGACACTTTAGAAATTTTTACAGATAACGATACTATCATACTGAAGCGGTATGACGCTGTGGATGATTTGCTTACTATGGTTAGCCGCCTTAAGGATAGAGTAGTCTTTGAGGATTGCGGCAAAATGAAGCCTGTTTTACTTAAGAAAATAGAAGAGATAGAAAAAACCATGAAGTCTGGAAAAGAAAAACAATGAGGAGGAAATACATATGCCAGCAAAAGAGTTTGAAATTTCAAAAACATTCGGAGTTATTTCAGAGGGGGATTTTCAAAAAGAGGTTAATCTAATTAGCTGGAACGGTAGAAAAGAAAAGATTGACATTCGTGGGTGGAATGATACCCATACAAAATGCGGTAAGGGAATTGTCTTAACTACAGATGAGGCAAAAGCTCTCAGAGAAATTTTAAATGGTATGGAGCTATAAGGGGGCGGGGACTATGGCAAGGTCGGAAGCAAGCCAACCGCCTAAAGCTTCGGTTTTTGACAATATGACTCGTGCCAAGGCAGAGGCTTACGGATTAAAGATTGGTGCCAAAGTAAGACAGTACAAAGTCAGTCAAGACGTGCAGAACAAAGGGAAATATAAAATGCGGGAAGGTACCGTGGTGCAATTATGGAATCATGGTTTTGTGGTTCAACTTCCTACCCATAAAACGTTCTTTCGGTATAACCTTTTGCGGAGGCGAGAGCAGGGGGAGCGGGTTGAAATCTGTAAGGCATGAGTATCCTGAGAAAGGAGGAAAGGCAATGGGACCAAGGGAGGTATTAGAGGTAGAGAGGATATTTGATTTAAGACAACGTAAGCAAAAGCGTATAAAGAAATTACAAAAGCGTAGGCGTAGTAAGTGCATTTTTTCTGAACTGCTGAAAAGTATATTTATATTAATTGTATCAGTAATTTCAGCCACATTTTTTGAATCTCTTTCAAAATCGGCACCGGAGAAAGCTCTCTTAGTTTTTGAGTGTTGTGCCATTGTTCTGGTTATTGTTTTGGTTGGGCTTTGGCTGGACAAGCCATGGAGGAGATAATGAGAATTTATGCAATAAAAAAGGCACTGGGAAACCCAGCACCACACTCAAATTGATTATAGCATAAATTCATTTTTCAAACAAGAGATTTCAATATTGAATACATAGGAGGTTTATATGAGTAAATTTAATGTCTGCCCTATTTGTGGAGCTTCCTTAGACCATGGGGAAACCTGTGATTGTAATGGTGACTATATTAAGGAAGAAACACAGAAAATTTGTGTTAAGGCAAAACAAAAAGAATAGGTAAAAAATGTGCCCCTCTCTTGCAGTGTCAAGGGTGGGGCAAGGTTTTAAATAAAATAGCGAGATGGGTTTGTGAGGTGAAAATATGAAGTTTTCTAAAATTACATCACTGGCAAAAAGAAATAGGACGGCGGTATTGATGAAGGATGACGATGGTCAACAATGGCTGAGTATCGGCAGCGCTGTCTATCATCTGGAAAATATGCCTGTATTGGATGAGGATACCGTTTTAACTGTAATGGGGATATCGGATGATAAAAGGGAAAAATGGCTTACAAGATGTGAAGAGGAATCTTCACGAATACTGAAAAATGATTCGCCGGATGAGGTGGAGGTAACTGCAGAGGATGCAGGGATTACCGTCATTTACGGAGGAAGCTTGCTGACCCCAATATACACATTTGATGGGGTTATTTGGATTGATACGGAATTAATGGCACCTACCGTGAAAAAGGAAACGGGCTACATACGATATTTTATTAGAAAAAGTGGTGGTGCAAGAGCGATTGCAGTGAAAGATGGTATGTTACTGTCTGCTGTAATTATGGAGTACAAGCAAGGCGGGACAGACCTTTATGAAGCCTTAGATACATTGGCCGACCGATGCAGAGCTGAGGAAAGGCGTGATGCCGCAGAAAAATGAAGCGGGACAAATAGGTAAATTGAATAAAGAGAATGCCCCAATCCTATAGGCGTAGGAAAAGGGGCGGGGCTTTTGATAAAACCCAAGATATAGTACTTATATTATATAACATAGTACATTGTTTCACAAGTATTTTGGGTTGCTTTCCATGAAAAAGCCTGTTTCTAAAACCTAGGAATTTAGGGGCAAAGTTGCTCTTTAACTCCTCGATAACAAGATTAACATTAGGGCTATGGTTATTTATAGAAAGGGGTAAAGCAATGCCAAGATATAGAAAACACATATGGGCGGGAGACGTATATGAATGTGAGGAGTATTACTCCCCAAGAGCTATTGGAAAAAAATATAACAGAGGACAAAATGAACTACTGACTTCGGAAGAACAGAAAGAACGAAATTTGAAATTAGCAAGAAGGAAATTATCCAGATTGATAAATGCGAATTTCAGTCAAGGCGATTTGTTTATTACCCTTACATACGGAAATAAATTATCTAGACAGGAAATCAAAAGGGAACTGCGGAATTTTTTGAGCCGCCTGAGACGGTGGAGAAAAAAGAAAGGACTTTCTGCCATAAAGTACATCGTAGTGACTGAATCAGAAAGTGGCCGTGAGCACCATCATCTTTTGGTAAATGCCATGGATATTACCCTAAAGGAATTAACGGAGCTGTGGGGATTGGGTAGAGTCATGATTTCTCAATTAGAACCAGGTGGAGATTATACAGGCTTGGCCAGATACATAACCAAGGAAAATGTAATTGAATATGAAAAAAGATGGACCTCAAGTAGAAATTTGGTACAGCCAAGAGTTCTTGTGAAAAAAATAAATTCAGCTAACCCAAAAAATAAGCCCAAACCTCCCAAGGGGTATCTGGTTGTGGAAAGCAGTGAATATTTTTCTGAGGAGATTGGCCCCATTAGATATTTGAAAGCGATTAGATTAGGCGGTGATGATTATGGAACAGGAAAAGAGAAAACCGAATTGTGAGAAATGCTTGTGTCGGAGGTGTTTCAGTAACGAAGATGGTACTTGCTTGAATTGTGAAAGGTGCAAGAAAAACGGAGGTGCCAATAAGGTTTGGTGTTTAATGGATTGTGAGTTTATTGGGAGGGAATAAAGGAAATTAGCATATATCTTAGTTTCAAGCCCAAGGAAAAGAGGGATGGATTTGGATGAAGCCAAAAGAACAATGCAAGAATTAAAACAAATGCAATCCCTTCCAATGCATATAAAATTGGGAATGACTCGCCAGAGAATTAGAGAATGGATAGACCGTTATGGACCAAACGGTGTATATATTTCATTTTCAGGTGGAAAAGACAGCACAGTCTTATTACATATAGTCAGAGATATGTATCCGGATATTGAAGCGGTTTATGTTGATACCGGACTGGAATATCCGGAAATAAAAGAGTTTGTAAAAACTTTTGATAATGTAACGATTTTAAGGCCTGATATGAGTTTTAGGCAGGTCATTAAAAAGTACGGTTACCCTGTGATCAGCAAAGAAGTATCAAAGTGTGTTTACTATGCACGCAGAACAAATGATCCTGAAAATGTTTATGTGAAAAAACTTTGTGGTGAACTGGAATTTGAGGGCAAGAAATCACAATACAATCAAAGCAAGTGGTACTTTTTATTGGATGCACCGTTTGGTGTAAGTAATCTGTGTTGTGATGTTATGAAGAAAAGGCCGCTACATAAATTTTATAGAAAAACTGGTAAGGTGCCAATCACAGGGCAAATGGCGGATGAAAGTAAGTTAAGAACGCAAAAGTGGATTAATGGCGGTTGTAATTTATATGATTCAAAATTTCCTATCAGTAACCCAATGTCATTATGGGTTGAGAATGATGTGCTTGAATACATAGTGAAAAATGATATCCAAATTTCATCTGTATATGGGGAAGTGATAGCCGATTGTGAAATGGATGGACAAATGTGGTTGGATGGTTATGTTCCGTCAAAGTATCGCACAACAGGAGTTAGTCGTACAGGATGCATGTTCTGTATGTTTGGTGCCCACTTGGAGCAAGAACCTAACCGCTTTCAAAGAATGAAAATAACCCATCCGCCTGTTTATCGTTATTGTTTAAAATCTTGGAATGAAGGTGGGTTGGGAATGAAACCAGTGTTGGACTATGTAGGAATCAAATACTAGATATGAGAAAGGTGGGATAAGTAATGGCTTACAATCAGCAAGCTGCGAAGCGGCAACACCAAAACGCAACGAATAATGCTCAAGGGCATTTATTTGAAAGTGCAATTCTGGCGGGGTGCAATACATACAGAGAAAACAGTCGGGCAGATATTAATAAAACACCTGAACCTTTTCGGGTTTTGAGTAAAGGCAATGATGGAATGTTCATGGGGAGATTTACCGCACATGCTCAACCGGATTTTCAAGGAACCCTTGCGGATGGAAAGTCTATCGTATTTGAAGCAAAGACCACAACATCCGACCGGATGAAACGGGGCGTACTAACGGAAGAGCAGCAGAAAGTTTTAGAAAGCCATATGAATTTGGGAGCGGTTGCAGGAGTATGCGTTGGGCTTGAAGATAAGTTTTTCTTCATCCCTTGGAAGATCTGGCGGGATATGAAAGAGAATTATGGACGTAAGTATATTACTGCAAATGATGTTGAGGAATACCAGGTTAAGTTTAATGGATCTGTTTTGTTTTTAGATTATATGATTAAGCGAGAGAGGGATTAAATCATGTATAAAACATTTTATGCTTGTCTAGCAATATTTTGGGTTTTAGATATATTAAATTTGCCTTTCATGGGGATTTTTGATACTGCATATCCCATAAATGAGTTAGAGTGGTTCTTAATTTGGATTATTATACCTTCAATTCACCATCATGCAAAGGGTGAGGATTGAATGAGAATAATTTATGAGGGGGTGCAGAATGAAAACAACAAAATACAAAAGGTTTAGATCTTGCCAAATATTTAATTGTGACCATATGAGGGGAAATATATGCTGTACGGATTGTATGAACAAAGCGAAATGTAAAAACCCTTGCTTAAACAATCCACAGCGATGTGGACAAGTCAAAGGAGAGGTGGTGGACGATGAGGAAAGATAGAGATTTAAAGTTGCAAGATTATAATATCTCTCCTAACCGATATCGTGAATTGAAATATTTTTGCAAGCAATATAGGGAAAAGCAACTACAGTTACGTTCTATTACAGAGCTTTCTTCACCGGGCTTTGACAGTAATGGAGGAGGAAACAAAATATCTGACAGAACGGGGAATACAGCGCTTAGGCGGCTGCAACTTGAAAAGGAGTTAGAGATCATAGAACAGTCGGCAATGGAAGCGGGCAATGAGTTTTATCCATACATACTAAACAATGTGGTGGATGGGGTGAGGTATGAACATTTGGAAGTACCAATGAGCAGGAGAGCTTTTTTTAGAATGAAATTAAAATTCTTTGGAATTTTATCCACAAAAAAATAAAGTTGGCACCAAATGTGTTTACTTATGAGTTAATATGGTAGCATACATAATTTGGGCAATATTTACTAGGCGTTATAGAAGTCCAAACATTTCTTGTTATGATTGTAAAAATATGGTATTGTATTATAAGGGGTGGGAACATGCTGAAAAGGTCTTATGGCAGAGCAGCTATTATGTTGTATGCTTTGTTTTTTGTTATTATGACTATTTCGTGTTTTATAGATAGTAGTAGCTGGATACATGGCCCCAACGGCTATATGATAGCGTGTGGATTTCAAGGTGCTGCAGTATTTATTAGAGATAAGTATTTAAGATGTACGTACTGTGGAAAAACATTTGCCCCACTACAATGGTCGAAGAGTGGGACCAAGCATTGTAAAAAGTGTGGGAAACCATTGGAGTATGATAGATAGATATGTGATTCAGGATAACTGGGGGATGGAAATGTGCTGAAAAGACCATATGCAAGAGCATATATTGTGTTGTACTATTTAGTTATTGTTATTTTTTGCATTACTTTTTTTATTGAAGGGCAATCTGTATTACGAGAAATTCTCTCGTGGACGTTGCCGGTTCTTTGGATTGCTGTGCTTATTATTAGACTTAAATATCTTAGATGCCCATATTGTAGAAAGTTAACTGTTGAGCCGCAGTGGTCAGAGAGTGGAACACAGGATTGCATTAATTGTGGAAAAGTGTTTGAGTATGATAAATAGATATATGATTAAGGATGCCGAGGGAGAAGAGTCATGTTGAATAGATTGTATGCAAGAATAAGTATTGTGCTAGAGACTATAGCTTTAGTTATTCTTTTAGTTTCGTATTTCTTTTTTGAGGACTGGACAATAAGACAAATTTGTTTATGGACGGCATGGAGCATGATAGTCGGTTCATTAATTATCAGATTCAAATTTTTTAAATGTCCACATTGTGGAAAGGGAGATGCCATTCCACAATGGTCTAAAAATGGTAACAAGTCTTGTCGCAAATGTGGTGAATCATTTAACTATGATAAATAGAAAAGTAAAAAAGGATACCTATAGGTATCCTTTTTTATTACATGAAAGAGGGGGAAGTAATGGAGCGGTTACCTGAATTAATTGCTTTGATTCGAAGCGGCGATGTTCATAGGTTTTATACTTCACCTGAATGGAGAAGGAAGAGGAGAGAGATTTTTGAACAAGACCATTTTGAATGCCAAGTATGCAAAAATAAATACAAGAGATACACGAAGGCAACAACAGTACATCATATGAAAGAGTTGAGGCAGTATCCTTCGCTATGCTTAAGCAGTTATTTCACAAATGAAAGTGGGCGGAAAGAACGAAATCTTATCAGCGTGTGCAAGTATTGCCATGAAACAGAATGTCATCCGGAGCGGATGGGAAAGTACGAAAAAAAGAAGCCGTTGAACGAGGAAAAATGGTGATACCCCCGGTCGAAAAAAACGCAGATTAAGATTTTCGCTGTTACTCAGGTGGGTCTAGACAATTCAGAAATATTCATTTCACACGTGAGGGGGGTGGGGGTATGAAGCAAATTACAAGAAAAGGACTGGAAAAAGATCTAGTTGACCAGCTAGAACGGAATGGCTCGCTAGGCAAATATTATCTTGATTTAGTGCGGGATTATCTAGAATTGTGGGATACAAAAAATGCATTGTTGGCAGACATAAAAGGCAGAGGAGTAACGGTAAATTATAATAATGGAGGAGGCCAAGCGGGCATAAAAAAGAACGAAAGTGTGGAACAATTATTGAAAGTTAATAAACAAATGCTATGTATTTTGGATTATTTAGCGCTAAAACCATCTTGTCAGGTGGGTGATGATACTGATGAAGAGATGTAGAAAAAAATCCTATCACCCCTATATTGATGATTACATGGACGGTGTGTACAGCGGTGAAGTTATTGTCGGGGATGAAATTTTCATGGCCCTGCACATTGTTGAAGAAGGGTTAAATAAACCCAATGTGTTTATTGATGTTGACAAGATAAACAAGGCTGTTGAATTAACAGAAAAATATTTTGAGTTACAGCTCTTTGATTGGGAGCTTTTTTTATTTGCATTGATTCACTGCTATAATTTGGACAATGACACTGTTGTTTTTGATGAATATATCATCATGATGGGTAGAGGAAATGGTAAAAATGGATTTATTTCTCCTGTAAGCTGGTACCTTAGCACCCACTATCATGGTGTAAAAGGATATAACATAGAAATCATAGCAAATTCAGAGGACCAGGCAGAAACTTCTTTCAATGATATTTATGATGTATTGGAGCGGCACTGGAAGAAACTAAAAAAGTTTTTTTACAAAAGCAAAGAACTAATTAGAAATCTAAAGACTGGATCCGTGATCAAATATCATACTTCCAATGCCAGAACGAAGGACGGTAAGCGTTCTGCTTGTCTTATTTTTGATGAGATCCACGAGTACATGAGTTATGAGATTATCAACGTTTTTACCAGTGGTTTTGGTAAGCGCAAGCATTCTCGTATTTTTAAAATCACAACAAACGGTCATGTGAGGGAGGGGGTTTTGGATAATGAATTAAGAGTATGTTATGACATTTTGAATGGTGTAATACAAAATTCCAAAACTCTTCCTTTGCTTTATAAAATCAACAGTGAAAAAGAAATATACAATCCGAATATGTGGCACAAAGCAAATCCTTCTTTGAAATATTTGCCTATTTTGCAAGACACCATGGAAAAAGAGTTTGGGAAGATGAAATATTCCGAAGAAATCAAGACGGAGTTTTATACAAAAAGAATGAATTTCCCCAGATCCAATCGGGAGTTGGCAGTAACAGACTTTGAGGAAAATGTTATTCCAACCAATAGGCCGTTGCCGGATATGTCCGGTTGGAGCTGTACTGTTGGGATTGACTATGCTGCCATTAACGACTTGGCAAGTGTAAATTTTCATTTCACGCAAGGCGAGGAAAGGTATGATATCAATCATTCATGGTTGTGTTTAAATTCCAAAGATTTAGACAGGATTCAGGCACCATGGAAGGCCTGGGCAGATGAGGAACTTTTGACACTTGTAGATGATGTTACAATTCACCCAAGGCTATTATGCGATTATATCGCAACAATGGCGCAGAAATATAATATCAAGCTGATCTTATTGGATAACAACAAATATGCTCTTGTAGCAAGCGAATTAAGAAAAATTGGGTTTGATGCAAAAGAGTATAAAAATGTGAAATTAGTAAGGCCGAATGATATATACAAGGTACAGAAGGTCATAGATGATGTATTTATCCGTCATTTGTTTACCTGGGGGGACAACCCTCCATTGCGGTGGGCTGTAAATAACACAAAATTATTATCAGCGGGGAAAAGCAAAGGAGAAGAAACGGGAAATTTCTATTATGGAAAAATTGAACCGAAAAGCAGAAAAACGGATCCATTTATGGCTGTAGTGCATTCCATGATTGGGGAAGAAGAACTGGAAGAAGCTGCTTGCAGCTTTGATGATATACCAGTCATTACATGTTAAGGGGGTGATAAGTTGGGCTTTTTAGAATGGCTAAGTAGTAAAGTGGGTGGGGGAAAAAGTGTTTCTATTTCCGGTGATGAAATAGACGATTTTTTGCAAGAATATACCTCCACTATTTGCATTAGGGAAGCGGCGTTTTGGACTGCCGCCAATATTCTTGCCAATGCCTTAAGCAAGTGTGAGTTTAAAACCTATGTGAAGGGAGATGAAAAAAAGGGCAGTGAGTATTATTTGTGGAACTACGAACCAAATAAGAATCAAAATTCAAGCGTATTTTTACACAAATTAATTGCAAAACTGTGCAGAGATAATGAGTGTCTTGTGATTTGCATTGGGGAACAGTTGCTAGTTGCCGATAGCTACACAAAAAATGAAAAGGTTTTATTTGAAAATACGTTCACGGAGGTAACTGTGGGCGATTTTTCATTTCAAAAGACTTTTTACCAGGCAGATGTATTGTTTTTTGAATTAAATAATAAAAACATGCGACAGGTGGTCAATGATTTATACGGCGAGTATGAAAAACTGATTCAGTACAGCATAAACGCCTATCAAAAATCAAGGGGAAGAAAATTTCTTTTCGAGTATGATACGTTGCCCGTTGCCGGGAGTGAAGAAAGAAAGAATTTTGATGATTTGATAAAAAATAAGTTTAAAAAGTTTATTGAATCGGATAATGCAGTTCTACCCTTGGGTAAAGGGCAGAAGGTAGATGAAACTGCCCAGAAAACCTATGCAGCGGAAACCACCAGGGATATCAGAGCAATGATTGATGATATTTCTGATTTTACGGCTAAGGGCTTTGGTATCCATCCTTCTCTTTTGCGTGGTGACGTGCAAGGTACTAAAGATGCCTTAGATTTCACACTAACATTTGCTGTGGATCCTTTGGTGGATATGATACAGGAGGAAATCATTCGTAAGCGTTATGGGTATAAAGCTTTTTCGGAAGGGACGTATCTGAAAATTGATACACGTGCTATAAAGCATATTGATTTGTTTAGTATTTCTACGTCCATTGATAAATTAATTGGCTCTGGGGTTTTCTGCGTGAATGATATTTTGCAATTGTG
This sequence comes from Anaerotignum propionicum, assembly GCF_024461735.1. Lineage (GTDB taxonomy): Bacteria > Bacillota > Clostridia > Lachnospirales > Anaerotignaceae > Chakrabartyella. Next base: position 47,000 of record NZ_JANGAD010000007.1, read on the forward strand.
CGGTGAAAATTCCATAGATGAACCTTGGGCAAAACAGCACTTTATTACAAAAAATTACGAGTTAGTAGAGGATGCCTTGCGGGCATTGAAGGGAGGTGAAAAAAATGAGGACAATTTGGAAACTTGAGCAATCTGTATCGCCGGATACTCTGGAAATGTACATCTATGAAAGCATTAAGCCTGATAGTTATGACTGGTGGAATGACGAGGTGATTACAAGTGAAACTTCGGCAAATCATTTCAGGGAAGAACTTGCAAAATACCCAAATGCAAAGTTTATCAATCTATATGTCAATAGTTATGGCGGAGATGTGAAAGAGGCCATGGGCATTCATAGCCAATTAAAAAGACACCAAGCCTATGTTACCGGTTATGTGGACGGGTTTGCGGCTTCGGCGGCATCCTACATATTAACGGCCTGCGACAAAGTAGTAATGGCAAGCCCCACCATGCAAATGTTACACGATATGTGGAATATGTCTATAGGCAATGCTAGAGAACATCGTAAAAATGCCGAGGATTTAGAGGCTATCATGAAAGGCAATCGTCAAGCCTACTTGGATAAGTCCAACGGAAAATTAAACGAGGAGCAGCTTATAGAAATTATGGCGGCTGAAACGTGGTTGACGGCCACCCAGTGCTTTGAGTATGGTCTATGTGATGAAATCGGGGAGCGGCAAGTTGATATGGCAAAAGCGGCGGAAGCACTGAAAGAGAGTCATGAGGCATTGCAACGAAAAAACTTGGAGCTGGTTGCAAAATTAAAGCAGTTGGCCACACCACCCAAGGAACCAACCCCACAGCCTCCGGCGGAACCACAACAGAATAGATTACAAAAGTTTATGACATCCGTAAAAGGATGTTAATTTTATTTCTAGAGAGGAAGAGATTACATGAAAAAAATGAAAATGAAAATGGATTTACAGTTTTTTGCTATGAAAAGTCTTGATCTAATTCAGGAGGAAAGAAACGTCATTTTGCAAAGAATGAACTCGGCAATTACAGAGGATAACCCTGAGCAGTTTAACCAAGCCTTTAAGGACTTGGCCAACAATGTTCAGGAAGCGGTTATGCAGGAATATGAGCAAGCCGTGCAGGGTGCAGATTCGTGTATTTTAGCCCAAAGAGGTGTAAGACAGCTTACCAGTCAGGAAAATGTATACTATCAAAAGGTCATTGATGCTATGAAGTCCGTAGATCCAAAGCAAGCAATTACTTTGATTGATGATGTGATGCCCACCACTGTTATTGATGAGATTTTTACATATTTGCAGGAGAATCATCCCTTGTTGAATGAGGTGGATTTTCAGAACACAGGAGCGGTTACAAAGTGGTTGCTTTCTGCCACATCCGGCACCGCTGGGTGGGGTGAATTGTGTGGAGAAATTGTGGATGAATTGTCTGCAACCTTCTCTATTTTGGAATTGGGCAGCACAAAACTTTCTGCGTATATTCCAGTATGCAATGCCATGCTTGATTTAGGTCCCGCATGGTTGGATCGTTATGTAAGAACAGTTCTGGCCGAGGCCATCGCCGTTGGTTTGGAAACTGCTATCGTGGATGGGGATGGTAATGAAAAACCTTTGGGTATGACAAGGGCATTAAGCGGTGCAGTGGATGGTGTACACCCCCATAAAACAGCGGTGGCAATTACAAAATTGGATGCACCTACCTATGGTGGTTTGCTTGATACGTTATCCAAGGCACCCAATAATAAAAGACGCCCCATTCCTTCTGTGCTTTTGGTGGTGAATCCCACGGATTATTTTACAAAAGTGTTCCCTGCCACTACGGTAAGAGCAACGGATGGTACATTTAGAACTGATGTATTTCCTTATCCTACAAAAACAATTCAGTCTACGGCGGTAACTGTTGGGCGGGCGGTGATTGGATTGGGTAAGCAATACTTCATGGGTCTTGGAACTGGAAAAGGGGGAAAGATTGAGCACTCCGACCATGCAATGTTTAAAGAAGATAAAAGATTATACCGTGCAAAGCTGTATGGCAATGGTAGACCAAAAGACGAAAACGCCTTTGTATATCTGAACATTGAAGATTTGGAAAACTACGTGCTGGAGGTAAAGGTAACCAATACCTTGGAGCCTAAACAGACAAATGAGGTAATCACTAACGGTGAGGGTGGTACTTCCCAAGGTGAAGGTGAACCTGAAAACCCTTAATGGCGACGCTTAGCACATCCACCCGCAATACCGAGGGCATGAACAAAACGGAACTGTTGGAATATGCGGAATCCCTCGGAATTACCGGGCTAAGTAGTCGCAATTTAAAAGGAGATATTTTGGCAGCCATAGAGGCGGTGACAGGATGATGGAAGAATTATTAGAGGCTGTGAAAAATTATCTTGATATTACATGGGATGATGCTGATACCAATAAAAAAATAAAAGGTATTGTATCACGAGGCATGGAGTATCTGAATCATGCAGCGGGTGGGAAACAAGATTATGAAAAGGAGGGGCAAGCCAGAGCCCTCCTTTTTGAGTATGCTATGTATGTTAATAGCGGTGCCTTAAATGAGTTCCAACAGAACTACCTTCACGAATTGATGATGCTGCAAATCCATCAGGAGGTGAAGAACTATGAACAAGAAAAAAATACAGATATACAATGATGGTGTGATCACGATATACACAGTAGGAAATATTGCAGAACCGGGTAATATGCCCAAAGAGGGTATTGTGGAAAAAGTGCGTCTGAGATTTCGGCGGCGCACTATAGGCCACACGCGGTTTCATGAATCTTTGCAGCAGAATATTAAGATAGATGAAATTGTGAGATGCCCCTATCGGACTGAGGTAAGTGCTCAAGATAAAGTGGTTTTTCTGGGGAGCAATGATAAATATGAAGTAAAAAAGGTTGTTTACATAGAAAATACCAAACCAAAAGAAATGGAATTGTTACTGGAAAGGGTGGAAAGCAACTATGACAATGATTGAGTTGAGGGATACTTTGCTTACCATTACTGAAAGTATTTTTCACTACAAACCCCTAAAGCCCGGCAATAAATATATTGTTTGGAGCGAGATTACACAAAGTGGCGCAAAACACGCTGACAATAAAGCCACCCACCAGGCTATTCGCTGTGCAGTGCATTTTTTCACCAAGGATGAATTTGACCATGATTTCTTCAGGATCCAGCGAAAGTTCAATGATGCAGAAATTCCATGGAGGTTAAATTCTGTGCAGTATGAAGAGGATACCGGGTTTATTCACTATGAATGGTATGTGGATGTAGATTATGATTGGGGTGAGGATGATGGCCAAGATTGCTTTTAGGGGAACAAATGAATTTATGTTAATGCTGTCCAGAATGGAGGCAAATACGCAAGCAATTGCGGAAAAGGCGGTTTATGAAGCGGCTGGGTTGGTGGCAGATGAAATCAGAAACAATCTAGAAGCTCTACCAGAGGATAAATTCAGAATGCTGGGAGCGGGTGAGCAATTTATGGGCGTGCCAAGGGTTCAAAAACAGGACTTATTGGATTCCTTGGGAATAGCACCCATTGGGGAAGAAAGTCCAGGAACCTATGGTACAAAAATTGGATTTGATGGTTATGGCAGTTATCCAACGCAAAAATATCCCAACGGACTTCCCAACCAGCTTTTGGCACGTTCCATAGAGAGTGGATCCAGCGTAAGGAACGCAACGCCCTTTGTGGAGCCGGCTGTCCAGGGGAAGAAAAATGAAGCGATTCGCAAGATGCAAGAAGTAATTGATCAAGAATGTAAAAAAATATAAAGGAGTGTTAAAACTATGGCAAAGATTGGTTTAAGTTATCCCTATGTTGCAAAATATAACGCCACAGAGGAGGGTGTTGTTACTTACACCCAAGGACAAGTATTGGCAAAGGCGGTTGAAATGTCCACTTCCATTGAAGCAGGAAAGGATAACAACCTGAATGCGGATAACGGTGTCGCAGAGACAGACAGTACCTTTGGTGGTGGAGAATTATCCGTGACAACGGATGATTTGATGCAAGAAGCAAGTGCATTAATCATGGGAATCACACCGAAAAAACTCACAATTGGTGAGGAAACCATTAATGAATTAATTTATGATGATAACATGAATCCTCCTTATCTTGGAATGGGTCTTATTATCAAGAAACAAAAAGACAGTGCTCCAAAATGGCGGGCAGTAGTATTTACTAAGATTAAGTTTTCTATCTTTGATGAGGCCGCCACCACCCAAGGTGGTACCATTGAATGGCAAACCTCTGAAATTGCTGCAACGATTATGCGAGATGATAGTGCAAATCATGCATGGAAGAGGGAAGCAACTTTTGACACAGAGGGAGAGGCTAGAGCCTATATTAAGGCTATCCTTGGTGAGAAATCAGCATAAGGGGAGGTATTCAGATGAAAAATGAAAGCGTTAGAATGATTGAGCGGGAGGTGGGGGGTAAAGCCTACCCCCTTGCTTTTTCCCTGCAAGCTTATGCAGAGTGCCATGCAAAGTTTGGCGAACTGAAACATACAACTACAGCCATGGATATGGATAAAACGCCGGATGCAATCCATAATATTATGTGGTTATTTTTCCTACTCAATGAATGGGGAGTCAAGTATAAACGCCTATTGTTTGGGGAAGAAGGGAATTTGTTGTCACGGGAGGTGGCGGAGGCTTCCATGGGGCCTTATGAATGTACAGAGATGAAAATTGCGGTTATGGAGGCAATTGCTATTGGTTTAAAAAGAGAGGTAGAAGTAGAGGCAGATACAAAAAACGCAGAAACCACGCAGACGAATTAACGCTTGCGTGGTTTCTCTATTACGGCAGGTTTTTTAATATGCAGACTTATGAAGTACTGGCATCGCCGATAGGACTTTTGAGTGATTTGATTGCTTGTCACCAAATCAGCCAAGGTGCAAAAATGAAAGAGATTGTCACGGATGATGATTTGATACCGGATTTGTTGTAATCTTTCAAAGTGGATATTCATAAGTTGAATGGTTTTGAAAATTATGGTAAAATAAAGAAACGGAAACCGTGTTGGGTAGTTGACCTCCAATTTTAACTAAGGATTGGGGGTGGTGCTATGGGTACATATGAAGTATTTATGATAATGCTTACATTTGGCTTATTTTTGATAGCACTTCTCTCTTACATAGATAAGAGAAAATAAAAAAGCTACCCACATAACTTTGGCCGGTTAGGGTAGCTTTGCTCTACTGAGGTCAACCACCTAGTGGCGGTTTCCTACTTAATTCTATTATAGCATATGATTTAGATTTGTAAAGCATCCTTAAAGGGTGCTTTTTTCATGTTTATTTTTTAGGAGGTGAATTTATGTCTTATGATATTGGCCCTCGTATAGGAATCTCAGGGGAGACAGCTTTTAAAGAGTCTATAAAGAAGATTAATAGCGAGATGAAGTCGTTGGAAGCTGAAATGAAAAGCGTAACTTCGGCATACGGCGATAATGATAAGAGTATAGAGCGACTAAAGAGCCAACATTTAGTTCTAGCAAAACTAATTGATAATCAAAAAGAAAAGGCTTCTTTGCTAACAAAGCAATACTATGCCCAGGAGCAAAAATTAGGGGAGTTAGGGGAAGCACTAAAGCGAGCTAATATTGAGTTTGGAGAAAATTCAAAAGAGGCTGCAAAAGCACAGATAGCCTATAACAAACAAGCTACTGCGGTAAGTTCAATAACTGCTAATTTGTATGCGGCAACGGCCAACTTAAATAAAATGAACGCTGAAATGGAGCGCATACAAAGTGACAGCATTGCAGAGGTAGTTGAAGATGAAAAGGAAGTAGTTGAAGAAACGCAAGCGGTTACGGAAAATTTACAAAAAATGAATTCCGAGCTTAACGATGTTAATTCAATTAAGCTTCAGAAATTAGCAGATGATGCACAAAAAGCCGGTGAACATTTAGAAAGTGCCGGTAAAAAAATGACTGTACTTTCCACGGCAATCACAGCGGGTGCGGCATACTCTGCTAAAGCCCTAATTGACTATGAAAGCGCATTTGCCGGGGTAGAAAAAACGGTAGACGGAACCGTGGAAGAGTTGGGAAAGATTTCTGGTGGAATCAGAGCAATGTCAAAGGATATTCCTGCCACTGCAAATGATATTGCTAGCGTAGCGGAACAGGCTGGACAGCTTGGTATTGAAAAAGAAAATGTACTGTCTTTTACAAAAGTAATGATTGACTTAGGTGAGAGTACAAACTTATCTGCAAATCAAGCGGCGGATAGCTTGGCCAGATTGGCAAATATTACAGGGCTTGATCCTGCTGATTATGAGCGGTTGGGTTCTACCATCGTTGAACTGGGGAACAATGCCGCTACCACTGAATCAGAAATTGTGGATATGTCCTCCAGGTTGGCGGCGACAGGTGATTTGGTTGGATTCACAGAACCGCAGATATTGGCCATTGCGACGACAATTTCCTCCCTTGGCATTGAAGCGGAAGCTGGGGGCAGTGCCATTTCTAAGTTGGTAAAGCAGTTTGAAGTCATGGTTGCAACAGGTTCCGAAGGATTAGGGGATTTTGCTAAGGTTGCAAATTTAACGGCGGAGCAGTTTTCTGCAATATGGAAGCATGATCCCTCAAAGGCATTGGCGGCGTTTATTGATGGATTAGGACAGATTAAGCGTTCCGGTGGCAGTGTTGTTGCAACCTTAGACGACCTGGGTATTACAGAAATTCGTCTGTCAAATGCGGTGGCGGCAATGGCAACATCCAATGGACTTTTAACAAAGAATCTGGATATGGCAAATCAGGCATGGATTGATAATACCGCTCTGGCTACGGAAGCAGAAAAACGCTATGCGACCACGGCCAGTCAGATTCAAATTGCAAAGAATACCTTAAATGATATTGCTATTACTATGGGTAGTGAGTTCTTACCAATGGTGAATAACGCTATAGAAGGCGTTGACAATTTGGGCAAATGGTTTTCTAACCTGAATGAAGCGGAAAAGGAAAATATTATCAAGATATTAGCCATTACTGCAGCCATTGGCCCTATGATGACTTTGACCGGAAAAGCGGCAATTGGGATTAGTGCTTTAACCACTGCGGTGTCTGCCTATCGAACAGCAACAGCGGCGGGAACTGCGGCAACGGTTGCATTTACCACAGCATTAAATATAACTCCCATTGGTTTGGCCGCCACCGCCATTGCCGCATTGGCCAGTGTGATTGCAGGATCCCTAATTGCAAATATGCTGACAGGGAAGGAAGCGGCGGAGGAATTTAAAGACAGCGTTACTGCTATCGGAGAAGAATACAGCGAAACCATGAAAACCATTCAAGGGAATTCAGAGAATCGCATGTATGATTTGACCACGGCAGAAAGTGCCATTGCCAGATTTCAGGAGCTAAATGCTATCACCGAGAAAACAGCAGGGCAACAGGCTGAACTTGCAACCAGGGCGGAAGAAATCAATACTTTGTTGGGGGAACAGGTCTTAATTCTTGACAGTGAAAGTGGTAGTTATATTGTCCTTGCCGATAATATGGAGGCTTACATAGAAAAGTTACGGCAAGAGGAAGAAATGAAACGCCTGATTGCCGAACAGCAAGCGGAACAAAAAAAGATTCAAGATACAAAGGCGATGATAGAAGAAGCGGACGCCTTGATTGCGTCAAATGCCAAAGAGATTGCATCTTTGCGTGAGGTTGGGGATAGCACCTATGCTTTGGAACAAAAAAATGTGGAGCTTCGAAATTCTAAGATTGCCTTAAGCAAAGAAATAGAATCTTCTGAAGGTAAATATGACGCCTTGCAACGGCAGATTGATAAAACAGGGGAAGCCATTAGCGCAGTTGCGGCGCAAGCACAAAACAATAAAGTTGCCTTTGAAGAATTAAGCAATGCCACCAATGCAGTAAATGCAAGTGTAGATTTGGCAACCAATGCCCTAAAAGAACAGGCGGAAGCAGGAGAAATCTCCCATGCAACAGCGGCAAAACTGATTGATGCCGGATATGGAATGGCCCTTGCCGTTGATGAAGAAACAGGAGCAATCACCATCAATGAACAGGCCTATAAAGACTTAATCGAGCAGAAAATACAGAACCAAATTGCGGATTTGGAAGCGAAAAAAACAAGTCTTGTTGATAAGCTAAATAAAGAATCGGGAGCGGCAGTGGATGCCGCAGGAAGCTTTACAGCCTTAGCCTTTTCTAAAGCTATGGCCAATGAAGCGGATACCGCCAGTTTGGCAAGTGTAGAAGCTCAGATTAATAGTCTGAAAAACTTGCAGAAAAATCTTGGTGCAGTTTCTTCAAATACCACGGCCGCATCCAAGTCTACGACTAAGGCCGCAAGAAGCAGTAAACAGGCTGTTGATAAAAATGTGGAAGCCTATAAAAATGCCCGCAAAGAACTTGAATATTTACGAGATACCGGAGTTATGGAAGAAAAGAAATTCTATAATGAGCTGCAAGGCATTCAGAAAAAGTATCTTAAGGAATCCAGCGATGAATGGAAAAGTGTTAATGTTGAGCTTTACAAATGGAAACAAAAACAGGCGGAGGAATTGGAAAAAGAAGCGGAAAAAGCCGCTAAAAATTTAGAGGACGCCTACAAATCAATGAGTGAAGCAATATCTAAAAAATATGAAAATGGGTTCATTGACTTAAAAACCTATATTACCAATACGAAAAAAGAGCGGGATAAGTATTTACAGGGAAATAAAGAAGCTTGGGTGGGTTCTACTCAGGAAATGTTTGACGAGGTTATATCCATTTACAATGATATTGTGAAAGAACAACAGCAAATGGCCGATGATCTAGCGGGTTATGGGGATTTATTCTCTCGAGACGATGATGGCAAGGTTCAGCTTGAAAATATTGAAAAGCAGATTGATGCATTGGAAAAGTATGAAAAGGCTCTTGACGATTTAAAAGGAAAGGGCATTTCGGACGGGTTACTCAGTGAAATTGCTGGAATGGGCGTTGAGGATGGGGCGGATGTTGCACAAAAGCTACTTGGAAAAAGTGATGCTTCTTTTCAAAAATATATCGAAGATTGGGAGGAGAAACAGCAAAAGGCTCAGGAAATTGCAGATAAGTTTTATAAAGATCAGAAAGATGATCTGAAAACCAACTATTTAGATGAGTTGATATCTGATCTCAATGGTTTGGATACAGAGGCATATGATGCCGGTAAGAATATTGCGGAAAACGTGACCAAAGGAATTGTGGATGGCGGAGGCTATCAAAGCCAAGGCCAAGGAGATGAAAAAGCCCCCAAAGGAAAGAGTGAAGGGGGAAGCGGCGACGGAATGAAAGCAGTCCTCGCAAAATGGGAAGCTGACCAGGCTTTGATTCAAGAGCAGATGCAAACTTACACGAATATGTTGATTGAGAAAATCAGTGTATTAGAGGATGCATCCCTTGAAATAGGCTATCAAAGTATGTTAGGTATGGCAAAGGGCATTGAGCAAGGTGAATCAGAAGTTGTAAAGGCAATTACAAGAACAGTGAGAGCTGCTATTGAAGCGGCTAAGGATGAATTGGATATCCATTCACCCTCCCGTGAATTTGAAGAGATTGGTGATTATTCTGTGGATGGATATATCAAACCATGGAAAGGCCGTGCTGCAGATGTAGAGCAATCCATACGTGACACCCTCAGGGCTGGGGTGGATATTGCGAGACAGCAGATTACCAATACATCAAGTGCCACTACAATCAATGAAGGCGATTTCGTATTTCAGATTGCAAATGTTAATAATGGGCGTGATCGGGATGTGTCAGACTTCTTGCGAGTGGGTGAATTTATGAGAAAACAGCGAAGTTCAGCAAGAGGGGGGAAATAATCATGCAGCCTTATTTCACATTTAAAGGGATAAGAAGCACTGACATGGGTATTATCGTGACAAAGGTTCCTCCTATCACAAAGCCGGAGCGAACGGTTTCAGAAATCAAGATTCCGGGAAGAAACGGTGTACTACATAACGATGAAGGGACCTATCTGAATTATACAAAAGAAGTGGAGTGTGCCATCAAAAACAAGGGGAAAAATGTACCTCAGTATGCGGAAAAGATTAATGCATGGCTGGATGGGTATGGAGAAATTACTTTTTCCAATGAACCGGATAAAAGCTATCGTGTGATGGTGAAAAATCAAATGGATATGAATGGAGTTTTGAATAGTTTTTCAAAGTTCCTGATTCAATTTGATTGCTTCCCTTTTAAATATTCCGTAAACAAAGCCGACGAAGAAAAGACCCTAACTACTCCTGCCACAATCTACAACCAAGGCACGATTTACAGCGAACCCATCATCACGGTTTATGGTACAGGGAATGTTACAATCACAATAAATGGAACAGGCTACACGATTACTGGAATAAGCGGCTATGTCACAATCAATAGTGAGATTCAGGAAGTTTATAAGGATACTACAAATAAAAACAATTCCTTTTCAGCGTTGGATTTTCCTAGGTTTCAAGTGGGAGCAAATACAATCAGTTGGACAGGAAGTGTAACAAGATTAGAAATAAAGCCCAATTGGAGGTGGTTATAAATGGCGAAAGTCTATAAAAAGCTAGAAATTGATGTAAACAGAGAAGTGACAAGTATCATTACAGCCGTTCAAAATGATGCCAATAGCAGATATTTAGATGTTGCTCTGTTAGATGGTAGTACAGCAATAAACCTCACAGGGCATGAGGTTAGGATTTATTGTAGAAAGCCAGAAAATGGCGGGGAGGTTTATAATAACGGCGAGATTACGAATGCAGTGAATGGCAGATGCCAATTTCCATTAACTGACCAGACATTAGCCAAGGCGGGATATTTAGATGTACAGCTTATTATATATAAGGGCGGTGCAGAGGTTTTGAGAACGCTTCCTTTTGTGATACACGTTGTCAGAAATATTGATTTGAAAAATGGTATAGAAAGCACCAATGAATATGGTGCATTGGTGCTTTTGTATCAAAATATTTATGAGTTCCTAAATTCAATCGGGGAAACGGGGGATACAGGTGGTACGGAAACAACAGGTTCCCTTATGGCGAAGAGTAATGCGACTCTTGGAAAACTAGGTCAAGTGGAACGAGACATTGGTGTAATTCTTGCGTCAGGCAAGAATACTAGAGGGCGTAAGTTTGAAAAACAGAGTAGGGTAAATGCACTTGCGCCAGACGCATTTTGGACATTTAGCGGGAAAAAGAATGTAGTGGAAATTATATTTTATAATACCACCGCAAATGTGGTAAATATGAGTTCAAGTGTGGAGATAACTGTTGATGGTATGACGACTAGTCACAATATTACTTCCGGTTTAAATAAGTTGTTGGCAACGACGGCACATGCTCTTTGCGTAAATTTAGATAGGATACATTACAATTCCAATGTGGTACCCGATTTGTCATACACAGCCGTCAGCGACAGCTTGCCAATTGAAACACTGCTTACCTCCCCATATAGTTTTCAGTGCCAAGAAGGTTTTAAAATTAAGTTGCCTGTCGGGTTTGGCGGAGTGATATATTGCATTGCAATTTACGAAGAATAGAGGTGATTTTATGATTTTATTTATAAATGAAAACAGGCGGATTGTAGCATATAGTGAATCAAAAACGGTGGAGCAAGTAAGAGAACAAATCGAAAACGGCAGTGCCGTTATTTACGAAGGTAATTTCAGTTTTTTTATGGGCGAAGAAAAAGAGAATAAATACAAAGAGTTTTATTATGACGGGGCAGGGGAAATTAGGATTGAGTATATTTCTATTCCTGCGATTACACTGCCAGAGCCGTCGGAACAGGAAATACTGCAAGCTGAAATGCTGTTAAATCAACAGCAGATCATCAGCAAACAGACAGAGATTGATATGACATTAGCTGAGTTATTGTTGAATCAACAGGGGGTGGTTAGATGATTTATAAAATTGTAAAGCGGTATTTTGATTCTAAAATTTATTCAGCCGCAAATGTAGGCATGTTTGTGCAAAGTGGAAAAATTTCGGCAGAGCAGTATGTAGAAATCACAGGTCAGGAATATGAGGTGGTTTGATGGTTACCATACATGAAAAGAATAGCATAACATTTGATACTTTGGGCTTGGGGGCGTTGCTTCCGAGCCTTTGTACTGTAAAAGAAGAATTAAACGGATTGTATGAGTTGGAGATGGAGCACCCTTATGATGAGTGGGGGAAATGGGAGGATATTGAAAAGGAACGAATTCTTGTTGCATCCACGCCTCGTGGAAAACAACCCTTTCGGATTTATCATATCAAACCGGATATGAATGGGATTCGGGTATATGCTCGCCATATTTTCTATGATTTATTGGATAATTTTTGCCTGAAAGTGGATGTTTTTGGCACTCCCCAAGGTGTATTGAATGCCATCCAAGAGGCGCTTTCCTACGCCATGCCATTTACTTTTACAACCAACATGACAGGGACAGGAACGGTCACAGCAAGCAAGGTAAACCCCATTGCCCCATTGCTTAGTGAAGATGAGGACGCAAGCAGTTTTATAAAGGCCTTCGGCGGGGAAATCCTGCGGGATGGCTTCAAAGTTTCTATGAATACCTCTATTGGACAGGATCGTGGCGTTGCCATTCGGTATGGCAAAAATCTGGTAGGGCTTGAAATTAGTGAGGATATCTCAGAGATGGCCACTAGAATCTATGCCTATGGAAAAGATGACGTGGCAATGTCTGGAGGGTACATGGATAGCCCATATATTAGTAGCTACCGCTACCCTAAAATCCATGTATTCGAGGATAGTGGTTTGACCTATTATGAATTACCCGGGGCTGTTCAAGCTTTATTTAATGAGGGTTGCGATTTACCCAAGGTTAATATTAAGGCTAATTTCCAGATGCTTTCCCAAACAGCAGAATACAAGGAGTATGCTGTTTTGGAAGAGGTCCAACTAGGGGATGTGGTGACGGTTTCCAATGTGAAAATGGGATTCCAAAAAAAAGCAAAGGTCATTTCCTATGAGTGGGATTGCTTGCTTGAACAATACAAAGAGGTAGAGTTGGGGGATTTTGTTGCAGACTTGACATCCTCAGTTACCAACGGAGAGAAGAGTCTCTCAACAGCGGTCAGTGCATCTACTGGAGTAAAACAGGTATCTAATTTAATAAACGGAGTTGCAACTATAACGGCTCATGGCCTTTATATAAGTGCTGATGGAACGAGTATAGCCGATGCAACAAAGGTATTTCATTTTGGGGCTGGGGGGTTATGGCATAGCAGTGCTGGGGTTAGTGGTACATATAAAAATATTATAAATACTGATGGGAATTTAGTGTAAGGGGTTGGATGCATGGATGCAGTAGTTTTGGGTGTTATGCAAGCTGTAGTTACTTCAATGGGAATTTGGTACCTTCAACGTAAATTAGCAAAGCGGGACGATGCCGCTGAGAAGCGGGAAAAAGAGAGGGAGGACATGGAGTACAACCTTTTAACGGCGGTGAATGCTTCCATTGCATTGGGGGAAGCAACGGCAAAGGCAGTACAGCGGATTCCTGATGCTCATTGTAACGGGGATATGACAGCAGCCTTAAGTTATACCACAACGGTGAAACATGATCTAAAGAACTTCCTTAACCGGAAGGCGGTGGAGAAGATTGTCTGAGGGGAAAAAACGCAGACGTTTTCGTATTAATGACGATACCATGACAACCATTGTGGTGTTGTCTTTGCTTTTCTGCGTTGCGGTGGTGGTGGCGGGCATGATTTTAGCTTTCTTTGGTGTGGATGTTTCTGCAATTGTCGGGAATGCCCTAACGGTATTTGGTACAGAGCTAGGCATTTGTGGAATTATGACCATATTTAACCGCTGGGCAGATAGGCAGGACAAGCAAGCGGAGAGGCGGAAGGAAAGTCGATTGAGACGGGAGGAATCGGAGAATGAAAGAAAACGAAACGAACAAAGTGCAGGATGAGTTAATACAAGGGGTAGCAATCTTAAGGGAAAGCACGAAAGTAACCATTCAGAATCTTTTGACAGTGAAATCTATTGTTACAATTTTGCTAACGGTAGTTTTTTCTTATTTGGCCATTGTTGGCCGGATTAGTGGAGAGCAGTTTTTAACCATATTTAGTGTGGTGATTGCCTTTTACTTTGGTACCCAGTATCAGAAAAACAGCGGAGGTGAGGAATGATGAAACCAGTTTTATATATGCAGAATGATCCAAAGTGGGCAAGCTATGATTATTCTGCACCGGGAGAAAAGACTACGATTAAGGCAGAGGGGTGCGGTATTACTTGTGCGGCTATGGTAATTGCAACGCTGGCCGACAAGAATGTTACTCCCATTACTACAGCGGAATGGTCAAAGAAGCGAGGATATAAGGCCAAAGGGCAGGGTACATATTATTCCTATTTCAAGCCTCAGGGAGCGGAGTATGGTATTGATATTACCATGCTAAACAGTAGCAACATTTATGGATCTCCTGCTTCCAAGTATCACGAGTTGGCGAGGCAGGCCATTGTGCGGGGTGATTTAGTAATCGCTTGCATGGGTAAAGGTAATTGGACAACCAGTGGACATTATGTATTGTGGTACGGCATGGAAGGGGGAAAGGTGCAAATCAATGATCCCTGGTCCAATAAGCCGTCTCAGACGAATGGAGATTACAATTTGTTCAAAAGTCAGGTGAAATTTTATTGGCTAGTAAAGGTACCGGATGAATTTAAGGAGGATGAGAATATGAAAAGATATAATACTTTAAATGAAGTTCCAAGCTGGGCAAAACCTATGGTGAAAGATATGCAAGATACAGGGTGCTTCTCGGATAAAAACAAGATGGATCTCACGGATGATATGCTTCGTGCCATGGCTTTGGTCACACGGTATCTTGATAAGAAGAAATAATAAATAAAGCCCTTTAAAGGCTTTTATTATTAATCATGTGAAGTATTTAGCTTTTTGCCACAACGTGGACAGTATTCAAGGCTTTCAGGATTATTCCAAAGGTCAAGTGTTTTGTTACAATATGGACATTTATATTGAAAATCGCAATAAAGTGAAATTACCAGAATGATAATAGTACCCCAAATGTTGGTAAAAATTGCCCGATAGGTAACTGCCAATAATGCAAACAATAAACCTAGGGTTCTATATTTTTTTGACTGTTCAAATGAAAATTTTTTCAATGTAAATCAGCTTCTTCCTGTTGTTTAAATAATCAGCACTCAGTTCCATAAGTATAATATAACTTACAGAATTAGTAAATGCTTTATATTGTTGGTGAAGTTAAATTCGTGTACTTAGCAAAAAATCAAAAAAGTAAAAAGATATTTGAGGCAAAAAATGAAATTAATCTAGCCCCTCTATTTGAGGGGCATTATAAAAAGCAATATGAGTTTAGAAGTAAAAAAATTATAGGAGGTAAAATGGATAGTTTTATTGCATGGGTAGGCGGAAAGAAATTATTAAGAAAGGAAATTGTGAATAGATTTCCGGAAGAAGGTGTTAAGAAATATGTGGAAGTATTTGGCGGCGCCGGATGGGTATTATTCTATAAAGATAAACACGCAGAAAAAGAGGTTTATAATGACGTAAATTCTGAATTGGTAAATTTGTTTCGGAATGTAAAATATCATCCCGAAGCGGTAGCAAAAGAGATGGAGCTATCAGTAAGCTCAAGAGAAATATTTGAAAAATACAAGGCGTCAGATGTTGGTCAAATGACCGAGATACAGAGAGCGGCCAGATATTTATATTTGATAAAACTGTCTTATGGTGCCACGGTGCGTTCCTTTGGGTGTAGAGCTAGAAATACTATAGACATGGAGGCTTTACTACAGGTAAAAAGACGACTGGATGGTGTGTTAATTGAAAATAAAAGTTTTGCAAAGCTGATTACTGCCCAGGACGGAGCGGGTACTCTTTTTTATTGTGATCCACCCTATCATAATACAGAAAAATATTATGATACCGGAGAGGATGGTTTTGGGGAAGAAATGCACGTGTTGCTGAGAGACACATTAAAGAGCGTCAAAGGGAAGTTTATTTTATCATATAACGATGATGAATTTATCAGAGAACTTTATAAGGATTTTGTAATTGAAGAAGTCGAGCGGTCTCATAATTTAAAAATGGCTATGGGGAAATTGGGCAGTACATACAAAGAATTAATTATCAGGAACTTCTGATTAAATATATGTTTAGATGGAACTAACAAATAGTTCCACAACAAACTAAATTGGCTATTTATTTATAGTAAAAATAAAAGGATAGTACGCGAAAAATGCTACAATTGGTGATATGAAAGCCGATTGTAGCATTTTTTTGTATTTGTGGGAATATTTTGAAAAATTACATATAATGGTTTATAATATATAATTATAAACTTATTCTTGTATGGGGGAAAAACATGTTATATTTTTATTTGCTTTTACTCTTTTTACTTAGCCCATTTTTTCTTCTGCTTGTTTTTTTAATTTATAAATTCTTAACATTTCAAAACCAATATAATAAATCAGTTTACAAGACCATTGTTGATATCCCCAAGTCAAAGGTGTTTTTTGATAAAGGTTACTATGGGGAATATTTGACTGTTAGATGTTTAGAGGGCATTTCTGAAAAAGAAAAGTTCCTGCCTAATGTGTACTTAAATAAAGCGGCAAAAGAAGGACAAACAACGGAGATTGATGTTGTGTATATTAATGAATATGGCATTTTTGTCTTGGAGAGTAAAAACTATAGTGGTTGGATTTTCGGAAATGATAAAGCAAAGAACTGGACACAGAGCTTGAATAAAAGAGTTAAGAACAAATTTTATAACCCTGTTTTTCAGAATGCAGGGCATATTTCAGCATTAAAAGCCACGTTAGGATCTCGCTTTGACAATACATATAAAAGTATAATTGTTTTTAGTGAGCGTTGTGAATTAAAGAATGTAACAGTGCAGACACCTGACGTTTATGTAATAAAACGAAATAATATTAGGAAAATTGTTCAAAGTCTAAGCCGTACTCCTGTATTAACAGAAGATGATATTTCTGAAATTTATAGTGTTCTTTCAGCTCGTACAAAAGTAGATGAAGAACTAAAACAGAAGCATATTGAAGATATAAAAAATGACATAGTACGTCCTAAGCCGGCTTCTTTTGTAGTTAAGAAGGAGATTGAAAAGGAAGCAGTCAGGGAAGAAAAAAGGCAGCCTTTGGAAGGTGATAACAAAATTTGCCCTAAATGTGGCGCACACATGGTTTTAAGGATTGCGCAAAAAGGTGCAAATAAAGGGGCACATTTTTGGGGTTGTTCCAAATTTCCCAAGTGCCGAGCAATTGAACAGGTTGAGGAAAAGTCCAATAGTGATATAGAGAAAGAATCTGTGGAGATTGAGTAAGTTCATAAGCAATTGGCATAGATAATGTGCAAATAAAATAAGGCGAATCTACAGAGGGGGATACCCCTTATGTCAAGGAGGATTTATGCAGAAAACAATTACGTATCTGTATCCAGATAAAAAGAATGCATCCAATTTAAAAATGTATCAGGATCGTACAAACCAAATCAAGGCGTTTTATTTTACTCGTGAAAGTTACAAAAAGGTATATGAATTACCTTGTTCGTTGAACTATGCAATTTACTTTCTATTTAATGATAGTGAAGATGAGAGCGTTGCGTACATTGGACAATCTGTGAACGGGATACAGAGGATTGAAGAACATGTTAGGCGTAAAGATTTTTGGACATACGGTATATTGTTTGTCACGGACAACAATAGCTTCGATAAGCTTTCAATTGATTATTTGGAGTACGAATTTATACAGAGGTTTAAGAAAAGTAGCTACGTATTAACAAATAAAGATTTGAGACTTAATAAGCCCAATATTAGTGTTTATGATATTCCTAATATTGAAGCATTCATCACTCAAATTAAATTTTTGTTAAGTGCAGAGGGTATTGATATTGATGAACAGCAGGATAGGAACGAAGTAATGAAATACTATTATCCACCGACTAAGCATAATGCTAAGTTATTTGTTAAAGATGGGAAGTTCATTTTGGCAGCAGGAAGCGAGATTAAAAGGCCGCTAGAATCAACTAAAGATTGGAAGGACAAGAATCATTACAAAAAAGGGAATGCCATCATTGATAGTTATGTAGAAAATGAAAAGGTTAAAGAATTGAATGGGAAGTTAATAACACAGGTTAATCTGGCATTTAAAGCACCTTCTGCGCCGGCCAATTTGATAACCGGATTATCTGAAAATGGATGGAAGTTTTTTAAGGAACTAGAGGAGATAAGAGGCAAATAAATTATGTATTGGGCAGCTCATTACATAGTAGAACCGGTCTGAGGGAGACGCAGTAGTACCATAATAAGAAATTCACGACAGAGGGATGAAAGAACTTTTTAAAGGAGTAGTAATGTTTTGTAGGGTATTGTTAATCAATTATAATTTGGAATAGCTTTTTGCAAATGGAGGTACTAATAATGAATCAAATAAAAACCCCAATTATATCCCAAATAAAACATCCATTACTAGTGTTATTATTCATTGTAACATATTTTCTATTGCTTCAAAGTATAAACTCATCCATTTATTTGAGATATCAAAATAAAAGTGGGTTGACTTGTTTTTACCTTGATGTTTTAAATTATGTAATGGTGTTTTTACCTTTAATTATAATACTCTATAAAAATGGTATCAAAAAATATTTAATTATGCTTCAGTCTATGTTAATGAAATATTGGATATCATATCTCATTTATATTTTTAGTATTTACTTAATTAGACAGCAAGTTGTATTAGGAAATTGTTATATTGATATGGGCATAGACGGATTAGTTTTTTGGCTTACGAAATCACCCTCATCTTCCTTTATTATGATGTATGCTTTTTGTATTTTTCAGAGTTTTATTTCCTTATTATTTTTTATTATATTGCCTTTTTATACTCTCGTTTTGCAATCATACATTTTTCATTTACACAGCGGAATCAGCTTAAAGGGTACACAGTAGTACCATAATAGGAATTTTAAATACGCTAAATTTGCGTCAACCAGAAATGTGCTAATCATTTTTATATTACTATTAAGTATTTTACATCACGCAATATAAGGTTTAGATCAATTATTACAATAATGTAATAATTGACTGGACATCTATTGATAGTTTTATCAATTATACGTGCTATAAGAAAGGATGACTATAATGAAGATATACTATGTATGTCAAAATAAAACCCGTAAGCAGGAAAGCCATGGACAGTATTTATGGTCACCCCAAAAAACAAAAAGTGGAGGTAATAACAGAGGCTACACAAATATGTCCCTTGTCAAAAAGGGAGATATAATATTCCATGGTGCACAACAGTCTACTTATGCAATAAGTGTTGCAAAGACAGATTGCTATATAGCAGAGCAGCCATTAGAAATCAAGGCAACATCAAAAGAACCAATATGGGAAAATAAAGGATATCGTATAGATTCGGATTATACTTTTTTAACGACTCCAGTAAATATGCGCGCGTTATTTGGTTGGTTCAAGGACCATCATCTTGGTAATGCAAGTGCATTTACAGTTAATGGGGAATGTAAAGAGTTGTATTTGAATTTATTAGATACGGACCATGCTAAATTTATTTTAAATAAGGCTTTAGAAGAAAAACAAGACAAGGCAGTAGAATATTTCCTAAAATTAATTTTAGAAAATATTTTTGATGAAAAGTATGCTGAATATGATGATAGCGAAATAGATGAAATTAATACTATTATTGATGAGAGTGCGGATAATCCTGAAGTGCTAACATGGAAAGGCAAAGTAGGTACACAGGAATTCGCTGATGCACCAGGTGCAGGAAATCCTAAGCCAAAGAGGAGTGTTAAAACGGCTGCTGCTGCATTGATTATTGCTAACCATGAATGCGAATATGACCATGATCCAAGCAGAATTTTTTATAAGAAAAGTGGTATAAAGTATACAGAGCCACACCACTTAATTCCAATTAGTAAATATAAAAATTTTGAGTTTGCGGAGGGTAAATATTTAAATTTGGATACCGAAGAAAATATAGTGTCACTCTGTAGTTATTGTCATAATTTATTACATTATGGAAGGTTAGAAGATAAGCTACCCATTCTAGAAAAACTGTTTAATGAAAGGCAAAAAGCATTGATGACAGTTGGTATCGAGTTAAAGAGTGTTGAAGATTTAATAAAATTCTATAAGTGACAACTAAATTAGGGTAAGCCACATATTCCCTTGATCCGCTGTAAATTGGATTAGAAATAGTTCAATGTTGTAATCACTCAAAGTTATAATAGCCTACAAGAATATTCTTTAAATAACATTGATAGAGTGTAAGGTTTATTGATTTTATAAGTATTAGCAATTAGACATGGGCAATATTTTCACATTAAAAATAGTTTGGGATAGTATTCATTTTGAGAGGAGGGCAATATGAATTTAGAAAGTTGGAATAAAACAAATATGCAGGGAGCGTTAATAAAAGCTACAGAAAGGTTTATTATTATATTATTTTTTTCAATGGTAGGAAGTATGATATTACCTGAGTCAAATTTAATTTCTAAATATAATATATATATTAAAATTGTGATAATAGTAGTAGCTTTATTTGAGTTTTATAGATCATATACTTGGTTTAAAAAAAGACTCGATTGTAAAGCTATAATTAGAGAAACAAAAAATAATCAGAATCCATTTATATACTTTAAAATGTATATAGTAGAAGCTGAAAGCCAAATAGAAATAAATCAGAAACGAATAGATTTTTGTAAAATACTATTTCCTGCCCCCTTTTTAACATATTGGTTTGGTATATATTTAAACCAAGATGAACAAGCAAAGACTCTAATGGGCGTTAATATTTTAGGAGTTGATATGGCAACTGGATTATTTATTTTATCTTTTATTATTATAATAACTTATGTATTTTTCATTAATAAGTACTTTAATTTTTACATTGATTATAAATATTATTTGACTGAATATAAAAAAGCCTTAATAGAATGTGAGAGTAAAAGTATTTAACTTAAATGTGGGAAGTTTCAGAAACAAGAATTATTTGATATGACAAACTTCATAAGCATTTTTGAATCGTAATAAAAAGAGAACCGACATAACACACTTTCTTAAAAGTAACTATATAAATGATTAACTTCCCATAATGTTTAGTTCCTAAATTCAATTTTGGGAAATGTTTAGAAAGCTATTGTATTATTTATAGAGGGGGAAAAGAAATGGCAAAATACGAAAAGTCTGTGCAAGGGGACTTTGATAGAATAGTCGAACAACTAGACGAAGCTATATTCAAAAGTGGCGTAAGCGTAAATTTGGTAGATAAAAGTAATTACCAGAGTGAAAATATTAAAATGGCTGTTCGGGTATACGATAAATATTTTATGCGAAATAGCAGTAGAGCAAGTTTAAGTGTGACGATTATTGATACTGGAAGAGAAGTGTTTGTATCTGCTATTGGTGCCGGGGGTGGCAGTGGCGCAATTTTTAATTTCAGTTTGGGGGCAGAAAGCGAACTAACAGAAGTTGTAGCAAATAGCATCAGAAAAATGGGACTATAATTTTCTGGACTATGAGGTTTTTATACTTATATACTAAATTGGATAGTAATAAAAATTGAATTTCTTATTATGTTAATACTTAGTAACTGGATTGAGTGGTGTGCATTAAGGAGTTATGGATTAATGAAAAAGATTAATTGGAAAATATTAAACTTAGCTTTTTGGATAGAGATTATTTTGTTATATATTTTACCGTTTAAGACTGATAATCATTTTCATTATAATATTGGTTGGCCTATACAATTTATTTCAGTATATGATTCGAAGCCTTCACTAAATCCCCTTATGTCAATGAGTCTTAATCCGTTAGGATTATTGATAAACGGAGTTATCATATATTGGATTATTTCAGTTGCAGTAAAAGCCTACAACAAACTCAAATACCACGAGACAAAATAAAATATCCCGTTTGCAGAATCCACTTCTAATTATGTGTATGACATAACAAACGTACAGACTCGTAAATTGCCGATTATCGGTATATGAAAAAATGCCACAAAATTCCATCAGTAGTGTATTTTTAAGCTTATTATCAGATAGGGGATAAAAATATGAATATAGCTAAACCCAAAATATCCAAAGAGGTATTGCAGATAGATGAGTTCTATTCTTATGTGAAGGATCGTTTATCAGATGATATCTCAATTTTTGCAATAAAAAGTTATAATGAAAGAATTGAAGGATTGGATTTTTCTAGAATGGAACTAAGATCAAGTATTCTTGAAAATTGTAAATTTTGCAGTTGCAACTTTAAAAGCGCAAGTTTTATTGATGTTATATTCCAATCTTGTGATTTTTCAAATAGTAAATTTGCAGACGCTTATTTTGAAAGATGCCAATTTGTTGACTGTAAATGTGTTGGATTGGATATGCACTGTACGGTTATAAAACAAACTACTTTTGAACAGTCAAATTTTAAATATTCAAATTTCGATGAAACTAAAATGAATGCAGTTTTTTTTGATAACATCGACTTTACTGAATCGTCTATTTCAGAAGCAAAACTGAAAAAGTTTGAGGCAAAGAATTCCAAGTTTATAAAAAATAATTTTTTCAAGACAATGCTAGCAACAGTGGATTTTACTGATAATGAATTCAAAATGCCATTGGTATCCACTCCTCCTATTGAGTTGAAAGGAATGGTTATAAATATGTTTCAAGCAGCTGAATTGATTAGTCTTATGGGTATCATTGTTAATCAGTAATTAAAATGCTGATATTTTAAATTTAGAATGAAAAATACAGACTGCTCTTGTCCATTATGGCATTCTATAGCTTATAGCGTTTCTATA
Organism: Anaerotignum propionicum; assembly: GCF_024461735.1. Taxonomy (GTDB): domain Bacteria; phylum Bacillota; class Clostridia; order Lachnospirales; family Anaerotignaceae; genus Chakrabartyella. The sequence continues at coordinate 69,804 of NZ_JANGAD010000007.1, forward strand.
CGAACTGCTCATTGTGTTTATACTGGACAAGCCAAAAGTGCTTACAATTTGAATATTGATATATCAAAAGCATGCAGTTACAAGTGTTTATTTTATATTATTATTGAGGTATAAAAAATGGGAAATAGAAAGCTTTATAAGAATGACAGGTCAATAAGGCTAAGAGATAATAACTATTCGGAGCAACTTCCTTCACTAGATTTAAGTGCTTTTCCTCTCATAGATGATTTCCAGATCACTTTGATTGGCCGAGGTAATTTGGGTATGCATCTCTATTATTTTAGCCAAAGTTTAAATAGAAAGATAGCTTCGTTTCCATGGTGGGATAATGCTGATAAAGATATTAGCATAATGTGTATATCTGATATTCCTTTAGGCACACTTAGAACCCCTTTTATCGATTGTGAACAGTCTTGGCAAATACTTATTTGGGAAAAGAGAGACTATGTTTATATCATGCAAGGTGATGATCCCTGCTGTAAGGAATTTCATATATGGTTTAGAGTCCGGAAAGAAAAGTATTTAGCTGAATGGGATAAAATGATAAATAATCTCAAGTAGATTTAGATTTGGATTATAATTGAAAAAGTAAGAATAGAAAGGTTAATAGTAGACTCGAAAGGAGCGCAAAAAGTATGGATTATCAATGGATAGAGTGTCAATTAAATAAATTGGTTGATGTGTATAGAGAATTATATGATAAGGTGGAATTAGAAATTGGAGAACCTGCTACAAAAGATGAAATTTTAAGATTGGAAAATGAAATTGGCATGGAACTTCCAATGCAACTTAAAAATTTTCTTCTTAATTTTTCTGGATATTGTGATTTTTGTGTTTTTTTGTCTAAACAAAAAGATTCTCAGGGGGAGGACGAATTTCCTTATATGAGCTTTACAATTTCTACTGATGGAGTCATTCATGCAGAAAATAATCGAAAAGATTGGCAAGAGGAATGTTTTCCAGACAATAATAATTCTTATGATAAAGTTTGGCATAATAAGTTGGGAATTATATATAACGAAGGCGACGTTATAGCATTGGACATTGGGATAGATAAGATTAATCCACCGGTTGTATACCTTAGCCATGACGGTTGTAAAGGACATGGATACATACTAGGTAAAGACTTCAATACTTTTTTCGAGGCTTTTTTGAAAATTGGGGCGTGCGGTAGCGATGATTGTTTAATGATTCCGTATTGTGATAACCCATACTCTGGTATTAATCCGAATTGTAGAAACGCTATAGAATATCGAAAACGTATTGGTTTGACAATATAGGCATACATATAACATACAAAATAAAAACAACCCCTTATAAAAGAGGTTGTTTTACTGTTTTCATGACATATTTCGTGACATATTTGGGCTTTTTTAAGCCGTTTTTTATGTCACGGAGCAACTATTTGTATCACAGAACACATTTAATAAAATGCTTTAAAACGCTGATATATCAACGTTTTCCCCAGTTTCTAGGCTTTGTTTAATACCTAGAAAAGAATGGAGATGAGGGGAATCGAACCCCTGTCCGAAAACCCATCCATAAGAACTTCTCCCATCACAGTCAGTCTTTTAACATTCCCTCAGAATATCGCCGATTGACAGGCTATATCCCTTGGTAGCTTCATAAGTCTTTTTACGCCGCAAAGCTTAAGCGAAAAAGTGCCTCGCCAAGTCGACGCCGGGTTCTTTGACAGCGAGTGATCAAAGGCCGACGGCTGCCGCATTAGGCAGCGATTGCTAAATTATTATTGTCTTTTCTTTTTAAAAGTTTCCGGCTTGATGACGCAGTTAACCGGACTGCGGATGGCTATTCCTATTTTCAAGACTCCCGTCGAAACCATTACATCCCCGTATTATAAAATAAGCTTAATACTGGTTATAAGGTTAGATTACGTATCTTAAATTCTTTTTCGGCCTGACGTTTCTGATCATTTTTTGAAATGGTATCTCTTTTATCATAGAGTTTTTTACCCTTTGCTAAAGCTATATCAATTTTAACCAGACTACGGTCAAGATATACTTTAAGAGGCACGATAGTATATCCTGCTATCTTACTTTCTTGATAAATCTTCCGAATCTGATTTTTATGAAGCAAAAGCCGTCTTACCCGAAGAGGATCTTTATTAAAGATATTTCCCTGTTCATATGGGCTAATATGCATATTGTAAATAAAAGCTTCTTCATTCTCAATGCGTATAAAGCTTTCTTTCAAACTGCATTTACCAGCCCGTAGACTTTTCACCTCTGTACCTACCAAAGAGATACCGGCTTGAAATACTTCTTCAATAAAGTAATCATGATATGCTTTTTTATTTTGAGCGATAAGCTTTGTACCGTTTCCCTTTGCCATAAAAAAACCTGCTCTCTCCTTGAATCAATACTAGTGCGAGAAATCTCACAAAAGAATAATATCATATATTTGTAAAAAAGGCAAATGACAATCATATTAAAATTTAGTAAACATGGAAAGTATGTGACATTTTTCATGTTATTATGCAAGTAAATACTATTTCTTAAAAGATTTTAAAAAATCTTTCTTTTTATACTAAAAAGAAATATAATAATCCGAGTGAAACTATTTAAAAACATATTAGAATCAAGGGGATAAGCTAATTGTGTGATCTTAGAAAAAAGAATTAAATTTTTACATTTATTTGATACGTGTAGACTTGTCAAGAAAAAAGAAATGGAGCGTGAGACAATAAGCTTACATGAGAAAGCAAATAATTAATTTACTTAAGTAATAAAGGTGAAATTAGACTATCATTTAAATAGGAAGAATGTTTGAATTAATATGAGAAGGAATGAAGAATAATTATGTATATGAAAAAAACTGCCGTTATTATATGTGTATCCGCTGCCATGATATGCGGTGCCATAACACTTTCTATGCGCCTTACAGAGGCGAAGGAGCTGGAGATGGAGGTCTCCAAGCCCCAACAAGACGTTGCAACGCAAGAGCAAACAAACATATATAATGAGGGAGGAAATATTCCTCTATATTATGATGAAGAGGATGTTCTACTTTTGCCAATAAGGAATGTGTCCCAAGGACTTGGAGGGACTGTAACTTGGGACAAGACGGCAAAAAGTGTTTCCGTAATGTATAAAGGAAAGAAACTTGTACTTGAGGCAGGCAATAGCAGTGCCCAAATGTGTGGATATCATATCACGCTACATACGCCGCCGCAGTCAATAAATGGAAGTCTATATGGGGAATCATCTATACTTTCTGATTTCTTTTCTACAGAGGTTAAATGGGATAGTGCTAAAAAACAAATTTCACTGAAATCTAAAGAGGGACTTATGCCTATTATTGCATCTGATTTCTTAGTTGGGAAAAGTGAAGGGAAAGAATATAGTTTGGAGATTCCTGTTATTATGGGCTTAAATGATGGAAGCTACGAAAAAGGATTAAATAAAGAGATTATGCAAGAAATGCAAGGCTTAGGTGATGAATTTTTGCAGAGCGAAGGGGATGGCAGCTTTTACCTTCAGCTGAAGAAAGGTTTGGTTAACGGGGATTTTCTTTCTCTTTGCTGGAACGGCAAAAAAGGTGAGGAAACAATTTATAAAACAGTAAATATTGATTTAAGGGAACAAAAACCTAAACTTTTGACGGATATGCTTACAGAAAAGGGCATTAACAATGTAAAGGGGCAGGTACCATTCGTAGAGAACCAACTATTTTATATAACTGAGCAAAAGGAGCTTGCCGTGATTGATGCCGGAAAAGAAGAAAAGCCTGTCGTATTATTTCCCGGGAATGGTGACGTATTAAAAGGACAGTGGCAGACAAAATATGCGGATTTCATATCTCTTTCAGCAATGTAGAACGAAATTTTATTTATTAATTCTTCCTATAAGTTGTTTGCACTGAAAATAGTATGGATATAAGAATTGTAGAAATACAAGTCTAAATCCAACTGGCTAAGAATTAAACTACAAAAAATGTTAATAAACCTAAAAAAGCGACAATTATTTGCTGGATAGAATTCAAATTCAGTTTTTTGTAATTCAATTATCTTGAAATTACAGGATTGAATCAATTAGTTTTATAAATGAAAAAAATAAAAAAATATTATTGACATTACATTATCAATCTAATGTAAATTCGACGTTTTCTTCGTTGTTACGATAGAAAACAAAAAAGCCTTGTCTGACACAAAAAAGGCGCCAATTCTTCAGTTTTTTGGAAAAATGCATAAATAAATTTTTTTTTGGTAGAAAGTATTAAGCAAAGACGCCAAAAAACCTTTTGTTAGAAACATAACGCTGAAAATTATTTTAATAGTTGAAAAGACAAAGGTTTGATTGTATAATGAACGAGTAAAAAAACAACCGTTTTTATGGAATTGGAGATTGATAATTGTCTGACAATCACTGTGACAAATATCTGCCATTTTTAAATGAAACGGAGGGAACTTGTTCTGAGAACGGCAGACTGGTTTTCCAAGACAAAAACAGACTATATTTATAATTTGTAAGGAGGAAGTACGAATGTCTAAAGTAATGAAAACAATGGACGGTAACGAAGCTGCTGCATACGCTTCCTATGCGTTTACTGAAGTAGCTGGCATTTTCCCCATCACACCATCTTCTCCAATGGCTGAAAAAACAGACGATTGGGCAGCAAATGGCAAAAAGAATCTTTTTGGCCAAACTGTAAAGGTTGTAGAAATGCAGTCTGAAGCAGGCGCTTCCGGTACTGTACACGGCTCTTTGGCAGCAGGTGCGTTGACAACAACATACACTGCATCTCAGGGTTTGTTGTTAATGATTCCAAATATGTACAAAATCTCCGGTGAATTGCTTCCCGGCGTATTCCACGTAACAGCTCGTGCTTTGGCTGCACAGGCATTATCCATCTTCGGTGATCACTCCGACGTTATGGCTTGCCGTCAGACAGGCTTTGCGATGCTTGCATCTAACAGCGTTCAGGAAGTTATGGATTTGGGTTGTGTTGCCCATTTGGCTGCAATCAAAGGCAGAGTTCCTTTCCTGCATTTCTTTGATGGTTTTAGAACCAGCCATGAAATTCAGAAAATCGAATGTGTAGATTATGATGAATTGGCAAAAATCGTTGATATGGATGCTGTAAATACATTCAAGAGAAACGCTTTAAACCCTGAGCATCCTGTTATCAGAGGTACAGCACAGAATCCTGATATCTACTTCCAGGCTCGTGAAGCAGCAAATAAATTCTATGATGCACTTCCTGCAGTTGTAGAAGAATATTTGGGCGAGATCAACAGAATTACAGGCAGAGATTACAAATTATTCAATTACTATGGCGCTCCCGATGCAGACAGAGTTATCGTAGCTATGGGTTCTGCTTGTGAAGCAATTGAAGAAACAATTGATTACATGACAGCAAAAGGCGAAAAAGTTGGTTTGGTTAAGGTTCACCTGTTCAGACCTTTCGTTGCTGCAAAGATGTTAGAAGTTCTTCCTAAGACAGTTAAGAAAATCGCTGTTTTGGATAGAACAAAAGAACCCGGCTCTCAGGGCGAACCTTTGTACATGGATGTTTGTACAGCGATGTTTGAAGCAGATCAAGCTCCTGTTGTTGTTGGCGGACGTTACGGTTTAGGTTCCAAGGACGTTACACCTGCGCAGTTTATCGCTGTTTACGCAAACTTGACACAGGACAAGCCTAAAAACCATTTCACAATTGGTATCAATGACGACGTGACAGGCCACTCTTTGAAGGCTGGCAAGGAAATCAGCGTAACAGAAGGCGACGGCACAATCAGCTGCAAATTCTGGGGTCTTGGTGCTGACGGTACCGTTGGTGCAAACAAAAACTCCATCAAGATTATTGGTGACCATACAGATATGTACGCTCAGGCTTACTTCAGCTATGACTCCAAAAAATCTGGTGGTATTACACAATCTCACTTACGTTTTGGTAAAAAACCTATTCGTTCTACATATTTAGTTAAGACAGCTGACTTCGTAGCTTGCCACAAGCAAGAATATGTTAATCTGTATGATATGGTTACAGAATTGAACGATGGCGGTACATTCTTGTTAAATACAGAATGGACAAAGGAAGAATTGAATGAAAAGCTTCCTGCAAAATTAAAGAGACAATTGGCTGAAAAGAATGCGAAATTCTATATTATTGATGGTACTGCAATTGCAAAGGAAATTGGTTTGGGCAACAGAGTAAATACTGTTCTTCAGTCTTCTTTCTTTAAGCTTGCAAATATCATTCCTATTGAACAAGCTGTTGAATACATGAAGAGTGCCATCAAAAAGTCCTACGGTAAGAAGGGCGATACAATCTTGAACATGAACTACGCTGCTGTTGATAAAGGTGTAGAAGGTATGGTTAAGGTTGAAATTCCTGCTGATTGGGCAAATGCAGTTGATGGTGATGCGAAAGAAGCAAGAAAAGCAACCGATTTCGTTAAGAATATCGTTCATCCTATGAATGCGCAGGAAGGCGATAATCTGCCTGTTTCCGCTTTCTCCGGAAGAGAAGATGGTACATTCCCTTGTGGTACATCTGCTTATGAAAAACGCGGTGTTGCAGTTGATGTTCCTGAATGGATTCCTGAAAACTGTATCCAGTGTAACCAGTGCTCTTTTGTATGTCCTCATGCTACAATTAGACCTGTATTGGTTACTGATGCAGAGTTGGCAAAGGCTCCTGCAGGCTTTACAGCAGTTGCTGCTAAGGGCGCAGGCTTTGGCGAATTGAAATACAGAATGCAGGTTTCTCCTTTGGATTGTATGGGTTGCGGCAGCTGTGCTGTAGTTTGCCCTGCTCCTAAGAAGGCTTTGGTAATGCAGCCTATGGCTACACAGGAAGCTGAAATTGCAAACTGGGATTTCGCAATTGAAGAAGTTGCTCCTAAGTCTAACCCTATGGGCAAAGAATCTGTAAAGGGCAGCCAGTTTGAACAGCCTCTGCTTGAGTTCTCCGGTGCTTGTGCAGGCTGTGGTGAAACACCTTATGCAAAATTGATTACACAGTTATTTGGCGATAGAATGTATGTTGCAAATGCAACAGGCTGCTCCTCTATCTGGGGTGGTTCCGCACCTTCTATGCCTTATACAACAAATAAAGACGGCCGTGGTCCTGCTTGGGCAAACTCTCTGTTTGAAGACAATGCTGAGTTTGGTTTAGGTATGGCTACAGCTGTAAAACAGATGAGAGAAGGAATCAAGGGCAGACTTGAAACTTTGAAATCTTTGGATGCTTCCTTTGCAGCAGTTGCTGATGAATGGATTGCAACAATGAAGGATGGCGAAAAATCCAGAGCTGCTGCTGACGCTTTGGTTGCTGCTTTGGAAGCTTATAAAGGCACTGATGCAGAAGTTAAGAGTGTTATTGCTTATGTTCTTGAAAACAAAGATCAGTTGGTTAAGAAATCTCAGTGGATCTTTGGTGGTGACGGTTGGGCTTACGATATCGGTTACGGCGGTTTAGACCATGTATTGGCATCCGGCGAAGACGTAAACGTATTCGTATTCGATACCGAAGTTTACTCCAATACTGGTGGCCAGGCTTCTAAGGCTACACCTGTTGGTGCAGTTGCGCAGTTTGCTGCATCCGGTAAGAGAATTAAGAAAAAAGACCTTGGTATGATGGCTATGAGCTATGGTTATGTATATGTTGCTCAGGTTGCTATGGGCGCTGATAAGAACCAAGTAGTTAAGGCTATGTTGGAGGCTGAAAAATACGATGGTCCTTCCTTGATTATCGCTTACGCTCCTTGTATCAACCATGGTATGAAGGGTGGCATGAGCGGTGCTCAGCCTGAAATCAAGCGTGCTGTTGACGCTGGTTACTGGCACATGTACAGATTCAATCCTACTTTGAAAGAAGAAGGAAAGAATCCGTTCACATTGGATTCCAAGGAACCTACAGCAAGCTTCAAGGACTTCTTATTAAGCGAAGTTCGTTACAGCTCCTTGCAGAGAACATTCCCTGAAGCAGCAGAAGCGCTCTTTGTGGAATCTGAGAAAAATGCAAAAGAAAGACTGGAAAACTACAAGAGATTGGCGAACCAGTAATTCTAAAAAAATAGGTTAAACTTAAAGCGGGAAGCAATGCTTCCCGCTTTTTATGTGTAGACTTTAAATTATAAGAACTGTATGTATTAATACTCAAATAATGGAAAAATATATAAATTAAAAGAATATTAAGAAATATTGAGAGACTTCTTAGAATTTATCTTCTATAATAAAGGACATAAGAAAATCTGAGGAGGCAATTACATGGCTTTATCTAAAAAGAAGAAAATACTAATAGCTGTTGCAGGCTTGATTGTAGTAGCAGTTGGAGCAAAGGTTGCTTTTGGAGGAAACAAAACTCCTGAAGGCACAATGGTTAGTACCTCTCTTGTTGAGAAACAAGATGTGGAAGAGGTATTAAAGCTAAAAGCGGTTTTAGAAGGCACAGAAAGCACGGAAGTAGTATCAAAGTTACGCTATGAAGTAAAAGAACTATTGGTCAAAGAAGGCGACAAGGTGAAAAAAGGTCAGCTTCTGGCTGTTCTGGACAGTTCTGAGCTTGTGAAGCAGATGAGTTTAAGCAAAGGGGAATTATCTTTATTACAAATGCAGCAAAATGAAACACTGGAAAAAAGACAGGACGAATATGACAAGCTAAAAAAGGATTACGATGATGTGAAGGCTTTGTTTGATGTTGATGCAGCCAGTCAAAGTGAAGTGGATGAGGCAAAAAGAAAGTTGGATGACATTTCATCTAAAAATGGTGTAGCTGTTTTAACAGATTCCGAAAAACAGACATTGGACAATATGAGCCGAAAAATCAATGTTGAAGCGGATACCTTAAAGGATTGTAGGATTACCAGTATGATTGACGGTACCATTACCCGTGTGAATACAAAGGTTGGACGATTTGCCAATGATACAGAGAATGACAAACCTATGTTTGTCATTGAGAATATAGATAAATTGCAAATGAAGGTGTTAGTGAAAGAGACTGATATTGCTAAGATTAAGCTTGGACAGAAGGTAGATATCACTGCAGATATTTTAAACGGAGAAAATGTAGAGGGTGTTGTATCCCGTATCTCTCCTACAGGGGAAAATAAAGATGCAAACTCCACTGAAAGAGTAGTTCCAGTTTACATAGATGTTATTGGCACAAATGATAAGTTAATTGCCGGTATTACTGCAAAGGCTACTATTCATATTGCTAAGTCTGAGCAAGTTTTAACGGTTCCGTATGAGGCTGTTAGTGAGCTTGAGGATGGTTCTACAGTTGTGTATACTGTAAAAGAAGATAATACAATTCATATCATACCTGTAAAAATTGGGTTAGAGACAGACCTGCTGATTGAAGTGCAGGGAGATGGATTAGCCGAAGGACAGCAGATTGTTCTGAGCCCCAGCCTTGCGCTGACGGAAGGAATGACCGTTATCCCTCAGTAGGAGGTGCAGGATGAAGGAAGTAATTAAAATTGAGGAATTAAACAAGATTTATGATACAGGTGCCATACAGGTACATGCACTGCAAAATGTTTCCCTTACTATTGAAGAGGGAGAGTATGTGGCAATTATGGGTCAATCTGGTTCGGGTAAATCTACCCTTATGAATATTTTAGGCTGTATGGACAGAAATTTTCAGGGGACTTATTTATTAGATGGGATTCCAATTGTAAAACAAAGCGAAGATGAGCTCTCAACAATCAGAAATAAAAAAATAGGTTTCGTGTTTCAGGCATTCCAGTTAATTCCTAGAACTTCCGCATTGAAGAATGTGGAAATACCTATGATATATGGAGGTATGAAGGCGGAAGCGAGAAGAACAAAGGCGGAGGGTTTGTTACACAAGGTTGGACTGGAAGGTCGTGTACATCATTTGCCAAATGAGCTTTCCGGCGGTCAAAAGCAAAGAGTTGCCATTGCCAGAGCGTTGGCAAATGATCCAGCTTTGATACTTGCCGATGAACCAACAGGTAACTTGGACAGCCGATCCTCCCATGAAATTATGGGTTTTTTCACTAAGCTGAACGATGAGGGTGCAACGGTTGTTGTGGTTACCCATGAAGAAGATATTGCCCAGTGTACAAAGCGGATTATCCGTTTTCAAGACGGGCAAATTGTAAGCGATGAAAAGGTGGTGAAAGAGGGGTGATATTCGAAAATATCAAATTGGCAATGTTCTCTATTCGTGCCAATAAAATGCGTTCCTTTTTGACCATGCTGGGTATGATTATTGGTATTAGCTCGGTTATTGCCATCGTTTCATTGGGAGATACCATGCGTAGCGTTGTGGCCGGGGAATATGAAAACTTTGGTTCCGGTCTGGTAGCGGCCTATATTAATTCTCCTGATGGTTATTATTCAACGGAGCAGATGTTTACAAAGGATGATGCGGATCAACTGATGGAAGCTATGGGTGACAAGGTAACCTGTGTTAGCTTTAGAAGCTCTACTAGAGCTGACTTAAAAGCAGGCAGAAAAAAAGAAATGGTTACATTAAATGGTATGGCAGAAAACCCAACGGTAATAAAGGATCCTAAAATTGTATATGGGCGTATGCTAAACAATAAAGATATTAAAGGAAAGAAAAAATTTGTCGTTGTAGATAAAACGACGGCGGTTAATATTTTTGGTCAAGAAGATGTAGTAGGAAAGTCATTGCAAACGACTATCAATAATCAAGCTGAAGAGCTTTTGATTATAGGTGTATATGAAAATACTGATTCAGCACTGATGAAGTTAATGCAAGGTGGCTCTTTTGCCAATGCTTATACCCCTGAGGGTGTTCTGGTAAATTACGACGAGGGGCAGTGGGGATTGTATTTCTGGATGTCAGATAAATATGATATGACACAGTTGCAAAATGAAATACAGGCATATATCGCCAGAATGAAAAACCAACCTATTGATAATGTGACCTGTTACTCCGCTAAGGAGGAGATGAAAAGCATAGATGGTATGCTGGGTTCTCTTTCTGCGGTAGTTGGCGCCATTGCGGCCATTTCACTGGTTGTAGGCGGTATCGGAATTATGAATATCATGCTGGTTTCTGTTACGGAAAGAACAAGAGAAATCGGTATCAGAAAAGCTCTTGGTGCAAGGACAAAGGATATAATGATTCAGTTTTTGATTGAAGCTGCTGCAATTTCTGCGGCGGGTGGAATAATCGGTACCATTTTAGGAATCTCTATTGTTGCCATTGGTGGTATGATAGTAGGGGTTGGGGTAGTTGTTAAGCCTACAGTGGTAATGATAGCCGTTGTCTTTTCTGCAGTAGTTGGTTTGGGCTTTGGTTTATACCCTGCCAATAAGGCGGCGAAAAAAGACCCTGTTGAAGCTTTGCGATATGAATAATGAATTATTAAAACAGTGTGCAGAATTGTACACTGTTTTTTTGTGAGACTTTTCATCAACAATCATTTATGAGTGAATTCTTCGAAGGATGCGAATTCTCTAAAAATTTTGATTTAACTATGGCAATTTTACATAAAATGAATACTTATGTTTATGACATAAGTGGCAAAGAATAAATAATAACATAGTTAGATTTAAAAGACATTATGAAATGGCGACTTGATTGGTGATTCCTTATATTCATTTAACATGGGACATAATTCAACCAGTCGGGACAAATTTTTATTTTCTCTTTTTTCTCATAAGAAAATATGATATAATATAACAAAATATGCAAAGATTGCATGATGGGAGGTGCAAAATGGAGTTTAAAGAAAATAGCAGTGAAACAAAACCCTTTGTGCACCTGCACGTTCATACAGAATATAGCCTTTTAGACGGTTCTGCAAAAATAAAGGAATTGGTTCTTCGAGCAAAGGAATTGGGTATGGACAGTATTGCCATAACGGATCATGGAGCCATGTATGGAGCCATTGAATTTTATAAGGAGGCTTTAGCGGCAGGCATAAAACCCATTATTGGTTGTGAGGTTTATGTAGCTCCGGAGTCCCGACTTATGAAGGATGCAAAAAACGGAGGCAATTATCATCTTGTGCTTTTGGCTGAGAATGATGAGGGCTATCAGAATTTAATAAAGCTGGTTTCTTATGGATTTATCGATGGTTTTTATTATAAACCCCGTATTGACAAAGAGCTTTTGCGCAAGCACCATAAGGGACTCATTGCATCCAGTGCATGTATAGCAGGGGAAGTGGCTAGAAATATTCTTAATGTTTCCTATGAAAAGGCAAAGGAAGCCGCTTTGGAGTATTTGGATATTTTCGGTAAGGGAAACTATTTTCTTGAATTGCAAGACCACGGTATGCGGGAGCAAAAGCAGGTAAATATGGCTTTGATTCGCATGAGCGAGGAAACAGGCATTCCTTTAATTGCTACAAATGACAGTCATTATATCTATAAAGAGGATGCTGAGCCACATGATATTTTGCTATGTATTCAAACGGCTAAAACAATTTTAGATGAAGATCGCATGCGTTATGAAGGCGGGCAGTTTTATGTAAAAAGCCCTGAAGAGATGTACGATTTATTTTCCAATGTCCCTGAAGCGTTGGAGAATACAGCAAAGATTGCAGAAAGATGCAATGTTTCCTTTCAGTTTCATGAACTTAAACTGCCGCAGTTTGATGTGCCTCAAGGGAAAACAGCCAATCAATACCTAAGGGAGGTATGTGAAGCAGGTTTTCAAGAAAAATATCCTGAAGGCAAAAAAGAGTGGAAAGAAAGACTGGAATATGAGCTTTCTACCATAGAAAATATGGGGTATGTGGATTATTTCCTGATTGTTTGGGATTTTATTAAATATGCTAAGGACAACGGAATCATTGTTGGACCAGGAAGAGGTTCTGCGGCGGGGAGTATGGTTTCTTACTGTTTATCCATTACTACCATTGATCCTTTGAAATATGATTTGATTTTTGAGAGATTTTTGAATCCTGAACGTGTCAGTATGCCTGATATTGATATTGATTTTTGTTATGAGCGGCGGCAAGAAGTGATAGACTATGTAATTCGCAAATATGGGGAGGATCATGTTGCCCAGATTATTACCTTTGGAACTATGGCAGCTAGAGCGGCAATTAAGGATGTAGGCCGTGCTTTGGCTATGCCTTATGCTGATGTTGACCGTATTTCCAAAATGATACCTACCGAGTTGGGAATCACTATCAAAAAAGCTCTAACTATGAATCCTGATTTACAGAAGGCATATGAAACGGAGGAGGACACCCATCGTCTGATTGATACTTCCTTGCGCTTAGAAGGACTGCCAAGGCATTCTTCCACCCATGCTGCAGGTGTTGTCATTTGTAAAAAACCTGTTGTAGAATATGTGCCTTTGAGTGCAAATGAAGGGCAGGTAAATACCCAGTATACCATGACTCTTTTAGAGGAGCTGGGCATATTAAAAATGGATTTCCTGGGCCTCAGAACGTTAACTGTGATTCAGAATGCTGTGCAGGAAGTGGAACGTATACATGGAATTCAGATTGACATTGACAATATCCCTGATGATGATGAGACAGTCTATCAGCTTATCAGTCAGGGAAAAACAGAGGGTGTTTTTCAGCTGGAGAGTGCGGGAATGAAGCAGTTTATGCGGGAGCTTCAACCTAAGCGGCTGGAAGATTTGATTGCGGGAATTTCCTTATATCGTCCAGGCCCTATGGATTTTATTCCGAAATATGTGAAGGGTAAAAATAACCCTGAGAATATTCAATATACCCATAAAAGCTTAGAGCCAATATTAAAAAATACGTATGGTTGTATTGTTTACCAAGAGCAGGTTATGCAGATTGTGCGGGATTTGGCGGGTTACAGCCTTGGGCGAAGTGATTTGGTACGCCGAGCCATGAGTAAGAAAAAAGCATCGGTGATGGCAGAAGAAAGAAAAAATTTCGTATATGGCGTTGGGGATGAGGTTCCTGGATGTGTTAAAAACGGAATACCAGCTGAGGTTGCGGAAAAAATCTTTGATGAAATGACTGACTTTGCCAAGTATGCCTTTAACAAGAGCCATGCGGCCTGCTATGCTGTTGTTGGATATCAAACTGCATGGTTAAAGGCCCATTATCCCGTAGAATTTATGGCGGCTTTAATGACCAGTGTTATGGACAACGCAAGTAAGGTTTCAAGCTATATTGAAGAATGCAAAAAAATGGGCATTGCTTTACTGCCTCCCGATATTAATGAGGGATATGGTCATTTTTCTGTTTCTGATGGAAAGATAAGATTTGGACTTGCCGCCATTAAAAATGTAGGTCGCGGTGTTGTTAATGCATTGGTTGCCGAGCGCGACAGAGATGGTTTGTTTTTGTCTATGACTGAGTTTTGCAACCGCATGGAATCAGGAGAAATCAATAAGCGTTGTTTTGAAAGTCTGATTAAGGCGGGTGCAATGGATTCCTTAGGTGGTGCCAGAAGTCAGTATATGGCGATTTACAAAAGTATTTTGGATGGAATTGGTCAGGCTAGAAAGAATAATATTGAAGGACAATTAAATTTGTTTGAATTAGATATGGGTGAAGGAAGCTATCAGCTTCAAGATGATCTTCCCAATGTGGCTGAGTTTGTGCCCAGAGATAAGCTGGCAATGGAAAAAGAAGTTTTGGGTATTTATGTAAGCGGACATCCATTGGCAGAATATGAGGATAGCTTAAGAAGAAAAATAAGCCATAGCAGTATCGATTTTTTCCCTAGGGAAGAAGACGAAGATGGTCAACAAATTCCTGATGAAACGAAGGTGATTGTTGGCGGTATGATTGCAGGGGTTTCGGTGAAATATACTAGAAACAATGATAAGATGGCGTTTCTTACCCTTGAAGATTTTCAAGGAACCATAGAGATTGTTGTATTTCCAAAGGTATATCAGCAATATTCTGAGCTTTTGTTAGAAGAAGCGGTAATATTGGTGAAAGGCCGCTCAAATGTATCGGCAGATGGAGAGGCAAAGGTGATTGCATCCCAAATACAGATATTACATTTAGAGGCGACATCATCAGCATCAATATGGCTGAAGATTGAGAAAGATAGAGAGGTGCCTTTACAGCAGATAACGGCGATCTTAGCCCGTTATCATGGTGAAATACCTGTTTATATTTATCAAGAAAGCACAAAAGAAAAAAGAAAAGCGGATAAAAAAAATTGGGTGGATGGTTCCTTAGATATGCAAGAGGAGTTAAAGCTTTTGCTGGGTAAGGGTAACGTGGTCATGAAGGATAGTTAGGAGGAATTGCGTGTGAATGAAAAAGATATGGAAAACACCCCATATATATGCGTGAAAGCCTTAGAAAAGGGCGTAAGTATTATTGGAGTAACCCGTGGAGAGGTTACAAAAATTCATCATACGGAAAAACTCGACAAGGGTGAGGTTTTAATTGCCCAATTTACCACGAATACGTCTGCCATTAAAATAAGAGGTGAGGCAGAGATTTATACTCAATTTGGGGTGATTCAGTCAGAAAAATTTGAGAAGGAATAATTTTGGGATTGGAGGAAAATGTGATGGAGCAGAAAAAGATTCGCAAAATTGGTGTATTGACCAGCGGGGGGGATGCTCCCGGGATGAATGCTGCCATTCGTGCAGTTGTAAGAACAGCACTCTTTCATGATATTCAGGTAATTGGTATCCGCAAAGGTTATAACGGACTCTTAAATGGTGAAATCAAGGAGATGTACAGCAAGGACGTATCTAATGTGATGAACTTAGGCGGTACTATTTTGCATACGGCGCGCTGCCCTGAAATGATGACACAAGAAGGACTGAATAAAGCTGCCGCAATTTATAAAATTTTAGGTTTAGATGCTCTGGTGGTTATTGGTGGGGACGGCTCTTACAGAGGTATGGCAGAGCTGGCAAAGCTTGGTGTTAACTGCATTGGTATTCCCGCTACCATCGATTTAGATATGAACAGCACAGAGTATTCCATTGGTTTTGATACCGCTGTAAATACCGGTATGGATGCCTTAAATAAGCTGAGAGATACATCCAGCTCCCATGAGCGCTGTTCTGTGGTTGAAGTTATGGGCCGTGATGCCGGTTATATCGCCGTATGGTGCGGTATGGTGGGCGGTGCCGAAGATGTTATGTTTCCGGAAGCCAAGGACTTCATTGACAGCCAGAAGGTGATTCAACAGATTTTGGAAAATAGAAGCATTGGCAAGCGGCACAACTTAATTGTGGTTGCAGAAGGCGTTGGGGGCACCCAGAAACTGGCCAAGGATATTCAAGATATCACAGGTATTCAAACCAGAGCAACCATACTAGGCCATTTGCAAAGAGGTGGTAGCCCCACAGCAATTGACCGTATGCATGCTTCTATGATGGGTTATCATGCCGTAAAAACCATATTGGATGGGAAAGAGAATCAAGTTATCTGCTTTAACAAGGGGAAATATGAAATTATTGATCTTGAAGAATCTTTGGGGATGGAGAAAACTTTAGATCAGGATATCTACAACGTAATTAAAATTCTTGCTATATAATTAAAATTCTTGGTTGGACAGTTTTGAATAGGAATGGAAAAAAACCTCTTGCAAAGAGATTTGCGAGCAAAGGAGTCTTTTATCCAAGAATTTTAATTGTTTTATATTATTAATTGTACAGAAAGAGGAGGTACTGCAATGCGCAGGACAAAAATTGTATGCACACTGGGGCCGGCAACGGATAGTGTTGAGATTATGAAAAGTTTAATTCAAAATGGGTTAGACGCCGCTCGTGTGAATTTTTCCCATGGGACATACGAATCTCACGGGGAAATGATTAAAAAACTAAAGCAGGCCAGAGAGGAATTGGGTGTACCCATTCCCTTAATACTGGACACAAAAGGACCTGAAATCAGAATTAAGACCTTTGCCGAGGGTAAAATTATTCTGGAACAGGGAGAGAAATTTACCTTAACTACCGAGGATGTGGAAGGAACTAAGGAAAAGGTGTCTGTTACCTATTTAGATTTACCGAAAGATGTGCAGGTTGGTTCTCGCATCTTAATTGATGACGGTTTGATTGAGCTTAAGGTTGATCGCATTGTAGGGCCTGAGGTTCAATGTTCCGTTATTAATGGTGGCAAGGTTGGTTCCAAAAAAGGTGTGAATCTTCCTGGAATAAGAGTGAATTTGCCTGCTTTAACTGAGAAAGACATAGAAGACTTGAAATTCGGTATTAAAAACGGATTTGATATAGTAGCAGCATCCTTTATACGCTCTGCTGCCGATGTAACAAGAATCAGAAGAGTATTGGAGAAGAATGGCGGCGACGGTATCCATATCATTGCAAAAATTGAAAACCAAGAAGGTGTTGATAATATTGATGAAATTTTAGAGGTTTCTGATGGTATTATGGTTGCCAGAGGTGACTTGGGTGTGGAAATTCACCCTGAAGAAGTACCCTTGGTTCAAAAGCAGTTAATTGCAAAGGCGAACCAACGCAGCAAGCCAGTTATCACTGCTACACAAATGCTGGAAAGCATGGTCAATAGCCCCAGACCTACACGAGCAGAGGCAAATGATGTTGCCAATGCTATTTTTGACGGAAGTGATTCCATTATGCTTTCTGGTGAAACTGCGGCAGGAAATTATCCCCTTGAAGCGGTTGCAACCATGGCTCGTATTGCTGAAAAAACAGAAAGCAGTATCAATTACAGCAAGTTATTAACCAGACAACCAGATGGCGTAACAACAAATATCACCAATGCCATTAGCTTTGCAGCCTGCAGCACTGCGGCTGAATTAAATACAGCATGTATCTGCACCATTACCCAATCCGGTTTTACTGCCAGAATGATATCCAAACATAGACCTGTTTGCCCGATTGTTGCGGCAACGATGGCGGAAAGAGTTTGGCGTCAGCTTAACCTGGTATGGGGCTGTAAGCCAATGCTTCATAAGGATAAGCTTCCCCAGGGTAGAGTTTTTGACACCGGTATGAATATCATTCAAGCCAGTGGGCTGGTGAAAAATGGTGACACTGTTGTTATGGCACTTGGTATGCCGTTGGGCGTAAGCGGTGCTACCAACACTCTTCGAGTGGATATTGTTGGAGATGTGTTATGCAAAGGAATTGGTGTTGGCAACAAAAAAGCCAGCGGCAGAGCGAGAGTCATCAAGGTTCGAGAAGATATAGAGCGCAACTTTCAAAAGGGTGACATTTTAGTTGCAACTTCTACGGACAATGATTTTATGCCATATATTCAAAAGGCATCAGCCATTATTGTTGGACCTTTGGATCATAGTGACAACTGCCATGCAGAGATTGCAGGAAGAGCATTGAATATTCCCGTCATTATTTGTAATGCCAAGGTTACAGATTTTATTCCTTGTGACGCACTGATTTCAGTTGATGCTGCAACAGGATTTGTGTATGCAGGATTGCCTGGAGACAAACCAAAAGATTGATAGTTCAATAAAAGGTCATACCAATTTGGTATGGCCTTTTTTATGAGAATGAATATGGCAAATGAGTTAAGCAAATTGAAACGATGATCTAAAGCAATTCAATTGAGATAAAAAAAGATTTGTATGTTTTGATTGGAATACCCGATGACCTTAAAACTGGACAATGGAAAATTATGTTCTTAGATTTAATTATGATTTTTTGATACAATTAAAAAGTATACGTTTTTAAAAATGACACTCCATATTTAGGTAAAACCCCTATAGTTAAAGAAAATGAAAGAGTTTTTTATTGTGTTTTATTAAGATTTTTGATATAGTAAGAATGATGTAACGAAACGGAAAGTAGCGGGTGGTATGTTATGAGAGTAATCTCTGGGTTGGCAAAAGGACGGAAACTACAAACAATTGAAGGTTTATCCACAAGACCCACCACAGACAGGATAAAGGAGACTTTATTTAATATTATTGCTTTTGATTTGCCTGAGGCAGATTTTTTAGATTTGTTTTCCGGAAGTGGAGCCATTGGCATTGAGGCATTAAGCAGAGGTGCATCAAGGGCAGTTTTTGTAGAGAATAATCCACAGTGTCAACAGATTATTCGGGAGAACCTACTGCATACCGGATTGGACAAGCTAGGGCGGGTATTGGGCTTAGAAGTTCTTCAGGCTTTAACTCAGCTTTCAAAGGAAGAGGCTATATTTGATATTATTTTTTTAGATCCGCCTTATGCAGCAGGGCTTACAGAGTCCACACTCAAAGAAATTGTCAGAGGCGGGTTGCTGAAAAAAGATGGTTATATTATTGTTGAACGCGCGGCACAAATTCCCCTTGTTCCCATACATGGGCTTCGGGTTTTACGCGAAAAAGAGTACAGAACTACGGTTATGACGTTTCTGTGCCTGGAGGAAGAAAATTTATGAGAAAAGCTATTTACGCAGGAAGCTTTGATCCTATCACATTAGGACATATGGATATTATCAAGCGAGCGGCAAAGCTGTTTGATATTTTGGTAGTAGCAGTTTTGGAAAATCCCAATAAATGCTCCTTATTTACAGTAGAAGAGAGAAAAGAACAATTGGAATTGGTTCTTTCTGAAATGGAAAATATTGAAGTTGCCTCTTTTCGTGGGCTTTTAGCTGACTTTGCAAAGGAAGTTGGTGCAACAGCCGCAGTGAGAGGGCTTCGCAATACAATGGATTTTGCAGTGGAATATCAGATGTATTTAATCAACCGTAAGCTTGGAAAGGATATGGAAACGGTTTTCTTGGCGGCGGATGAGGATCATCTTTGCTTAAGTTCCACAAATGTTAAAGAAGTTGCAGTTTTTGGTGGGAATATTGATTTTATGGTTCCTCAGCAAATTAAGCCTTTTATTTTAGAAAAATATAAGAAGTGAGGGAATGCTATGGATTCTGTTTTGCAATTATTAGATGAATTGGAAGAGATTTTAGATAGTAGCAAGGGGGTGCCTTTTAGCAACAAGGTATCCGTTGATAAAGACGAAATTTATGATATTATCAGCGAAATCCGTATGAAGCTTCCCAATGAATTAAAGCAATCAAAATGGGTCATTGAGGAAAGAAATAAGATTTTGATAGATGCCCAAAGGGAAGCGGATGAGCTGTTGAAAAATGCGGAAGATCGCATGGTGAGAATGGTTGACGATAATGAGGTAACGAAAAAGGCATATGAGCAGGCAGCGGCCATTATTGATTCAGCAAAAAAAACCTCCAAGGAAATGCGCTTAGGCGCCATGGAGTATGCAGAGGGTGTTTTGGCTGATGCAGAGGGTAAGCTGAAAGAATTGAAAGCCGTTGTTTACAGTGAGAGCATAAAAACCGATGATTATTTTGCCCAAACGCTGAACGTGTTAGCTGAAAATATTCAAGAACTGCGCTTAGGCAAATAATCCTATTGTTTTTGCCAGAGAGAGTATACAATTGCGAAGAAAAGAAATAAAAGACTGTATTTTAAATATGAAACGGGAAAGAAAAATTCAGTTTCTGCCATCATAGCAAAGGTAGGAACTGTTTTTTGTACGTATTTTTCTATGAATGGAAAAGTAATATAAAAAAACAGACCACTAAATATACTATTACAAATTTTAGCCGCAAGATAGCGGCTTTTTTTAATGGGTACATTTCTTAAAATACCCATAGTCTGACATAAAATGGACAGACCGCCCAATGCCACCAGCATACAGGTAGCGGTGAGTCTATAAATCAATGGGTCTGGAGCATAGCTTAAGAGAAATGCACCGTTGGTCATTTCTAGCAATCCACCCAATACGCCGGAAAAAAAATCTACGGAGAACGGTAAATAAGAAAAGGCTTTTGCAATGAGATGCAGTAAACCTGTTTGCTGAAAAGCCTCCACATAAACAGCAAAAAGTATAATATAGCCTCCGATTTGTGTGACGGTATCCATGGAATCGGCAATGGTTTGAGGCAGACATTGGGTGATAGACGCAGGGCTTTTTTTATGATAAAGAACAAAATCATCTCCAGCATTTTGGGGATAAAACAGGCGAAAAAGGATTCCCGTTGCGACTGCCCCCAAAAAACAGCATAATAAAAAGATGTATCCCCAATAAGGTGCTTGAAAAAAAGAGGCACCTACTGTTCCTACCAGAAACAGTGGGCCTGGATTATTACAAAAGGATAAAATATGTTCCGCCTGTGAAAGTGAAATTTTCTTCTCTGAATACAAAGAGGCGGTGATTTTCGCCCCCATGGGATAACCGGAAAATATTCCAAGAAAAAAAGGGAATGCAGCAATTCCCGGAAGACCAAAGAGGGGTCTCATCAGAGGTCTTAGCCATTCCCCCACTGATTCTGCAGCACCCATTCGTAATAATAGCCCACAGGCCACCATAAATGGGAACAAGGATGGTAAAACTTGATTAAACCATAGCATGACACCCTTTGTACTTGCTGCCAACATAGCCTGAGGATAGCGTAGTAAGGCGAAAATTAAAAAACAGGTACAAAGGATAACAAAGGAGTTTTTTTTCATTTTAATGCTTCTTCCATTATGTATTGTTACAATTTATGCCTTGAAATGCTGTTGTATGAGGGCAAGTTAAAAGTAAAACAGTTAATGGTATAAAGAAGCGTGTGTGAGGTTCGTTCTATTTCTCAATATTTATAATCTAAAAAGTACTTTTGACAGAGTAAATTCTATGTTATAGAATCGCCATTGGCATAGTAAAATCCTGGTTAGCACCCCGATAAAGAGGGGTGGGTGATGCCATTGCATATAAATCAGTAGCGGTTTTTTCCAGCGCCAAAAGGTGCAGACCATCTTCATTGAGAATTTCAGGAGCTTTTTTTAAATTAGTCAGAACAGGGCATTTGGCATGCATTGTTAGATCCCCTAATAGCTCTGCATTTTCTTTGCGGAACCCTAGAACACGTATGTAAGGTATATAAGGTTTTTTCATAAAATACGCTACCTCAGCGCCTTTGATATCAAGTAGAATATGAAGAAGGATGCGCTGTATTTTCGTCCGAGTATATCGTTTGGATTTGACAAAATCAATAATATCTTCAATCTCATAGGCAGAATCAATTGATCTTAAAATTCTGTTTTCCAGACCCTCTGTTACTTCAAAAATTTGTCTCATATCTTCTGATGACATGGTTCTTAATTTATAGTTTAACGGCCCCGCATAGTTTTTCCAGAGGACAGGAGCTGTTCCTAAGGAAAGAGCTTTGCTATAAAGAGAGGCACAATTTTCCGGGACTTGAGAAAATGATTTTGTGAGTTGCTCTTCTAATATTCCTGTTCGTATTGCTGAGGCTGAAGCAAATTTACTTTCCAAGGAGGTGCTATGATAGGCAGCACCTTCACGTTTGATAGCCAATGGGGTCATATTGCATTGGTAGCGTTCCAAAGCTTTTAAATACTCCAACGCTAAAATATGATTTGGTTGACTTAAAATCTCACTATTGATATTTGAAATGGTTTCCATAGCCTTAGCACGGGCGCTAGGGTAGGATAGACCCTCATCTAGGTGGGTTTTTAGGAGAGAGCGATATTCCTCAGTCTCGTTTGTCATTAATTTTGCCGCTTCTTGAAGAGCAGGTAGGTTTCCGCTTTCTGAGCCAAAGGCAAGGATATCCACAATTCCTGTATCTTCTAAGATTCGAACGGCAGCAGAGGCAAAAGTTTCCGCATTTGCGGTGGCAAACAGAACAGGAAGCTCCAGCACCATGTCTACACCATTGAGCAATGCCCCTTTGGCTCGGGTCCATTTATCAAAAAAAGCAGGTTCACCTCGTTGCACAAAACTACCGCTCATTACCACCACAACACGGTCAGCGCCACTTTTTCTCTTCGCCTCTTCTATCATATACTGGTGTCCAAGGTGAAAAGGATTATATTCCGTTATGATACCAAGTGTTTTCATTTCTACATCTCCTTTTCCCAGAGGGTATTTCTTTTTTTATAATATATTATACCATAAAAAGACAAGAAGGGATGGTATAAAAAGAAGTGGATGACAGAAAGCTTTCGACATTTGTTGTATTACAAAGAATGTTAATAAAAATAGTTGAATTCTGTTTACCAGGGTAAACTTGCGAAAGGGGATAAGTTAATTCTTAGCTTTCTGCACTAGTAATTAAGAGTATTCTCTATGATATAAAGCTGAGCATTGACAAAGAAAAGGGAGAGGGTTTATATTCAGACCATTGCAGAATGGAAGGGATATCAAGATTTGTTGACATCGAGCTATAGGGTGGAGGTATTTAGATGGATATATTTGCATAAAAAACCCGCCTATAATATTAGGCGGGTAGTGAAAATAATTTATTCAGATGGGAAAAAGGCTTCCCCCAATATTTATGATTTATTGCTAATTACAGCTTATCTTTTATTTTGCCAACGATATCGGCTTCTGTAAATAACACGCATTGGCGAATGGCATTTTTGATGGCTCTTGCATTTGAACTGCCATGGGCTTTCACAACCAGGGATTTCAGCCCGATAAATGGTGCACCACCAACCTCGTCAGAATCAAAGCGTTTTTTTACATTTCGAAAAGGTGTTTTTAGCATTGCTGCAGCAAATTTATAGGAACCAGCGGTTATTTCTTCTTTAATAATATCAATCAAGGTTTTGCTTAAGCCTTCACTAAGCTTCAAAATGGTATTACCCACAAAGCCATCACAGACGATAACATCAGCCTCTCCAAAGGGGATGTTTCTTGGTTCAATATTCCCTACAAAATTTATATTTTCGCTTACTTCCAACAACTCATAAGCTTCTTTGGTCAGCGCATTTCCTTTTTCTTTTTCTGCACCGATGTTAACCAAAGCAACCTTTGGCTGTGCTATACCGAATATATTCTCAATATAAACAGAACCCATCTTTGCGAACTGCTCCAAATATTTAGCTTTACAATCTACATTTGCGCCACTATCCAGAAGGAAGGTAAATCCAGTTTTTGTAGGCAGGCAGGTTCCAAGAGCAGGGCGCTCTACACCTTCGATGCGACCTACGATCAATAAAGCGCCAGTAAGTAATGCGCCGGTACTTCCAGCAGAGACAAATGCATCGGCCTCTCCGCTTTTTGCAAGATTTAACCCTACAACCAGAGAAGAGTCTTTTTTTCTGCGGATTGCTGAGGTAGGAACTTCGTCTGTACCGATGACTTCTTCTGCATGTACCACTTGTATATGTTCTTTCGGATATGTGTATTTAGCAAGCTCAGCATTTATCTTATCTTGCTGACCGACAAGCTTTATATCAACATTTAATTCTTTAACTGCATCTACGGCACCTTTTACAATCTCAACAGGGGCCAAGTCGCCACCCATGGCATCCAGGGCTACGATTACTTTTTTATCCATGAAATCACCTGAGTCCTTCCATCATTTTGGTGTTTCTATCATCATTTCCTAATTTCTGTTATTATTTTACTCGGATTGATCAATGATTGCAACCTCTTTGTATTCTATGGAAAATCAATTCTTGAAGAATTGTTATACATAAGAAGAAAAGACAGCAAGTATGCTGTCTTTTCGAGTTTAACATTAGTCAACTTTGATAATTGTCTTTTTGTTATATGCGCCACAAGCCTTGCAAACCTGATGAGGAGTCATCAGTTCACCACACTTGCTGCATTTTACCAAGCTAGGAGTTGCAATTTTCCAACTCTGTGCTTTTCTCTTATCTCTTTTAGATTTCGACACTCGTCCCTTGGGTACAGCCATTTCTACACCTCCTCGTCAACATTGAAAAGAGTCCTTAAACTTTCAAATCTCGGATCTATATAGGTTGTATCGCATTCGCACACACCTTCATTTAGATTCTTTCCGCAAACGGGGCAAAGCCCTTTACAATGATCGCTGCAAAGAACCTTCATAGGTAAAGCACAAAGAATACCCCTTCTGACAAAGTCCGCAAGATCAATTTGATCCCCCGAAAAAGTTTCTGTCTCTTCGTTTCCTCTGCCTGTATGAGCAAAACGTTCCTTGATCTCGAAGCAAAGCTCTTTTCTGACAGGTGCAAGACAACGGTCACACCGAAGGTTGACCTCTGTATTGCCCTTTGCTTCAAAAACGAAAATTTCATTCTCGTTTTTAAGAGTTCCCTCTAACTTTACAGGCTGCAAAAATTCCACAACATCGGGATAATCCGACGTATCATTGATTTGCTCAGCTAGCATAACGGGAATTGATAATCCGTTTCTGCTAAACAATTGAGCCATTCCAAGTAACATTCAAATCACCCCATAGTCGTACCTAAAATATTATACTGAAAGGCTTCTTATTTGTCAAGAAGTTCCTTCGTATCTCTTGCAATTACCAATTCTTCGTTGGTAGGGATAACCAAAACTCTTACTCTGGAATCAGGAGCAGAGATTTCCATTGCTTTTCCTCTTAAACAATTGTTGTAAGAGTCGATGTGAACACCAAGGTAACCCAAGTAGTCACAAATTAATCTTCTTGTAGGGCCGGAATTTTCGCCCAAACCAGCTGTAAATACAATACAATCAACGCCGTTCATTGCTGCAGCATATGCACCAATTCTTTTTGCAACCTTATAAGAAAATACATCTAAAGCTGCTTCTGCTCTTGCATTGCCATGCTCGCTTGCATCTTCAATATCACGGAAGTCACTAGAAACGCCAGAGATACCCAAAACGCCAGATTTTTTATTTAAGATATTATCCATTTCCTGAGGAGTCAATTTTTCTTTTTCCATCAAGAAAGTGATAACAGCAGCATCAACGTCACCAGCTCTGGTTCCCATTACAAGGCCTTCCAAAGGTGTGAAGCCCATGGTAGTATCGATGGATTTACCGTTTCTTACCGCACAGATGGAACCACCGTTGCCCAAGTGGCAAGTAATGGTTTTTGTTTGATCATAAGGTCTGTCCAACATTTTTGCAGCTTCTTCGGAAACGTATCTATGGCTTGTCCCGTGGAAGCCGTATCTTCTGATTTTATATTTTTCATAATATTCGTAAGGAATTGCATAAAGGTATGCTCTTTCTGGCATTGTCTGGTGGAAAGCTGTATCAAATACACCAACCTGAGGCACGCCGGGCATAATTCTTTCGCAA
Organism: Anaerotignum propionicum; assembly: GCF_024461735.1. GTDB lineage: Bacteria > Bacillota > Clostridia > Lachnospirales > Anaerotignaceae > Chakrabartyella. Next base: position 95,709 of record NZ_JANGAD010000007.1, read on the forward strand.
GCTGCAATACCGATTAAGTTTGCAGGATTGTGCAAAGGAGCAAGCTCGCTGCATTTTTCCAAAGCTTCTTTCACTGCATCATCAATGACAACGGAGCTTGAGAAGTATTCACCACCATGTACTACACGGTGGCCAACTGCGTTGATTTCAGTCATGCTCTTTACTACACCGTAAACGGGATTTGTCAAAGCTTCCATAACTTTGCCTACTGCAACATCATGATCTGCCAAGTAGTCATTAAAAACAACATCTTCTTTATCAGTAGGCTGGTGTTTCAATTTGGAACCTTCGATACCGATTCTTTCGCAAAGACCTTTTGCCAATACCACTTCGCCTTCCATGTCGAAAAGCTGGTATTTCAAAGAGGAACTGCCGCAGTTCAATACAAGAATTTTCATTATTTTCTCTCCTTCATTATTTACCTTTTTCTTACATAAACTTTATTATTTTGAATCGCTTTCAAATTGAAAAGCGAACAAGAAACATGTGGAGAATTATTTACCCATTACATGAGCTTGTACAGCTGTCATAGCAACAACTGCCACAATATCATTTGCAGAGCAGCCTCTGGATAAATCATTTACAGGTTTTGCAATACCCTGAAGCACAGGTCCGAAAGCTTCTGCCTTACCAAATCTCTGTACTAATTTATAGCCGATATTACCAGCGTCAATGTCAGGGAATACCAAGCAGTTTGCCTTACCAGCAACGGGGCTTGTAGGTGCTTTTAATTCGCCAACTTCTTTTACGATTGCAGCATCCAACTGGATTTCGCCATCCAATTTGATTTCAGGATATTTTTCCTTCGCAATTTTTACTGCCTCTACTACTTTTGTAACATCAGCATGCTTTGCAGAACCCATTGTGGAATGGCTCAACATTGCAACTCTTGCTTCTTTGCCCACGAATGCAGCATAGGATTTTGCGGAGTCGCCTGCGATACAAGCCAATTCTGCAGGAGTGGGGTTCTGATTAAGTGCACAGTCAGCAAACAATAAAATGCCGTCATCACCGTATTCAGGTGTCTGTGTTACCATAATAAAGAAGGAAGACACCAATTCTGTGCCAGGTGCAGTTTTTAAAATCTGCAATGCAGGACGCAGCGTATCAGCAGTAGAATGGATTGCGCCGGAAACCATACCATCTGCAACGCCCATTTTAACCAGCATAACACCTACAAACATGGAATCATCCAAAAGAAGTTTTTTTGCTTCTTCCAATGTCATGCCTTTGCTTTTTCTTGCTTCTGCAAGGCCTGCAACCATTTCATCCATTCTATCATAAATTTCGGGATCTACGAAAATTGCCTTGGAAACATCAAAGCTGCCTGCTGCTTCCATGATTTTTTCTTTATTACCGATTAATACGATTTCTGCTAATCCATCCTTTAAGCATTCGGCTGCTGCTTCCAGGTTTCTTTTTTCATAGGATTCGGGCAAAACGATTACTTTCTTATTGGCTCTCGCCTTTTCTTTCATTAGTGTCAAAAAGTCCACGGTAAAAAACCTCCTAGTTGATTGTAGAATTTCTTTTGTTACCCACATCTCTATTATTATAAACAAAATGTCCCACAGGTACAAGGGCAAAGACATAAAAAAATGGCTGAAATTTACTCATTTTTTCAGCCAAGTCGCATCTTTTTGCTATATAAATAATTGCAGGTTCTTAATTATAATTGATATGATTTCGTTATGCAATGACAGGAAATTCCATAAAAAAAGTGGTACCCATATACTCTCGGCTTTCAATGCGGATGCTTCCACCCAAAGCGGAGATTGTTGCATTTACAACATCAAGACCTACCCCTCTGCCTGAAAACATTGTGGCTCTGCTTTTGGTAGTAAAACCAGGACGCAACAAAAAAGCAAAAATTTCGTTGTCCTCATATTCTTCTTCTGGTTTTTTCAAAAGACCCTTTTCATGCGCTGTTTCTAATATGCCATGCTTATCTAAACCTCGTCCGTCATCTCGGAAAACGACAAAGACCCTTTGTCCAGCTTTTTGAATTTCTAAAGAAATTTCTCCAATGGGAGTTTTGCCTAGTTGTTCACGAACGGAAGTGCTTTCTAACCCATGATCCATACTATTTTTCATCATCTGTAAAACGGCCATGGAGATTTTGTCGAAAATATCCCTTGGAACTTCTGTATCTGCTCCGGAAACTTTCACTGTAAACTCCTTTGAAAGCTCTCTTCCCATAATGTTGGCGAGGCGTTCCATTTGGGGGATGAGGGAAGCAAAGTTTGTGTAAGGAATAATTTGTTTTCCCTTACGAGTATAGGCAATTTGGTAGCTTGGGCCTTCCGGTTCATTTTCGTTATCAACATGGGCTAAAAAATTTTTAATTCTTCGTACCACAGCCCAACCAAAATCGGTAACCTCTTCATCGGTTTCCATTCGGCGCAGTTCCCGTTTCATAAATCCGGATACCATACGCAGTAGTTGTAAAATGGTTTTCAAATCTTTTTGTGCTGGGTTTTCTTCTTCGCGCAAATAAGAGAACAAGTCCTCCGCGCTATGGGCTGTTTCTGAAATAGAGGGATATCCCATCATGGATGCAGAGCCTTTGATGCTATGCATAGTGCGGAATAGACCATCTACCTCTTCCCTGGATACGGAAAAGTCTTCTTCTTTTGCCTTTTCTTCTATGAAGCTGTCAATCTTATCAATGTTTTTCCAAGATTCCTCGACAAAGATGTCTTGCAGGAAATCTGGTTTTTCTAAAAACTTTTCCACGTTATCATCCTCAAATCATAAACTATTATTAAAAGTATATCCTTTTTTTAGATAAATTTCCAGATAAATTTTTAACGATTTTTTAATATTTCTTACGGTTTTTTTTGTTATATCACATATAAATGTAACAATTCATTTTATATGCAATTTGTTATTTATTTACCATTTAAATAATTCAAGGTTTTTCTAATATCTAAAAGAATAAAAGTGGCTGATTTTAGGCGGTTTTAAATATAAACATTTTAAGTTTACTGGATTTTGGCGTTTTTAGAGGTTAGTGAAAAACAATGCACAAAAATACACAAGCTTTTTTTAATTTGAATAGTTAACAAGTAATAAGTTGAAATAAAAAGCTACGAAGAAAAATATAATCATGAAAATGTATACTTGTAAAATATTGTCGAAATATTATCAATAATATATTTGTGTTTTATAATGCTATAAATCGACATTATATATTTATGTATAGTATAATTTCAAAACAAGTTCCATGACATCAACTGATACTTTTTATGGGATTCAGTATTTATTTGTTTCTCATTGTAATTTGGGTAATCATAGTAAAAAAAGTGATGGATACACCTATATTAACAGGTTCTTTTCAGGGTACATATTCCTATGAAGGGTATACAGTAAGCGTCACTGATACGAATGAATTTTACTTAATGAATCAGGTATTAGGTATTTATATTAAGGGAGAATACGAAAGAGAAGCTGAAAACGTTTATTATTTAGAGGGAGCAGGCATTCAAAGTCAGGAAATAAGATTGAAAAACAAGGTTTTTATTCTTGTTTTTGATGGAAACGAAATGAAGTTTACCAAAATATCTGATTCGGCTATGTTTATAGAAGGTTTAGAAGATTTGGTATTAGAATATAAAGGGAAGTTGAAAGTTCCGAAATAACGGAGTAAATTGAGCCTATCTAATAAAGATGGGCAATTTTTTGCCGAAAAACCCCTCAAAAGTTTCACTATTTTTACGGTTTTCTACTGACAAATGGGAGCAAATGGGTTATAGTATTGAAAGAAAAATAAAGAATAATTGAGGAGGTTAATGATATGGACGAATCAGTAGTAATGAATGTAATTGCAGAGCAGATGAATATATCGGCGGATACTTTAACACCTGATACTGTTTTTGCGGATTTGGGTGCGGATTCTTTAGATTTATTTCAGATTATTTCTGCTTTAGAGGAAGCTTTCGATATGGAATTTGAAAATGACGAAGCGGAAAAAATCAAAACCATTGGTGATGCAATTGCCTATATTAAAAATGTATTGGAGAACTAAGTATGAATCATTTAAATCTGGAGGAGTTCGAGCGAAAGATAGAGTACTCTTTTACGGATAAAAGCTTATTGGTGTTAGCTTTGACCCACAGCTCCTATGCCAATGAGTTGAAAAAGGGCAGTCATGAAAACAACGAACGCTTGGAATTTTTGGGTGATGCCGTTTTGGACATGGTGGTAAGCGAGTATATGTATCGTTTTTTTCCACAGATGCCTGAGGGTGAGCTGACGAAGCTTAGGGCAGCAGTAGTTTGTGAGGGGTCATTAGCGGCTTTATCCCGTAAGCTGGGCTTAGGACGCTGTATTTTGCTGGGCAAAGGAGAAGAGAGTACTGGTGGAAGAAACCGAGACTCTATTTTGGCGGATGTATTTGAGGCCATTATCGGTGCTGTTTGCATTGATGGAGGCATTGAGGCGGCGACCAGCTATGTAATGCGTTTTATGGAAGAGCAAATTGCTAACACTAAGAACAACTTTAAGAGCTTAGATGGAAAGACCCATTTACAAGAAGTCATTCAAAAAATAAGTAAGGTTCCTTTGCTTTATAAAATTGTAGATGAACAAGGCCCAGACCATAATAAGATATTTCTGGCTCAGGTTACCCACGATGGCCGTGTTTTGGGCAAGGGAAGTGGACGCAGTAAGAAAGAGGCGGAGCAAAATGCCGCAAATAACGCATTGGAGCATATGAACGGTTGACAACGGCATATGCTCGAGGGCGCTGTATCGTAAACTCCGGTGGAACCATTCTATCGGAGTTTTTTATGAAGAAAAAAAGTTATATGATTTGTAAGGATGAATAATACACAAGAAAATAAAGTATGTATGGTAAACATAGCATTAAAGTGGCTTTTTCCACACATAATAGGGCTGTAAACGGCATTGAATCCAATACTGTCAGGATTATTATGGAAAAGGCAATGTCGAAGGGAGGAAAAAAGATGGGTAAGCTAGATGGACTAGGTGGGGATAAGGTTTTTTACTACTTTGAAGAAATATGTAAAATTCCCCATGGAAGTGAAAATGAAACGGCTTTAAGCGATTATATTGTAGCTTTTGCAAAGGAAAGAGGTCTATATTTCCGTCAGGACAAGAGCCGCAATGTTTTGATTAAAAAAAGTGGGTCGAAGGGATATGAAGAGGTACCTCCTGTAATTCTTCAGGGTCATATTGATATGGTCTGTGAGAAAAATGCAGGAACGGAAATGGATTTCTTGAAGGATCCTTTAGACATATATATAGAAGACGGGTTTATTCATGCCAGAGGAACAACGTTGGGCGGTGATGATGGGATTGCCGTGGCGTATATGTTGGCTCTTTTGGATGATAATACATTGGAGCACCCACCCATTGAAGCCCTTTTTACTGTTGAAGAGGAAATCGGCATGGGGGGCGCAAGAGCTTTTGAGCCCTTTGATGTAGAGGGTAAGCGGCTTTTAAATATGGATACGGAGGAAGAGGGCGTTTTACTTTCCGGTTGCGCGGGAGGCAGGCGGGTAAGGGTTTATCTGCCAGCAGAACGTATGGATAATCCTGTAGGAAAAGCTGCATATCAAATTTCCATCCGTGGATTAAAGGGAGGCCATTCCGGGTCTGATATTCATTTGCAAAGAGCCAGTGCCAACCGATTGATGGGCAGAGTTTTATGTATGTTACAGGAAAAGGAAACATTTTCATTAGCCAGTGTGGATGGTGGGAACATGGACAATGCCATTTGCCGAGAGGCGGAGGCAGTTGTTGTATTTGATAAGGAAAAAGAAGATGGGATAAGAGAATATTTAATGAAAATAGAAAATATTCTCAAGGAGGAATATAATTCCTGTGAGCCGTCTATAACTATATCAATAGAACTTTTGAGGGAAGCTGTTTTTCAGGTTTTTACTGAAGATACAAAAAACAAAGTCATTTATACTTTATTGCTTTTGCCTTATGGTGTGCAAACCATGAGCATGGAAATGGAAGGTTTGGTTGAAAGCTCAAATAATATTGGGATTGTAAAAACCACTGCTGAATATATCTATTTTGATAACGCAGTTAGAAGTTCTGTGGAAAGCAGAAAAGAGTTAATTTGTCAGAAAATCCATGCCATTGCCAATCTTTGTGGAGCCAGGGTCGAGGAAGTAAATGATTATCCAGGATGGAGGTTCAATCCGGATTCTGAAATGTTAAGGTTGTTTGCGAAAACCTACCAAGAGATGTACGGTAGGGAAGCAGAAATTGCTGCAATTCATGCCGGTTTGGAATGTGGGTTGTTTTCCGAAAAGATACCCAATTTGGACATGGTTTCCATTGGGCCGGAGATGCACGACGTGCATACCCCTGACGAGCGCCTTTCGGTGGCTTCCACTATTCGTGTTTGGGAATATTTAAAGGAAGTATTAAAAAAAATGGATCACTAAAATTTAAGGAATGGTGAAGATATGCGACTGCCTTGGAATAAAAAGTATTTGGTCATCTCCTTTCATGTAATTTTTACCGTAAGTATTTTAGTTATTTTGGGGATGCTTTTGTTTCAGCTTTCCGAGGCGAAAAATGTCGTAACTCAGACGGCGAGGGGAATCCTCGCCGTTTTTGCTCCCCTTTTGTGGGCGATTTTCTTTTCGGTATTATTTGAACCCCTTACCCACTTCTTACAAAGGCAGTATGAAAAACGTTTGTCAGCAATACAACGCAGTAAAATCAAGAACAGAAAGGTAGGAACGGGAGCAGCCTATATTATTATCTTTGTAGTATTATTTTTAGGGGGGAGATGGGCAGCAAAGGGTTTAGGAGCGGCAGATTTAGAAGGGCTGGCGGAGCAGTTATCCGCTTTTGTCAGGAAAATTGGAGATTATTTGGTATTGATGAATTTGAAGCTGGCAGAGCTAGGTGTTTTACAAAATGTGGAAGGAATTTTATCTGCTTGGACAGAGAATGCAACCCTTTGGATACAGGAAAAAATTATGGGTATCACTGCATATATACCGCAAATTGGAAATAGCTTAATTGATATTACCATAGGGCTCACGGTGGCTTTTTATTTTCTTATGGAAAAGGAAATGATATTAAGCTATTTAAGGGAATTCTCTTTGCTATTATTTGGAGAAAAGGCAACACGACGGATTCGCAGAGCGTCTTTGGAGGTCAACAATGTAATCATGGGGTATTTAGGCGGACAGATGACGGATGCTGTAATCATGGCCATTTTGTTTTCTATATCCTTTACAATAGTTGGTTTGCCCTACGGGGTTGTGTTGGGGTTAATTTCAGGCTTTTCGAACTTAATACCTTATTTTGGGGCATTTATTGCCTTTATTTTGGCCATCATGGCGGGGCTTTTGAGTGGAGAATCTATCCGAGCATTATATGCTTCCATACTCATTTTAATTTTACAACAGATTGATAGTGTTTATATTGTTCCTAAGGTTGTTGGAAAAAAAGTTGAAATGCATCCCGTTTTAGTATTATTGTCCCTGGCTATATTTGGAAGGATTTTTGGATTCTGGGGATTGTTGTTTGCTGTTCCTTTGGGCGCTTTAATCAATAATTTTTTCGTTTGGTTCATAAGGAAAAAGCAAGGGGGACTGGATGTTTGGTGATGTTTCAAAAAATGTTTGCTTTTTTATAATAACACAGAGAAGATAGAAAAAGGCGTCGATTATCGACGCCTTTTTAAAAAGTACAGGGGGTAGCAGTGTATATCTAAAATATAAGAATTCCGGAATATATTTTTTCCTTGGAAATTTCGTTATGTGACATAGCGTGTAATGCTGTTTTATTTAAAAATTTGGATTTACAAAGTTCTCGTAGTATGAGACGAATAGAATAGTCAAAGGGAAATATTTTTATGGTTGGTTGGCAGGAAGAACCTTTCAGATGAAATAAAAGCTTTGGATATTGAAAAAGCTTTGTATTTTGTTTATAATGTAGTTGTAAAGTGTGGAGAAAGCCCTCTATTTTAGGGTCAGTATAGAAAGGTGGTATTGCCAATGAAAGGATTGGTAACGCAAGAAAGAGGAAATATGGTTAAGGTTCATATTATTCGTCAGGAGGCTTGTGGACATTGTAAAGCATGTTTTTCCGGCTATATTGAGCAGGATATGGATATTGATGCCAAGAACCTTTGCGAGGCTGAGGTGGGAGATTGGGTTGAGTTGGAATTACAGGATAATGCTTTTTTAAAGGCGATTTTGATTAGCTATGGCATTCCTCTGATTGGATTTTTCATTGGGTTGTTTTTTGGCTATTTCGTGGTTAGTCCTATGGTACCCCTACCCCAAAGCTTAGTATCCTTTACTTTGGGTATGGCAGGTGTTTTAATTAGCTATGCCTGGATTAAAAGTCAAAATCCTAGATGGGAAGGTGGAAAATATTTGCCTTTGGCAGTTCGCTTAACCTCTGAGGGGTATGGACAGTAAGAAAATATTTAAACTGAAAAGAATATAAAATCAAGAGGGTGTCTACTTAAAGGACGCCCTCAAGCAATCTCAATCGAGGTTGCTTTTTTATTTAAGTCATTAGAATCTGTTTTTTAAAAGATCTTATTATGGGTATATTGCAATAATAAAATTTTCTATTATTTGTCCCCATTAGGCAGAACCATTGTCCTATTTTTTCATACTATGAATCAAAGGAGATGATTTTATGAAGGAACGGGCAATGGCTCTTTGCATGGAGGGAGAAAATTGTTCCCGTGCTATTTTAAGGGCTGCATCAGAAACATTTGGGTTTCCTCTATCCGAAGAATTATTAATGAGCTGTAATGCAATTAGTGCTGGTTTTGGCGTTGGGGGAATATGCAGTGCATTGGTTGCCGGGGTCATGGTTTTGGGGATTTTATTTCCTATAGAGGAGGCAAAGCAGAAAAGCCTGATCTTACTTTGCAGAGCACAAGGAAATTGGAATTGCGTTGACTGCTGTAGACTTTCTGCCAGAAGAGAAAATTGCAACGATTTGATTGGAGAAATTGCACAAATGCTAGAGGAGATTATTCGTGAAGCTTAAAAACGGCATGATAGATATCCTATGTCATGTCATTTTGAATTTTACAAAATACGCAACTTCTAAGGCGGTCAAGCTTTTATCATTAATAATATTAAAAAGAAAAGACCGTATCACAAAAATGCTATTTGATTCTTGTGATACGGTTTTTTGTTTGGAAAATTTATTCTAGTCCTAAAAAATCGGCTACAGATGGATATCTTTTAACCAATATTCGGATGGTGGTCAATCTATGATTTCTTCCGTATCCTCTACTTGACTGGGGGATGACTCCATTAAAGGTAATGACATTTCATGAGGTTGTGGAGAGATATTTTCTGCCGCTTGAAGTACTTCATAATTATCTTCAGTAGGTTCTGATTGAATATTTTGTATAGATGCCATGCGTTGTTTTTCTGCTTGTGCCGCATGGATTGATTGCTTGAGCTTTTTATTCTCTTGACGCAACGTCTCAAGCTCTCCTTCCAAACGAGAAATCTGAGCTTTCCATCGTGCATTCACCTCTGTGATTTCATCACTACGCTGAGCCAGAAGAGCAGTCAATTCTTCCATTTGTTGTATTTGGGAGTTCTGAACAGATGTAGATTTTCTTTGCATTTTTTGCAGTGACGCCTCTTGCCCAAAAGGATTGTTCTGTGTTTCTTGGGTAAAAGGATTAGACTGTGGTTCTTGGGCAAATCGAGAGTATTGTATTTCTTGTTCAAAAGGGACGCGCTGTGCTTGCGCAACCTCTACAAATGGGTTAGAATGGCTCTCTTGCCCAAAGGAAATGGGCTGTGCCTGAGATTCTTGCGTAAAGCGGCTTGGCTGTGTCCCTTGTTTCAAAGGTGTACGCAGGGGTTGTGTATCTTGGGTAAACTGTGATGGTTGTGTTCGTGTTTCTTGGACATAGGGAATGCCTTGGGGCTGTGCATCCTGAGTGAACCGGCGTGGTTGTGGTTCTTGCGTGTAGTAAAGAGGTGGGGATGCTTTTTCCTGTTTCCCAGGAAGGGGCTGTGTTTCCTGTTCAAAAGGCAGTGCTTGAATCTGTTGTATAGATTCCGATGCATTCACCAAAAGGAAAGGGTTGAAATTTCTGGATAAATCCCCATAGGTCTCCATGGCGTTGCATTCCAAGGTGTCTGCATTTGTCAGCTCACCTTTAAAGCATTGTGACGGAAAGCTACCTGTATAGTGTTCCACCACTCCAAATGTTGCACCATTGTTTTCCGAAATACAGCGCAATGGCCGGCCGTTGGCAGTCCACATTAACATGACTTTTCCATTTTCCAAAAATGCCATGGCGTTATCACAATTTGTGTCTTCCCAAAGTACACGAGGGGTGCTGACTGCTGTTGTTTGCTTGTATTGATAAATAACTTGTGTGCGGAACATATTACGGGTAATATACAGAATATGAATACGCTCCATATCGTTTACTACGGAAATATCAACAAAATTAGTTTGTGTTTGAATTAGTGGCGTTAGGCTTCCCAGGGTATATGGGCTAAGAAGCATTTCCCGTGCGCACCATGTATTTCTGGCGGTTCTATAATATAGAATGATGTGTTCCTTGCTTAAGCGCCGTGCAAGGAAAATGGTTCTTCCAAAGGGGATGAAACGGTCAATTTGTGAAGGGGTTTCCCACCGTCCGTTTCGAAAAGCGCAATAAACCAAAGAATCAATCCCTTTGGCTTCTGTTGGCAAATGATAGATAATATGTAAAGTGTTTTCTGTTGGAACAATAAAGAATTTTGGATTACTAGAACTGATTGTAATGCCGTTTAAAGGTTCATGCTCCCAATTCACAAAATCTTTGGAGGAAGCGATGTTTAAAGTTCCACCTGCTGTGGTATAAAGGACATAGCATACCTCTCCATACTGGCAAACAGAAAAGGTTGAACCGATTCTTTCCGCTAAGATTTGCGGGGTTGACCAGCCTGTACTTGTATTTGACCGGAAAAAAAGAATATTACTTTGGCGATAAAAAAGACAGAAAAATCCGCTTGGCATTTTTAGATATTTAACATTGGGGTTTTGCATAGAAACGCTCCCTTGAATTTTTTTATCAGTTTATGCATGAAACGGGGGAAAAAGAATAGAAGGGTGAAAGATTGCTAGATGGGAGGTTAAATTTGATGAAGGGATTCCCTATAGGAGTATCTTTTGATATACTTGAAATACTGTAGAAAAGAGTATTGAAAGCATAGAGATAACAAGGAGAAAAAGCTACAAATGAGGAGAGTGTTCATATGAACAAGTCATCTATTTATTTAATACATGGGTTTACTGCTTCTAGCAAGGCAAATTGGTTTCCTTGGTTGAAGGAGCAGATGAAAAATAAAGGATTTGCGCTAATTATTCCTGATATGCCTAATACCGATGACCCTCATCTCGTTCCTTGGCTGCAAAAGCTAGATGAGAGTGTTAGTAAAATTAATGAAAATACAATTTTTATTGGTCATAGCCTTGGCTGTATCACTACACTGCGCTTCATTTTGAAAAAGAGTATTTCGATAAAAGGTGCTATTCTGGTTTCCGGGTTCATGGACAAAAATCCAATGGAGATACAAAAAGAGGGATTAAATGAATTTATGTCAGGTGAAATTGATATAGAAAAGGTGAGGAGTCTTATTCCACACAGAGTGATGCTTACAGCAGTGGATGATGATATTGTGCCTATGGAGGCGACAAAAAAAATGGCGGACAAGTTGGACGCTAGACTCATTATTCTTGATAAAGGTGGGCATTTTATTGATCGGGATGGATTTACAGAATTTCCAGAGGTGGCAGCGCTGCTGGAGGAACTTATTTCGGATGAAGAATAGTCTATAGGCTAAATGAGGATTATAATAAAATGCAAGGGTGGTTGTTTTCGACAGCCACTCTTGCATTTTATTTAGAGTAACCAGGAATATAGATGATTACATGGATTCTGCCTTTGCTTTAGACTCGCAATAAATACAGCGATATACTCGATTTTCTCCATCTGTAAGTTTAAAGACATGGTCGATTTCCTGCTCTACAGAGGTGATACAACGAGGATTTTTGCATTTGATTACGTTGGTCAATCTTTGGGGCAATTGGGGATGAAATTTTTTTATTCTCTGACCGTCTTTGATCACGTTTATCGTGATATCCGGATTGATATACCCCAAGACATCTAAGTTTAGGTCAAAATCAGCATCTATTTTTATAATATCTTTTTTACCGATTTTACCGCTACTAGCGTTTTTAATTAAGGCGATGGAACAGTCTAAGGCTTCTAGGTTTAAAAGCTGATAGATTTCCATACCCTGCCCTGCCTTGATATGATCAATTACAATTCCGTTACGAATAGAGTCTATATTCATATCATTCCACCTCCAAAAGCTTCAAAATGAGTGCCATACGGATAAATTTTCCATAGAGAACCTGCTTAAAATAGCATGCCCTTGGGTCATCATCCACATCTACGGAAATTTCATTGACACGAGGCAGTGGATGCATGATGCACAGGTCCCCTTTAGCAGTAGTCAGCTTTTCTTTATTTAAGATATAACTATCTTTCAAACGTATATAATCCGCCTCATTGAAAAAGCGTTCTCTTTGTACACGGGTCATATAGAGAATATCCAAGGTCGGCATAACCTTTTCTAAGCTAGTGGTAACAGTATAAGAGATTCCTTTTTTATCTAAAATATCATTGATTATATATTCAGGTAATTTTAATTCCTCTGGTGAGATTAAAACAAAGTGAATATTTTTATAGCGGGACAAGGCATGAATTAAAGAATGCACAGTTCTGCCAAATTTTAAATCTCCGCAAAGCCCTACAGTTAAGCTGTCAAAGTGGCCTTTTTCCCGTTGTATGGTTAAAAGGTCAGTAAGGGTTTGAGTTGGATGGTTATGACCGCCATCTCCCGCATTGATAATGGGGACGGATGAATGGAGGGAAGCTACCATTGGTGCGCCTTCTTTGGGATGACGCATGGCAATAATGTCTGCATAACAGCTTACGGTTCGGATGGTATCGGAAACGCTTTCTCCTTTTGCAGCGGAGCTATTGCTTGCCGCAGAAAAGCCCAATACGTTACCCCCCAATTCCATCATTGCCGCTTCAAAGCTCAACCTTGTTCTTGTGGAAGGTTCGAAAAATAGAGTGGCAAGTTTTTTGCCGTGACACTTTTCGCTGTATTTTAAGGGAGATTCAATTATATCATTGGCAGTAGTGATTAAATCGTCAATTTCTGCAATGGAAAGGTCAACAATATCAATCAAGCTTCTCATAATGAAACATTCCTCCAGCCTTCATCACTAGGGTTATTACGGAAGGTAATTAGTTTTTTAATGTCTTCTTGTTTAATATATCCTTCTTTTGCGGCAACCTCTGCAACGGCGTCAAAGTCGGACAAACTAATGTTTTTTACGTTGGCTTCTTTCAATCGGTCTAAGCCTTTTTGCATCCCGTAAGTAAAGATGCTGACAACGCCAAGGACTTCTGCACCTGCCTCACGAAGGACATTGACAACCTCAATGACACTTCCCCCAGTAGAAATCAAGTCCTCTACAACAACCACCTTTTGGCCTTTTTCCAATTTACCTTCAATTTGGTTATTGCGACCATGATCTTTGGCGCCGGAGCGAACATAGCCCATAGGGAGGCCTAAAATATGAGCGGTGATTGCTGCATGGGCTATGCCTGCAGTACTGGTGCCCATCAAAACTTCACATTGGGGATATTCTTTACGGATGGTTTCTGCCAAAGCATTTTCTATATGGTTTCTTACTTCGGGAGCGGTTAAGGTTAGTCGATTATCACAGTAAATAGGACTTTTGATACCACTTGCCCATGTGAAGGGGTCTTCGGGGCGGAGAAATACGGCACCAATGGATAATAAGTCTTTTGCAATCAAATGTTTCATCACGCATTTCCTCCTAAAAATTCGGTTAAGCATCTTCTATATGCGGCAACAGGATCAGCGGCTTGGGTAATGGGGCGGCCTACAACAATATAATCGGAGCCTAATTCCCTTGCACGTTCAGGGGTTGCAATACGTACTTGATCACCTGCTTCTCCATCAGCAAAACGCACCCCAGGGGTGATAGTAAGGAATTTCTCGCCGCAGACCTCCTTTACCTTATTTGCTTCCCATGGGGAACAAACAATGCCATCCAAGCCAGCTTTTTTTGTATTTTTTGCATAATGCAATACGGTTTCTTCCAGGCTCTTATTAATCAAAAGGTCTGCTTGCATTCTTTCCTCGCTGGTGGAGGTGAGTTGGGTTACAGCGATTAATAGACCACGAGTACCATCTTTTTTTGTGAAGCCCTCCAGAGCTGCCTCCATCATGGCGAGGGTGCCTGATGCATGAACGTTACACAAATCCACATCTAAATCTGACAAAACTGAGATTGCTTTTTTCACAGTATTGGGAATATCATGAAGCTTTAAATCCAAGAAGATTTTATGGCCTCTTTCCTTAATTTCTTTGACGATTGCGGGGCCTTCTGCATAGAATAGCTCCATTCCGATTTTTAAAAAAGGTCTTTCTTCCTTGAAATGTTCCAGAAAGGACATGAGGTCGGCTTTGCTGTTAAAATCGCAAGCAATGATTACATCTTTACTCATTTGTGGGCACCTCCAATAATATGGTTTAGATCTTTGATTCCGTATTTTTTCATCACATGGGGTAAAGCTTCAATTATATTTTTGCAGGCGAAGGGGTCTACTAAATTCGCGGCACCAACCTGCACTGCCGTTGCACCTGCCAACATTAGTTCCACTACATCCTCAGCCGTGGATACGCCACCCATACCGATGATGGGCACTTTTACTGCTTCATATACTTGATAAACCATGCGCACTGCCACAGGAAAGATGGCTTTGCCTGAGAAGCCGCCCATTTTATTGGCAACCACAGGCTTTCCTGTTTTTAGGTCAATACGCATTCCCATTAGGGTATTGATTAAACTGATGCCATCTGCCCCTGCATCCTCACAAGCTTTTGCAATGGCTACAATATCTGTAACATTGGGGCTGAGTTTGATATAAACCGGTTTCGTGGTGACTGCCTTTACGGCTTTTGTCACCTCTGCCGCCGCTTCGGGGCTTGTACCAAAGCTCATGCCGCCATGATGCACATTGGGACAGCTTACGTTAACTTCGATGATGCCTACTTGTTCTTCCTCATTTATTCTTTCAGCGCAATATACATATTCCTCCACAGAAAAACCACTGATATTTGCAAGCACAGGCTTGTGAAAAACCTTTTTCATTTTGGGCAATTCCTCACTGATGACTTTTTCCATGCCTGGGTTTTGCAAGCCCACGGAGTTAATCATCCCTTCTGTGCATTCTGCAATTCTTGGGGTTGGGTTTCCGAAGCGAGGTTCTTTTGTGGTTCCTTTAAAGGAAAAGGAGCCTAATATATTGATGTCATAGAGCTCTGCAAATTCATAGCCGTAGCCGAAGGTTCCGCTGGCAGGAATGACGGGGTTATCTAAGGTAATACCGCTTAGGATGACTTTTGTGTTTACCATATGATTTCCTCCTTTTCCAAAACAGGGCCTTCTTTGCAAATACGTTTATTACCATACTTTGTTTGACAGGAACAACCCATGCAAGCACCAAAACCACAGCCCATTCTTTCCTCGAAGCTTAGCTGTCCGCTGGTATTGGTACATGCTGAAAGGGCTTTCAGCATTGGTTCTGGGCCACAGGTATAAAAATAAGTATACGCAGTCAGACTTTTTACAATATCGGTAACAAAGCCTTTTGTTCCAAGGGTTCCATCTGCTGTGGCGATCAGGACTTCAATGCCAAGTTGTTTAAATTCCTCTATATAAAAGGCTTCCTCTTTTGTATTAAAGCCTAGAATAACAAGAGGTGTTTTTCCTTCTGAAAGAAGGTTTTTTGCCAAGCGGTATATAGGGGGTACGCCTACACCGCCACCGATGAGCAAGGGTCGGTTACCGCTTTTTGTGGTATCATACCCATTTCCAAGACCTGTAAGAATGTCTAATGCTGAGGCAGGTTCCATTTTCCCCAAGGCCGCTGTACCTTTCCCCACAACTTTATATAAAATGGTAATGGTTTTTTCATCGTAATCACAGACAGAAATAGGACGGCGCAAAAATAGACCCTCTATTTTTATATTGATAAATTGCCCTGCTCTTGTTATAGCAGAGGTATCCCCCTCAAGCACCATGCGGTACACAGTGCTTGTAAGGGGCTCATTTTTTACTATCTTAAAGTAAGACTGATTCAAGGAAAGCCCTCCTTAGGCGTTGATTGTGGAAATGCAAAGGGTTGTTTCTTCCAAAACATCCAAGAGTACTCTTACGGTATCCAAGGCTGTGAACATGGTAACGTTATTTTCTACAGCGCACTGACGAATTTCTTGTCCATCATTCATACCTTCTTCGGAATTCACATCTCTAGTATTTATGACATAGCTGACATAGCCGGAGCGGATGGAGTCGAAGATTTCTTCACTGCCTTCGCTTACCTTTTTCTTGATACGGGTACGGATGCCATGCTCCTTCAGAAATTCTGCTGTGCCTGCTGTTGCTTCAATATTAAAGCCCAGCTCGTAGAAGCGGCGGATGAGAGGAAGAGCTTCTTCCTTATCCTTATCAGCAATGGTAGCCAAAACGGTGCCGTAGTTCAGGATATTCATGCCTGATGCTTGCAGGGCTTTATATAGGGCTCTGTTCAGCTTATTATCATAACCAATTGCCTCTCCTGTGGACTTCATTTCTGGGGAGAGGTAGGTATCCATGCCTCTGAGCTTTGCAAAGGAGAAAGCGGGAACCTTTACGTACCATCTAGGGCTTTCGTCAGGGTAGATGCCGAAGATGCCTTGTTCCTTTAAAGTTTTGCCCAAGATTACCAGTGTTGCAATGTCAGCAAGGGAGTAGCCTGTTGCTTTGGATAGGAAGGGTACCGTTCTGGAGGATCTGGGGTTTACCTCAATTACGAATACGTTATCGTTGCTGTCTACAATGAATTGAATATTGAATAAACCTTGAATGCCTATTCCCAGACCTAATTTTTTTGTGTATTCTAAAATTTTGCCTTTTGCTTTTTGAGATACACTAAAGGTTGGATAAACACTAATTGAGTCACCTGAGTGAACCCCTGTGCGCTCTACATGTTCCATAATGCCGGGTACGAACACATCAAATCCGTCGCACACTGCGTCAACCTCCAATTCCTTACCTTGGATATACTTATCAACCAGTACAGGCTGATCCTCATTAATTTGCACTGCTGTTTTCAAGTAGGTGCGAAGAGAACTTTCGCTAGAAACAATTTGCATTGCCCGTCCACCTAAAACGTAGCTGGGGCGAACCAAAACGGGATAGCCGATTTCATTGGCTGTCGTTACGCCATCTTCGATATTGGTGACTGCTCTCCCTTTTGGCTGGGGGATATCCAAGGCCTTTAAAATATGTTCAAAGGCATCTCTGTTTTCTGCCCGCTCGATGGCGTCTACATCGGTACCTATGATTTTTACACCACGCTCCATGAGAGGTTGGGCAAGATTGATAGCTGTCTGACCTCCGAGTGAGGCGATAATACCCATAGGGTTTTCTAATTCAACGATATTCATAACATCTTCTACGGTTAGGGGCTCAAAGTATAATTTATCGCTGGTAGTATAATCAGTAGAGACTGTTTCCGGATTGTTGTTTATGATGATGGATTCATAACCGAATTCTTTTATCGTTGTTACTGCGTGTACGGTTGAATAGTCAAATTCTACGCCTTGACCGATGCGGATTGGCCCTGAGCCAAGAACGATGATTTTTTTCTTATCGCTGATAATGGAATCGTTTTTTTCCTCATAAGTTGAATAGAAGTAAGGAATATATCCACCGGTTCCACTGGTTTCAATCATTTTATAAACAGGGAACAGGTTCATCTCTTTACGCAGATTAAAAATTTCTATTTCCTTTTGATTCCAAAGCTTTGCAATGATGTTATCGGAAAAGCCCATTTTTTTAGCTATGGTCAGGTGTTTTTTATCACCTATATTTTCCGCTAGTATTTTTTCATAGTCTACAATGTTTTTCATTACCTCTAAGAAATATTTTGTAATCATAGTGGCGTTGAAAATTTCATCTAAGCTCACTCCATTGCGGATTAACTGGGCGATGGCATAGATTCTGTCATCGGGGCTTTGCGTAATATAGGCAAGGAGTTCCTCGTTGCTTACGGTATCAAACTTTGGCATATATAGATGAGATGCGCCGATTTCTAAGGATCGGATGGATTTTAATAGACACTCCTCAATGGTGCGACCGATGCCCATAACCTCGCCGGTTGCTTTCATTTGTGTGCTCAGCTTATTTGTTGCGGTAGCGAATTTATCAAAGGCAAAGCGTGGGAATTTTGCAACAATATAATCCAAGGCCGGTTCATAGTTTGCATTGGTATTTGCGATTTTGATTTCTTCCAAAGTCATGCCTACGGCTATTTTTGCTGTTACTCTGGCGATGGGGTAGCCGCTTGCTTTGGATGCCAAGGCAGAGGAGCGAGACACACGAGGGTTTACCTCAATTAAATAGTATTTAGAGGAGTCGGGGTCTAAAGCAAACTGTACATTACAGCCACCCTCTATTTTTAATGCACGAATGATTTTTAAAGCGCTATCCCTCAGCATACTAAAGTCTTGATCATTCAGGGTTAGAATTGGTGCCACCACAATGGAATCCCCTGTATGTACACCCACAGGGTCTACGTTTTCCATGCCACAGATGGTTATTGCACGGTCTGTCTTATCTCTCATTACTTCAAATTCAATTTCCTTATAGCCCTTTACGCTTTTTTCCACCAGAACCTGATGAGTGGGAGAAAGGGAGAGCGCATTTTTCATCATTTCACGAAGTTCTGTTTCATTTTCGGCAAAGCCGCCGCCGGTACCACCGAGGGTAAAGGCAGGACGAAGCACAACAGGATAACCGATTTTTGTCGCCGCCAGAACTGCTTCCTCTATTGAATAGGTGATAATTGAGGGAATAACGGGCTCTCCAATCTCTTGACAAAGCTCTTTAAAGAGTTCTCTATCCTCTGCTTTTTCAATGCTTTCACAGCTTGTGCCCAAAAGCTCTACTTGACACTCTCTTAAGATACCCTTTTTCTCCAGTTGAATCGCCAGATTTAAGCCTGTTTGTCCGCCGATTCCCGGAACGATAGCATCGGGGCGCTCATAGCGAAGGATTTTTGCAATGTATTCCAAGGTCAACGGTTCCATATAAACCTTATCTGCGATGGTAGTATCGGTCATTATGGTGGCGGGATTGGAATTGACCAAAACCACCTCATAGCCCTCTTCTTTTAAAGCTAGACAAGCCTGTGTTCCGGCATAGTCGAATTCTGCTGCTTGTCCGATTACAATGGGGCCGGAGCCGATGATAAGGATTTTTTTAAGATCAGTTCTTTTAGGCATTTTAGTTCCTCCTTGAAATAGATGGATAGGTGTCTTTCTTGTACAATTATTTTATATAAACCTTAGTGTGCTTCAAAACTTAACCTTTGTATAAATAATCAATATGTAAATCAATTATCTTACAGATAATAGGCAAGATGAATGTATAGCTGTCCAAGGTTATTATCTTCGTTGATATGCAATTTTTCCCCCACAGAGGGTCAACTCACACTGACCGAATACTTCTTTTCCTGCAAAGGGTGTACTTCGACCTTTAGAGAGGAACTCTGACGGGTTTATTCTATACTGTTTGTTTAAATCAAATACAGTAAGGTCTGCGGGTTGTCCTTCTTCTAAGGGTGTGCCGATGTCAAAGCGCTCTCTCGGATTAATATGGAGTAATTCTACGAGTTTCTCTAAAGTCAGGATTTTTGTTTGCACCAATTCTGTATACAAAACAGGAAAGGCAGTTTCCAGACCAACAATGCCCATCATGCTTCCTACTAAACCTTTTGATTTTTCTTCTGGGGAGTGGGGGGCATGGTCGGTGGCAATCATATCGATGGTGCCATCCAAAATCCCTTCGATTAACGCTTGTCTGTCTGCCTCACTTCGTATGGGAGGGTTCATTTTAAAACGACCATCCTCTTCCAGCATACTATCATTCATAACTAAGTAGTGAGGTGCTGTTTCGCAGGTAACATCAATACCACAAGCTTTTGCTTTTCGAATGAGAGCCACGGATTCCTTTGTGGAGATATGGCAGACATGATATTTACAGCCAGTTTCTTTGACCAAGGCCAGATCCCGTTCAATTTGCTTCCATTCACTTGCAGAGCAAATACCTTTATGCCCATGAAGTGCGGCATATTCCCCATCGTGTATATAGCCACCATGAAGCAGAGTATTATCTTCACAGTGGGCCGCGATGATTTTTCCGTATTTACTGATTTTTCTCATGGCAGAGCCCATGAATTCGTCATTTTGCACACCCCGGCCGTCATCACTAAAACCGCAAACATATTCTGCTATTTCGTCATATGCGGCAAATTCTTCACCTTTTTCCCCTACAGAAATGGTGCCGTAGGGATGAACATGAATACAGGCATTTTTTTGAATGCTTTCCAGTTGAGGTGCAAGATATTCTTTTGAGTCCGGTGTGGGCGACAGGTTTGGCATTGCACAGACGGTGGTATAACCCCCATGAGCGGCGGCTTTCGTCCCTGTTTCTATGGTTTCTTTATAAAAAAATCCCGGTTCTCTTAGATGTACGTGAACATCAATAAAACCGGGAAACACAAAACGACCTTCCAATTCAAAAAGAATAGTATCTGAAGAATAGGAAGGTTTCGTTGTGGAAATTTTAGAAATAAGACCATCTGCAATAAATATGTTGGAATTGACAAATCTGTCTCGAACAAATACATTAACATTCGGTAAAATGTAGTTCAATTGCTCCAGCTCCTTTCCATTTGGTCGTTTAGGGTAAGTATTTCTTTACAAATTGTCAGTAGTATAGCATATGGTTTTTAATGTGTCAAGAATATATTTTAAGGTTTTTTAAATTGCTTGAATTGACAGAAACGGTTTTTTTGTGTAGACTTAGTTTGTCAATTTAAGGGGCTTTTTATAACTGACGGATCAGTGGGAAACCACAAGGGAGTAGAAAGCTTGAAGTGAGCAGTTCGGAAATATTCAGCGTTTTTTGTGACGCACCTGATTCGCAATGTAAAGTCAGGGGATTGATACTGCTTTTGTCGACCGTCTGGGCAGTCCTGTTTCTGACTAAAGGAATAGGAATGCCCTTTTTTTGTTCAAATCATTAAATTATATAACCATTAGGAGGTTATCCATGAAAAAAGTAGCGATTCTTATGGGCAGTGACAGTGATTTTCCTGTTGTGGAAAAAGCTTTAACAACCTTGGACAAGTATGGTGTGCCCTTTGAGGTTCACGTGTATTCTGCCCACAGAACACCCGAAGAAGCAAGAGCTTTTGCAATGAATGCAAGAGAGAATGGTTTTGGCGCAATCATTGCGGCAGCGGGGAAGGCGGCTCATTTGGCAGGAGCTATGGCGGCGAACACCACCTTACCTGTAATTGGTATTCCCATCAAATCTTCCACATTGGATGGCTTGGATGCACTCCTTTCTACAGTTCAGATGCCCGGGGGCATGCCTGTGGCAACAGTAGCCATTGATGGGGCAGAAAATGCGGCATTATTGGCAATTCAGATTTTGGCGGTAACAGACCAAGAATTGGCTGAGAAACTTCACATGGCAAGAGCAGATAATGCAAAACAAGTATTAGAAAAAGACCGTTTGATAGCGGAAAAATATAATAAATAAATATGAGATTCAACCATGTCTAAATGGGAAAATCTTAATAGATTTGCCAACAAGGGCGTGTGCAAACCTGATTTTCTCAGTGAAATTACGTGGTGCATTCTATCATGGCAGAAAAGAAAAAAGTAACGATACTTATAAATATAAATGCTCATTAACCCAACAAGCCGAAAGGCGAAAAGATGATTCTTTAGGAGGAATTCAGTATCATGGAAAAGACAATTCAGATGTATGAAGGCAAGGCAAAAAAGGTGTATGCAACCAACGATGAAAATTACTGCATCGTATCCTACAAGGATGATGCAACTGCGTTCAATGGTCTGAAAAAGGGCACTATTCTTGGGAAAGGTGCCATCAACAACCGTGTAACAAATCACCTCATGAAGCTTTTAGAAAAAAATGGGATTCCTACACATTTTGTGGAAGAGCTTTCCGATAGAGAAACTGTAGTAAAGAAAGTAACAATTGTACCTTTAGAAGTAATCGTAAGAAATATTGCTGCAGGCTCTTTGGCGAAGCGTCTTGGCTTGGCAGAAGGCACAAAAATGAAGCGTACAGTTCTGGAGTATTGTTATAAAGATGATGAATTGGGCGATCCTATGATTAATGAATATCATATTTTAGCCATGGAATTTGCAACAAAAGAAGAAGTTGACCTAATTGCAAAATACTCTTTCAAGATTAATGAAATTTTGAGCAATTATTTGAAAGATGCAAACATAGAACTGATAGATTTTAAATTGGAATTTGGTAAGACTGCAGATGGACAAATTGTATTGGCGGATGAAATTTCCCCCGATACTTGCCGTTTCTGGGATACTGTAACAGGAGAGAAGCTTGATAAAGACAGATTCCGCCGTGACTTAGGCAATGTTGAGGATGCTTATCAGGAAGTATTAAAGCGTTTAATGGGTGAATAATCCGGTTACAGTACAGAGTGAATAGACGAGGTGCTAACATGTGTATGAATGAAATTCATGAGGAATGTGGTGTATTCGGTGTTTTTGGAAAAGAAACCGCCACAGTTGCGGCAACAACCTATTATGGACTGTTTGCTTTACAGCATAGAGGGCAAGAAAGTTGCGGCATTGTTGTAAATGACGACGGTATTTTTCGTTTTCATAAGGATCCGGGTTTGGTAAACGACGTTTTTACCCCTCAGGTGATGGCTTCTTTGGGGGAAGGCAACATGGCGATTGGACATGTACGTTATGGCACAACAGGGGTGAATGACCGTACCAATGCACAGCCTATCGTTGTCAACCACATCAAAGGCAAGCTTGCTTTGGCCCATAACGGTAATTTGGTAAATTCTTTTGAACTCAGACAGGAATTAGAATTGCAAGGTTCCATTTTTCACACAACAAGTGATACAGAAGTTATTTCGTATATGATTACAAAGGAACGTTTGAATGCACCCTCTATTGAGGAGGCAGTAAACCGTGCCATGAACCGAATCAAAGGTGCTTATTCTTTAGTGATTATGTCTGCATCCAAAATGGTTGCGGCAAGGGATGAAAATGGATTCAGACCTTTATGCTATGGGATTACAGAGGATGGCAGCTACATCGTTGCTTCTGAAAGCTGTGCGCTGGATGCCGTTGGTGCGAAATTTATTCGAGATATTCGTCCCGGGGAAATTGTAGTTTTTGACCATGAAGGAATACGCAACATTACAGACCACTGCGAAAAAGTAAAGCCCACCATCTGTATTTTTGAATATATTTATTTTTCCAGACCTGATTCCCGTGTGGAAGGCAGAAGTGTACACGATGCGAGGGTGAAAGCAGGGGCTTGCCTTGCCATGGAGCACCCTGTACAGGCGGATGTTGTAATTGGCGTTCCCGATTCAGGGTTAGACGCGGCCATTGGCTATGCTAGACAGTCCGGCATTCCTTACGGCATTGGTTTTATAAAAAACAAGTACATCGGGCGTACCTTTATTTCTCCCGGACAAAAGGTTCGTGAGGATAAAGTGAAAATTAAGTTAAACGTAATCGCAGAAACTGTAAAAGGCAAAAGAGTGGTTATGGTGGATGACTCAATTGTAAGAGGGACGACTTCGGCACGCATTGTAAAGCTTCTCAGGGATGCGGGAGCAGCAGAGGTGCATATGCGTTCTTCCGCTCCTCCCTTTTTGTACCCTTGCTTTTATGGAACGGATGTGGATTCTCAGGAGAACTTGATTGCCTGCAACCATACCATTGAGGAAATTAGAGATATTATTGGCGTAGACAGCTTAGGATATTTAAGCCTAGACCACTTAAGCATGCTGATTGGCACCCCAAATGGGGAGGGCTACTGTGCATCTTGCTTTGACGGAAAATATCCAACGGAAACACCGGTAGAGGCAGATAAAAACAGATTTGAATATAAGCTCAGCGAGAGGAGAAAAAAACAAGATGAAGAGTCACAGTGAGAGCTATAAGGCAGCAGGTGTGGACATTGTTGCAGGATACCAAGCAGTTGAGCTGATGAAGCAGCATATTGCAAAAACAATGACAGCAGGAGTTATGTCTGATATTGGAGGCTTTGGCGGCCTATTTGAATTAGATATGACGGGAATTACAAAGCCTGTTTTGGTAAGCGGTACAGACGGCGTGGGCACAAAGCTGAAATTGGCATTTTTGATGGACAAGCATGACACCGTTGGCATTGACTGTGTTGCGATGTGCGTAAATGATATTATTTGTGTTGGAGCGAAGCCTTTATTTTTCTTGGATTATATTGCTGTTGGCAAGAACTTCCCTGAGAAAATTGCGTCTATTGTTTCAGGCGTTGCAGAAGGTTGTGTTCAATCCGGTGCGGCATTAATTGGTGGAGAAACAGCAGAAATGCCCGGTTTTTATCCAGAGGATGAATATGATTTGGCTGGTTTCTCCGTTGGCGTTGTAGATAAAGCAAAGATTCTGAATAATAAAACTATAACTGAAGGGGATGTACTGATTGCATTGCCCTCCAGCGGTGTGCATTCCAATGGTTTTTCCTTGGTACGCCGTGTGTTTGATGTGGAAAATACAGATATGAAGGCGCCTGTTGCGGAATTGGGTGGCAAATCCTTAGGGGAAACCTTACTAACACCTACAAAAATTTATGTGAAGCCCATGCTTGCTTTGTTTGAAGAGGTAACGGTTAAGGCAGTTTCTCATATCACAGGCGGTGGTTTTTACGAAAACATTCCCAGAAGCATTCCCAAGGGTTTTGGCGCGAAGATAGATAGAAATGCATTACGTATCCTGCCTATTTTCGATTTGCTTGCAAAAACAGGCAATATACCTGAAAGAGATATGTTTAACACCTTTAACATGGGTGTGGGCATGAGTGTGGTTGTGGCAAAAGAGGATGCAGAAAAAGCATTGGAGATTCTTAAGGCAAATGGCGAGGACGCATATATTATGGGTGAAATTGTGGTTGCCGAGGAAGGTGTCGTAATATGCTAAAAACAAAAATTGCAGTTTTTGTTTCCGGCGGCGGCACGAATTTACAGGCACTGATTGATGCTGAAAAAAGAGGAGAAATACTCAGCGGTGAAATTGCTTTGGTTTTGGCTAGCAACGACAGTGCTTATGCTTTAACCAGAGCCGCAGAAAACGGCATCAAAAGTGTAGTAATCAAAAGAAAAGAATTTTCCTCTCAAGAAGCGTATGAAGAGGAAATGAAAAAAGTTTTGGATGAGAACGGAATTAAAATGATTGTTTTGGCAGGGTTTATGTCTTTACTCAGCGAGAAATTTACTGCCCTTTATCCAAAGAGAATTGTGAATATTCATCCGTCTTTGATTCCTTCCTTTTGTGGCAAAGGGTTTTATGGCTTGCATGTGCATGAAGCTGCCCTTAGCTACGGTGTGAAGGTGACAGGGGCTACGGTGCATTATGTGAATGAGATTCCTGATGGAGGGGAAATCATTCTACAAAAGGCTGTGGAGATTTTGGAGGGTGACACCCCAGAGGTATTGCAAAAAAGAGTCATGGAAGAAGCGGAGTGGGTGCTTTTGCCCAAAGCTGTGGAAATGGTAGCCTGTAAATTACAGAAAGGAAACTGATATGGACATCTATAAGATCAACCCCATGAAGGATTTGGTGAAGGAAAACCCTTACGTTGGCAGAGGGATTGTAATTGGAAAAACAGCCGATGGAAGCAAGGCGGCAATTGCATACTTTATTATGGGTCGCAGTGAAAACAGCCGTAATCGTGTGTTTATTGAAAATGGTGAAGAAGTGATAATCAAGCCTTTTGATGAATCCAAGGTGGAAGACCCTTCTTTAATTATTTATTCTCCTATTAAAAAACTGGATAATAAATTGATTGTAACAAACGGTGACCAGACCGATACCATTTATGAATTTATGCAAGGGGGAAAAACCTTCGAGGAAGGTTTGGAGACCAGAGAATTTGAGCCGGATGCTCCCAATTTTACACCTAGAATCAGCGGTATGCTGACTTTTGGGAAAGTGGATTTTTCCTATAAAATGAGTATTCTGAAAAGTGCTGATGCAAAGGGCAGTGCCTGCAATCGATACACCTTTTCGTTCCCCGCTGTAAACGGATTGGGGCATTTTATTCACACCTACGCTTGTGATG
Source organism: Anaerotignum propionicum (assembly GCF_024461735.1). Taxonomy (GTDB): domain Bacteria; phylum Bacillota; class Clostridia; order Lachnospirales; family Anaerotignaceae; genus Chakrabartyella. The sequence continues at coordinate 122,034 of NZ_JANGAD010000007.1, forward strand.
GCAATCCTTTGCCTACATTCCAAGGAGAACCGGAGCGTACAGAAATTCCGAATCAGATTGATGATTTTGTGCAAGAGATTTGGGTGAATTTAAATGAAGAAAATAAGATTTCCCTTTATGTAAGATATATTGATTTGAAAACAGGAACCATTGAAAACCGTATGATAAATAAAAACAAATAAGGAGATTCAGATATGGATAGCACAAAAGAAATTTATCTTTCCCCTTTTTCAACCAGATATGCCAGCAAGGAAATGCAGGCTGTTTTTTCTGAAGGCTTTAAGTTTCGCACATGGCGCAAGCTTTGGATTGCTTTAGCGAAGGCAGAGAAAGCCTTGGGCTTAGAAATTACAGATGAGCAAATTGCTGAATTAGAAGCTTTTCAAGATGATATTAATTTTGAGGTTGCCGAAGCAAGAGAAAAAGTTGTACGTCACGACGTTATGAGCCATGTATTTGCTTATGGTCAGCAGTGCCCTAAGGCAGAGCCAATTATCCATTTAGGGGCAACCTCCTGTTACGTTGGTGACAACACAGATGTTATTATCTTAAAAGAAGCATCTCATATTATTTTGAAGAAAGCGGCACAGGTTGTAAAAAATCTCTCTGAATTTGCGGAAAGCTATAAGAACCTTCCTTGCTTGGCTTACACCCATCTACAGCCTGCTCAGCTGACAACTGTAGGCAAAAGAGCCACCCTTTGGATTTATGAATTGTGTCAGGATATTCATGAGTTAGAGCATCGTTTGGAAGAACTGCTTTTATTAGGTTCAAAGGGTACAACAGGTACCCAAGCAAGCTTTATGGAGCTGTTTGAAGGAGACGAAGAGAAAATTAAGAAAATGGAAGAAATGATTGCGGCTGATATGGGCTTCAAGGGCTGTGTACCTGTTTCTGGTCAGACCTATTCCCGTAAGGTGGATGCTTATTTCTTATCTGTTCTCTCTGGTTTTGCCCAAAGTGCTTATAAATTCTCCAACGATATGCGTATTTTGCAGTCTTTTGAGGAAATGGAAGAGCCCTTTGAAAAAAACCAGATTGGTTCCTCTGCAATGCCTTACAAGAGAAACCCAATGAGAAGTGAGAGAATCTCCGCTTTGGCAAGATATGTGATTGTGGACTCCTTAAACCCTGCCTTAACAGCAGGCACTCAGTGGTTTGAAAGAACACTGGATGATTCTGCGAACAAGCGTATTTCCAGTGCAGAAGCCTTTTTGGCAATTGATTCTATTTTGAATATTTATATGAATGTGACAGCCGGCTTGGTTGTTTATGATAAAGTTGTTGAGCGTCGTGTGATGGAGAAACTGCCTTTTATGGCAACAGAAAATATCATGATGAAATCCGTGAAAAAAGGCGGCAACAGACAGGAATTGCACGAATTGCTGCGTACCCACTCCCATGCGGCGGCGGCAAAAGTAAAGCTTGAGGGTGGCAAGAACGATTTGATTGAAAGAATTGCAGAGGACGATGCATTCCCTCTGACGTTGGATGAAATTAAAGCGGAATTAGATCCATCATTATATATCGGCAGAAGTGCTTCCCAGGTGGATGAATTTATCAAAGAGATTGCACAGCCAATCATTACAAAATGGTATGAAGGTGATATTGAAGCGGAGTTAAAGGTTTGACATACAGGAGGCTTTTAAAATGAATGAATTTGAATTAAAGTACGGCTGTAATCCAAATCAGAAACCTGCAAGAATTTATATGGCAGACGGCGGAGAGCTGCCTATCCGCATATTGAGCGGAAAGCCAGGATATATCAATTTTTTGGATGCCTTTAACAGCTGGCAGTTGGTAAAGGAATTAAAAGAAGCTTTGGGTATGCCTGCGGCAACCTCCTTCAAGCACGTAAGCCCCACCTCTGCGGCAGTAGGCACACCTATGAGCGGGGATTTAAAAAAGGCTTGCTTTGTGGATGATATTGAAGGTTTGGACGAATCTCCGATTGCTTTGGCATATGCCAGAGCAAGGGGCACAGACCGTTTATGTTCCTATGGTGATTGGATTGCCTTAAGTGATATTTGTGATGCAGTGACAGCAAATATGATTAAGAGAGAGGTATCCGACGGCATTATTGCACCAGGTTATACAGCAGAAGCTTTAGAAATTTTGAAAGCCAAAAGAAATGGAACCTATAATGTTGTAGAAATTGATGTAGATTTCGTTCCTGAGGAAAAAGAAGTGAAACAGGTTTTTGGAATTACCTTTGAACAAGGGAGAAATAATTTCAAAATTGCCAAAGAGCTTTTAGAAAACATTGTAACAGAAAACAAAGAGCTGACAGATGATGCAAAGAGAGATTTGATTGTTGCTTTAATTACTTTGAAATATACACAGTCCAATTCCGTATGTTTTGCTAAAGACGGACAGGCAATTGGAGTAGGTGCCGGACAGCAGTCTCGTATTCACTGCACCCGTCTGGCTGGAAGTAAAGCAGACATTTGGCATTTGCGCCAATGTGAAAAGGTATTAAACCTACCATTTTTGCCTTCCGTAGCTCGTCCTGCAAGGGACAATGCCATTGATATTTATATTTCTGACGATGCTGAAGATGTGTTGGCAGATGGTGCTTGGGAAAGCATTTTCTCTGAAAAGCCTGAGCCTTTGACAAGAGAAGAAAAGAAGGCGTATCTTTCCACAATTAAGGGTGTGGCTTTGGGCAGTGATGCTTTCTTCCCCTTTGGTGACAATATTGAAAGAGCGGCAAAAAGCGGCGTTTCTTATATTGCAGAGCCCGGTGGTTCCATCCGTGATGATAATGTGATTGAGACCTGCAACAAACATAATATGGTTATGGCATTTACAGGAATGCGTTTGTTCCATCATTAAAAAGGGGGAAGGAATAAAATGAAGGTCATGGTAATTGGCGGTGGCGGGAGAGAGCATGCCATTGTGAAAAAAATCAAAGAAAATTCCAATGTAACTGAACTTTTTGTACTGCCCGGTAATGGTGGAATTGCTCAAGATGCTACTTGCGTTGATATTGGGGTAAAAGAAGTTGAAAAAATTACGGCGTTTGCATTGGAAAATAAAATTGAGTTTGCAGTAGTGGCTCCCGATGATCCTCTTGTATTAGGGGTGGTGGATGCATTAGAGACCATTGGTGTTCCTTGCTTTGGCCCCAACAAAAGAGCGGCTATTTTAGAGGGAAGCAAGGTTTTTTCTAAAAATTTAATGAAAAAATACAACATTCCTACTGCACAGTATGAAGTGTTTGACGATATGGCGAAGGCTTTGGAATATTTAGATACAGCACCCATTCCTACAGTAATTAAGGCGGATGGGTTAGCGTTGGGCAAGGGCGTTGTCATTGCAGAAACAAGAGAAGAGGCAAAGGATGCCGTTCGTTCCATGATGGAGGACAAAATATTCGGCGCCAGCGGTGACCATATCGTGATTGAGGAATTTCTCACAGGTCCCGAAGTTTCTGTGCTTGCCTTTACCGATGGGAAAACCATGATTCCCATGGTTTCCTCTATGGATCACAAAAGAGCATTGGATGGGGATAAGGGTTTGAACACTGGGGGCATGGGAACGATTGCTCCAAATCCTTATTATACAGATGAAATTGCGGCAGAGTGTATGAAAACTATTTTTCTGCCTACTATGGAAGCCATGAATCAAGAGGAGAGAACCTTTAAAGGTTGTCTGTACTTTGGATTGATGTTGACACCAAATGGGCCTAAAACCATAGAATATAACTGCCGTTTTGGTGATCCTGAGACGCAGGTTGTTTTACCATTACTGGAGAGTGACCTTTTGACCATTATGCAGCATATTGCAAAGGGCACTTTAGCAGAGGCTGAAGTGAAATTTAGTGAGAAAGCAGCTTGCTGTGTCATTATGGCCTCTGAAGGTTACCCTGGAAAATATGAAACTGGCTTCCCTATTTTGTTGCCTGAAAACAGCAATCAGATTTATGTAGCAGGAGCAAAAATTAAGGATGGAGTTTTGATTACTGGCGGTGGACGTGTATTAGGCGTAACAGAAGTTGGGGTTACATTAGGCGAAGCCATTGAGAAGGCTTATGAAACGGTAAAAACCGTAAAATTTGAGAATGCATATTATCGCAAGGATATTGGCAAAAAAGCCTTAGCGGCGGAGGTATAAGCATGGTTTACAGAGTTTATGTAGAGAAAAAACTAGGTCTTACAGCAGAGGCAGATGGCTTGCGCCATGATATTGTAAATTTGCTAGGGATTAAAAATTTGACTGACTTACGCCTTTTTAATCGTTACGACGTGGAGCGTATTGAAAAGGATTTATTTGACTATTGCAAAACAACCGTTTTTTCTGAGCCACAGCTTGATTATTTATATGATACATTGCCGAATGAGGATGCAATTATATTTGCTGTGGAATATTTGCCCGGGCAGTTTGACCAAAGAGCCAATTCAGCCGCTGAATGTGTACAGATTATTTCCAAGCAAGAAAGACCTTTGGTTCGTACGGCAAAAGTATACTATTTATATGGTAAGCTGACGGAAGAAGAAATTCAATCCATCAAAAAATATGTGATTAATCCTGTTGAGGCTAGAGAAGCCACTTTAAACACTTTTGAAACCCTTACGATGCAGTATGAAATACCTACAGAGGTAGCAACGGTTGAGGGCTTTTTGCAGTTGGATGAAGACGGTTTAGATGGGTTTGTGAAGCATTTGGGCTTGGCAATGGATTTGGACGACATAAAGGTTTGCCAGGCATATTTTAAGCAAGAAGACAGAAATCCTACGATTACAGAAATCAAGATGATTGATACTTATTGGTCCGATCATTGCCGCCATACAACCTTTTTGACAACCATTGATAAAATCCGCTTTGAGGATAGCTTATTACAGTCTGCCTATGAGGAATACTTGAAAACAAGAGAAGCAATTGGTCGTACGAAACCCATTAATTTGATGGATATGGGCACCATTGTAGCGAAGTTTTTGAAAAAGCAGGGAAAATTGAATAAGCTTGATGAGTCCGAAGAAATTAACGCATGCACAGTGAAAATTGATGTGAATGTAGAAGGTAAAATAGAAAAATGGCTATTGCTATTCAAAAATGAAACCCACAACCATCCCACGGAAATTGAGCCCTTTGGTGGTGCGGCTACCTGTGTTGGCGGTGCAATACGTGACCCATTATCGGGACGTTCTTATGTATATGCGGCAATGCGTGTAACGGGGGCAGGTGACCCTACGGTACCTGTTTCTCAAACCATTCCAGGAAAACTGCCCCAGCGCAAAATTGTAACAACAGCGGCGGCGGGATATAGCTCCTACGGGAATCAGATTGGCCTTGCAACGGGACAGGTTGACGAAATTTATCATCCCGGTTATGTGGCAAAGAGAATGGAAATAGGCGCAGTGATTGGTGCTGCACCTGCAGAGAATGTGCGAAGAGAAGAGCCAAAGGATGGTGACATTATCATTCTTTTAGGTGGACGTACCGGGCGTGACGGTTGCGGTGGTGCAACGGGCTCCTCAAAATCTCACACTGTAGAATCCTTAGAAAGCTGTGGTGCAGAGGTTCAAAAGGGAAACGCACCTGAAGAAAGAAAGTTACAGCGTTTGTTCCGTAATGCAGAAGCGGCGAAACTAATCAAGCGTTGCAATGATTTTGGTGCAGGTGGTGTATCTGTTGCTATTGGTGAGTTGGCACCCGGTTTGGTGATTGACTTAAATGCAGTTCCCAAAAAGTATGATGGACTTGATGGTACAGAATTGGCAATCAGCGAATCACAAGAAAGAATGGCAGTGGTGGTTGCGGCAGAAGATGTAGAGAGATTTAAGGAATTGGCGTATGGCGAAAACCTAGAAGCCACTGTGGTTGCTGAGGTAAAGGCAGAGCCGCGATTGATTATGCATTGGAATGGCAAGGATATTGTTAATATTTCCCGGGAATTTTTGGATTCCAATGGTGCAGAAAAGCACATTACTATTGCTCCTGCGGCACCCAAAGATATTATAAAGAAAATACCTGCAAGCTTTAAAGAAGGATTTTCGGAGATAGCAGAGGATTTGAATGTTTGCTCCAAGAGGGGGTTGTCTGAACGCTTTGACTCCACCATTGGTGGGGGGACTGTATTGATGCCTTTTGGCGGGAAAACTCAAAGAACACCTATCCAAGCAATGGTAAACAAGGTTTCGGTTGAGAAAAAAGATACGACTACCTGCTCCCTAATGGCTTGGGGTTATAATCCCTTTATAGCTGAAGCAAGCCCTTACCACAGTGCGTATTTAGCTGTAGTGGAATCAGTGGCGAAGCTAGTGGCAACAGGTGCAAAATTTGAGGATGTTTATTTGTCCTTTCAAGAATATTTTGAAAAACCAATGAAAGATGAAAAACGTTGGGGCAAGCCTCTGGCGGCGTTATTGGGAGCGTTTATGGCGCAAAAAGGTCTGGAAATTGCTGCTATTGGTGGGAAAGATTCTATGAGTGGTAGTTTTGAGCACATTGACGTGCCACCTACATTAGTTTCCTTTGCGGTAACCACAGAGGAGATTGGTAATATAATTTCTCCTGAATTTAAAGGTTCGGGGCATAAGGTTGTTTTGATACTGCCTGAATATGATGAATATGGGTTGCCAACTGCAAACAGCTTAAAGGCTAATTTTGAGTTCGTTCATAAATTAATGAAAGATGGCAAGGTTCTTAGTGCATATACCCCAACCTACGGGGGTATTGCTGAGGCAATTTTGAAAATGGCTATGGGCAATGAACTTGGATTTTCCTTTGCTAATGATAGTTCATTAGAAACGGTATTCGGTTATCAATATGGTGGTTTTATCTTAGAATTGTCCGATGATGTTGAAGCTGGTATTCCTCTTGGTGTAACAACAGAGAAACAAGCTATTGTTTTTGGCAAAGATGAGATTTCTATGAAAGCTTTAATGGATATTTATGAAGGAAAGCTTGAAAAGGTTTATCCCTGCAATATCGTAACTAAAGCTGAGAAAATACCTACCTTTACCTATCATATAGAGAAGAAATTTCAGGGAAATACGTCTTTTGCAAAGCCTAAAGTGCTGATACCTGTCTTCCCTGGAACGAACTGCGAATATGATTCTGCAAAGGCAGTGGAACGAGCAGGTGGAAATGCAGAGGTTTTCGTCATCAATAACCTTTCTGCAGTGGGTATTTCTGATTCCATCCAGAGATTTGCAAAGGAAGTGAAGAAATCCCAGATGATTTTTATTCCCGGTGGATTTTCCGGTGGAGATGAACCGGATGGTTCCGGTAAATTTATTACTGCTTTCTTCCGTAATCCTGAAATTAAAGAAGTTGTAACACAACTTTTGGAGGAAAAAGATGGATTAATGTGTGGTATTTGTAATGGGTTCCAAGCATTAATTAAACTAGGCTTGGTGCCATATGGTAAAATAATGGATACGGACGAAACATGCCCCACACTCTCCTATAACACCATTGGGCGTCACCAATCAAAACTGGTTCGAACCAGAGTTGCTTCAAACAACTCTCCTTGGTTAATGAATGTGGAGCCGGGAGAGGTATTTACAGTTCCCATTTCCCATGGAGAGGGTAGGCTATTGGCGGATGAAGCATTGGTGAAAGAATTAGCAAACAATGGTCAGATCCTTACCCAGTATGTGGATAATAGTGGGAATGCAACAAATGAAATTCAATTTAATCCCAATGGCTCAATTTATGGGATTGAAGGGTTGATTTCTCCTGATGGTCGAATTATCGGCAAGATGGGGCACTCGGAACGTATAGGTTGTAACTTGTATCAGAACGTACAAGGGAAATATGATATGAAGTTATTTGAATCAGCAGTGAAATATTATAAATAATTTATTGACAATCTATAAAAATATCCTGATAATATAAGCATATCAGGATATTTTTTTTATGCCAAATTGCAAAAAAAGGAGGCCTTATCTAAGAGAAATTACTGGTGTATATATTGAACAACAAAACATTTTTTGTATGTATTTTTTAGTTGTTGTAGTGGAATACTTACAAATACTATTATTTTTTTATGCGAAACATGGACTTTTTTGATGAAATTGCACAAGAAATTCAATGTGTATGGGCATCTATACAAATTTTTGTTTAAATGTTTGTACAAAACGGAAATTGCTTTTTATTGAGTTGTATGATAACTTATAGTACAAGTAATACATGGTGTACGACAGGTATTAGAACTATACAGGATCAACAACGAATAGAGCCTCCGAAAGAATGCTCCAAATAAATTTTTTACTACTTTTTGTATTGAAAAGGGGCCATGCAAGAGCAGATTAGGGGAGAAAATCATGGATTACTATAAAGGCAGATTGTCACTGAGTGACGAGGTTTATAATCAAATTTTAGAACAGATTACCAGCGGAGAGTGGAAAGTAGGAGATAAACTTCCTTCTGAAAGCAAGCTTTGCAGTATGTTTGGCGTGAGCAGAACCAGTGTTAGGGCTGCATTACAAAATTTGCAGGGCAGTGGCATTGTGGTTACCATGCAGGGTGTAGGTTCCTTTGTACATAGAAATCCCGAGCAGGGAATTACGAATGAGGAGCCGCCAGAGACCTTGAAATCTTCGGATATTTCAAGTGAAGAATTTAAAGAATTTTTCGAATTTAGACAAGCCATCGAGTTTAAGGCAATTGAATTCTTTGTGAGAAGAGCCACAAAGGAAGACGAAGATGTTTTAAAGGACTTGGTGGAAAAGATGCAGGAAGCTGCAAAAATCGATGATAGAGCTGCTTTTACAAAGTATGACTTAGAGTTTCATATGGCGATTATTGAAGGGGCAAAAAATATTTTTCTTTATAATTCCATGCTAAATTATAAAGATATTTTTTCTCACTATATGGAAGAGATCACTCGATTGACTGATAAGCCGTTAACCGTATTAGCAGAAGAGCACGTGGAGCTTTACACATATTTGATTGAAAAGAAACCAAAATGGGCGAAAGATTACTTGTTCTGTGATAACACTTATTATCATGTTGCATACTTTAACGGTCGTTAATTTCTAAAGATAGGATATTTACGCTTCGATAAAAAGGGAGCTGAAAGGCAGTTTGCCGAAGTAGGGGACTTTTTATAAATTGTGTATGTACCAATGGATATATACGCGAAAGAATTGCGTAGTAACGCAAAAAAACAAAAGAAAAGAGCTATGCCGGCTGCTTTGGAAGGGGTAGCGAGCAAGTAGCAAAAAAGACATGTTGGAAAAGAGTCCAAATTAACGAGGAGGGTAAATGAAATGAAAAAAAGATTATTGGCTGGTATTATGTGTGCTGTAATGGCTTTGGGCGTTGCAGGGTGTGGCGGCGGAAGCAAAAGCAGCGATGGTAACAGCGGCGGTGAAGTAAAAGCAATTAACCTGAAAATGGCAGTAACACCTTCTGAAACAAGTGTATGGATGGTAGCAGCAAACGAGTTTAAGAAATTAATTGAGGAACGCACAGAAGGCAGATATACGGTAACTATTTACGGAAATGAGCAGCTTGCAGCTGGCGATCAGACAAAGGGTGTTGAAATGTTATTCAACGGCACAACAGACGTTGACCTTCACTCTTCCATGATTATTTCTAACGTAGTACCTGAATTATCTGTAATCAGTATGCCTTGGATTTTCCCAAATGGCTATGACAGCGTTGATGAGTACATTTTCAACGAGGGTTCTACTGGTTCCGAATTTATTAAGAAAGCAGTTGAAGCAAAGGGTGCTCATGTAGTTGGTATCGGCGAAAATGGTTTCCGTCAGATTACAAACAACAAGCGTCCTATCACTTCAGCAGCTGATATGTCTATGCTGAAGGTTAGAGTACCTGCAATTTCTTTGTTGGTAGACGTATTTAAGACATTGGGTGCCGACCCAACACAGATGCCTTTCGGTGAAGTATTTACAGCTTTACAGCAGGGTGCAATTGATGGTCAGGAAAATCCTTATGACACAATCAGATCTGCAAAAATTCAGGAAGTTCAGAAATATATGACAATTTGGAATTACTGCTACGATCCAATTATTTTAAGTGTTAGTGGTAATATCTGGAATAAATTGAGCGATGAAGATAAGGCTATCTTTGACGCAGCTGGTAAAGAAGCATGTGCAACTCAGGTGGCAGCTTCCAGAAATATGGATGCTGAGATCATTGAACAGTTCAAGGCTACTGGTGTAGAAGTTAACGAATTGTCTCCTGAAGCAATTGCAGAAATGAAGACAGTTGTTGCTCCTGTTTATGACAATTACATAAAAGAGTTTGGTGCAGAAGCTTTTGCAGCTTTTGGCTACAAATAAGATAATTAAGAGTGTCGAGAGGGCAGGTAGGCACGCTGTCCCTGCTCTCTCTTTTTACTGCTGGTATTAGGAATTTTAAATAGGTACTACTTTTATATACAAAAGAAAAAAGAGCGCTAAAAGACTAACAGATATTTTTGATTGGTCAATAATTATTTTTTAGACACAATGATATTTGGCGTGAATTAAAAATAAAAAACGAAAGAAAGGTGGATAAAATGAAATTGCTTGGCAAAATACTTGATTATTTTGAAGAAACGCTCATCATTCTTATGATGTCCTATATGGCAATTATGAACTTCCTCAACGTTGTATTTAGATATTGCTTTGCCAATTCCTTCTCTTTTACGGAGGAGTTAACAGTAACAGTGTTTGTATGGGTTTCAATGTTGGGTGTTGCAGCTGGTTTTAAGAGATATGCCCATTTGGGTATGAGTTTTCTTGTTGATTTGTTCCACGGAAAAACAAAAGCTTTACTGGCATTATTTGGCGTAATTTGTAGCTTAATTTTTATGTCCCTTGTATTTTATTACGGAATTGTTATGGTTCAGGGACAAATTGCCATGGGTTCTACTACTCCCGTATTGAGAATGCCACAAGCAGTGCAGGGACTTTCCATGCCTGTTAGTGCTGTCTTTGTAATCATTCGTATTATACAAGCCGGTTATCTTCAGGTAAAAGGCTTATGGAATGAAGAAAAAGAGGGGGGTGCTGAGGCATGATGATTTTAATTCTTTTTGGGTTATTCTTTTTGCTGGTATTCTTGAATGTACCCATCGCTGTTTCACTTGGCTTAGCAGCATCCGTTGGATTAATGTATGGACAGTTTCCCCTCTCTGTTATTCCCGGTATTTTATACTCAGGGACGGCTAAGTTTACATTACTTGCAATTCCATTCTTTATTTTAGCCGGTAGTATTATGGAATATGCAGGGATTTCAAGACGTTTGATTAGTTTTGCAAATGCTTGTGTTGGTCATAGAAAAGGTGGACTAATGGCTGTAGTTGTTATTGTTGCATGTTTCTTTGCTGCAATTTCAGGCTCAGGCCCTGCTACTGTTGCGGCTATTGGACCTGTTTTGATTCCTGCAATGGTGAAAGCTGGTTATGGCAAGAATATGCCCGCCGCATTGGTTAGTGCTTCAGGGGCAATCGGTATTATTATTCCTCCAAGTATTGCATATGTAGTTTATGCTTCTTGTACTGACGTATCTGTTGGTGCTCTGTTTACTGCAGGTATTATCCCTGGTATTGTTGTAGGTATTGCATACTATCTGGCAGCTGCTTGGGATTCCAGAAATAACAAAGATATTATTGCTCAGCCTAAGATGAGTGGCAAGGACAGACTGATTGCTTTTAAAGATGCTTTCTGGGGATTAATGACACCAGTTATCATTCTGGGTGGTATTTACGCAGGTATCTTTACACCCACAGAAGCAGCAGGTATTGCTGTTATTTATGGATTAATTGTTGGTGTTTTTATTTACAGAGAAATCAAACTGAAAGATTTGTATCATATTTTCATGGAATCCGCCGTTTCTTCTGCAACGGTAATGTTTATCATTGCAGCAGCAGCAGTGTTTGCATGGATTTTGACAACGAGCCAAATTGCAAGTCAGCTTTCTCAGATGGTTCTTGCAGTAAGCGATAACAAATACATAATCTTATTGTTAATTAATATTATTTTCTTAATTGCAGGTTGTTTCCTTGATGCAAACTCCGCATTCTACATCTTGTTGCCTATTATTGTTCCTGTTTTGAATGCTATTGATGTAAGCTTGCTTCATGCAGGTGTGTTCTTAACAGTAAATATGGCAATCGGTATGATTACACCTCCTGTTGGTATTAACCTTTATGTAGGTTGTAATGTTGCAGAAATTCCTGTTGCAGATATTTGCAAAAAGATCGTACCTTTCCTTATTGCAGGTATCGTAGCACTATTTGTCTTAACCTTTATTCCTGACATCTCCTTGTTCTTGCCAAGAATGATCGGACAGATTAAATAAGGAACTTTGAAGTGATGTATATTAGGTGCCGCTGTTAGCAGCGGTACCTAAATTACAAAGATTCTACAGAAGATGAATATGAATAATTACAAAGGATAATCGGCTTTTAGGAAACGAAAGATAAGAATTTATGTAGCCGTATAAAAGACGGCTTTTCATTCGCCACTAGCTTGTATTACAGGTGATAGAAGTTGAAGCAGAACATACATGACAAGTTACAAGTGGCACTTCATATTGAAAGCAATGTTATAGAACATAATATATATCATTAAAAACTTAAGAAAAGGGTGATTTCATTGGCTAAGAAGAAATATTCAAAAGAGATGCTCATTGATTTGTATCGCATGATGATTCGTATCAGAGCATTTGAAACAAGAGCGGCTGAATGCTTCACAAAGGGAATGCTTGCAGGTAATATTCACCTGTGTATTGGTCAGGAGGCTGTAGCAGCAGGCGCTTGCTATGCCTTAGAAAAAGAAGATTATATGGCTACAACCCACAGAGGACATGGACATACCATCGCCAAAGGTGGTAAATTAGATAAAATGCTTGCTGAGCTGTTTGGCAAGAAAACAGGATACTGCAATGGTAAGGGCGGTTCCATGCATATTGCGGATGTTGAAGGACTGCATCATTTAGGTGCAAATGGTATTGTTGGTGCAGGTATTCCTATTGCAACCGGTTCAGCTTTGGCTTCTAAGGTGCTGGGAGACAAGCATGTTACACTTTGCTTCTTTGGAGATAGTGCTTCAAACCAGGGTACTTTTCATGAAGCGGTGAATATGGCGGCAGCTTGGAAGCTTCCTGTTGTATTCCTGTGTGAAAACAATAAATATGGTGTATCTACTAACATTCATTCAGTAACAAATACAGAGACCATTGCGGTTCGTGCAAAAGGTTATGATATTCCCGGAACAACAGTAGATGGCAATGATCCCGCTATTGTTTACGAAGCGGTGAAAGAAGCGGCGGATTATGCCAGAGCTGGAAATGGTCCATCTATCGTTGAATGTATTACATATCGTCATCAAGGACACTACTGCGGAGACCCTGCTAACTATCGTCCCGCTGAATATATGGAAAACGCACATAAAGATGATGGCATTCCCAACATGAGAGCAAGATTATTAGACGAAAAGGTTGCAACGGAAGAGGAACTGGTTGCTGTTGAAGAGGAAGTAAAGGCGGAAATGGATGCGGCATATGAATTTGCTGTGGCATCTGAATACCCCGATCCTTCCGAAGCTACAACAGACGTTTATAGCTCTGATAATGAAAGGAGTGTTGCAAGATGAGTAAAGTATTAAGCATCAGCAAGGCAATTGGTGAAGCTTTGCATGAAGAAATGGCTAGAGATGAAAATGTAATTATCCTCGGCGAGGATATGGGAAAGATGGGGAATGTTTTTGGCATCACCGTAGGTTTTCAAAAAGAATTTGGTGAACACAGAGTATATGATACACCAATTTCCGAATCCGGCTTCTGCGGTATGGCAGTTGGTGCGGCAATGAGAGGCATTCGCCCTGTTGTAGAATTGATGTATGACGATTTTATTACAGTTGCAGCAGACCCCATTATCAATCAGGCAGCAAAGATGAGATATATGACAGGTGGTCAGGCAACAGTGCCTATGGTGCTGAGATTACCAATGGGTGCAGGCAGAAGAAACGCAGGACAGCATTCTCAGTGTTTGGAAAATATTTTCTGTCACACCCCAGGCTTAAAGGTTGTTGCTCCTTCCACAGCGGCTGATGCAAAAGGCCTTTTGAAATCCGCAGTTCGTGATGATGATCCTGTTATGTTTATGGAACACAAGCTGTTATATGCGAAAAAAGAAGAATTACCTGAAGGTGAATATACAATTCCTTTGGGCGTTGCTGATGTAAAAAAAGAAGGAACTGATTTGACCATTATCACATGGAGCCGTCAAGTATACTTTGCTTTGGAAGCTGCTGAAGAATTGGCAAAAGAGGGCATTCATGTTGAAGTCCTTGATTTGCGTACATTAGTTCCTTTGGATTGGGATGCAATTGTAAAATCTGTTTCTAAGACACACAATGTAATCGTTCTTTCCGAGGAAGTAAAAAGAGGCAGCTATGCAGGTGAAATTTCTGCACAGATTGCTGAAGAGTTGTTTGACGAATTAGATGCACCGGTAGAACGTGTTTGCGGTCTGAATATTGTTTCGCCTTTCAGCCCTACACTGGAGGATGAAAACTTCCCTCACCCTGCAGATATTGTAAAAGCAGTGAAAAAAGTTCTGAATAAGTAATCAAAGGAGGGAAAATCATGGCTTTTGAAGTAAAGATGCCTCAGCTGGGCCTTACCATGGAAGAGGGTACCGTAACCAGATGGGTGAAAAAAGAAGGCGAAGCGGTGAAGGCCGGCGACGTTATTGTTGAGATTACAACAGATAAATTGACAAGTGAAGTAGAAAGCGAATTTGACGGAACAATGCTAAAAATCGTTGCACAAGAAGGGGAAGATATTCCTGTAAAAGGCTTGTTGGCATATATTGGTGAGCCCGGTGAGACAGTGGGCAGTGCAGAAGCGGTACCAGCGGCAGCACCTGTGGCAGAGACGACACCTGTTGTGGCAGCTCCTATGGCGCCAGTGGCTGTTACGACCAGCGGGAGAGTTCGTATCTCTCCTTTGGCAAGAAAAACAGCGGCAAAAATGGGCATTGATTACGCAAACGTAAAGGGTTCTGGCCCCGCAGGACGCATTGTACAGAAGGATATTTTGACAGCAGCACAAAGTGCACCTGTTGTTGCATCTGTAGCTACACCAGCGGCAGTGTCTACACCTACTCCTGCTATAGCTTCCGGATCTATTGATTTGATGGAAGGTGACGAAGTTGTAAAATTGGCGGGTATGAGAAAAGTTGTTGCAGAACGTATGGCACAATCCCGCAGAGAAATTCCCAGCGTAACACAGAACGTGAAGATTGACGTAACCAACTTGATGAAATTCCGCAAGCAGGTTAATGAGGATCTTGGCGTAAAATATTCCGTAAACGACTTTATCTTAAAGGCAGTTGCAAAAGCGTTGAAAAATAACAAACACATTCTTGTGACATTAGATGGAGATAAAATCATCAAGCGTGCCCATGTGAATGTTGGTATGGCTGTTGCCTTGGATGAGGGATTAATTGTTCCTGTTTTAAAGGATATTGATAAAATGAGCCTTGAAGAAATTTCTGCTACAGCAAAGGATTTGGCGGAAAGAGCCAGAACCAACAAGCTTGGTATGGATGAATATAAAGGTTCTACCTTCTCCATTTCCAATCTGGGTATGTTCGGTGTTGAGACATTTGACCCCATTGTGAATCAGCCTGATTCCGGTATTTTGGGTGTATGCGCAGTTCAAGATGAATTGGTAATGGATGATGAGGGAAATATCTCTAAGAGACAATTTATGCGCATCTCCTTTACATTTGACCATAGACTCATTGATGGTGCAACAGCTGCTAAGTTTGAATTGGCAATTAAAGAGCTGTTGGAAAACCCTATGAAAATTTTACTTTAATTCGATATAGTCTGTTTTTTGCATGATTACAAAAGATAAAATGCTGGTATCAGCATAAAATTACAGAAGAAAAGGGAAAGGGTTTCGGCTCCTTTCCAAAAAACAAAAGTAGACGCCTTTATAGTAATACAACCCGAAATACTGGAAATTAAGTATTTTTATTATCCCAAACCTCTATAAAGCACACGTCTATTGGGAGGTCCTCCTTAACGCAGGTTCTGCCTAAGGAGGACTTTTCAAACTTTTGCCGAATAATAACCCTTTTATAAAACAAAGAGTTTGTACAAGTTAGTACAAAATAGATTAGGAGGAATTCAAATGGCAGTAGAGGTAAAGATGCCTCAGCTTGGTTTGACCATGGAAGAAGGCACAGTTTCCAAGTGGATCAAAAAAGAAGGCGATACCGTTAAGGTTGGAGATATTCTTGTAGAAATTACAACAGATAAACTGACCAGTGAAGTAGCCAGCGAAGAAGAAGGCACACTGATCAAAATAGTTGCAGAAGAAGGAACGGATGTACCTGTAAAGGGAATTTTGGCATATATTGGGCAAGCAGGTGAAGTGGTTGGGGGCACAGCACCAGCGGTGGCTCCTCAAGTTGCTCCTGCCCCTAAAAAAGATGGTAAAACAAAAATTGCGGTTATTGGCGGAGGCCCAGGTGGTTATGTTGCGGCTATTCGTGCGGCACAATTGGGCGCTGAGGTGACTTTAATTGAAAAGAATAAGCTGGGTGGCACTTGCTTAAATGTCGGATGTATACCAACAAAAGTACTTTTACATTCTGCAGAGGCTTTGGCTGAGGCAAAGGAAATGGCTGAGTTAGGTATTCATGTGGAAGTAAAGGGTGTTGACTGGAATAAGGTACAGGCGAAAAAAAATGCAGTAACAAATCAATTGGTTAGCGGTGTAAGTGGATTAATGAAGGCAAACAAAATCAAGGTAATTGAAGGTGTTGCATCATTTGCTTCAAAAGATACTTTGGCAGTTACCAAGAAAGATGGTTCCAAAGAAAACCTTACCTTTGATAAAATAATTATTGCGGCTGGCTCCGTACCTGCCGTACCTCCAATTCCAGGGGTAAAGGAAAATGCCAATTGTGTGGATTCCACCGGAGCCCTTTCCTTCGACACAATACCTAAGAGCTTATTGGTAATTGGCGGTGGCGTTATTGGCATTGAATTGGCAACAGCATATTCACGTTTTGGAACAGAAGTAACTGTGGTGGAAGCAATGGACAAGCTGTTACCAATGATGGACGGTGAATTGACGGCTCAGCTTCGTAAGATGATGGAAACAAGAGGCATCAAAATTATGACAGATGCTAAGGTTCAGTCTGTTGAAGGGGTTGTTGCAGGAACAAAAGTGAACGTTGAGGTTGGGGGTAAAGTGGAAGCCTTTACTGCAGAGAAGGTTTTGGTTGCTGTTGGTAGAAGAACGGATACTGAGGCTTTGAATCTGGATGCAGTTGGTATTACCCATGATAGAGGTCGTATATCAGTAAATGATAAAATGGAAACCAGTGTTGCCAATGTTTATGCGATTGGTGATTGCTTAGGTAAGGTTATGCTTGCTCACGTTGCATCTGCACAGGGCGAAATTGCGGCAGAAAATGCATTGGGTGAGGATGTTAATTATGATGGAACAACAAATCCTTCTTGTGTATATACAGACCCTGAATTCGCAGGGGTTGGGTTGACAGAGGATAAAGCTAAGGAATTGGGCATTGAGTATCAAGTTGGTAAATTTCCGTTGATGGCAAATGGTAAGTCCTTGATTATGAACGGCGGCGTGGGCATGATTAAATTCATCATCGGTAAGGAATATAAAGAGGTATTGGGTGTTCATATTCTTGGACCCAGAGCAACAGATTTGATTGGTGAATGTGCTTTAGCCATCGGCTTGGAAGCAACGGTAGAAGATATTATTGCTACAATTCATGCACATCCTACAGTAACAGAGGCAGTGAGAGAAGCGGCGTTAGCGGCTGAAAAAAGAGCAATTCATATTCCCAATAAATAATTAGGAGGAAGCGATATGAAAAAGCTTGGTTTTATTGGAATGGGTATCATGGGGCTTCCCATGGCAACAAATATATTGAAAAAAAGCGATCACCCTGTGATTGGTTTTGACGTGATGGAGGCCTCTAGAGAAAAATTTGCTGAGGCTGGTGGAATTGCTACGGGAGACGCAAAGGCAGTATATGAAAATTGTGAAGTGATTTTCTTATGTCTTCCTAAAAATGAACTGGTTGAAAGTGTAGTAAATCATATTATTGCTCAGGGCAAAAAGGGTACTATTATTGTTGATTTCAGCTCTACTTTCCCAGGTGTAATTCGTAAGCTTTACCCTGAGGTGAAGGCAGCGGGAATGTCTTTAATTGATTCTCCAGTAAGTGGAGGTGAAACCGGCGCCATTGCAGGCACATTGGTTGTAATGTGTGGCGGGGATAAGGAAGTTTTTGAGGAAGTAAAGGATTTGATTGGCTGTGTTGGGAGCAGAGTGACCTACATGGGTTCTTCGGGCTGTGGTGATGTTGCAAAGCTTGCGAATAATATGATTGTTGGGTGTAATTTGATTGCAGTTTCTGAAGCGTTTGCTTTTGCGGTAAAGGCAGGCTTAGATCCAGAGGTATTATTTCATGCGATCAAAGATGGATTTGCCCAGAATGCTGTAATGGATTTAAAGGTACCTAAAATTATCAGCAGAGATTTTAGTGCTAGTGCCAGAATAGCAGTGCATCAAAAAGATATGAAAAATGCGACAAAACTTGCGGAGGATATGGGTGTGGAAATTCCTATGTCTGCCCTTGTTTTAAATTACATGAACAGAATGGATGAAGCTGGCTTAATTAATGAAGACCAATGCGCTCTTGTAAAAATGTTTGAACAAGATATGGGCATTGAAGTCAAATAAAGAGTTAACAATACACGAAAGATGAATCTTCAATGACGAGGTTTGAAAGGAGTAATATTATGATTTCAACTGCACAGGGAAACATTAAAAGAATCGTTGCTGCAAGAATGAGCCCCGGTGAGGATGTACTTTTAGGGCTTGAAAAAATTTGTAAAGACTACGGTATCAAAGATGGTGTGATTATGAGTGGTATCGGTAGTTTGGATGGTGCACAGTTCTTTAATCCGGTTCCGTTGAAGGATAAGAAAGCAGGTTACGGTTACGGTGAGCCTATCATTTTAAGAGGTGCCATTGAATTGGTTGCTCTTTCTGGTATGATTTGTCACGATGACAAGGGAGAGACCTTGTTGCATGTACATTACAGCTTATCTGACCAGTACGGTACAGGCCACGGTGGTCATTTGATTGAAGGCAACAAGGTCCTAATGACCGTTGATGTTGTCATTGCAGAAGTGGATGGCATCGAAATGGGCAGAGCATATGATGAGAATTTAGAAGTATTTATTTTTGCGCCGAAGCAGAAATAAGTGTACAGTTAGTTCTGGTTGTTTTGGTAACAATAAGAATTATAGAGAAAAGAATCTTGTCTATAAGATTGAAAAGGATGCATTCCTAGCACCCTTTCAGTATAATTTTAGGGCGCTGTTTCTAGTTTCCTGAAAGAAGCTTTCAGAGTATTTACATAAAAAGTATAGATTTTTAGAACTTCTTTGCCAATACACTTTTCCCCATGGTCTTGCTTAGAAAACAGGTGGGAATAGGCAACGCCCCTAAATCATTAGGTTGAAATTACTGAGAAAAAGTTAATTATAAATAGGTTTGAAATCCTAGGTTTTTCAGACAAAGGATATTCTAAGGAATTTCAATGGAGAACCTTTGTATTTTAAACCTTTCCGGTACATAAATAATTTTATTGACTGTCTGGGGCGGCTTTTTAGCCGCCTTTCTTATAAAAATAATAATAAAGATTTGGAGGATGTTTTATGGAACAAAAAAGCTATGCCGTTTTGGTATCTAATGCCGGCGTGATTGTGTTTCATAAAGGAGTTAAGATATTATTAGATGGACTTTATAAGGATTTGGGAAATAACTTTACAGATTTGCCTGAATGGGCTTGGGAATTAATGAAAAAAGGAAAGGGGGAATTAGCGAATGTAGATTATTTGCTATTTTCACATTCTCATTATGATCACTATTATACACCATATTTTATGGAGTATATGGCTGCAAATAAGGTTAAGGGAATTTGTTTTCCGCCTATTGATGATACCCACGGTTTGGCAGCGGCAGAAGTGGAATTTACCGATAGGAGAATAGCTTTTAATGTAAACAACGAGGCTGTTTTAGAACAGGGCATTAAGCTAAAGGTTTTTACCACGAGACATGTGGATAAAAAATACTATGACGTTCCAAATCAATGCTTTCGATTGGATTTAGATGGTGTTAGGCTAGCTTTTCTATCTGATGTGGATTATTTTGAAGAAGAATTTGCTAAGGAAAGGGATTTTCATGCGGAGATAGCTTTTGTAACGCCTATTTTTTTTAATCATCCAAAGGGAAGAAGAATTTTGCGAGAAATCATGAAAGTGAAAAAAGTGATTATCTATCATCTGCCATCACCTGAAGAAGACCGCTTTTTGTATTACAAGATGGCACAAAGAGATGTGGAAAAGTACAGAGAAGAAGGGGAAGATATTTTAATCTGGAATCAAAGCGGACAAAGCCTGTCCTTTTAAGAAAGAAGGGGTTATGGGTGGAAAATCTTTTATTTGCTTTTAATGCAGTTGCACCATCCTTCAGTATAGTTATTTTTGGATATATGCTAAAACGCAAGGGTGTTTTGACAGAAGACTTTGTTGCGAAGGGGAATGCGTTATGTTTTAATGTATTATTTCCTCTGTTGGTATTCTTTAATTTATATGATGCTAAGACCATTGATTTTACGTATCTCAAGATTATCTTTTTTTGTATTGGTGTAATTTTAATTTCTGTTGGAGTTCTGACTCCGTTGATACCTAAATTTGTAAAAGATCGCCGTAAAATTGGCGTTATAATACAGTGTATGTACAGAGGAAATTTTATGCTGTACGGTTTACCTTTTTCCAAAAGTTTGGGAGGCGCCCAAAGTGTTGCATTGGCGACTTCAATTATGGCAGCAACTTTACCTATTCTAAATACAATGGGTGTTTTTGTTTATTCAGCTTTTGCAGACATGGGTGAGAAGCCCAGTGCAAAGAAAGCTTTTCTGAATGCGTTGAAAAATCCCATTATATGGGGCGTCATTTTTGGAATGATATTTTATTTATTGAAACTTCCCATGCCGAATTTTTTACATACTGCTGGAGGAGATATTGCAAAAATGGCGACACCATTGGCTTTCCTTTTCTTAGGGGGACAGTTTGAATTTCGATCTGCCAAGAAAAACTTAAAAACATTAGCTGTTGGTTTGATTACCAAATTAATAATAATGCCTGCTATTTTTTTAATCCCAGCTGTTTATTTGCTGGGATTGAGAGGTACGGATTTAATTCCTGTTTTTATTTTTGTTTCGGCGCCTACTGCAATAACGAATTACCAAATGGCGATACAATTTGATGCAGACTATGAATTGGCGGGAGATTTTTTGATTTATTCTATGGTTTTATCTGCGTTTACACTATTCTTTTTTATTTATATCCTTCGGGGACTGGGTCTGATATAGATCTCTTATATATTAAAAGCAGTTTAAGCTATATTTTTTCAAATACTAATCAATTTACAAGGAGATGTTAGGATAAGGTATGTCAGCTAGGCTGAATCCTTAACACTTTATTTACGTTTCTTTTGGGTCTTTCTTGTGTATAATTATCTCATAACATAGATGAAACATTTAAATATATGTTTCCATAAATAAATCAACGAAAGTCCCTCTTCCGTTGGTTTATTAAGGGAAAGGTGTAATAGCCTTATCCCACTCCCAAATTCGACTGCCGAAAGGCAGTTGTTTTTTTATTTAAAAAACCAAAGGAAATATCCATGGAGTTTCTGAACAGAATAGATAGTTTGAAACAGGAATAAAAAGTCTATAAAAGGATTCATTGCGTGTTTCCGTATGAAAAAGAAAAACTATCCAATTTATAATAGAAAATGAGGGAAGTTTATTGCAAGATAGAGGATGCTCTGAATCCTGTAAAAATAGTTTTTATATTCTTTTAGAAATGATTTTGTATTATGATTTTTACTCCGTTGTAGATTTTTATAATAAATTGTAATTTTTTAGAGCTTTTTGTAAGTTTGGACAAAGGGAACATTTCTTAGTGATATAGTGATAGCATGGTAAGTTTAGGAATGTTTGAATAAAGGGAAATACTTTCCTGTATCCTTTGGGCTGTTTTTTCAAAAAATATTTTTGAGGTGAGAATAATGGCTAAAGCTGGTATGAGAAGACCAAACCCTGAAGAACCCCATGGAACAGAAAGCAATCACAAGGCGAAATTCCCTAAAAATGATGCACCGCCTGTTCCTGAAATTCAAGGGAAAGCAAAGCACGGACATGAAAAAGCTGGTAGAATCAACTAATTTTTAATCGAGAGCAAATTTTAAGCGCTAAAAATGATTCTAATTGAGGTGATTTTATGGAGAAAAGAGAAAAACAGCAAGAAGAACAAAGAAGTAAAAATAAATTTAATAACGAAACGAAGTCTCAAAAAGTTCAAAATCAAAATGATACCCACAACTCGGTAAAAGAGGGAATGGGTCCAAACACCAAAAGATAAGAATAGGGCATCCAAGAGGATGCCCTATTTTCAATGAGGGACAGAATTTAATGTATGTTCCTCTTGGGGAAGGTTAATCTCCCAGGACTTTCTGTTTATTAGATAGGTTTTCTAGTGTTTAAAGTGTTTATCGATGGAGAGCTGATTTGTTTTTCATAGAAAAAAAGATAATTGGACAAGCAGTTTGTTTTATTGAAATAATTTCTGGGGAGAGAGGGTGGTGTTTTTCATGCCGAAATGGGATAAAAAAGGCATGCCACAATATGGAAATAAGGAAATGGTGGAAGGCCTGATGCAGGATTATTTTAAAAGGTGTAAAGGGGAGACATTGCAGGATGAGAATGGAAGCGTTGTTTATCAAAAGAACGGCGAGCCCACTATGGTTGGAGGGAGGCCACCGACTGTATCTGGTCTTGCTTGTGCCCTTGGATTTTTAAGCAGAAAGGATTTTTTAGAATACAAGGGAAAACATGCAGAGGTTGTTGCCCAAGCACGGTTAATGCTAGAGGAATATGCCGAGGAGCGGCTGTATGACAAGGACGGATTACAGGGAGCAAAATTTACCCTGACCAATAATTTTCAAGGATGGGCTGACAAAACAAGAGAAGATTATGATATACAAATTTATGAAAAGCTAGATGGTATTTTGGAGGGGATAAACAATGCAGCTAAGCAGTAAGCAAAAGGAGTACTGGAATGATGCCAACTGTCGCTGGAATATTAAATCGGGGGCAACACGATCAGGTAAAACCTATTTGGATTATTACATGATTCCCAGAAGAATTCGAGCGGTTAGTGGGAAAGCGGGTCTTGTGGTGATTTTGGGTAATACAAAAGGAACACTGCAAAGAAATATTATTGAGCCGTTACAGAAAATTTTTACGCCTGCACTGGTGTCGGATATACGCTCGGATAACACGGCAATGCTTTTCGGCGAAAAATGCTATTGTTTGGGGGCAGGCAGAGAGAATCAAGTAGATAGAATTCGTGGGGCAAGTATCAAATATTGCTATGGTGATGAGGTGGTAACTTGGCATGAAGACGTTTTTCATATGCTGAAAAGCCGACTGGACAAGCCTTACAGCTGTTTTGATGGCACTTGCAACCCGGAAAGTCCAAACCATTGGTTTTATCAGTTTTTGCAAAGTGATGCAGATATTTATTTGCAAAATTATAGCTTGGAGGACAATCCATTTTTGAGCAAGGACTTTGTAGAAAACCTAAAAAAAGAATATAGGGGTACCGTTTTATATGACAGATACATATTAGGAAAATGGGCACTGGCGGAGGGGTTGATTTATAGGGAATTTGCCGATAATCCTGAAAAGTATATGGTTTCTATGAAGGATTTACCTAAGGGATTTGACTATATTGGCATTGGACATGATTTTGGAGGGAACAAATCAAACCATGCATTTGTTGCTACAGGAATTTCTTTTGATAACCATGTATACAAATTGCGTGCAAAGAGCATTCCGGCTACAGGCATGAGTTTTTATGCATTGGAAAAAGAGCTGATTAATTTTGTGGAAGGTGTTATACGGGACTACGGATACCCCAACGGCATTTATTGCGATAGTGCCGAGCAAACAATGATTAACAGCTATCGTCAGCACACCACATATCCAATATACAACAGCATAAAGCGACCCATTAACGATAGAATACGCTGTACCCTATTGCTTATGGGTGGGGAGAGATATCATATTGTTAAAGGGGAGTGCGACGACCTTGTAAGGGGGCTTTCTACAGCGGTTTGGGATAATCAGGTTTTAGAGGACAAGCGTCTGGACAATGGCAGCAGTGATATAGATATTTTGGATGCTGATGAGTATAGTTTTGAATACAACATATATAGATTGGTGGGGAATTATGATGCTTAAAATGGTTTGGGAATATATAATGGGGATTTTCGGTATCACGAAAACAAATACAACAGGGGAGCAGATGCAGGAGAATATGGCCTTCACTCAGAAATATGAAGCTGCAGAGGAAATGAACTTTACAGCAATTTTTGCCAATAAGCTTTCTACCCTTGCCATGAATGAAAGCACTGCTGATGTTTCGGGAGATAATGGGAGAGTTATCTTTCTGGATCAGTGTTTGATTGAAGTTTGGGATAGGATGAAGCGTGTTGTTTCTCGCATGTTGGGAACAGGGGGATGCATTGTTGTTCCATATGTTAGACTTGGGATCATTCAATTTGATGTGTTGTCTCAAGAAAGAATGGTTATACATGAGAAGCAGGGGAACCGCATTACTAGAGCAACAGTTTTGGCAGATAGCGTGAAGCAGGGAGAAAAGCAATACCACAGGTGGATGGATTATCAGGTGGCTGGAGGAAATCTTTATATTACAAATAAGGTAACTGACCAGTGGGGTAATGCAGCTTTTCTTGAGCAATGGGCGGAAATTGAGGATATTGCTATTGCTGGTGTTGATCGAGTATTATTTGCCTATTTTCAATCACCAATAGACAATAGACGGTTTACTGACGAGTATGGTGTGCCTATTACATATGGTTGTGACAATTTAATCAGCGAGATATTTGAATGCCTTGAGCAAATTCGAGATGAGTACAAGCTAAAAGAGGTAAAGATTTTTGCAGATGAGCGGATGTTTCAAAAGGATGCCAAAACGGGGAAATACCGCATGCCAAGTAAGGTGTTTTTTGCAGCTCATGGTAAAGAAAACGGAGATATGATTGAAGTATTTAGTCCTGAGATTCGCCATAGCAGTTATTATGAGCGATTACAATATTTATTTGGGTTATTGGAAAAAAGTATTGGTACAAGCAAAGGGATTTTAACAGCACCCCAGAGCAGAGGTGCCACAGCCACGGAGATTAAAGCAGGGCTTTACGACACCTTTGCCCTAATTGGCGATATTCGTAATGCCATTGAAAGAGGTGTGAGGGATTATCTTTATGCATGTAATGTGTTGGCCAATTATTACGAATTGGCACCCATGGGATCCTATGGAGTTCGCTTTGATTGGTCTTATGAGATGATAGAAAGCAGCAGTGAAACATGGGAGCAATTAAAGGATGCGTTGGAGTTAGGTGTAAAAAGCAAAGTAGAGTTACGGCAATGGTTGAATCCCAACGAGACATCAGACGAAGCACAAAAGGTTTTGGAAGAGATTAAGGAAAGGCAACAAGTGGGGGATAAGCAAGACTGTGGGATTGGGCAAGGAATTAAGAAAGTCTAAGACCATAGAAAAGCACAAAATCTTTAGTATTGCAAAAATAATGCAAACGTTCAAAGGCTGTAGGTTTTAATAAAAAAGAATATATGGACGTTGGTTTGAAAGATATTAAGGCTTCGTTCCAGACAACTTAAACGATTAGAAAAGAATCAAAACTTATGCATGCTTACATGAAAATATGTGAACGTACAGAAAATCTAGGGTTTTAATGAAAAGGGTGAGGAAGAGAGGGATTGGCATATGGTTTCCAAGGGTTAAGGCCTTCTCTTTCTTTCGTCTTTAGGCAATAGACGTAAAACAGGCCTTTTTTTGTACCCTAGCCATGGGATAAAAGGAGGCGGCTCAGTATCGGGACTGGCCGGAAAAAAAGGATAGAGCCTAGATAACTATACAAAAATAGTGAGTTGGAAGGAGTAAAACTATGGAATGGTTAAAAGAAGTTTTGAAAGGCTTAGACAATGCTCAAGAGATAGAAAAAAAGATTACCGAGGGAATCGGAAAAAAATTTGTTTCAAGGGCGGACTTTAATGCATTAAACAGCACAAAAAAAAGCTTAGAAGTACAGCTTTTAGAGCTTCAGGAATCCTCTGTAAAGGAAAGTGACTTAAAAAAAAGACTGGAAGAGCTGGAGCGAAAAATTGCGGCGGAAAAAGATGAGGCTATCCGTAAAGAACGGGAGGCAGCTCAGGAGGTTTATTTGAGAAAACGTTTTGATCAAGCTGTTGGTGAACACAAATGGCGTGATGAGCTAACAGAAAAGGCTGTATTTGCTGAGTTTCAAAGAGCTATCAACATGGACATAAATAAAGGCAAGGAAGATCAGGAAATTTTGGATGGGCTGACAAAGGATAAAAACTATTTTTTAAACCCCAATAGACCAATTGAAATCCCCAGTATGGGCAGAGTATCCCTGACAAAAGCAGAAGAAAACAAGATGAGAGCATTAATGGGGTTGACATTAAAGAACTGAAAGGAGAGATAGACGATGGGAATTGCTTTGGCAAAAAACTATACAAATTTGATTGATGAGGTATACAAAAGTGCTTCGGTAACTGCTGACTTAGCCAGTGACAATAATATGATGAGAGCAGGGGGGAATGGTAACGAAATTTTATATCCCCAAATTAGTGTTTCCGGTCTGGGTAATTATGATAGAAACAGTGGTTACACCAATGGCTCTGTTGATGTGATTTGGAAAACTGCCACATTTAATTATGATAGAGGAACAAAGCTTTCTATTGATAGCATGGATGACGCTGAAACCTTTCAGGTGGCCTTTCATATGGCAGGGGCAACTTTGCAAAGAGAAAAGGTTGCTCCCGAGGCAGATGCTTTTACCTTTGCAACCTTAGCAGGAACAGAAGGGATTTCTGTAGCGCCTACAGCGACATTTTCGACAGCAGAGGCATTTTTGGAGGCATTGATGGCGGCCAAAAGCAAGATGGACGAGGATGAGGTGCCTGAGGAGGGCAGAGTGTTATATGCAACCCATGCCCTTTTAAATAGCGTTATGGCATTGGACACCACAAAATCCAAAGAGGTTTTGACCAGCTTTGAGGTAGTTCGTAAGGTACCCCAGAGTCGTTTTTATACAACCATTGATCTTTTGGATGGCAAAACCACAGGTGAAGAGCTGGGACATTATAAAAAAGCAACAGATGGTAAAGACATCAACTTCATGATTGTACATAAGGGTGCTGTAATTAAGTTTGATAAGCATGTGGTAGGAGATGTTATTGATCCTGCAGGGAATCCTGATGCAGACAGCTATATTGTAAAATATCGCAAATATGGCATTGTGGATGTATACAAGAATAAGGTGGCCGGTATTTATTTATCCCATAAGGCATAAGGAGGTTGACGATTATGTCAAAAACAGTTGGATTGGGTGCAAGTAATAAAAAAGCTAATCCTTTTCCCTCGGAAGAAGTAGATAAAAGCTTGCAGGCAGAATTGGAGAAGGTTCAAAAGAAAAAGAAGAAGGTTCAGCCTGAAAATAGGCAGTAAGAGAGGGGGAAGGGCAATGGTATATGCGACCTACGAATTTTATAAAGAAGTCTTTGGTGGAGATGCTATTCCCCAAGATAGTTTTAGCCGCCTAGCAAAACGGGCATCAGAATATATTAACATGGCTACTTTTGGAAGAGCGGAAACGTTTTCTGATGATGAGGATTTGTTGAAAAAAGCATGCTGTGCAGTTGCGGAAGCAACAAAAATCAACGAGGAGGGCGGCGGTGTTGTGGCTGAAAGCGTTGGGAGAATAACGAAAAATTATGCCGCAGGAGTTACAAACACACCAAATGAAGAGGAACGTCTTTCCATTGCCGTAAGCCGCTATTTATCGTCAACGGGGCTTTTATATTTGGGGGTGTAAAAACTTGAAATCAAGTGAGATATGTACCGTTTTCAATCGAATTTACGATCCTATTTTACGCAGATATATTTTACAGCCTACGGTGATTACAGGTGTTTTTTGGCAAGAGGCTTTAGGGGCAACAATGAGCCATGAGAAGCTTTATGAGTCGAATGAGGTACATATTTTCATTCCATTTTCAGCAGAAGCAACCCGCACTTTTGGTGCACCAGATGAATTTGAGAAAAATCCTACGCTCTATTTCACTTTTCGTCCAGAGGACAAAATAATGAGAGGAATTACTTCAGGGAAAAGTCTTACCATTATTTCTATCAATACTTATGATTATGGAAGCAAGGATATGCGGCACTGGGAGGTGGTGGCAAAATGAGTTTTTCTGTGGATTTAAGTGGTTTAAATGTACTGAAAAAAAATCAGGGTTTAGGTAAGGACGGCAGAGTTCAGAAATATATAGATCAAGAGGTGGTTCGCCGCATGGCACCATTTACGCCCTTTGACACAGGGGCATTGCAAAACAGTGCTTATGTGAAATGCGGTGAGGTAATCTATACAGTGCCTTACGCAAAATTTCTATATTATGGGAGAGCTATGGTCAGCCCCAGTACCGGTTCAACATGGGCAAGGGCCGGAGAAGAAAAGGTGGTCGCCAACAGGCCGCTGACATTCAAAGGAGCACCTATGCGGGGGGCGTATTGGTTTTTGAGAATGAAGGCTCATTATGGGCAAGAAATTTTGAAGGGGGCAGGAGAAAAAATTGGAAAATAAAAGTTTAATCCAGTCCATTCGAGATTTTTTTTGCAATTGCCCGTTGCTAAAGGATGGGGCAATTCATGTTGACTATCTTGGGGTTCATCCCACGGAGTATAGTATTGACGGTGTTCCTGCTAAAAAACAAGTCAAAGCTTATATTGATGGGAGTGCCCTTTGCCAGTATGTTTTTACTTTTGGCAGTGTGGAAAGGTATGGGGCAGACGTAGAAATGAATATTGAAAACAGTGGGTTTTATGAAAACTTCGTAGGCTGGTTAAAGGAGAAAAGTCACAAGAAGGAATTGCCATCCTTGGGACATGGCCGCAAAGCTCTGAGTATAGAGGCGGAGAGCGAAGGTTATGTGATTGACGCTAGAGAGAATATGGCAAGGTATCAGATTCAATGCCGATTACTTTATTTTGAGAAAGGAGTAAAAGAAATATCATGAGTGATACAGTAATGAGACATCAAATTGCAGATTATTTAAATACAAGCAGCAGTAACACGCCAAGCTATGCATTGATGGGCGTTGGGTTTAATACCCTAGATGAAAATCCCAATGCCCAGACGGATACAAAAACATATATTCACCAAAAAGCACAGTCCAGTCAAATTAAGAACTATCAGACTCAGTTTCCCTTTGATACAGATTTGATTGCATCAGAGGAGGCGGTTATGGCTCTTTATAACATTGGACGAAATCAAAAAACAGGTGCTGAAGCTGAGCTGGAATATGTGCGTGTAGAATTATTTCGACCCCACGAAACTTTAGAGAATACCTTTTATGGAAGAAAATTTAAGGTTGCTGTAGCTGTAACCGGTATTACCGGTGCTGGTGGTGAAGCCATGAAGGTAACGGGAACCCTTCATGGTGTTGGTGACCCAGTTTATGGTACCTTCGACACTACAGCAAAAACGTTCACAGAAACAGCATAAGTATAAGCACTAAGGGGGGATTTTTATGGGCACCTTTCTAAAAAGAGAAACCAAACGGGAAATTTTCATTTTGGGGCATAAATATACTGTGGATTTTGGTAGAGACCATCTTGCTTTTATTTTTAAAAGGGTTCAAGTGGAGCTTGGACAAATTGAGAAAAAAGACCGAGGCGATTTAGGTCAAGAGGTATGTTTCTATGAAATGCAAAATGAGGAGAAGGCGGTTCTAAAAGGGGCAATTGAAGAGATCTTAGATTGCTCAAATGAGGAATTATCCATTTTTGAAAATGAAGATACAATTGTGCTTCACAGGGACATTTATACTTATTTGGTGGAGGAATACATCAACGTTATGAAAACAAGATCTCCCTATACAATAGAGAGGATTGAAGGGCTATGAACCTCTTAATTGATTCAGTTCCAAAAAAGATTTGGATTGATAATAAGGAGTATCCCATTCGGTGGGATTTTCGTGTGGGAATTTTATATGAATTATTAATGTTGGATGAAGATGTAGAAGGGGCTGAAAAGCCCCTTCTTGCTTTGCATTTATTTTATCCTGAGATTCCAAAAGACTGGAAGATGGCTTTAGAAGGAATTCAATGGTTTTATCGAGCGGGTGAGGCAGAAAAAAAGTCTCATCAAAAGAGAAGCCATAGAAAGCAGGAAAGGATTTATTCTTTTGAACATGATGCTTCATTTATTTACAGTGCCTTCTTAGAGCAGTACGGAATGGATTTAACTCAAGAAAAGCAGCTGCATTGGTGGAAATTTCGAGCATTATTTCAAGGCTTAAGGGAGGATATAACTTTTTGCAAAATTATGGGATATCGTTCCATGGAGATTACTGAAAGCATGGGCAAGGAACAAAAAGAGTTTTACCTTAGAATGAAAGCGTTATATAGACTTCCTTCCTCAAAGGGGGAGGAGGAAAAATTATCGGCAATAGAGGCTGCGCTTTTATCAGGAGGGGATTTATCAGGGCTATTATAATTATTTTGAAATGAGGTGGGCAAAGTGGCATATCATTATGATGGATATTTGACCTTTGGTACAAGAATTGATGAATCAGGATTTGAAAAAGGAGCTACTGACTTAAAAAACCTGGCGAGCCTTAGTGCAAAGGCAGTTTCTGTTTCCTTTCTTGGTTCGGCAGGCAACCTTTCGTTATTTGCTACGGCGGTTAATAGTGGTCTGGAAAAAATAACAGAGAAGGCCCTAAGTTTAGAGAATTCCGCAAAAAAAAACGTAACAACAAATGCTTTTGAAATGCAAAATGCCATGAGTGGATTAGAAAAGGCTGTGGCCGCCATTTCAGAAGAATCAATGCAAAGAGCCAAGGAAAGAGCGGTTTCTTATAAAGAATTGGGGAGCCTTTATCTAAAGAACATGAAAGCCGGAATGGAGGAAGAAGCCTCTGCAGCCATTACACGTATGGAATGGCGCATGGATGCTAATGTAAGTGCCTTTGCTGAGGTGAACAAAAAGGCAGCTCCAGCATACAGGAAGGCAGCTAAGGAATTAATGGCCGTTTATAAGGAAGCAATCAATGATGGCGCGAATGAAGCCTATAAGCTTGTTGCTACAAGAATTGAAAATATTACAGAGGTTGCACAAAAACAATATGATGCCATTATGAATGAAAGACAACGCATGGAGAATAAACTTTCCAATTATGGGGATTTATTTTCCTTTGATGAAAGTGGTGAGGTGCAGCTTGAAAAAATTGATCGTCAAATAGAAGGACTAGAGAGATATGCACAAATATTAGACAAGCTTCAAGAAAAGGGGATTTCACAAGGGTTGCTAGATGAAGTTCTTGATATGAGTGTTAAAGATGGAATGGCTTTTGGCGAGGAGTTGCTTTCAAAAAGCGATTCGTTTTTTGAAGAATATTCAAAAACTTGGGATGAGAAACAAGACTTAGTTAGAGAAATCGCCGCCAAGTTTTATGAAAAAGAGATTAAAGCCTTAGATGAGGATTTCTCAGGTGAACTGGAAAAGGCCTTAAATGATATTCCGGCTATTTGTCAGAATGTGGGGATAGATGCCATGGAAGGTGTGGTTAATGGAATGGAGAGTAGACGTGGTGAGGCGGTTGCAACGGCTAGAAGTATTGCAGACGCCATTATTGCGGAGCTAAAGCGTGCCACAGAAACAGCAAGTCCCTCCAAAAGAGCCGCTAGAGAGGTGGGAAAGCCTATCACACAGGGTGTTATCAAGGGTATGAAGGATGCATACGATCCCCAAGAGCTACAAGCCTACACAGACCGTATGATGGCGGATATTGGACAGGCGCAAAGTAAGGCTGCGGAGAGTGTTTTACAGAAAAACACCTCTAATGTTTGGAACAGCTCCACCTACAACGGCGGAGACTTTATTCTAAATGTGGAAAAAGTGGTTAATGACGGCAAAGGTTCTGTTTCAAGTTTATTGCAAGAGGCAGAGTTTTACCGTAAACAAAAGGTATCTGCAACGGGAGGTGCATAATTCTGGAGCCTTATTTTATTTTTAAGGGGAAAAACAGCAAGGAAATGGGCATTTTGATTTCTGCCATGCCCGATATTGTGAAGCCTCAGCGCAGAGAAAATGAAATTACAATTCCTGGGCGAAACGGGGTTTTAAACATAGACGAGGGAACATATGAAGCCTATACCCTGAGTGTTGCATGCGGAACAAGGGGTACGACAAGGCTTAGCGAGATTGCATCATGGCTGGATGGGAATGGAGACTTAATTCTTTCCACAGAGCCGGATAAGATATATAAGGCCAGAATCGGCAATGCAATTTCTATTTCTGATGTTATCTATTTGTATACTTCCTTTCTTGTGCAATTTAAGGTATTTCCGTTTAAATATTCTGTGGATAAAGCAGATGAGGAATTGAGCATAACTGCACCTACAACGATTTACAATCAAGGCACGATTTACAGCGAACCAATTATCACAGTTCATGGAACAGGGAATGTAGCTCTCACTATTAATGGCACAACCTACACACTTACTGGAGTTAGCGGATATGTCACAATCAACAGTGAGATTCAGGAAGTTTACAAAGATAGTACAAACAAAAATAATTCCTTTTCAGCGTTGGATTTCCCCAGGTTTCAGGAGGGAGCAAATACAATCAGTTGGACAGGAAATATATCAAGGCTAGAAATAAAGCCCAATTGGAGGTGGTTATAAATGGCACAAGTCTATAAAAAGCTAGAAATTGATGTGAACAAGGAAGTGACAAGTATTATTACAGCCGTTCAGAAGGATGCAAAAAGCCGATATTTGGACATTATTTTATTGGACGGTAGTACACCAATTAATCTCACAGGCCATGAGGTTAGAATCTATGGGAAAAAGGCTGACGGGACAGAGTTTTATAACAATGGAGCCATTACCAATGCAACCGCAGGTAGATGTCAATTTGAGTTAACTTCTCAGGCGTTGGTTTTGGCGCAGGATTTGGAAGTACAGATTATTTTGTTCAAGAATAATGTGGAGGTTCTCAGCACACAGCCTTTTAAAATCCACGTAGTGAAAAGCCTGATTTCCACAAGTGCCATTGAAAGTAGTAATGAATACGGCGCATTGGTTGTGCTATATCAAAACCTTTACGAAGCCCATGACTTAATGACTACCATGGTGCAAAATATCGGTGTTTCCGGAGAAATAGCAAGGCAGCTTACCATTGATACCATGTGGGAAGCTTGGGAGTACCTTTGTAACTATGTTTCCGAGGATTTAACCACATTGTTACAGAATGCGATCAATAACAACTCTGTGGATGGGGTTGTGCAGAGATTGGGAAATACGGCTGATGTGGGCGGTACAGTTACGGCGGGTACAGTTATGGGAAAACTCAACAACATCATAGGAGGGAAGAAATATAAATCTTTCAAGAGGGTAACTGTAACCTTGCCAGCTGATGCGACAAATTTCATCTTATTATCTGTGTCCGGCGCTGGGGAGTTTTATGGCGTATGGACAACATGCAAAATTCTTCGAGTAAGTGTTGATGGTGGCACTGCGATGGGTGCAGCAGGGAGCACCAGCACTTATGCATTTTCACCCTACATAGTAAACGGTCTCGTGGGGCGTACTACGTCCGCAGGGGGGCCTGACTTAATTCCTCCTATGCCATTCAAAGATTCACTTATTATTACTGCAGATGCCCAAAGCACTTCATATGGCGCGATAATAGTGTATGCATTATATGAATAGAGGAGGGGCGAGCATGTATTATAAAAAGCCAGGAAACGAGCCTCCTGTTGTTAAAGCAGGAAGCGTATATGAAGAAAGTTATTTCCATGATGGATATTTATTTTTGAAATACTGCACAAGCAATGCTCCATTAGAGGAACTCATTAAAATATCCCAGGAGGAATTTGAAGCAAATAAGCCTGCTATTTCAGAGCCAGAACCACCAGAGCCAGAACCAACGGAGCAGGAAATCCTGCAAGCAGAAATGCTTTTAAATCAACAACAGATTATCAGCAAACAGACAGAGATTGATATGACATTAGCGGAATTATTGCTGAATCAACAGGGGGTGGTTAGATGATTTTTAAAATTGTTAAACGGTATTTTGATTCTCAGATTTACTCTGCTGAAAATGTAGGTATGTTTGTTAGAAGCGGCAAAATCACAGCAGAGCAGTATACAGAAATTACGGGGCAGGAATACGAGGTGATTTGATGATTACCATACATGAAAAGAATAGCATAACATTTGATACTTTGGGCTTGGGGGCGTTGCTTCCGAGCCTTTGTACTGTAAAAGAGGAATTAAACGGTATGTATGAGCTGGAAATGGAACACCCCTATGACCAGTGGGGGAAATGGAAGGACATTGAAAAAGAACGAATTCTTGTTGCATCTACGCCTAGTGGAAAACAGCCCTTTCGGATTTATCACATCAAGCCTGATATGGATGGAATTCAAGTAAATGCCCGCCATATCTTTTATGATTTGCTGGACAATCTTTGTTTGAATATCAGTGTATCAGGTTCAGCCCAAACCGTGCTAAACGGTATTAAAAATGCCTTTGCCTATACTATGCCCTTTACTTTTTCAACCAATATGTCGGGGACTGGTGCGCTCACGGCAAGCAAAGTAAACCCCATTGCGGCACTGCTCAGTGATGATGAAGATGCAAGCAGTTTTGTGAAAACCTTTGGTGGGGAAATCCTACGGGACGGCTTTGCTGTTTCTATGAAAACTTCTATTGGCCAGGATCGTGGTGTTGCCATTCGGTATGGTAAAAACCTCGTAGGGTTGGAAATTAGTGAGGATATTTCAGAGGTGGCAACAAGAATTT
Organism: Anaerotignum propionicum; assembly: GCF_024461735.1. GTDB lineage: Bacteria > Bacillota > Clostridia > Lachnospirales > Anaerotignaceae > Chakrabartyella. The sequence goes on from NZ_JANGAD010000007.1 coordinate 157,070, forward strand.
ACGCCTATGGGAAAGATGGGGTGGCGATGTCGGGAGGGTATAGAGATAGCCCATATATAAGCAATTACAGATATCCTAAAATCCATGCATTTGAAAATAGCAGTTTGGCTTATTATGAATTACCCGGGGCTGTTCAAGCTTTATTTGATGAAGGCTGTGATTTGCCTAAGGTGAACATCAAGGCAAACTTCCAGATGCTTTCTGAAACGGAGGAATATAAAGAATATGCTGTTTTAGAAGAAGTTCAGCTAGGGGATGTGGTGACAGTTTCCAATGTGAAAATGGGTTTTCACAAAAAAGCAAAGGTTATTTCCTATGAGTGGGATTGTTTGCTTGACCGATACAAGGGCGTGGAATTGGGGGACTTTGTTGCAGACTTGACATCTTCCGTTACCAGCGGAGAGAAGAGTCTCTCCACGGCAGTCAGTGCCTCTACGGAGATAAAACAAGTTTATGGGTTGATTACGGGAAAGGTCACAATAAATGATGAGGGGCTTTATATTTGTGTGAATGGAAATTCCATTGATACTGCCACAAAGATATTTCATTTTGGAAAAAATGGGTTAAGATTTAGCACTACAGGAACAAATGGCAGTTGGACAACTATTATAGATAGTGAAGGGAGTGTACTATCGAGTTTCTAGGAGGTGAAAAGATGAATCAGGATGAGGTTTCGGAAAAATTAATTGAGGTGGATCAAAGAAGCAAAAGTAACAAAGACAGACTGGACAAATTAGAAGAACGTCAGGATAACCTGGAACAGCTCACCAATGCTTTTTCTGTGATGCAAAAAGAGCAAGAATATATTAAAGAAGATGTACGGGAAATAAAAGCAGATGTGAAGATTTTAGCTGAAAAACCGGTCAAACGGTGGGAAAGTGTGGTTGAGCGTGTCATCACAATTGTGGTAGGTGCGGTGGTGGGCTATCTTTTGAGTGGTGGACAACTACCTTAAGACAAAAGAGATACTCTCTGACAAATAATGATATCAATTGCGGTTGATATCGTTTTGTAGGCTAAATGTGCTTGCACACAACTTAATTATTAACTATATCTGATATATGAATGGGGGAGCATTATGAATTGGTTTATTGAAAACTGGTTTTTAATTGTAGTGCTGGTTGCTGGATTATGCTGTGTTGGTGTTTTTATTTATAAATTTGCAAAGAAACCTACACAGGAACAAATCAATACAATCAAAGAATGGTTACTATATGCCTGTATACAAGCAGAAAAAGAATTGGGTGGTGGAACAGGGCAACTGAAGCTTAGATATGTATGGGATTTGTTTATTTCAAGATTTCCAGCAGCGGCTAAGGTAGTTACTTTTGAAATGTTTTCTGCATGGGTAGATGCGGCATTAGAAGAGATGAGATCGCTGTTGACACAGAACAAGGCAATTAGAGAGGTTGTAAAGGGGGAAGATGTATGACAGGTGAACAGCTAGTGGCTTTTGCACGGTCAAAGCTTGGGACGCCTTATGTATATGGTATGAAGGGGACTGTAATGACTCAGGCCAATTTTAATTATTTGCAGGGTCTGTTTGGCGTGAAGCTTGTGTGGAATAGTGATGAGAAAAAGGTTGGCAAGGTGTGTGTGGACTGCTCGGGGTTGATTTCATGGGCCACTGGTGTTGTCTTAAGTTCAGCACAGCTGTTTGAAAAAGCAGTTCGCAAAGAGCCAATTGGTACAATAAAGAATGCACCTATTGGTGCTTTGGTTTGGAAAAGCGGACATGTAGGAATTTATACGGGTCTGGTAGGAAATGTTCCGTATTATATTGCTGCGGATGGTTCGGCATATGGTGTGCGGGAAGTGCCGCTGAGTCAGAATAACTTTACCCATTGGTTATTGATGGAGTATATTAACTATGATAAGGAGGATGATGAAGTGGTAACCAGAGAAAAGATAATTGTAGATGGTAAAGAAATTGTTGTAGACCTCATTTTTAAAAACGGAACCAATTATGTTAAAATTCGGGATCTGGGAGATGCTTTGGGGTACGAAGTAAGTAGTAAAGGGAAGATTCCTGTGCTTCAAAAGAAATAATTACCATTGCATATGGAAGGTATTGGAAAAGCTGTTTTCCTTTAAATTTTCAAATGAGCTGTAGTTGGAAAGTTTCTAATTCTTTTATTTAAAAAACAGAAAGCAGAAATTAAGGATTTTCCCATTAATTCCTGCTTTTTTTGTTTTGTTATCCCTTTGGAATGATTTCAATCCAATAATGGTCAGGATCACTGATAAAATAAATTCCCATTTCCGGGTTTTCGAAGCAGATACAACCTAATTCTTCATGCTTTTTGTGTGCTTCGTCAAAATCCTCTGCTACAAAGGCAAGATGAAATTCGTTTTCACCTAGGCTATAGGGTGCAGTTCTTTCTTTTAACCATGTCAATTCCAAATTAAAATCTGTTATTCCATCTCCAAGATAAACCAGTTTCCAACTACCATCGGGAGATTCCAACCTACGAACTTCTTTTAGCCCTAGGGCTTTTTCATAAAAATCCATACTTTTTTTCAGGTCTATGACATTAAAATTATAATGATTAAATGCGAACATATTCTGCCTCCTTTATCTTCTGTGTTTTTTTAGTGATGCTTGTGGTCGTGGTCGTGTCCGCAGGTGCCGTGCTTGTGCTCATGATGATGGCCGTGGTCATGTCCACAATTGCAATCGTGCTTGTGCTCATGATGATGGTCGTGGTCGTGTCCACAGTCGCAATTTTGTTTGTGGTCATGGTCATGTCCGCAGTTACAATCATGCGTATGCTCGTGGGTGTGGTGGTGATCCTCTTCTTCTTGATTGGTAATGGACTGATAACCGTTATCGGCAAAAACCATACCCACCTTATCTACAATTAGAACCCTCTGCTCCTCGGTGGAAACGTTATCAATTGCATCCATTATGCGCTGCATAATATCCTGAACTGTGCAAACAGGTGGCAATGCCCCCATAAGGGTTTGCATAGCGATTTTCCTTGTTTGGACAGGCAGAGTGTCGAAGCTATTTCTTGTATTTTCGATAAAAGCATCAAACAAGCCATTTTTTTCTTCTTGTGTAGCAGGAGGCAAGTCATTTGGAAGGTCAAAGCGGAATAATTCATCATTAAGATTGCCGAAGAAGCATTCTCTTATAAATTCTTCGGTCATAAGAACTTTCTTTGTGTCATCATGAAAGCCTTCAAATGATCCGATTTTTTCCAGAAGTTCATACTCTTGACGACCGATTACATTCGCTTTATCAATGACAGGTTCAACAGCTTTTTCCAGTTGCTCATTTAATGTGTCTAGATAAGCTGCTTTTTCCGTAGCATTCCATTCTCCACCAATAAACTCACACACAGCATGGTATAAATCGGCATAGGTTGCATCTTTTTGGGTTAATTCTGTAAAGGAATAGCTAAGATACAGCAGAAGAATGCAGGAATTAATATCATGAAGGATGCAAGAAAAATATTCCTCTATATCTTCCAAAACTTCAAATAATTCATTCAGTTCACCATAGGCTTCACCTAGAGCTTCATCTTCCATTTTATGGGGTAAAAGCATGCGCTTTGCGCCTAAGGCCTCGGCAATTTCAGGAAAATATTTCCCATAAAGAGGATTTGTCTCAGGGCAGCAAAAACCCTCAAAGGTTTTTAAGGACATTTCAATAAATTCTTTGCTTTCCTCAGTGAAAGCTGCGTTTAGACATTCCTTCACTTCTGTATAAAACTTGTCCCTAGTAATGAAAAGGGGAACGCATTTTAATAACTGACTCATGTAGCTTTTTTGAGCCAATGTATGATCTGCACTTTCCATAAAAGCATGACAGTCTGCAAAAAATAGTGACCATTCCACTTGCTTTTCAGTAACCTTGTCTTCAATATATTTTCTCAGAGCAATTTGATCATTTATGGTTGTAGAAATAATGTTCCACTGAGAAAAATAGCTATATACGGTTTCATAGATGGATAAAAGCCGTTTTTTAAGAGAAATACAGTTTTCTAAAACCGCAATACGCCCTTCAGTAATACCATCCAATATGTCTTCTAAGTTTAAAAGATAGCCACGGATTTCCTTTCTGATTTCAGCAATATCTTGAGGGATTTGGTAGGGGAGGGGGTTATTTTCCTCTTCTTCCATTGCACTCATTAAAAGCAACAAAAGGCTGCCAATTGCTTGCTGGTAAATATATTTCGCCGAAAGTGTTTTAATTTGTTCCTCTGATGCATGATTTGACAAAAGAAGATCTCCTTTCTGAATTCAAAATCTTATAACAAGTTTCCCATCTATTATATAGGGTTTTAGGAAAAAGTACAACGAAACTTTTTATTCAAGTGTGGCGTATTATGGCAAAAACAGCCATTTATAGCATGGAGATAAGTTTTTTCAGATATCAAGCAGTGGGAAAATAAAATTCCAGAACTAATTTCTTTGTAAAGGATTTTTAAAGCAAATTATTAGGACTGAAAAAAATGGTGTAAAATTTTTGTGATGTTGTTATAATGAAACAAACATAAGAGATTAAAAAGCAGTTTAATAAAGTTATAGTACATTAAGAAACTAGGGTATGATGCCCCAAAACTTACAAAGGAGAATGTAAAACATTATGAAGCTTTTTCAAAAATTCATAAAATATTATAAGCCATATCGCTTTTTATTTTATATGGATTTATTTTGTGCATTGATTGTTTCAATCATTGATTTATCTTTCCCGTTGATTCTAAATATTCTAAATCGAGGGATTTTTCTAGGAGAAGGGGACAAAATCATAAAAATTATTGGCTATGTGGGCATTTTATTGCTGGTTATGTATGTGGTGCGCTATTTTGCCCAATATTTTATTACCTCTTGGGGGCACATAATGGGTGCCCGAATGGAAAGTGATATGCGGCAGGATTTGTTTTCTCATTTACAGAAGCTGAGTTTTTCCTATTATGACAAAAACAACACTGGGGATATGATGTCTCGCATTGTATCTGATCTTTTTGATATATCCGAGCTCGCTCACCATGGACCGGAGAATATTTTTATGTCAGTGCTAAAGATAACTGGCTCTTTTATCATTTTGTTTCTTTTGAATGGAAAGCTTACGTTGATTTTAATTGGTGTTACAATCGTTATGATTCTTTTTTCCTACTTTAGAAATAAAAAGATGCGTTCCATTTTTATGGATAACAGATTAAAGATTTCAGGAGTCAATTCCCGTGTGCAGGATAGTCTTGCTGGTATCCGCGTGGTGAAATCCTTTGTGAATGAGGCATATGAAAACGAAAGATTTCAAGAAAGCAACCAAACTTTTTTGGAATCCAAAAATAGAAGCTATCGTACCATGGGCGGTTATATGGCGGGGAATTCCTTTTTTCAAGGCCTTTTCTATACCATTATTATTGTGGTGGGTGGATTATTAATCGCAAAGGACGAGCTTGTTGCCACCGACCTTGCACTTTATGTTTTGTATGTCAATATTTATATGAACCCAATAGAGCTATTGCTGAATTTTACCGAGCAATTCCAGAAAGGCTATGCAGGTTTTCGACGTTTCATAGAGGTTCTTGATACAGAGCCGGAAATTTTTGATGCTATTGGTGCTACAGAGTTGGTTGAGGTAAAGGGAGATATTGAATTTCGTGATGTGTCTTTTAGCTATGATGATTCTATTAAGGTATTGAATCATATGAGTGTGCAAATCAAAGCCGGGGAGACAATGGCTTTAGTAGGGCCTTCAGGAGGCGGAAAAACCACTTTTTGTTCCCTTTTGCCCCGTTTTTATGAAGTTACAGATGGTGCCGTGCTGATTGATGGGAAGGACATTCGCTCTATAACCTTAGAATCTTTGCGCTCTGCCATTGGCATTGTACAGCAGGATGTTTACATTTTCGCAGGAAACATTCGGGATAATATTACCTATGGCAGATTAAACGCAACAGAAGAAGAAATTCATGAGGCTGCTAAAAATGCTAATATTCATGAGTTTATTCTCTCCCTTCCTGATGGTTATGATACTTTTGTGGGAGAGAGGGGGACTCGCCTTTCGGGAGGACAAAAGCAAAGAATTGCCATTGCCCGTGTGTTTTTGAAAAATCCAAAAATTTTGATTCTTGACGAGGCTACCTCTGCCCTAGATAATGAGAGCGAAAAATATATTCAAGAGTCTTTGGAGAGACTTTCGGAAAATAGAACTACAATCGTTATTGCCCATAGACTCAGCACCATTCGTAATGCTGACGAAATTGTGGTTTTGACGGATGAGGGTATTGCAGAAAGAGGAAAGCACGAGGTGCTCCTGAAAAAGAATGGGATATATTCTCGTTATTATAACATGCAGTTTGAAGGCATTGAGAATACAAAATGATAGAAAATCAATAAATAACAACTATTTTGCACATATAGATGCAGGAATTACGAATTTACCAGCTGCAGGAATCATCAACAAAAGAGTAAAAGGCTGATTCCAGAGAATGATATTTCTCTGAATCAGCCTTTTTGATGTGTCTGGAAGTATGGAAGGACTATTGTCCTATTCCTCAATCATATCCCAAAAATCTTTTTTTGCTATTTTCTTTAGGTTACGCCATTTGGGTTCATCATCATAATCATAACGACAAATGGATTTGAAACGACAATATGTACAAGGGGTCTGATCATTTTTACGATAAGGAGAAGGGGCAATCACACCACTTTGTATAGAATTTCCCAGTTCTTTCCCGCGGTTGACAACAAAAGAAAGGAGCTTTTTATATTGTTCTTCATCAGCTAGATAAGCGGAGGAAGATGGATCCCCTTTTTTTGTATAACCAACGGGGACTATGGAAGAACTTCTCCCTTTTGTATCCTCCATAAAAATATGGTCAACGCCTTGAATAACTGCTTCATCCTCCAAAATAAGACCGGACATTTGCATTTTTTGATATAACGCTTCTTCAATTTCCTCTGCACTCATCTCTTGGTTGAGTGCTAGATTAGGGTCGGAAATTCTAAAGTAAAATACACCACCGGGTTTTATCGGTGTTTCTGTTTTTTTGTAATGCTTTAAATAAGCATCTAAATAAACCAGCAACTGTAGTTGAAGGCCATAATAAATATCCTGAAAGTTAAAGGCCTTTGAGCCAGATTTATAGTCTATGATTTTTGCATAACGTTTTCCTTGGGCATCCAATAAATCCACACGGTCTATTTTTCCCGAAAGTACCAATTCTTTTCCTTCTGCTAATTGGATTACGATGGGGGGGAGAGCTTCGTGATTGCCAAAGCCAATTTCATAACCAGCGGGCACAAAATCTCCGTTTTTCAAATGCCGTACCAATGTCCAAGCAGCACGGGCTGAAATGCGTTTTAAGCGGCGGATAAGGTATTGATTTGCCGCAGAATCCATTAAAACCGCTTCTCCCAACTTAGGTGCGGCTAGGTCAACGGCCTCATAAATCATTTCTTCCGTTTTTTCTTGAGAGAGGGAACCCCAAGGAATATTCTCTGTTTGAATCTTATTGGAAAATAGCTCCAGCACCTCATGGAATAATAATCCCAAATCAGGGGTGTGCAGTTGATATAGCTTTCTCTCTGTTGCTTTAAGCCCATATTCAGCAAAGTAGGAAAAGGGGCAGGCGGCAAAACGTTCTAAACGGGACACGCTGGAGAAAATCTTTTCACCGTATAAACTTCTGATTGTTTTTACAGAGAGACGTTCTTGCTTTTTTGTAGTGATGAAGCCTTTACGCAGTAAGGATAACCGTTTTACCCAGATTGGTTCGGTAGCAAAAAAGCTGTAGATATCCTGCCAAAGGGGCTCCATTGGGATATCTTTTTGGTGATTTCGCATTTTTTCGCCCAGTAGATGAAAAGCGGAGGCAGGAACCATTTCTTCTGCTTGGAACACAGAGTAAGATTGAATCTGTAAAGTGCTGTCCATTCGGCAAAGACGGTCAATAAGAGGCGACGGAAAAAGAGCTTTTCCTTCCGTGTTGCCGTTTGCAAAGGTTAAAAATAAGCCTTGGGAAGGCCTAGTAAGGCCACGATAAATTAAAAACTGTTCTTCAAAAGCCTTTTGCTTTCCGCCGTTTGCCAGTTCCATACCTGTTTCCGTTAAAAGTTGACGTTCCGCTTCGGTAAAAATTCCTTGGGGTTGAGAGGGAGAAGGCAGGACACCTTCATTCACACCAAGGACAAAGAGATACTTAATTTCCGGCAGGCGGGAGCGTTCAATATCTCCTACCACAAGGCAGTCTGTGGTGGGGGGGATTACACCCATGGTACACTTTTGAAGGCCGGCAGATAATACTTTTGCAGCTTCTGCCATGGTCATTGGTTCTTCCCCCAAGATTTCCGTTGCTTTATCCAGAACTTGTAGTAGAAGCTGCCAAATTTGTCGATGCTCCTCCGCCTTAGATGGATTCCCCTTTTCTATAGAATCTTCCGTCCATGTTACAAGGGTTTGGGCAACATGAAGGGTCTCCAAATGCTGAAACAGAAGGGCAATGAATTCCTTTAGAGGGAGCCGTCCTTTTCTTTTGATTTGCAAAAATGGTTGAAATGGTTCCAAAAATTTTTGCCGTAAAAGGTTCATAAAGGCAATGGTTTCTTCTCCTTCTTTTTTTAAACCGTATTCCCAGTTCTCTTTTTGCCACTTATAGCCTTTAATTCCATAGGCAAGAACGTAATTTTCTAACGCATCCTGCTCTTCAAAGGTAAAGGGAATTAGGCCGGATTTCAAATAAGAAAATACATTTTCATATCGAAAATCGTAAATTAACAAATCCAACAGTGCTGTTACCATAGTAATTAGGGGATGGGACGTAATTTCCCTTCGGCTGTCTATAAAGCAGGGAATGCCATATTCGCGTAAAGTACTCCTCAGGCTTTTCTCATAAGCGCCCATTGCATTGGTCACAATGGCGATTTCTTTATAACGAAGACCTTTTTCCCGCACAAGACGGATGATTTTTCCAGCGGCAAAAGTAATTTCCTCTTGCTTAGTGGGGCAAGGGGTGATGCTGATGCTTTCTGCCAGACTGCATTTTTTATGATAACCTTGAAAATAGTATTTCTCCAAGGATTTTAATGCATTGGTTTCTGCTCTGTGATTTTCAGAAAGAAAAACAGATGGCGCTAAAGGAATACCATTTTCCTCAGCAATGCGAGTTAATTTATTTTTCGTGATATATGGCTCGTAAAAAGGTGCTGATTGAGCTAAAAATGGAGCGAGAAAGCTTTTTTCGTCCATGGGCAGCGTAACGTTTACTTGTGTTGATAGCTTTAACAAATTTTCGATTACGGAATACTCCTGAGGCGTAAAGCCATAAAAACCATCAAGCCATATTTCAGTTTCTTGAAAGGGTTTTTCTATAGAAAGCTGTGCTGCCAAAAGGGAAAGGGTTTCATCAGCCAAGATGTAATCCTTTTTTGTAAATTTGATATAGGCATCATAAATTTTCGCTAAGTCTGTCAACTTTTCAGTTACACCTTGAGTGAGGCTCCCTGCTTGGGCTTTTTCAAGAAGCTGACTTGGTTCTATGTAGTATTGAAAAAATTCTGAAATTGTCAAGCTAAGTTGATCTATAAAACCGGTCTTGTTCATTACATTGCCAAAAAAGGAGAGATTTTCTTTTTCATCCAAAAGAACCTTCTGTAGTGCCATGGATTTGCCAATGTCTCCCAAAGGAGCCTTTCGTCCCATGCCGTTTTTTGAAAAGGTCTGATGGGCTAGGCGGCCAAAGCTTAAAACCTCAGCCAAGAGAATGGCATTTTGAGGGCTTTGGGCAATCAAATCACGTTCTGCCTGAGAGGTAAATTGTTCAGGCACAATATAAATTTGGCGTCCTAAACCCATTTTTTGTTTTTCAATAATTTCATCCATGCAAAGATGGGTTTTTCCTGTACCGGCGGTGCCGATGATAAAGCGCAATGCCATTTGGGTATCCTCCTTTTTCTTAACATGATACCCAACAGAAAGCTTTTTTTCAAGGCAAACTTGTACAGCGGAATAAAGGGGAGGTGACAAACATATGGTAAGATTAAGGAAATGTATTCTAGGAGGGAGTAAGGTGGGCGGCACGAAATTTGTGGTAGTAAAGTTAAAGGAGCTCATCAAGACGGTAGTGTTTGCTGTGTTGGGCGTCATTATTTTGGTTGGTCTGATTTGGTTTTTCTTAAGCTTGGGAAATAATGATTCTGGTACATATCGGGATGGGGTATACCATACCCAAGTAGCCTTGGGCAATGAGAATGCAATGGTTTCTGTTACCGTTGAGGATGGAAAGATTGCAGACGTTGCGTTATCAGAGGTTTCCGAAAGCACAATGGTATTCTATCCACTTTTGCAATCGGCGGCGGATGAGGTTTGCAAAGAGGTTATTAAGACCCAATCCTTAACCATTCAAGTTTCTGAGAAAAACGCATATTCAGCACAGGCAATTTTGGAGGCAGTCGCTAAAAGTTTAGATGAGGCAAAGAAATAAAGAGGAAAAAGGGTTTTCTCTTTAGGGTGTCGGTTTTGCCGGCACCCTTTAAAAAAGAAAGTTTATTTGAGTCAGTTTGTTTTGCAAACAAAAATTTTAGAATAATTCTAAATTAACATATTGGTTTCAGAAGGTAGGGTGCTCCTGCCTTTTTCTGTGTTATGGATGAATATCCTCACAATCCTTTACAGGTATGCCTGCTTCCTTTAAGGTTTTTGCGAAAAGACCTTCGCCTTTTATTAGCTTACCTTGAAAGGTTCCGTCGTAAATCTGATTTACACCGCAGGTTGGACTTCGGGACTGTAAAATCGCCAAAGCTATTTTTTTATCCTGTATTCTTTCCATAGAAATAACTACACCTTTTTGAAATTCTTTTGTTACGTCTTTTCCGTTTTTGGTCATAAAAATACCATCAACTTGCTCCACGCTGTCTCTGGGACAACCGAGACCTCCAAGCAGCTCGGGACAGATGGGTAGCACAGTATGGCCCTGTATAAAATCCATAACATTTTGATTATAGTTATTCTGACCGTTATATTTACAATTTTGCCCAACTAGGCAAGCACTGACTAAGATATTCATATATAAGCCTCGTTTCATTAACAATAAAGATTATTGAGCTTTATTCAGTAAGAGCATCCGTAATACGGATGCTCTCTTAATTATTATTTCATACATCTAAGAACTATAATATCCTGTGCTAGTGAAGTTAATTTCCGCTAGCTCTACAAAAAGCAATACCTTTAATGGTGTCCACTTTTCTTTAAGCTTTTGATGTGATGTTTGGCTTTTTTCATACCGCCAACTTCACGAAACATTTCATTCAGCTTCTTTTCTTCAATTTCTTTTGATGAGAGACCTTCATAATCCGTTTCACGTTTTAATTTAAAATAGTTTTGTAATCGTCGGTTCTCTAACAGACCCTCTGAAATTGCTTTTTGCACAGCACAACCAGGTTCATTGTTGTGAGAACAATCTCTAAATTTGCAGTGCTTTGCCAGCTCCTCAATATCTGAAAAAGTTTTTTCCATATCCCCATTGGCAATACCCAATTCACGCATACCAGGGGTATCAATAACGATGGCGCCATTGGGTAATAAAAACATTTCTCGCCCTGTGGTGGTATGACGACCTTTATCATATTGGTCAATTTCTGCTGTAGCAAGTAGCTGCGTTCCCGCCAGAAGGTTGATCAGCGTTGACTTACCCACCCCAGAAGAACCGATAAAAGAGGCAGTAATCCCTTTTTTTAGAAAGGGAGCAAGCTTTTCTACTGTTTTTGCATCGAAAGAGGAAGTCACGATTACGTCGCAACCTATAGCCACTGTTTCGATTTCCTCCATAATTTGTAAGATGTTTTCACACAAATCACTCTTGGTCAGTAGAATTACGGGTGTAGCACCGCTGTCCCAAGCGATGGACAAATACCGCTCCAAACGACTCAAATTATAATTTTGGTTGAGAGACATGCAGATAAATACCATGTCTATATTTGCAGCGATTACCTGAGCTTGATGAATAAGCCCTAAAGCGGCACGTTGAAATACACTTTTTCTTGTTAAAATCTTGTGGATGATGGCGGGGCTGTCTGTGTTGCCAATGGACACCATAACAAAGTCCCCCACTGCTGGATATTGAGAAAGTGTTTCTACTTCATAGGAAAACTTCCCAGAAATTTCAGCGAAACGTTCACCTTCAGCGCTGGCGATACGATACATGCCCTTATGCTGAGCAATAACCCTCCCTAAGGAATATTCCGGATAAAGGGTGGCTTCTTGTATAAACCGTTGAGAAATACCATAGTTTTCTAATAAATTCAATGAAATTACCTCCGTAAAAATTCGTATACTGTGTGTTCTTTGTATACTACAAGGAGGTTTCTAGAAGATTTTAAGCTCTGAAAACCTCCTTGTTTCCTACAATATCCGTACTGTTAAAATTGCATTTCATATACACAATCCCCTTTCAGTATTATTATAAGCTAATTTTAGCAAATGATTGAACAGAAAGCAAATAGTTAAAGATTTTTTATTTCAAATCCATTTTCATGCTCGTTCATATTTTAGAATCTTGGGCATATATTTGAAATCAGGAGGGATGCGGTATGACAGATAAGGAAAGAAAAAGGCGCAGAATGGAAATGGAAAAAAGAATGAGAGATAGACGAGAAGGCCGTAATCCTGGTGAAAGTTCACCTCAGGGGCTTTTGGTTTTTCGTACATATGTAACTGTGATTTTGGCAGGGGCATTGGTTTTGGTTTCTGCTTTTCATACAGACACATCAGAGGCAGTTTGCAAACAATTAAAGGAGACCATTGCATATCAAATTCCCGCGGAAGATGTTGCAACGGCAAAAGAGAAAATTACAGCTTTATGGAAGGATAAAAATATTACTTTGCCAGCTTTCCATAATGATCAGAAGGAACCTAAGGAAAACAAGGTTTACAAGCCCGACTTAGAGGAATCGCCCTAGTGTATTGGCGTGGTCTTTTGTAAATTGGGAGAAAAAACAAGAGGGCTGGATTAACCCTGCCGAAGGTACAGTTACCTCTTCTTGCGGAGTTAGGAATAACCCTATTTTAAATAAAATGGAATTACACAATGGGATTGATATTGGGGTGGGAATCGGAACGGAAGTGGCCGCAGTACGTAGCGGGGTGGTTACGGAAATTCGCACCTCTGCTACCTTTGGCCATGTGTTGGAATATGAAACAAATGACGGGTACAAGGTGATGTATGCCCATCTTTCTGAGATTTTGGTGAAAGAAGGGGAAAAAGTGAAGCAAGGGCAGGTTGTTGCGAAATCCGGAAATTCAGGGTTATCCACAGGCCCTCATTTGCATTACAGCCTTTGGAAGAACGGAAAGCTCATAGATCCAATGGATTATGTTAATTTAAAATATACACAGGAAGTTGCGGCAGAATATGCTGCAAGGGGGGCGAGTATATGATAAAGACTAAGGTGAAATTCCATCCACTGTTTCTTTTATTTGCATCAATTTTATTTTATTTTGGGATGGGCGCCTTGTTTTGGGACATGCTTTTTTGCTGGGCAATTCAAGAAGGAGGCTATGCTATTTTTAGTAGACGTAAGGGACTAAGGGTGCGGTATTGGTTATTTACGCCTTTGGGTATCAGAGCCGACTTTGAAAGTGCAAACATTGCCTTTGATAAAAGACTGAGACTGCATTTTATTGGCAGTGTTTTGGGGATTTTACTGAGTATTATACTGTTTGGATTCGAAAAAAAGAACGTTGCAGTTCTTTCACTATTACTGGCAGGACTTCGCCTTTTGCCTTTTTTGCCCTTAGAAGGAGGGCGGATTTGGCTTGAGATTCTGGGGAAATGGAAAGGAACATTGCGGGCCGCAAGCTGGCTAACAAAAGCAGGCTATGGTGTTGGTTATGGACTTTGTGTTTTTGGGGTGTTATTTTCAATTATTGAGCCTTGTGCTTTTTTAATTTTACCAGTTGGTCTTTATTTAATTTATGTTAATCGGCATGAGTTCTTGCAAATTGCAAAGAACTTGTATACGGGGATGCTGAACGATACAGAGAAGCCTTTGCGTGAAGTGATTGTTTCCGGAAAAGAAACACCCTTCGAGTTGGCTTTACATATGAATCCCTATGAAGATATTTATTTTTTTCGTGAAAACCAAGGTGGAGTGTCACAGGAGCGGGTTATGTTGGCATTATTTACAGAAAAGGATAGTCAGTGGGTGTGGAAAATTGCCGACCAAAAAGATTTTGGTGCAAAAACCTATCAATTCGGGTATGATGATATGGAATAGACGATTGATAAAGTAGGTGTTTGCATGAAACGGGTTTTACTAGATATTGAAGAAGGTATCACTAGAGTTGCCTTAGTAGAGGATGGCAAACTGGTGGAATTATACTATGAAACAAAGGAAGAAGAAAGCTTAGTTGGAAATGTGTATGTTGGGCGGGTTGATAATGTGATTCCCAATTTACAGGCATGCTTTGTGGAAATAGGCAGTGATAAAAAGGGCTACCTTTATTACGGAAGCAAGCGTGCTGTTTCTGACCAAGAAAAAAATCCATCCAGACCCAAGGTGGGAGATTCCTTGATTGTTCAAGTGGAAAAGGATGCAGCAGGATCCAAAGGAGCGGTTTTGACTCAAACAATCTCCTATCCTGGAAAGTTTGTTGTATTGGTGCAAGAGGAAGGGGAAATTGGTATTTCCCGAAAGATTACAGATAATGGGGAGCGAAACCGTATCAGAGAAGGGGTTAGAGCTGTTTTGCCAAAGGGATTTGGTGCAGTGGTTCGAACCAATGGAGAAGGGAAAACGGAGGAAGACTTTCAAAAGGAGCTTCAGTCTCTGTTGGAAAAAGCAAAAATCATTGAAAACGCTCAATTTAGAATGGCACCTGCTTTGCTTCTTAAACAAAGCCTGCCTGTGGAAAAGGCAGTTCGAGATTTCTATAGTGAGAAAATTGATGAGTTTGTTGTAAATGATCAACAGACCTATGAATATTTATTGAAAACAGAAGATTTTAATGGAGAGAAACAACCAAGGTTGTTGTTATATCAGGAAAAGCTGCCTCTTTTTGAGGAATATTTTGTAGAAAGCCAAAGTCAAAAAGCCTTGGATGAAAAGGTATGGCTGAAAAACGGCGGATTTTTGGTGATTCAAGAAACTGAGGCGTGTGTGGTGATTGATGTAAACTCGGGCAAATCCGCAGGTAAGGGAGATCTGGAAAAAACCATTCAAAAAACCAACATGGAAGCGGCGCAGGAAGTGGCTAAGCAATTGCGCCTCCGGAACCTTTCGGGAATTATAATTGTTGACTTTATTGACATGTCAAGTCAAGAAAATAGAAACATCGTCACAAAGGCCTTGGAGAGTGCTGTGAAAAATGATCGGATTAAGACTATTGTTGTTGGAATGACAGAATTGGGGCTGATGCAAATCACAAGGAAGAAAACAAGACCCAGTTTATCTAAGCAAATGACAACAAAATGTCGTCAATGTGAGGGGTTAGGCAGGATGCCTTCGATCGATTGGACGGTAACGAAGATGCGCCGAGAAGTTGAGAGTATTTTGGCAAACACCATATACAATCAGGTGACAGTTCGTGCAGACGGCAGGCTGTTGCAAGCTTTTTGCGGGCAGGAGAATGGTTATTTGGACAAGCTTTTTCAGCGCTTTCAAAAATCCGTGTGTTGTGAAAGCTCTAAGGATATGGGTTTTTCTTTATATGAAATAATGAAAGAAAAAAAAAGATAATTTAGAGGAATTGAGCCGAAAACGAAAAAAATCATTTGTTTTCGGTTCTTTTCTATTATTGTCGCTTCATTGTATTGAATTGTTTCTTGACACTTCTGGTAAAAAGTAATAAAATGATAGGGTGTTTTATAACACTGCTTATGGTATGTGAAAACAAAAAATAGAATTTGAAAATGTACTTTGAAAACTGAATAAGGGGAGGTGTTTTTCATAGGGCCGATAAGTGTAATCTGTGCTGTGATTGGCATACTAGTAGGCGCCATCTGTGGTGTCTTTTATCGTAAACGTATTGCGGAAGCAAAGGTCGGTGTGGCTGAAGAAAGAGCCAAGAAGATTGTAGAGGATGCGGCAAAAGAAGCAGAAGGGCGTAAAAAAGAAATTTTACTGGAAGCCAAAGAAGACAGTATCAGAACTAAAAACGAGTTAGAAAAGGAAGTTCGTGACAGAAGAAACGAGCTTCAGAGAAATGAAAGAAGACTGTTCCAGAAGGAAGAAACTCTGGACAAAAAGACAGAAGCTTTGGAAAGAAAAGATGAGCAGATGTCAAAAAAGATGGAAGATCTTGAAAAACAAAAAGAAGAAACAAAAGCACTTCATGCAAAACAATTGCAGGAATTGGAGCGCATCTCCGGTTTAACTACCGAGGAAGCGAAGAATTATATTCTTGCTATGGTAGAAAATGATGTAAAACATGAAGCAACATTAATGATTAAAGAGATTGAAGGCAAGGCAAAGCTGGAGGCGGACAGACGCTCCAGAGAGATTGTTGCCAACGCAATTCAAAGATGTGCGGTTGACCACGTGGCAGAGACAACAGTTTCTGTAGTTCAGCTTCCAAATGATGAGATGAAGGGACGTATTATCGGTCGTGAAGGCAGAAATATCCGTGCTTTGGAAACTTTGACGGGTATTGACTTAATTATTGACGATACGCCGGAAGCAGTTATTCTTTCCGGTTTCGATCCTATCCGTAGGGAAATTGCTAGACTTGCATTGGAAAAACTCATTGTAGACGGGCGTGTTCATCCATCCCGTATTGAGGAAATGGTAGAAAAAGCTAGAAAAGAAGTAGAAGTTATCGTGCGCGATGAGGGCGAGGCTGCTACGTTTGAAACCGGTGTGAACGGTTTGCATCCAGAGCTTGTTAGACTATTGGGCAAATTGAAGTATAGAACCAGTTACGGTCAGAATGTTTTAAAGCATTCCATTGAGGTTGCTCATTTGGCAGGACTCATGGCTGCGGAGCTGGGTGTTGATACAACATTGGCAAAAAGAGCAGGTTTGCTTCATGATATCGGTAAAAGTGTGGATCATGAGATGGAAGGTTCCCATGTTAGCATCGGTGTAGGGCTGTTGAAGCGCTACAAGGAAAATCAGCTGATTATCAATGCGGTAGAGGCACACCACGGTGATGTGGAGCCCCAAAGTATTGTGGCTGTTTTGGTACAGGCAGCAGATGCTATTTCTGCGGCTAGACCTGGTGCAAGACGTGAAACTTTGGAATCTTATATTAAAAGATTACAGAAGTTGGAAGAAATTGCTGACAACTTCAAAGGTGTTGAAAAATCCTTTGCAATTCAAGCGGGCCGTGAATTGCGAATTGTGATAATACCCGAGGATGTAAATGACGAGGGAATGACGCTTCTTGCAAGAGAAATTGCCAAGAAGATCGAAGAAGAACTGGAATATCCCGGACAGATTAAGGTTAATCTAATTCGAGAAACCAGAGCAATTGAATACGCAAAATAAGCATAAAGTCCACCATTTTTGGTGGACTTTATTTTTTGTTAATTTAATTATTAGTGCAAATAATGATATTGCTTATTACCAAAATAGAGCAAACTGATTGCTAAAATAGAGGTCATACCTTCTGCAATGGGAATGGCAAGCCAGATTCCATTGATGCCGAATACATTAGGCAAGAAGAGTATACAAACGGTAACGAAAAAGAAGGTTCTTAAAAAAGAAATAATAGCTGACAGCAATCCATTGGACAATGCCGTAAAAAATGATGAGGTAAAGATATTGATACCTGAAAACAGGAAGGCCCAGGCAAAAATATGATACCCGTGGAGTGCAATTTTATAGGTCTCGCTATTTCGAGACGAAAAAATAGAAATGGTTGGCGTTGCCATAAAAAATGAAAAAACGGAGATAACAACTGATGACACCAAAATAATTTGAACACATAATCTAAACATCTTTTTCAGTTTTACGTTGTTATGATTTCCGTAAATGAAACTGAAAATCGGCGCAGCCCCATTGGAAAAACCCATATAAGCTGCTGAAAATAAAAATTGCGCATATAGGATGATGGTGATTGCGGCAACACCATTTTGACCGAGTGTTTTCATCATGGTTAGATTAAACAGAAATGTAGTCACTGCTGCTGCGCCTGAGGTTACCATTTCTGAGGAACCGTTAAGAATGCTGGAGAGAATCGCTTTTCCATCCCATTTTGGTTTTACAAAATATAGAATTGCTCTTGGTTTGGAGAAGTACCAAAGGGGGAATAACCCTCCAATAAGGAAGCTTGCGGCAGTACCCCAAGCAGCACCGGCTATGCCCCAATTCAGCACTACAATAAATAAATAGTCTAAGAAGATATTCGAAATACCGGAGACTACATTAAGCCATAAGCCCAGTTTTGGTTTACCTGCTGTTACAAATAAGGTTTGAAACAGTACTTGAATCACGGAAACAAAATATAGCGACATAAGAATTTTGCCGTAGTCAACACAATAAGGCAAAAGGGCATCATTTGCCCCTAAAAAGCGGCATAAAGGGATGATAAAGATAAAAGCAATACTGGAAAGAATAAGTCCCAATATTGCACTAAAGGCAACAATTAATGTAAAGCTGCTTCGTGCGTCGTCAATTCGTCCTTCTCCTAATGTACGACCAATGACCGCACTGCCTCCTGTACCAAGCATAATGCCCACACCCATTAATATATTAATAAGGGGAAACACAATATTTGTGGCAGATAGAGCTTCTGTGCCCACGTAGCGGGAAACAAAGATACCATCTACAATCGTATAGGTCGCCACAAACACCAGCATAGTAATGGTTGGCAGGGTAAAACGCAAAAGGGAGGACAAGTTAAAATCTTTTGCTAATTCGTTTTGCATAAATAAACCTCAATTCAATATAAGTAGTTCTAAAATAACACCCATAATTCCTTTTCAATGCCATACGTCTATCTGTTAGCATCTCACAAATAATCCAGTTATTATTTTGCATTATAATTGTTTCATATTAGTATCTAGCATATTTGCATGACTGAATTTAATGGTTAGAAAATTCGTAAAAATAGGCGGAAATTTTCCGCCTATACTTTAACGAGCAATTACATTGCAAATGCGATTCCTCATATAGATTGTATAGAGTTCACTTTTTCTTCATCGGGCGTTACGTAAATGGTACGATTGGTCAAATAAATGACCATACCCGGCTTGGCTCCGTTAGGCTTTTTCACATTTTTTCGTTGTGTATAGTCAACAGGAACCATGCTGCTGTTTTTGGCTTTGCTATAGAAGGCGGCTAAATTTGAAGCTTCTTCCAATGCAGTATCGCTGGCGATGCCTGTACCATTTGTGCGAATGATGACATGGGAACCGGGAATTTCTTTGGTATGCAGCCAGATATCCATGCTGTCTGCAAAGCGTAGTGTAAGCTCATCATTTTGCAGATTGCTCTTCCCCACATATATTTCATAGCCATCTGAGGAGGTAAAATGCAAAGGTTTTGCTTTTTTTGCCTTAGGGGCACCTTTTTTTGGTGCTTGGCGACGTACAAACCCACTTTCCGCCAATTCTGTTCTGATTTCCGCCAAATCTGCTTCATCAGAGGCGTTTTCCAGTGCATTTAGTACACTTTCTAAATAAACAAGCTCTTCATCATTTTGTTTTTCCTGTATTTCTAAAGCAGTAAGAGTCCTTTTTGCTTTATTGTAACGGGAGAAATATTTTTGGGCGTTCTCTGAAGGAGTTTTTGTAGGGTCTAAGGAAATCTCGATTTCACCCATGGTCTCGTCATAAAAATCTATAGTTCGGAAGGTAGTAGCCCCTTGAGGGATGGCATAAATATTGGCAGTTAGAAGCTCGCCCTTTTTGCGCCAGCTTTCCATTGCTGCCACATCTTTGCGGGTTTTTAACTGTATTTCCTTTTTCTTTATACAACGTTCAATGTTCGAGCTAACCAACCGACGCATATCGTGGGCTTTTTGCTTGATATGGGAAGCATGATCCCGTTCTTGATAAAAGCTTTCCAAAAGTGCCGATATAGAAGGAAAAGTTTTTTGCTGGAAGGCTTTAAATTCTATCATATCTATTACACCGAAATCCAAAACACGATTGGAATTGGGATGGTAATACAGTTTTGGTGTAAAGTTTGAAAGCTTAACTTCCTCCATAACAGCCTGAAAGGCTGTAAATAAGGCTTCACCCTTCTCAGGTGTTATTTGCTGGCAGGTATCGGAGGGCTCTAAATCGGCACGGAAGCAAATCTCTCCTGCCATAATGGGGCTGATTCCTGTGTAGGTTTTATATAAAAATTCTTGCAGCTTTTGTCCAGCCTGTAGAGCGAGAGAGAATAAAAAGTCACCTTGCTCTGCCAAAAGAGGATTTTTTTTGTTTTGTGAGGGAGGGAGAACATAATCTTTCCCGGGCAATACTTCTCTCACCGAGCTTTTTTCGTGGGAAACCCGCTTGATGGAATCTAAGATTCGTCCGTTTTCGTCGGTCAAAATAAGATTGCTGTGCTTCCCCATAATTTCTAATATTAAATTTTTTACAGTCATATCGCCCATTTCATTTGCGGATTCAATTTTTATCATAATAATACGCTCAAAATTAGGCTGACAAATATCCATAATTTTGCCCCCTGCAATGTGCTTACGCAAAACCATGCAGAACAAAGGCGCTGTCATAGGGTTTTCCCTTGCCGTTTCGGTAAAATGTATTCTTGGATTACTGGAATTTGCGGAAGCTAATATTTTATGGACAACGCCCGCACCTCTTACTGAAAAACGTATTTCATCTGCCACAGGTTGATGAATTTTGTCAATTCTGCCGCCGATAAGGTTCGTTTTCAGTTCGTGTACGATAGCTGCTGCGGTGATACCGTCTAAAGCCATGGGACGTTCCTCCTTTATTGTTTTTATGTGTCGGTATAGTATAACATAGCAGGAAGAATATTACACGAAGGAGAAAAATTAAAATTTGATTAAAAATAAAAGGCTATTTTCTAGGTTTTTCTTGATATTTATGTGTTCATAGGCTATAATGGGGAACAATGTATGTCTGAAGGATCGACTCACGTCATATGGGTTTTTGGTCTTTTGCAGGCTTTTTTGAGTTTGGTGGTAAAATACACCGGTCAACAAAAGAAGCCTCGATTTTGTAATGAAAATTGAAGTGAACGCACAGAGAGGAAAAAGGATATGGGTACAAATGTTAGAAGTATGACGGGATACGGCCGAGGTGAACACATTGCTGAGGACAGAAAATTTACCATAGAACTAAAATCCGTAAATCATAGATATAATGATATAAGTATTAAATTACCCCGTTCTTTGGCTAGCCTTGAAGACAAAATTAAAAAGCATATTATGCAACAGGTTTTTCGTGGAAAGACGGATGTATATGTCAGCTTTGAAACCTTTGCATCGGATGATGTTGAGGTAAAGCTAAATGAAGCCTTAGCAAAGGCGTACTATGAGAAGCTTAAGGTGTTGCAGGATAGCATTGGCTTTGAAGGCGGCAACCTTTTGGATTTGACAGCAAAGTTTCCTGACGTAATTACAGTGGAAAAACCTCAAAAGGATGAATCTGTTATTTGGGATGCATTACTACCTGCTTTAGATGAAGCGGTAACTCGTTTTGCTTCCATGCGTCAAACAGAAGGGGAAGCTTTGAAAAAAGATATTTTGGCAAAGGGAAAACGAATTCAGACTTTGGTTCAAGAAGTAAAGTTGCGTTCCCCTTTGGTTGTTGAGGAATATAGGGAAAAATTGAATAACCGTTTGAAGGATTTATTGGGTGGTATTGACGTTGACCCCCAGCGCATTGCAACGGAGGTTGCGGTTTTTGCCGACAGAGGTTGTGTAGATGAGGAAATTACCCGTTTGGAAAGTCACTTGGTTCAGCTTGCTGATATTTTGGAAAGAGGCGGACAGGTGGGGAGAAAGCTTGATTTCCTTGTGCAAGAAATGAACAGAGAATCCAATACCATTGCTTCTAAGGCAAATGATATACAAATTGTGCAGGCAACCATCGAACTAAAAAGTGAAATTGAAAAAATTCGCGAACAGATTCAAAATTTAGAGTAGTTGGGGTGGCGGCATGGAAAAAATTCAATTTTTAAATATCGGGTATGGAAATGTAGTATCTGCAAATCGGGTAATTGCCATTGTCAGCCCTGATTCTGCCCCAATTAAGCGTATTGTGCAAGAAGGGAAAGAAAAAGGAAATTTAATCGATGCAACCTATGGCAGAAAAACCCGTTGCGTGATTATAATGGATAACGGGCATTTGGTGCTTTCACCCAATATGCCTGAAACAGTGGGCGGCAGGCTTTTATCAGAGCAGAAGGGGAATTAACAATGAAGAAACAAGGTGTATTGCTAATTATTTCCGGGCCTTCCGGTTCAGGCAAGGGGACGGTGGTGGAACAGCTTTGCAAAAGAGATAATTTTTCGCTATCTATTTCGGCAACGACAAGAACACCCAGAGATTATGAAATTGATGGGGTGCATTATTTCTTCCATACAAGAGAAGAGTTTTTGCGCATGCAGGAGCATAAAGAGCTTTTGGAGTGGGCAGAATTTTGCGGGAACTATTATGGAACACCTCGTAAATATGTGGTAGAGCAGTTGACACAAGGGAAAAATGTGATCCTTGAGATTGAAGTACAAGGTGCACTTCAGGTGAAGAAAATTTATCCTGATGGGGTTTTGGTTTTTTTAATGCCTCCAAATTTAGAAGAATTGGGCAGACGACTCACCAATCGGGGCACTGAAGATAAAGATACCATAAACCGCAGAATTCATAGAGCATTGGAAGAAATGGAATTGGCTCAAGAATACGATTATGTGGTGATTAACGATACCGTTGAAGAGGCTACGGAGGATTTGCTTGCAATTGTTCAGGCTGAAAGGATGAAATGCAGCAGAAATCCCAACATAAAAAAGATATTTAAAGGAGAGATGTAGGAATGTTAAGACCTTCTTATACAGATTTATTGGAAGTTATCAATGAAGAAACCGACGATATTACTTTAGGCAGCAGATATACCATCGTGATTGCAGCAGCAAAAAGAGCAAGACAGCTTGTGGATCATGCAGAGCCTTTGGTAAGTAAGATTAAAGTAGATAAACCCGTTTCTATTGCAGTGAATGAGCTTTACGAAGGGCGAATCAAGGTGCGCCAAGCCAAAGAAGTTATTTATGAGGGTGAAATGATTCTCAGAGATGACACTGCGGAATTTATGGAACCAACGGAAGACTAAGAATTGAGGGCGATAAACATTAGGTATCTTACGCAGGATTTTGCGAAGAAATTTTGTTTATCGCCTTTTTGACAGTATTTTGATTTAGAAGGAGGTGGAAAAAATGCGTTATGCCAGAGTTATTGTTGGAATGAACCATCCTCAAACGGATAGGGTTTTTGACTACAAAGTTCCCGATGCCTTTCAGGAAGATGCTAAAGTAGGTGTTCGAGTGATTGTGCCTTTTGGGCGGAGAAATACTAAAACTGAGGGATACATACTTTCTTTGGCTGAGGAGAGCGAGATTGCCTCGGAAAAGCTAAAAGACCTCCTTGAAATTCTGGATGATGGCATACCAATTTTTACACCTCAAATGCTTCATTTAGCACAATGGATGAAGGAGCACTATTTTTGCACGTTAAATCAATGCTTGCAAGCCATTATGCCTACAGGAATTAAAACCAAAAGCATATGGCAGGTGCTTTTCAATGAAACAGCTGATGTTTCTGATTGTAAAGGTGGGGAATTAGCGGTTTTAGAGGCCTTGAAGGAAATGGGCGGTTCCGGCGCTTTGAGTGAACTGGAGAAATTGTTGGGGAGTGGCAGTAATCATGCAATACAACAACTGCAAAAAAAGAATATTATTCATCTGAAGCAAAAGATGACTCGCTCAGAATATAAAATGGAGCAGTGTTATTATTCCTTCAATGATCAATCTTCTTTGTTGGAAGATACCATGAAAAAAGCAGAGACGGACAAGCGTCTTTTGGGGCAAAAAAAACTTTTATATTTATTACAAGAAAAGGGTGAGGTTACCCTTGAAGAAATTAAAAATATTGGAATTAGTGAATCCCCATTAAAAACCCTTTTGAAAAAAGGAATACTACTGGAGCGTAGAGTACAGAAAAAAAGAGCAGTTTTTTCTCTGGAGGATTATGAAAAAACCACGCCATTTTATCCGACAGCAGAACAAAGAGCGGCAATTGAGGAAATTGAACATCAAATAAATTTGGAAAAGGGTAAACCCATTCTCCTTCATGGAGTTACAGGAAGCGGAAAAACAGAAATTTATATGCAAAGCATTGCCAAAATACTTGATATGGGGAAACAGGCGGTGGTGTTGGTTCCTGAAATTTCTTTGACACCCCAAATGATGGAGAGATTTATTTCTCGTTTTGGTCAGGCTGTATCCATAACTCATAGCAGGCTCTCGGCGGGAGAGCGGTTAGATCAATGGAAAAAAGCCAGAGACGGAGAGATTTCTGTTATGATTGGGCCCAGATCAGCACTGTTTATGCCCTTTTCTGATTTGGGAATGATTATCATTGATGAGGTGCATGATAACAGCTATATCTCCGATATTACCCCGAAGTATGATGCAAGGGAAGCGGCCAAGATACTTGCTGAGGACACAGGTGCAGTTTTATTAATGGGTAGTGCGACTCCTGATTTGGTCAGCTACCACAAAGCCAGAAAAGGAGAATATCTACTGCTGGAATTGAAAGAAAGAACGGGGGGAGGAACCCTTCCCCGGATGCACATTGTGGATATGTGCAAAGAGTTGGAGGAGGGAAATCGATCTTCTTTTAGTCGGATTTTACAGCAGGAGATAGCAATAAATTTAGAAAAAGGTCAGCAAACCATGCTGTTTTTAAATAGAAGGGGATTTGCAACCTTTGTTTCCTGCCGTAGCTGTGGTCATGTAATGCGTTGCCCTGAGTGTGGTATTTCTTATACATATCATGCAAAAGAAGATGCACTGATGTGCCATTATTGTGGCAAGACGGTGGAAAGCCCCCGAAATTGCCCTATATGCGGTTCAAAATACATTCGTTACTTCGGAACAGGGACACAAAAAATTGAAGAAGAGGTAAGACGGCTTTTTCCAAGAGCCAATGTTCTTCGTATGGATTTAGATACCACTATGGGTAAAAACAGCCATAATCAGATATTAGAGGCGTTTCGCAAGGGACAAGCTGATATACTTGTTGGGACTCAAATGATTGCAAAGGGACATGATTTCCCCAATGTAACTTTGGTTGGAGTAATGGCGGCAGACACTTCTTTAAATACAGGCAGTTTTTATGCTTCTGAAAACACCTTTCAATTAATTACTCAAGCTGGGGGGCGGGCAGGTAGAGCTGATGACAGGGGAAGGGTTTATATCCAAACCTATCAGCCCAAGCATTACTGCATTACTCATGCTGCGGAGCAGGATTATAAGGGCTTTTATGAAGAAGAAGTATTATTGCGTGAGATGATGGGATATCCTCCCTTTGGAGCCTTTTGTTCTGTTGTAATAAGTGGTGAAGATGAGATAGAAACAGTAAAAGCCGCTGATGTTTTAGGTGAAATCCTGCAGGTGGAAAATAGAGAAAAAGGCTTTTTTATTATGGGGCCTGTGCCGGCCATGTTGTTTAAATTTAGAGGAGAGTATCGACAACGGATTTTGATTCAAGGGCCGGAAGAAGATGCATTAGTGGGGTTTGTAGGCAGGTGTGTTGAAAAAGGACAACAAAATGTGGGGAAGGGAATACACTTTCAATTAACACGAAATCCCTTGAATATTGTATAATAGAAAACTTTATGTTAAAATATAGGGTAAACCCTGTTTTTTATTGTGATATGGATAGATAGTTGGTTTTTTAGAAATTTAGAGTAGATTAATGAAGCTAAAATCTTAAAGTTAAAGCCAATAATATTGGAATTTAAGAAGAAATGTTTTTGTATGGATAGTAATTGTAGGAGGTAAGATAAATGGCAACAAGAGAAATACGCTTGAGTACCGATGAAATTTTGAGAAAAGTTTGTAAGCCGGTAAAGGAAATAAATCAGAATACACTTACATTATTGGATGATATGGCAGAAACCATGTATGCCGCAAATGGTGTTGGTCTTGCTGCACCCCAAGTGGGTATTTTGAAAAGAATCGTTACCATTGATATTGGGGATGGTCTGATTGAGCTGATTAACCCCGTTGTTGTGGAAAGAAGGGGTTCACAAATTGATTATGAGGCATGCTTAAGTGTTCCTGGAAGAAGTGAATTGGTAGATCGTCCCGAATATGTTCGTGTGGAGGCCTTAAACCGCAATGGTGAGAAGATTATTGTGGAAGGAGAAGAGCTGATGGCTGTGGCTATTTGCCACGAAACAGATCATCTGGACGGAGTTTTATATATTGACAAAGCCATTCCACCAGAAGATGTGGAAGAGGTTTAAGGAGGAATAAGCCCGTGAGAGTGATTTTTATGGGTACACCGGATTTTGCGGTGTATTCTTTGAAGGCTCTATTGACACAGCATGAAGTGATTGCTGTTGTCAGCCAGCCGGATAAGCCAAAAGGCAGAGGGAAAAAACTGGCACCAACTCCTGTTAAGGAGTATGCGCTGGAACAAGGGATTCAGGTTTATCAGCCTGAAAAGGCAAGAGACCCTGAATTTGTTGCATTGTTGAAAGATTTGAATCCTGATGTGATAGCAGTAACGGCTTTCGGACAGATATTGCCAGAAAGTATTTTGAATATTCCCCAATATGGCTGTATTAACGTACATGGCTCTTTACTTCCTAAGTATAGAGGGGCGGCGCCAATGCAGTGGTCTATTATAAATGGGGAAAAGGTAACGGGAATTACCACTATGTTTATGGCTAAGGGCATGGATACGGGGGATATGCTTTTAAAGACGGAAGTGCCAATTACACCTGAGGACAATTTTGCCTCTGTTCATGATAAAATGGCATTGGCAGGTGCAGATTTGCTTCTAGAAACCTTAACTGCTTTGCAGGCAGGAACAGTGGAAAGAATTCCCCAGAATCATGAGGAGGCAACTTATGCCGCAATGATTACAAAGGAAACTGGGCATATTGATTGGTCAAAAAGTGCAGAGGAAATTTTGAATCTTATGCGGGGGCTGGATCCGGCACCGGGAGCATATGCAATGTATGAAGAGGAACCTCTAAAGCTTTTTAAAGGAACAAAAACGGAAGGTGACTATCACTGGGGGAAATACGGTGAGGTTGTTGATATTAACAAGAAGGGGTTCGTCGTAAAATGCGGCGATGGGGCATTGACTATAACGGAATTGCAAGCCACAGGCAAAAAGAGAATGCCGGCGGATGCGTATTTGAGAGGTCATGCTATCAATCAGGGCGTCCTTTTACAGTAGTCTTTTTAAGGAAAAACTTCGTGTTCGCAACAGCACACTTATGTAAACAGATTTCCTTAAAATTTAGAAAACAAAAAGGAGGAACCAATTATGTTTATTTTATTAATTTTGGCTATGATACTCACCCTGTATGCACAGGCGAATGTAACTGGAACATACAACAAATACGCCAATGTTCGTAACAAACGAGGTTATACAGGCGCACAGGTAGCAACCATGATGCTGCAAAATGCAGGGATACATGATGTAAGTGTAGAGAGAGTGGGCGGAAATCTTACAGATCACTATGACCCTCGTACAAAAACACTACGTCTCTCCCAGAATGTTTATGATAGTCCATCGGTAGCGGCTTTGGGTGTAGCAGCCCATGAAACAGGCCATGCCATTCAGCATGATGTTGGATATGGTCCTCTTGCACTAAGGAGTCTTTTTTATCCCATTGCGAATTTAGGATCGAGGTTGGCTATGCCACTAATTTTTATTGGAATGCTTTTTTCCAGGAACAGTGGTTATTGGATGATTCAGATAGGCATTCTTTTCTTTGCCGCATCGGTAGTGTTTACATTAATCACATTACCTGTGGAATTTGATGCATCGGCTAGAGCAACTGATCTTTTGGTTGAGCAGAACTTTTTGGATGAAAGCGAAGTTGAAGGTTCAAAAAAGGTATTGCGGGCAGCTGCATTAACCTATGTTGCGGCGGCCATTGTGGCAGTCCTTCAGTTATTACGATTGATTGGGATTTTTGGAAGAAGAAGCGACTAAATATCATAAGAAGGCTGATTTTTCATTTTGAAAATCGGCCTTTTGCCATTTCTTGTGAAAGAATGAAATACTCGGAGAAATGGCGAAAAATGTTGCTCTATGGCAGCGAATACTTTATAATAATAATTTAGTGGATTAGATTTAACGGATTATTTATGTTGTGTGGGGGATAAACTTTATTGGACATAAGATAATAACGGTTATATGAATTAGTGATTAGTAAGGCAGATGAAATCTGCTTGAATCACATTCCTGATGAAGGGGAAAATAGAATGATACAGATAAACCCAAGAGAGATTGCTGCCGAAGCCATAATGGAGATTATGGAAGAGGGCGCATATAACAATATGGCTTTAAGAAGGCTTTTGCGACAGAATGGGGCAATGCCTGCTAAGGATAGAGCCATGGTAACAGAAATTGTAAATGGTACATTACGAAATTTATACTATATTGACCATGTCATTAATCAATTTTCTAAGACAAAAACAGAAAAAATGAAGCCATGGATTTTGGCGGTGATGCGTACTGCTGTCTATCAGATGTACTTTATGAAGGTACCTGATTCTGCTGCCTGTAATGAAGGCGTAAAGTTGGTTTCTGAAAGAGGGCTGGAACCGTTAAAGGGTTTTGTAAATGGTGTTTTACGCACCGTGGGACGGGAAAAAGAAAATATTGTTTTGCCCCAGAAGGGTACGCCAGATTTTTTGCATATCCAATATTCTCACCCCCTTTGGTTGATTAAAATGTGGATTGCCTATTTTGGGTATGAAGAGACAGAAAATCTTTGCAAAGCAAATAATTGCTCTCCTGATGTAACCATTCGTGTGAATACATTAAAAACGAAAAAGGAATCCTTGAGAAAAGAGTTGGAAAAGCTGGGTACAACCGTAACCGATGGTAGACTGGTTTTATCTGCTTTGCATTTAAAGAAAACAGCAGATATAGGACGACTCAAAGCCTTTACCGATGGTTTGTTTCATGTGCAGGATGAAAGCTCTCAGCTTGCAATTGAAATGATGGCTCCCAAAAAGGGAGAGCGTATTTTAGATCTTTGTGCTGCACCTGGGGGAAAAAGCTTTACCATTGCAGAAAAGATGGAAAATGCAGGTCGGCTTGTATGCGGAGATATCTATGAGCATAAAATAGAATTAATTGCCCAAGGCGCCCAGCGGCTTGGAATTACAATGATCGAAACGATACAGCAGGATGCCACTGAATTTAACGAAAATTATGCAGATGCCTTCGACCGTGTTTTGGTGGATGCACCTTGCTCAGGCTTAGGACTGATGGGGAAAAAGCCGGATATTCGATTAAAGAAAAATGGGGAGGAAATTGATCAATTGGTTCCCATTCAGCGTCAAATCCTAGAAAATGGGGCAAAATATGTGAAGCAGGGAGGAACCCTGATTTATAGCACCTGTACCTTATGTAAAAAAGAAAATGAAAAAAACGTGGAGTGGTTTTTAAATAATCATCCAGAGTTTATCACTGAGGATATTACGGAATTTTTGCCAAAGACCCTATGGCAGGAAACCGCTGAGAAGGGGTATATTACACTGTTACCCCATAATAGCAATACGGATGGATTCTTTATTGCAAAAATGAAAAGAAAGGGATAAACATGGCAAAAAATGATTTAAAATCTATGAGTTTAGAAGAATTGCAGCTTTTTTTGGCTGACATGAAGGAACCCAAGTTTCGTGGGAAACAGGTTTTCGAGTGGATACACAAAAAACAAGTTTCTTCCTTTGATGAGATGACAAATCTTTCTAAGAGTTTGAGAGAAAAGCTACAGCAAAATGCCGTTCTTGGCGGTGTGGAAATGGTACGTAGATTGATATCTCAGGTTGATGGAACAAGAAAATATCTTTTTGCTTTAGAGAATGATTCGGTCATTGAAAGCGTATTGATGAAATATGAGCATGGAAATACTGTGTGCATTTCAACCCAGGCGGGATGTCGTATGGGTTGCAAATTTTGTGCCTCTACATTAGATGGTGTAGAGCGAAATTTGACGGCAGGTGAAATGCTCTCTCAAGTATATGAGATACAAAAGGATTGTGGTGAGCGTATCAGCGGAGTGGTGCTGATGGGCAGCGGCGAACCTTTGGATAACTACGAGAATGTGGTAAAATTTATACATTTAATCAACCATCCTGATGGGCAGAATATGGGGCAAAGACACATTACCCTTTCAACCTGCGGGTTGATTGAAAAAATGTATCAGTTGGAAGAGGAGCATTTGCAGATAACCCTAGCGGTATCTCTTCATGCCCCCAACGATGAAATTAGAAAGAGCATTATGCCTGTGGCAAAGGCTAATTCAATGGATCGTTTATTGGTTGCTTGCCGTGATTATGCGGAGAAAACCAAACGGCGGATAACTTTTGAATATGCTATGATGCGTGGAGTAAATGACAGTGATGATTGTGCCAAAGAGTTAGCGAAAAAGCTTCGGGATACGCTTTGTCATGTAAACTTAATTCCTGTGAATGACGTGAAAGAGCGAGACTATATCAAAAGCTCTAACGATAGAGTAAAACAATTTGCGACACTGTTACAGGAAAACGGAGTGGAAACCACCATTCGCAGAAAACTGGGCAGTGACATTGATGCGGCATGTGGTCAGCTAAGACGCAGTCATTTAAAAGACAAAAGAGAATTATCATAGTTATCAATTTCTAAAAAAGAGGTTATGCTTGAGGATAATTCATTTCGGATTTTGTACACCGGGGAGGTGGATTGCTTGAAAGCAATAGGTATCAGTGATATTGGTAAATGCAGAAAAAATAATGAGGATGCCCTTTATGTTCCGTTGCCTGAGGATGAAATTCAAAACCTGTTTATTGTTGCAGACGGAATGGGGGGCTGCAATGCCGGAGAAGTGGCTAGTCAGTATGCCATTGATTCTTTTTTGGATTATATCAAAAAGGAGAGAGATTCCCACGGCGAGGAGGATATACCTGATTTATTGGCGGAGGCCATGGCGGCGTCTAATCGGGCTGTGTATGATAAATCCAATTCTGAGCGTGAATTTGCAGAGATGGGTACAACCATGGTTGCCGCAGCTGTTCAGGATGGTAAAATTTTTGTTGCATATGTTGGGGACAGTCGTGCGTATTTATTTCGTAAAAAAGAGCTGAGTGCCCTTACCACAGATCATTCCTATGTCATGGAATTGGTTCGGCTTGGCTCCATCACAAAGGAAGAGGCAGCAAGTCATCCCAAAAGAAATATTATTACCCGTGCTGTGGGGATTAAAGAAACCGTTGAAACAGATGCAATTGTGGAGAATGCACTGAGGGGAGATATATTACTCCTCTGTACAGATGGACTTTCCGGTATGGTATCAGATAAGGAAATGGCGGAAGTCATAGGAAAGCGGATTACCTTGGAAAAAAAGGCGCAGAGATTGGTTGAAATGGCCAATGAACGAGGCGGATATGATAATATTTCCTTGATTTTGGTTGATGTAGGAGGTAAGAACTAATGTTGTTGAATCCCGGAACTATCCTTGGGGATAGATATGAGATTATAGAAAAAATTGGCTCCGGTGGTATGGCTATGGTATATCGGGGTAAAGATAAGAAACTGGACAGATATGTTACCGTTAAAGTTTTGCGTGAGGAATTCATCGGCGATGAAGAATTTATTGAAAGATTTCGTTCCGAAGCATGCTCGGCGGCAAGGCTTTCTCACCCCAACATTGTGCGTGTTTACGATGTTGGTGAGGACGGTGAAACAAATTATATTGTTATGGAGTATATTCATGGGGATACTTTAAAGCAGGCAATTCGTCAAAAGGCTCCTTTTGATTCCCGTTCCACTTTAAATGTGTCCATTCAGATTGCTTCTGCATTGGCTCAGGCTCATAAGGCTCACATCATACATAGAGATATTAAGCCACAAAATATTTTGGTGGGAACGGATGGTGTGGTTAAGGTTACGGACTTCGGTATTGCCAGAGCTGCCACAGTTTCTACTATGACTACCACAGCCAATGCGGCGGGGTCTGTACATTATTTCTCCCCAGAGCAGGCAAGAGGCGGTTATGTGGATGAAAAGAGTGACATTTACTCTTTGGGTATTACCATGTTTGAAATGATAACCGGTGTTTTGCCCTTTCACGGACATAATTCCGTTTCCATTGCTCTAAAGCATATTAGCGAGGAACTGCCTGATATTCGACAGTATAACCCCAATTGTACCCCGGCTATTGAGGGCATTATAAAAAAGGCAACAATGAAAAAAGCGGATGAAAGATATGCAACCGTTGAGCTGATGCTGGCAGATTTACTGAAAGCCAGGACAGATACGGCGGGTGGATTTTTACATACAGAGTCACCTGTGAAAAAAGAGGTTGAAGCGGCAGTTACAGCAGCAACCTTAGCAGGAACAGCGGGTGGAACTACCAATGGCGTACGTCGTTCCAGAAGAGCAGAGGTGGCAGCTGAGCTTAGAGAACAGCAAAGTTTAGAAGAAAAAGCTCCGGAGGCAGGTTCTGCTGATGCAACATCTGGTGGAAAAGAAGATTTAGAGGCAACGAAATCGGCTGATCCAAAAGAAGTTGAATTTATCAGACTGAATCGAAATACTTTTTCGGATAAAACAGAGGAAGTGGAAGCACAGGCTGAAAAAGAACCCATGGTAAGTTTTGAAAAATATGGGAAAAAGCTGCGCTTGTCCAAAGAAGACGATTATGAAAATGAATATGTGGAGGCAGAGCCTGTGAAAACAAGTAAAAGGCCCAATAGAATGCGTAGAAACCCCAGAAAAGAGGGGGATTATGGAAATGAACATGACCGTAAAGCAGAAAAGAAAGTAATCATTGCTGCAATTGCAACGGCTTTGGTGATTATTGGGGTAATATCCGTTTTAGGGATGAAGCTTTTAAGTGGCGGTTTGATTTTGTCAGAAAAAAACATTGAAATTCCTGCCTTCGTTGGTGTGCCTCTTAGTGATGCCCAAGCGGCTGCAAAGCAAATGGGTTTAGAGTTGGTGGAGGAAGGACAAGATTACAGCAGTTATTATGATGAAGGATATATTATTTATCAGTCAGTTCAGGAAGGCTCAATGGCTTCCTCCGGCACAAAGATTGGCATCAAAACCAGCCTTGGGTTGACTTCTCAGGATATGCCTTCGTTGGTTGGTGAGGAAGAAAAAGCAGCTACCAGCAAAATAATCTCTCTTGTAGGGACAACGCCTAGAATTGAGTATGTTTTTGACAAGGATAAAGAAGTTGGCGTTGTTTTAGATCAAACTCCTAATGTGGGTGCAAGCATTAATGCAAAGACTACCATTACTTTAAAGGTAAGCAAAGGTGATGAAAATCAGAGTGTTTCTGTGCCAAGCGTCATGGGGCTTTCTGAAGAGCAGGCGAAAAAAGATTTGACGGCAGTTGGATTAACGGTTGGCAGTGTATCTTATGCAGAAAGCCAAACTGTGGATAAGGGCAAGGTTATGACCCAAACGTTAAGTGCAGGGCAAGAGGCACCAAGTGGAAGCATTGTGAACCTGGTAATCAGCTCTGGCAAAGCTGTAACAAACGAGCCAGCGCAAAATGGTAATAATGGCAATGCTAATAATGGGAATATGAACAATGGTGGTGGAAATAATAGTGGCGGTGAGGCAACAACAGGAACCAAGGCCTTTACCATCAGTGCACCCAGTGGTGCGGATGGAGATTTATATGTTCGTGTTGTGAAAAATGATGCGGATGGTCTTTTCCCTGCCATAGATGAGACAAGAAATTCAACTCAATTCCCTTATACAGTTAACTTAACAGGTAGGGGTAGTGGCACCGTAAGCTGTTATATTGATGATGAACTGCAATGGACACAAAATGTGAATTTTTCGGAATAAGATGGAGGGCATATGCTTGAAGGCGTAATTGTAAAAGGAATCGGTGGGTTTTATTATATAGATACCCAAAAAGGCGTTTTTGAAACCCGTGCAAGGGGGATTTTCAGAAAAGAGGGCATCCGACCTACGGTTGGTGATCATGTGAAAATTTCCGTTTTGGATGAAGAAAACAAAAAAGGCAGCTTGGATGAAATACTGCCAAGAAGAACTGAACTAATTCGCCCTAGAGTGAGCAATGTTGATCAAGCGGTTATTGTTTTTGCGGCAAAAAGTCCAGATATGAACTTAGACTTGTTGGATCGGTTCCTGCTCCTTGCGGAGGAGCAGGAACTGGATATTGTCATCGTGTTAAATAAAATTGACAAGGATAACAATCAGGATTATGAAGAAGCTGCAAGAATATACAGACAGGCAGGGTATTTGGTGATATGCACCAGTGCAGAGCTTGGCAGTGGTGTGGAAGATTTGAAAGGGGCGTTGGAAAATAGAATTTCTGTTTTTGCAGGACCGTCAGGCGTGGGGAAAAGCAGCTTAATTAATGCGGCGTTTCCTGGGTTAGAGCTAAATACCGGGGAACTCAGCCAGAAGATACAGCGAGGACGCCACACCACCAGACATGCAGAGTTGATACGGATTAGTGAGAACAGCTATATTGTAGATTCCCCTGGATTTACCTCCTTGTTTTTAAATCATATTCCATCGGAAAAATTGCAATACTATTTCAGAGAGTTTGAACCGTTTGTCCATGCATGCTATTATCATGGATGCATACATGTAAATGAGCCGGATTGTGCTGTAAAGGCACAAATTGGAAAGGCAATTCATCCTATGCGCTACGAACGGTATGTAAATATAGTTCATGAACTGAAAAAGGAAGAGGAAAGGAAGAAATAAAATGGCAATTTATCTTTCTCCATCAATGCTTTCCATCGATTTTGCAAAAATCGGGGAACAGCTGGCAATCATTGAGCAAGCAGGTACTCCTTATATTCATTTGGATGTAATGGATGGTGTTTTTGTACCCAATATTTCCTTTGGCATTCCTGTAATCAAAGGAATTCGTAAGGCGAGCAATATGGTTTTTGACGCTCATTTGATGATTGTTGAGCCTGAAAAATATATTGAAGAATTTGGCAAAGCTGGGGCGGATATTATAAACTTCCACTTGGAAGCTACAGAGAACCCCAAGAAGGTAATTGACTTGATTCATAGCACAGGGGCCAAGGCTGGCATTACCATTAAGCCAAATACACCTGTGGAAGCAGTGAAGCCATACTTAGCCGATGTGGAAATGGTTCTGGTTATGACGGTGGAACCTGGCTTTGGCGGGCAGAAATTTATGGAAAATCAGGTTTCTAAAATTCGTCAATTGGCAATTTGGAAAAAAGAAATGAATCTGGGGTATGATATTCAGGTTGATGGTGGTATTACTCAGGAAAATGTGAAAATTGTTTTAGATGCTGGAGCAAATGTAATCGTTGCAGGTTCTGCAGTATTCGGAAAAGAGGATATTGCCAAAGCTGCTAAAGATTTCTTTGAAATTTTTAAGGAGTATGAGTAAAATGAAGGCAGTCATTTTTGCGGGAGCGAAAATTTCTAATTATGCATTTTGCAAAGATTATTTAGAAGGTGCCCATGTTCTTATTTGCTGTGATGGCGGTTTGCATCATACCAAAGCGTTGGGTTTAATGCCCCACTATATTGTTGGTGATTTTGACTCGGTGAGCCAAGAAGTTTTGGACTATTATAAAGAAAAAGGCATACCTATTCGTCAGTTTCCTGCCAGAAAAGATGAAACGGACATGCAATTGGGGATTGCCTTAGCCTTGGAAAAGGGCGCTACAGATATAATTTTACTGGGGGGACTGGGTTCCCGATTTGATCATTCCCTTGCCAATGCTCATTTGCTTTTAGGACTTTTGAAAAAAGGAATACGTGCAAGACTGGTGGATGAAAATAATTGTGTAGAGCTAGTGGATAGACCTATTACGATATACGGAAAGATTGGAGACTTAGTTTCTACCATACCACTATCGATGATGGTTAAAGGGATTACCCTTACGGGTTTTGAATATCCCTTAATAAACAGGGATTTGGCATTAGATGATGATATGGTTGCGGTGAGCAATGTATTGGCAAAGGAAGTGGCAACAATTGATTTTACAGAAGGATATCTTTATGTAATTCGTTCCAAGGATTGAGGCAGAGGAAAAAAAACTCAAATTATCCACTGATTTTCCTTGCAAAACTTTGTCTTTTCTGCTAAAATATCTTTGTTATGTCACATAAAGCAGTAGTGGAGGAGGTGCAGACATGGCTAAATGTGAAATTTGCGAAAAGGGCCAGATGAAAGGTCATAGAATCAGCATTAACCGTAGTCAGGTTAGTAGACGTGCGAATAGAAAGTGGAAACCCAACGTAAAGAAAGTTAAAATCGTTGAAAATAACGGCAATGTAAAATCTATTTACGTTTGCACAAAATGTATGCGTGCAAATAAAGTTACACGTGCAATCTAATTGACCGAGAGCTAAAAGCCTTTTTCCTAGTTTGGAGAAAGGCTTTTTTTCGTTTTATTAAATTATGGCACTTTTCTTAACACTGATAGAAATTAAAGATAAGCCAAATACCTGCACCAATAAACAGAAGTGCTAGCAGAGGAATGCAATAGGGTATCAATACGGCCAGAAGCATTCCTATGCCTAAAGAAACGAAAATAACCCCGCATATCCATTTTAATGGTGTATATCGAAATCTCCTACGCATAAGAACCCCCCCTTAGTATTTCTATTCCGATGAATACGTTTTTGTACCTGAAAAATAAAATTTTTTCGTATTATTTTGAATATTTTGTTTTGGAGCCAAAAAAGATGTTTAGAAGCTCCTTTTTTCTATAGACATTGATTTGAATTGTACAAAATAATATTGGTGAAGAGGTGTTGGGAAGAAAGAGCTTTGTACAAATTATTTGCATATCTTTTATGATTTCCCAAAAAGAACAGAAATGCATTTCAAGAAATTAGAAAGAGGAAAAGTATATTGACGCATTTCTGTGGCAAAACTTGTATTTTAACGAGGAATACGATATGATGAAAAGTAACGGTAATTTTTAAATTCAAAGGAGAAAGTTATGCTTGATATTTGTTTGCTGGGAACAGGCGGAATGATGCCTATGCCCGGACGATTTTTAACGGCAATGCTGGCCAGGATAAACGGGCGGCTTTTGCTGATTGACTGTGGCGAGGGCACGCAGGTAACCATGAAGATGCAAGGATGGGGCTTTAAATCTATTGACGTGATTTGCATCACCCATTTCCATGCGGATCACATCTCAGGTCTTCCTGGGCTCTTGCTGACCATTGGCAATGCGGGGAGGACGGAACCTCTTACGATCATTGGGCCACAGGGGCTTGCTTATATTGTGGAAGGACTTTGCAGGATTTGTCCTGAATTGCCATTTCCACTAACATATATTGAAATTGGAAAGGATACGCCAAATCCCATTCAGGTGGGCAATTTTATAATATCTCATTGCTTAGCGGATCACATGGTGAAATGTTATGCGTATCGTATAGATTTACAGCGCAGAGGAAAGTTTGATATAAAGAAGGCAGAAGCCTTGGGTCTTCCAAAAACCTTATGGGGAAGTTTGCAAAAGGAAGGTATCTTAGCGTTCGAAGGAAAGACATATACCTCTGATATGGTGCTGGGGAACCCAAGACAGGGAATAAGTGTAGCTTATTGTACAGATAGCAGACCTGCGGATAGATTACGCAACTTTATTCGAGGTGTTCAGCTTTTTATTTGCGAAGGGATGTATGGCGAGGACGAAAAAATACAAAAAGCAAAGGAGAATAAGCATATGCTGTTTTCTGAGGCGGCACAGCTGGCTAAGGACGGAGAAGCAGAAGCTCTTTGGCTGACCCACTTCAGTCCATCTCTCAACGAGCCTGAGCTATTTTTAGAGGTTGCTCAGAATATTTTCCCCAATACGGTTTTGGGTGTGGAAAGAATGAGTACCACCATCCTGTTTCCCAAGGATAATTTGGAGGACAATAAATATGGAAAATGAAAAAGACATTTATATATTGGCAATTGAAAGCTCCTGTGATGAGACAGCGGCTGCTGTTGTGAAAAACGGACGGGAGGTTCTGTCTAACGTTATTTCCTCTCAAATTGCCCTGCATAC
The DNA here is from genome assembly GCF_024461735.1 of Anaerotignum propionicum. GTDB lineage: Bacteria > Bacillota > Clostridia > Lachnospirales > Anaerotignaceae > Chakrabartyella. The sequence goes on from NZ_JANGAD010000007.1 coordinate 195,225, forward strand.
CCTTTATGGGGGTGTTGTGCCTGAAATTGCATCCAGAAAACATATAGAGGCAATCGATGGGGTAATAACCCAAGCCTTGCTAGAGGCAGGCGTAACCCTTCAAGAAGTGGATGCCATTGGGGTTACCTATGGGCCTGGTTTGGTGGGAGCGCTTTTGGTTGGTTTGGCTGAGGCAAAAGCCATAGCTTTTGCGGTTAATAAACCATTGATTGGTGTACACCATATTGAAGGGCATATTTGCGCAAACTATATTGAAAATAAGGATTTTGAACCGCCCTATATGGCTTTGGTTGTTTCAGGAGGACATTCTCACTTGGTTTATGTCTCTGATTATGGCAAATACGAAATTTTAGGTAAAACCAGAGATGATGCTGCAGGTGAGGCTTATGATAAGGTGGCCAGAGTCATTGGAATGGGCTACCCGGGGGGACCTAAAATTGATGCTGCTGCAAAACAAGGAAATCCTGATGCAATAAAATTTCCTCGTGTATTTTTAGAAGAAGATAGCTATGATTTTAGTTTCAGTGGTTTAAAATCCGCCGTTCTAAATTATGTGAATAAGCAAAAGATGTTGGGTGAGGAAATCAACCCTTTTGATATTGCAGCAAGTTTTCAACAATCCGTTGTGGAGGTATTGGTGGGAAAAGCTATTAAGGCCGCAAAGGGCAAAGGGTTACAGAAGATTGCCTTAGCTGGTGGAGTGGCTTCCAACAGCGCTCTGCGAGAGAGAATGAAAGAGGCATGTAAAAAGGAAGGTTTTCAGCTTAGCATCCCTTCCCCTATTCTTTGCACGGATAATGCGGCAATGATTGGGTGTGCGGCGTATTATGAATATTTAGCAGGCGTAAGGGATGGTTTGGATTTGAATGCGAATCCAAGCTTGAAATTGGGACAACGATAACGGGGGAGTGATATTTTGATACGTAAAGCATTGGAGAAAGATTTAGATGAAGTTGAAGCAATCTATCACGAAGTTTTGGATTTCGAAGCGGCAAACGGCAGCTATACCAACTGGCAGAAAGGACTTTATCCAACAAAAGGAGATGCTGAAAAGGCTCTGAGGGAAGGCACTCTTTTTGTTGGGCAGGATGAGGCAGGGCGGTTGTATGGAAGCATAATTTTGAACCATATTCAGCCCAAGGAATACGCCAATATTCCTTGGAAGATTTCAGCTGAAAATGACGACGTTTTAGTGATTCATACGCTTTGTATCCGCCCAAATTCCAGTGGGAAGGGTTATGGCAGAGAATTTGTTGCATTTGCTGAGGAATATGCACGCAAAAGATGGTGTAAAGTCATAAGACTTGATACATATGAGGGAAATCAACCGGCTATTGGTTTATATTCTAATTTAGGGTATGAGTTGGCTGGAAAGTGTCTTTTTCATTTTCAGAATGTTATTTGGGAAAATTTGGTTTGTATGGAAAAGAGCATGCACGAATAGTTTAGCCATTTATTTGGGTAGGTCTTGTTTATTTCTTTCTGTAATGCGGTGTTGGATTTTACAAAACAAAAGGTAACTTGTTTTTGTTATATCTGAGAAGTGAAAAAACTTAAAACGGTATCTGCAAAAAAACTGCAGATACCGTTTATATTTTTATGTATGTCAATGGATTTCAAACAGTGGGAGCAATTCAATCAAGCTTTGGATTTCACAGGTGGGCTGAAAGGCAGTTTCATTGACAACCTTGTTCGGATTAAACCAGCAACTGTCTATGCCTGCATGTAAGGCACCTTGAATATCAGAGGATAGGGAATCGCCAATAATGATGGCCTCTTCCTTTTGAAAATTTGGGATACGTTCAAAGCAGTAGTCAAAATATTCTGGCATTGGTTTTTGAAGCCCAATAACCTCCGAAACAAAGATTGCATTAAAGTAAGGTGCAAGACCACTGTCGGTTAAACGTTTCTCCTGAGTAGAGGCAAGGCCGTTGGTTACTACATATAGTTCATGGGTTTTATGCAGTTTTTTCACTACCTCCAGAGCATTCTCAATCAAATCAATGCCTTCTGAAAGGGCTTGTCGATACGCCTTTTCCATCAGATTTCCATCGGCTTTAATTGAAAATTCTGCAAAGGTATCGGTAAAGCGGTTTTGAAAAATGATATCACGAGGAATTTTACCGCTTTCATATTGTGACCAAAGCTTACGGTTATGGGAAAGGTACCAAGAGAAAATTTCTTCGGTAAAGGGGATTCCAAAAGAATCAAAGCACTTTTTTAATCCCTTTTTTTCCGTGGCTGAAAAATCCATAAGGGTGTGATCAATATCAAATAATAGAAATCTTTTAATCATTATAGCATGCCTCCGTCTAAGGTGATAATTTGTCCGGTAAGATAGGAGGAAGCCTCTTGGGCTAAAAAAAGTGCCAATTTTGCCACTTCCTCGGGTGTACCGAAACGCATGAGAGATATATCTTCTGCTAGTGCTTTTCGTTCCTCGTCATCAAATGTGGCATTCATTTGTGTTTCAATGACACCGCAGGCAATGGCATTCACACGGATTCCGGAAGGACCAAGCTCCTTTGCCATGGCTTTTGTAAAGCTGTTAATGCCACCTTTAGATGCAGAGTAAACAGCTTCACAGGATGCCCCTGCCTCACCCCACATAGAGGAGATGTTGATGATTGAGCCACTTTTTTTTCGAACCATATCAACCACTGCAAGATGGGTGCAGTTAAATACAGAATAAAGGTTCACAGCTATGAGCTTTTGCCACTCTTGGGGTGTCATATCAGAAAACAGACCAATATGAGAGATTCCCGCATTGTTGACTAAAATATCAACACTACCGAAGGTATTTTCTATCACCTGAAACATTTTCTTGCAGCTATCATAATCGGAAGCGTCTCCAAGGAGGGCGAGCACGGGGATGTTATCTTCTGCAAGCTGTTTCTCCATTTCCAAAAGAGCATCTTTGCTTTTTGATGCATTTAAAACAATATTACAGCCTGCTTTGGCAAAGGCAAAGGCAATTGCCTGCCCGATGCCTCGGGAGGAGCCGGTTATAAAAACGGTTTTACCCATTAGACTCAAAATGATCACTACTTTCTAAATTGTTATATTTTAATTATTGTATCGGAAATAATTAAGAAATACAAGGCAGAAAGCAGTTGGTTTTTTTTAGGGAATGCGGTATACTAGTTCTGTTGACTTTTTAGTCAGGAAGGGTGGAAGTAATGCTGGAAGCGATTAATAATAAGGAATTAAAATTGACGGATATTTTATCTATTGCCACGAAATTATTTTTTGATAATTTCTCTATGGTAATGGTTGTAGTAGCTTTTTTGTTTTTTCCCATTAGTATTTTAAATGCAATGATTATGGACCGCTTGAACATTGGCGTGCAACTTTTAGACAGCTTTAATAATACAGGAGCAATTTTAGAAAATATGCCTGCTTTTAAGGGAGCAGCTCTAAATTTTTTTGAGAATTATTTATTGCTCATTGCATTGTATCTTTTTTTAGAGCCAATTGGAGTCATATCTATTGCAAAAATTGCGAAGAAAAGTGTGTGTGGCGAACCCATCCACATGAAGGAAATCATTGGGGAGGCAATGGATTGCCTTTGGAGCGTTATAATAACAGCAATTCCATACCTTATTCTGGTTTTTATTGCAAGCATGTTTTTTATCATTCCAGGAGTTTATTTGGGAGTGATTTGGACTTTTTATGTTTATGCCATTGGACTAAGGCAAAAAAAGGGATGGAAAGCCCTAGAATATAGTGCCAAGTTGACCAAGGGGAGGTTTTGGAAAACAGTTTTGATGATTTTAACTATTTTTCTTATCACACTGAGTTGGGATTGGATTTTTGGCACTGTAAAATTAATTCTCCCTCGACACATAGCAACCGATATATTATCTTACACATTGTCCTACATTGTTGCTTGTTTTGCCAGTATGACATTAGCTGTTTTGTATATGAATCGGGAGGCGGTTTTACTGGGGGTAAAACAAGTAAAAGAGTATAGTACTACTGAGGACGAGAAAAATTAAAATATGAGAGCCTTTTTCAAGTAAAATGACTGACGTTTAAAGATTTTACTCTTTGAACTGATTTGTTTTTGAACAAGGTTCTTTTTTTTAAAAAGTAAATCCATAAATACTGAGAAGAAATATCGATTAGTTTACTTTTTCTGAGATTTGTTTGTAAACCTAAACTATAATATCAATCAATTGCAAGTCAATAATTCACGAAGTGGGACGAATAATGTCCCGAAAAAAGAAAATATTTTTGAAAAAGGTCTAGGAAAAGAAAAAACCCTCTGCTATAATAAAACAGGACAATTTTTAAATTGGAAAGAATGGTGGCAGAAAATGTACTCGACAGATTGTACCTTTACGAAGGAAGAAATGAAATATTTAAAATTATTGGCGAATCAATATAAAAATATTAATAGTGCGGCAACAGAGGTAATGAATCTTAAAGCCATATTAAATTTACCCAAGGGCACAGAGCATTTTGTATCAGATATTCATGGAGAAGCGGAATCCTTTAGCCATGTTCTTAGAAATGCTTCCGGTGTTATTAAAAACCATATCAGCGCAATCTTTGGTGCCAGCCTGCGGGAAAGCGAAAAAAAGGCTTTGGCGACCCTCATCTATTATCCGGAGAAAAAACTGGAAATGATGACGGAGCTGGAAGAGGATTTGGACGATTGGTATAAAATTACGTTACATAGACTGGTGCGTATTTGCAAGGTGATTTCATCAAAATATACACGCTCAAAGGTGAGAAAAGCCCTACCCATGGAGTTTGCTTATATTATTGAAGAACTGCTTCATGAAGACAGTGTCAGCCGTGATAAGGAAATGTATTATAACGAAATCATTCGTACAATCATTGATTTGGATCAGGCAGACCGTTTTATTATTGCTCTTGCGAATCTAATTCAAAGACTGGCAATTGACCAGCTGCATGTGATTGGAGATATCTATGATAGAGGGCCTAATGCGGCGCAAATTATGGATATTTTAGCAAAATATCATTCTGTTGATATCCAATGGGGCAACCATGATATTGCATGGATGGGTGCTGCGGCAGGCTGCCAAGCCCTTATTTGTAACGTATTGAGAATTCAGACCAGATATGCAAATCTGGATACCATTGAAGAGGATTATGGAATTAACCTGATTCCATTGGCGACCTTTGCGATGGAGAAATATGCCGATGATCCTTGTGCACAATTTGCGCCTAAGGGCACAGAAGAAATGAGCGATAAGGATTTTAATATGATTGCCAAAATGCATAAGGCAATTTCCATTATTCAATGGAAAATGGAAGCCCAGATTATTAAGCGCCATCCAGAGTTCAAGATGGAAAATCGTTTGCTTTTGGACAAAATTAATTTAGAAAAAGGAACTATTAAAATTGAGGGAAAAGAATATCAGATGAATGATATGAATTTCCCAACTGTTGATCCCAAGGATCCCTATAAGCTGACCCCAGAGGAACAGATTGTAATGGACAAGGTGAAATCCTCCTTTGTAAACAGCGAGAGATTACAGGCACACACAAGGGTTCTTTTCAGCAAAGGCAGTATGTATACCATTTTCAACTCTAATCTTTTATTCCACGGTGGTATTCCCATGAATGAAGACGGTACACTGAAAACCGTAACCTTCCGAGGGAAACAATACTCCGGTAAGGAATACTTGGATGAAGTGGAAAGAACAGCGAGAGAGGGCTACTTTAGCAAACCCCATAGTGAAAATAAACGTGAATGTATGGACATCATTTGGTATCTATGGTGTGGGGAGGATTCTCCTCTGTTTGGCAAGAAAAAGATGACTACCTTTGAGCGATATTTTATAGATGATAAAACTACCCATAAGGAAGTCAGCAATCCTTATTACACACTGCGAAACGAAGAGAATGTTTGCAAAACGGTATTATCTGCTTTTGGTCTTGACCCTGATGCTTCACATATTATCAATGGGCATGTGCCTGTGAAGGTATCCAAGGGAGAAAGCCCGATTAAGGCGAAGGGAAGATTGTTTGTTATTGATGGTGGGTTTGCCAAGGCGTATCAGAAGGTGACGGGTATTGCAGGCTACACATTGATTTATAACTCCCATGGCTTGGTACTGGTTTCCCATGAGCCCTTTGTTTCAACGGAAGTGGCCATTGCAGAGGAAAAGGACATTTTATCTTCAACTGTTGCATTGCAATATACCCAGGATCGTATTCGTGTAAGAGATACGGACATTGGTAAAAAGTTATTAGAAAGCATTGATGAGTTGGAAAAGTTGCTTTATGCATATAAGAATGGCTTAATCAAAGAACAATAATGAAAAGACCGCTGTTTCTCATAAAGAGGATTGGCGGTCTGCTTTTTGTTTAGCATGATAACAACACGCTCCTAGATAGTAAAATGGTGTATGTTCAAAGGTTTATACAATTTTCTATGCAATGACAGGAACTAAGAAAAAAGCAATGGAACGAAAAAGCTTTATAAAATCTTAAAAGTTAAATTTAAAAGGAATTCTATTAGCTTTCTTTCTTTTATGGTATACTAAAGGATAATAGATATAATATAGATATTCTCTATGAAATGAATGAGGGATAAAAATGAACAAAAAAGCATTACACAAGTTGGAATATGATAAGATTATCGAAAAATTAGCCTCTTTTGCGGTTTCACCAATGGCAAAGGAAAGAGCCAGAGAACTGCAGCCAGCTACGGTGATGAGCGATATTGCTTTATGGCAGCAAGAAACTACGGAAGCGACAGATATGATTTTAAGAAAAGGCACACCGTCCTTTGGTGGTTTTCGTGAAATAAGACCCCAGTTAAAGCGGGCAGGCATGGCAGGGGTTCTCTCTATTTCCGAATTGATGGAGGTTGGGGAGTTTCTTTATGTGTGCCGAAAGATGAAAAATTACGGTAAGCATGAAAATAAAGCAGAATTCTATGAACGAATGGATGAGTATTTTGAATTATTGGCACCTATAGCTTCCTTAGAAAATGAGATTAATCGATGCATCCTCTCTGAAACAGAGATTTCTGATGATGCAAGTGGGGAGCTTCGGAACATCCGCAAGGAGATTAAAATTTCCAATGAAAAAGTAAGAGATCACTTAAACGGAGTGATTTCTTCCTCGGCATATCGCAATATGCTTCAGGATTTTGTAATTACCATTCGAAATGACCGTTATTGTGTTCCTGTAAAAAGTGAATACAGAAACACCTTTCCCGGTATGATACATGACCAATCCAACACAGGTTCCACGTTATTTATGGAACCCCTAAGTGTTATTCAGCTGAATAATAAAATAAAGGAGCTTCAAGCAAAAGAGAAAGATGAAATTCGGAAAATCTTGGTTGAGCTTTCCCGTCTGGTTACCGAAAACACCATGGTTTTGGAAGCAGATCTGGAGCTTTTAACTCAAATGGACTTCATTTTTGCAAAGGCAGGGTTATCTGTTTCCATGGGTGGAACCAGACCTTTCTTTAACACAAAGGGATATATTCATATTGAAAAAGCAAGACACCCCCTTTTAGATGCAAAGGCTGTTGTACCAATCAATATCTATTTGGGCAAGGAATTTACAACATTATTGATTACAGGGCCAAATACCGGAGGGAAAACGGTTGCGCTGAAAACCCTTGGTTTGTTTACACTGATGGGACAGGCAGGACTTCATATTCCTGCGTTTGACAATTCCCAATTAGCTATTTTTGATAATGTATTTGCTGATATTGGAGATGAGCAGAGTATTGAGCAAAGCTTAAGCACATTCTCTTCCCACATGACCAATATTGTAAAAATAATGGATGAAGTGACAGACGATTCGTTGGTTCTTTTTGATGAATTGGGCGCAGGGACGGACCCCACGGAAGGAGCTGCTTTAGCACTTGCCATTATTCAGGCTCTAAAAGAACGGAAAATTCGCACAGCTGTGACAACACATTACAGTGAGCTTAAGGTTTATGCGCTTTCTACACAGGGTGTTGAAAATGCCTGTTGTGAGTTTGATGTGGAAACCCTTCGACCAACTTACCGCTTGTTAATTGGTATTCCCGGTAAGAGTAATGCTTTTGCCATTTCTAAGCGTTTAGGCTTACAGGAGTATATTCTTGATAGTGCAAAGGAATTCATCAGCCAAGATGAGGCTAGGTTTGAAGATGTAATCACTGACCTGGAAATCAGCAAGAAATCTGTTGCCTTTGAGCAAGAGCGAGCTGAGCAGTATCGCAAAGAAGCGGAAAATTTAAAGCTTGAGGTAGAACGACAAAAAGAAATAACCAGAGAGCAAAAAGAAAAGATTTTGCAAAAAGCCAGAGAGGAAGCAAAGCTGATTTATGCCCAGGCCAAGGAAGAGGCGGATAGCATTATAAAAGAAATGAACCGTCAAGCAAAAGAAAAGGGAAATCAGCAAAAGCTTTTGGAAAACAGGAGCAAGCTAAAGGAGAAGTTATCTTCTGTGCAAGAGGATTTTCTGAAATCTAAAAAGATTAAACCCAGCCATAAAGTGCCTGAAAATTTGCTGGCGGGCAATCGTGTTTATGTTATTTCCTTCGATCAAAACGGTGTTGTCCTTTCTCCTCCTGATAAAAACAAAGAAGTTATGGTACAGATGGGCAGCATGAAAGCCAAAATTCCATTGGCTGAGCTTATGTTGGATGATTCTGCACCTAAGGAAACGAAACAAAAACAGCCGGCTCCAAGGGCCAAGATTTCAAAAAGCCAATTCATTTCGGCTGAAATTGATTGCAGAGGACAATTGGTGGATGAAGCGTTGGCAAACATAGATAAATATATCGATGATGCATATTTATCTGGGTTAAAGCAGATTGTGATTATTCATGGAAAAGGAACGGGGGCTTTGCGCACAGCTGTGCAGAGTTATTTGAAAACAAACTCTCATGTAAAAAGCCAAAGACCAGGGGTATACGGTGAAGGTGAAGCAGGTGTCACAGTAGTTGAGCTAAAGTAATACTATCGGCGTTGTGGGTTAACAAAACCATCCGCTGAGCGTATGAGTTTCGATAGATTCAGTATTTCTTTCAACAAGAGGGGAGATCTTCATGAGCGGAAAACAAAAGATTTTGATTGTAGATGATGATAAGCATATTGCAGAGCTGATTTCTCTTTACTTAGAGAAAGAGGGCTTTGACACCAGGGAAGCATACGATGGAAGAGAGGCAATCAAGGAGATAGGCGCAATTAAGCCGGATTTGGTTATTTTAGATTTAATGCTACCAGGCATGGATGGATATCAGGTTTGTGCAGAGGTTCGGAAAACAAGCAATGTCCCAATTATTATGCTGACAGCAAAAGGTGAAACCTTTGATAAGGTTCTTGGGTTGGAGCTTGGAGCTGATGATTATATTGTGAAGCCTTTTGATTCTAAGGAGCTGGTGGCAAGAGTGAAGGCAGTTTTGCGTCGTTATGAACCAAAACAACAGGATGATGCCAATATTCTACGGTTTCCCAATTTAGAAATTAATATTTCAAACTATTCCGTAACGTATCATGGAAAAAGCTTAGAATTTCCCCCAAAGGAGTTTGAGCTCTTATTCTATTTGGCGGAGCATCCCAATCGGGTTTTTACGAGAGAGCAGCTTTTAGACCAAATTTGGGGTTATGAATATATTGGTGATACGAGAACTGTGGATGTGCATGTAAAGCGCATTCGAGAAAAGTTGAACCAAGAAGATGAATGGGGCATTTTGACGGTTTGGAGTGTTGGGTACAAATTTGGTCAGAAGTAACAGATGTATTATTCAGAATATAAAAAAATAAGACGGCTGATTATCAGTCGTCTTACATAAATATTCTTTCAATTTAAAATACTGCTATGAATCAAATGAAATTATGATTGAGAGTCTTTTTCAGAGGTAATGTGTTCCTGTTCAACTGACGGAAGTTGTCCATCTTTGGGTTCTTCTATTTCAGTAACCTCTGCATTTTTGTTTTCTTCATGGGTTTGGAGGGCAAGCCTTTGTTTTTCTTGCTCCATTTTTTCCTTCTGAGATTGTTGTTTTCTGATATTCGTCAGGCGCATCATCATGCAGAAAACGTAAAGGAAAAACAGGAGATAATGAAAGCTATTCATGTTTCCCCAAGGTGTTCTGATTAAAACATATAATCCTACGCCGATTAAAACAATATCAGCAGTGGAGAGTTTCTTTTTGTCAGGATTGGATTGAGGTTTTTTAAGATTCATTGGATTGTAAACGGTTATACCGTTATCTCCTTTCTTTTTTGATGCAATATATTTATTATACCATCATTCCGAAATTTTGGAAGCTTTTTTGGTGGATTTTTGGAGGTAAAATCATGCGCAAAGAATCAATTGTAAAAAAACAAATGCTGCAATACATTGCTACGATTCTTATTTGTGTTTTGATATTAGGGGGAATCCTATCAATAGTTTATACTCAGCATTATATGAAAGAAAAGCGCAATGAGCTGATTCAGCAAGGGCGAAAGATTTCTGTGGCGTTTACAAATGCATACCGAACTGGGAACTTAAGCAATTTGAGCTATGAACTGCAAGTGCTAGAGGAATATATGGGTGCGGGAATTTTAATGGTGAATGCTGACGGAGTTGTTGTTTTGGCATCACCGGGACTTGATGAAATGATGATTGGGCAATCTTTTGCCTTTCAAGATTTGGTGGAAGGTGTAAAGGCAGGCAACATTGTTTCCAGTGAGAGAAAAGCAACGACGATATTTGATGTGCCTACACTGGTGGTTGGATATCCCCTTTCTGTGGGGAAAATGGCAGGCATTTTTATGTGCCGTTCCATGCCCGAAATGGAGCAGTCTCTATATCAAATGTATCAAGTGGGTATTGCCAGCATAGTTGTTGTTTTCCTTTTTGCAATTTTGTTTAGCTATTTGACTTCCAGAAAGATGACGAGACCCATTAAAGAGATGAACGATGCTGCCAAGGTAATTGCCAGCGGAAATTTTGAACATCGAGTAGAAATAACAAGCAATGATGAGTTTGGAGAATTGGCAAAAAGCTTTAATTATATGGCAGAAAGTTTACAAAACAACGACAAGACACGACGAGATTTTATAGCAAATGTTTCTCATGATTTACGCTCCCCCCTTACTTCTATGCAAGGGTTTCTTACTGCCATGCTAGATGGAACGGTACCTTTGGAAAAGCAGGAAAAATATTTGCATATTGTTTTGGAGGAAACCTTAAGACTTACTCGATTGACGGAAGGAATTGTTGATTTAAGTCGAGCTGAAAGCAGTAAAATTATTTTGGACGAGTCTGACTTTGATTTAAACGAGCAGATTCGTGTTAACATTAATCTATTAGAACCACAGCTAAATGATAAGAATGCAGTGATAAAGGCTATTTTTGCAGACCAAATTACTATGGTTCATGGGGATATTGATAAGATTTCCAGAGTTATACAAAATTTATTGAGTAATGCTGTAAAGTTTTCACCAACGGGTGGTTTGATAGAGGTGGAAACCACAAAAACGGATCGGAAAAAGGTTTTGGTTTCCATCAAAGATCATGGAATAGGCATTAGTACAGAGGATCAAAAGTATATTTTTGATCGTTTTTATAAGGCTGACAGAACCCGTAATCAGGATATGCAGGGGAGCGGGATTGGCTTGGCAATCGTGAGAGAGTTTCTTCAGGCTCACAATGAAGGCATTACTGTAAAAAGCACGCCAGGTGAAGGCAGTACCTTTGTTTTTTCCCTTAAGATGTCGGATGAATAGACAAGATAGCACTTGTTCTGTATTAAAACAAAATAATATTTATAAATATGAGAAAAGCCTGTATAACGAGGAACTTGAAAAAACCACGTTATACAGTCTTTATTTTATTCTTTAAAGATTAGACTTCAGATTATAATTTTTCCACTTCTTCCATCCAGATTCGACTGGAAGCATCCGTTGGCATACGCCAATCACTTCTTGGAGACAGACATAAAGCACCAACCTTTGGCCCATCGGGCAAGCAGGAACGTTTAAACTGCTGCATGAAGAAGCGGCGGTAGAAGTTTTTCAGCCACTTCAAAAGCGTCTCTTTAGAATATGCACTTCCAAAGGCTTGCTCTGCCAAAAATAAGACCTTGGCTGGTGAAAAGCCGAATCGAATGATTTGATATAGGAAGAAGTCGTGAAGCTCATAAGGCCCCACTAAATCCTCAGTTTTCTGATTAATATTTCCATTCTCATCAGGAGGCAATAACTCAGGACTTACAGGTGTATCTAAAATATCAAGAAGAATATCGGAAGCCTTTTGATCTAATTCCCCTGTGGATGCAACCCAATTTACCAGAACCCGAACCAATGTTTTCGGAATACCAGCATTTACGCCATACATGGACATATGGTCACCATTATAGGTTGCCCAGCCCAATGCAAGCTCTGATAAATCTCCCGTGCCCACAACGATTCCTCCTGTTTGATTCGAAATATCCATCAGGATTTGGGTACGCTCACGAGCCTGTGTATTTTCATAAGTAATATCATGGACAGATGCATCGTGGCCGATATCTTTGAAATGCTGCAACGATGCGGCACGGATGGATATTTCTCTAGTGGAAATTTCAAGGGATTTCATTAACTGAACTGCGTTTTGATATGTTCGATCAGTAGTGCCAAAGCCTGGCATGGTAATACCTAAAACATGATCTCTAGGGATATTTAAAAAATCACAAGCCTTTACGCAAACCAAAAGTGCCAGTGTTGAGTCCAAGCCACCGGAAATTCCAATTACTAGGGTTTTGGCATTGGTATGTTCCATTCGACGTGCCAGACCCGTTGTTTGAATCATAAAGATGTCATGACAACGCTTGCTCAGTGAGGCATCATCCGCAGGAGTAAAGGGTTTTGCAGAAATTGGACGCTTAAAATCGTTCAACTCATCCTCACCCATGGAAAACTTAATTTCACGATAAAACTTTTGGGCATGGGCTCTAGAAAGATGAGACATATAGGTGGTATGCTTGCGACGTTCGTTCGCCAATAACTCTAAGTCTACATCTGCATAGATTAGCTGATTTTCACGAGAGAAAGATTCTGATTCTCCAAGCAAAACGCCATTTTCATAAATCAGGCTATGGCCACTAAAAACGGTATCTTGTGTGGATTCGCCAATCCCAGCGGAAGCATAAGCATATGCACACAAACAACGAGAGGATTGCTGTGCAACAAGTTGATGGCGATATCCTGGTTTTGCCGCCAATTCATTACTGGCGGAGGGGTTTAATATTACTGTGGCTCCATATAAACTCAAATAGGAACTTGGAGGGATTGGTCCCCACAAATCCTCACAAATTTCCACACCTACTTTAAGATTTGGGAAGTTTTCTGCAGTAAAAATAAGGTCCCCACTAATGGGGACAACTTGTCCTGCATAAGTGATTTCTTCCTGAATTAAATCATCGGCTGATGCAAACCAGCGTTCCTCATAAAACTCGCTATAATTAGGAAGTAACGTTTTTGGAACAAGACCCAATATTTTCCCTTTATGAAGGAGTGCAGCACAATTAAAAGTTTGGTTATCAGCCAAAACAGGGACGCCAATTAATATGAGCATATCTAAATCTTTTGTTGCTGCCGCAATTTCTGCTAAGGTTTTTTCTGCAGAAGCAAGCAAAGGGCTTTGAAAAAACAAATCCCCACAGGTATATGCCGTAACGCATAGCTCAGGAAATGTAAGGATTTTCACCTTTTTTTCCGCCGCATTGTTAATTATTGCAATCATTTCTTGTTTATTATAAATGCAGTCTGCAACCTTTAATTTTGGAATGGCCACTGCAACTTTAACATAGTTAAACATGATATACACTCCTTAGAATTTTCTGAATAAGCCAATTACTTTACCTAGGATTGTCACGTCACGAACAATAATCGGTGACATGGCTGCATTTTCCGGCTGTAATCGGATAAAATCTTTTTCACGATAAAAGGTTTTAACGGTAGCAAAATCTTCAATTAGAGCCACCACGATATCTCCATTGTTGGCAGAATTTTGCTGCCTGACAAGAATCAAATCCTTATCAAAAATTCCTGCCTCAATCATACTTTCTCCCCTTACCCGCAGCATAAACACAGTATCATTATGGATGTATTCCACGGGGATGGGAAAGGTATCCTCAATATTTTCTACAGCTAGAATTGGTGTGCCTGCGGTAATAGTACCTATAATAGGTACATTTACCAATTCTTTTTGAGGGGAATCATAAAAATCAGGGGCCAATATTTCAATTGCTCGTGGCTTGGTTGGGTCACGTCGAATAAGGCCTTTTTTCTCCAATCTGGCAAGATGCCCATGAACAGTTGAGGTGGACTTTAGACCAACTGCTTCGCAAATCTCCCTTACCGATGGAGGGTAGCCCTTTTCTCTCACTTCGGATTTCATATATTCTAAAATTTGTCTTTGTTTTGGTGACAAATCGCCCATTGATAACACTCCTTTACAGATAGACTTTGTAAATGAAAAACTTTTATACGGAACAATCATATAAATAAGTATTTCCTTTTTTTGCAGTATAACACAGAGATAGAATAAAATCAAACCTACGTTCGGAAAAATACGAAAAAAATATTGACAAAGAATATAGGTTCGATTAATATAAAGGATAATAAAAGAAAGTTTGTTCGTATTGGGGGCGTTGTTATGAATTATTGTATGGTTTCAAAAGTAATGAGAAGAATACGTAGAAAGGCATTTTTATTGATTACATTGGGAATGATATTATGCTTGGGAACTATGGCTTTGGGGGCACAAAGGGAGCAAGCACAACGAGTGTACTATGAAGCTGTATTTATTCATTCTGGTGATACTTTGTGGCAAATAGCAAAAGAATATAAGGCGGATAATGAAAAAATAGAACATATGATTTCAGAAATCATGAAGATTAACGGAATGCGTTCTGAGAACATAATATCTGGTGAAAGCTTAATTGTTCCAATCAAAAAATGATATTTGTAAGTAATATATTTTAATATGCTGAATATGTATCAAAAATGGTATTTCATTTGCTTTTTACAGAAGTTAATAGTTTTTGTAAATATTCAAATTTTCTAATTAAATAGAGCCTAAAAGGCTCTATTTTTTATAAACATATAGTTGTTTTTTTTGGAGATTATAATGTAGTAAATACAAAAACCTGAATAACTTGAAATTGTGTAATAGGGAAGTATATGAAAGAAACAGAAACCTTGTTGAGGAATGGATTTCGAAATAAAATAAATGACATAGTGGATTTCTTAAGCCTTTTTTACTTTTATAAGAATTTCGTTGTGATGCAGATTCAATTGTGTTAAGATTAAAAAAAGTATGATATTTTCTGGCGAGCGCTATCGATAGAAGATATAGAGAAGGGAGGGTAAATTATGTTACCTTGGATTGTCGTGTTAGCCATACTCGGACTAATTCTGGTTTTTGCAGAAATGCTTATTCCTGGTTTTGGTGTCTTTGGCGTGTTTGGCATTCTCTCATTATTATGCTCCACAATTATGGCGGCAAAAATCTATGGTGTTATCGTATTTATGATTTTGCTTGTAGCATTGGTTGCTCTATTTATTATCATGTTGATGCTTGCAAAAAAAAGCGGCTTGTATAATAAAGTAATCCTGCATGATCGACTAGATTCTAAAGATTTCGATGAAACCAGACTTGAGGGACTAATTGGTAAAATTGGTATTACCCAAACTACACTGAGACCCTATGGTGTTGCTGAAATTGATGAAATCAACTATGATGTTTGTTCTTTGGGAGATTTTATTGACAAAGGAACAAAAGTGAAAGTTGTTCAGATTTCAGGGAAAACTGTGACTGTAAAGGAATGGGAAGAGTAAAACAGAATAAGGAGGAACGATAAATGTTTGATTTGATACCGGTGGTTATGCCACTCATTGTCATTATTGTTATCATCATGATTTTTTTAAGCTTTGTACCCTTAGGCTTATGGATTTCTGCAGTATCCGCAGGTGTTAAAGTAGGAATTTTTTCATTAATTGGTATGCGACTTCGTCGTGTTCGTGCGGACAAAATTATTCGCCCATTAATCAAAGCACAAAAAGCCGGCATGGATGTAAATGCAAATCAGTTGGAGTCTCACTTGCTTTCGGGTGGACGTGTAGACAATGTTGTTGATGCGTTGATTGCGGCGCATAGAGCCAATTTAGATCTGTCATTTGAAAGAGCTGCAGCGATTGACTTGGCGGGACGTAATGTTTTTGAAGCGGTTCGCATGAGCGTAACACCTAAAATTATTGAAACTCCATGGATTTCAGCAGTGGCCATAAATGGTATTGAGGTAAAGGTTGTTGCAAAAGTAACTGTTCGTACCAATCTAGCCAGATTGGTCGGCGGTGCAGGAGAAGAAACCATTATTGCAAGAGTTGGTGAGGGTATCGTTACTACTGTTGGTTCGTCTCAAAGTCACAAGAGCGTTTTGGAAAATCCCGATTTGATTTCCAGAACTGTTTTAGCAAAAGGTTTGGATAATGGAACAGCATTTGAGATTTTATCAATTGATATTGCAGATGTAGATATTGGTAGAAATATTGGTGCTCACTTGCAGATTCAGCAGGCTGAGGCGGACAAACAAATTGCTCAGGCAAAGGCCGAGGAACGTCGTGCTACTGCTATTGCGAAGGAACAAGAAATGAAGGCAGAAGTTGAGCATATGAAATCAAAGGTTGTGGAAGCAGAGGCGCAAGTACCTATGGCGTTGGCAGAAGCATTACGCAATGGTAACTTGGGGGTTATGGATTATTACCGCATGCAGAATATTCAATCTGATACTAATATGAAAAATAATATTGGCATGACGGATATCGGCAAAATATTTAAGTCTCAAAATGATCCCAACGATAAAAGCATAAATTAAGAAGTTAAACGGAAGAAAGACCGCCTATATTAGACGGTCTTTCTTTTAAATATAGGAATTTGAATTGTTAAGAATATAATCTTACCTAAATATGCTTTAAGCAAACGGTTTTACACAATTTCTGTTTAACCAAAGTCAAAGAAGAGAAGAATAGAAAATTGAAAAGGAGGAATTCTATGCCAAGAGACCTTGATGATCTGTGGGAGAAAATCCTGAAAAGTGAAGAAGCTATGCTCCAAAGAAAGCAGCAAAAAAACATATATCAAAACTTTACTAAGTTGGATGAATTGAAGCAAGAGCTAGAAAACAAAATACCGGAAAAAATGATTCATACATTGGATAAAGGTTTTTATAAGGCTTTTCAATTGATTTTTACAAAAGGAATTGAGGTCATAGAAAAGACTTTTCGTGAGGAAGAGCTGGATATCACTTTTAGAGTGAATGACTTTAGAATAAACCAAAGGCCCGATAAAAAGTCACTAAAACTTTTGGACAAGGAAGTAAAAAAAGGACAACGTTTTAATAGCTACGTCACATTGGCTGAAGGAATGGGCTTAGGGGCATTAGGTATTGGCTTGCCAGATATCCCACTTTTCCTTGGTGTTCTTTTAAAAGGTATTTACGAAACTGCCATTGGTTACGGCTTTAATTATAAAGAAGAAAAAGAACAAATACTTATTTTAAAGATGATTACTGCAGCTTTAAGCGCAGACGAAGAGATTAGAAATTTAAATGATAACGTTAATTTCTGGATAATGAAAATGAATGAAAGTCAAATATCTTATGATTTTGAAGATGAGATAAAAAAAGCATCATATGCACTGTCTAAGGCATTACTATTATCTAAGTTTGTGCAAGGCTTTTTTGTGATAGGAATTGTTGGCGGTATGGTTAATCCAATTGTTTATCATAAAGTTATGAAATATGTATCCCTTAAATATAAAAAAAGATATCTCTTTCAAAAAAGATTGGGTATAAAAAACGAAAGATAATCCATACTATGATTGCGAGGATATTCCTCGATTAATAAAGACTGAAATGAAACTAGGGAGGTCATAGACTATGGACAAGAGAACAAATAAAGAATCAGAAAAAACACAAAAGGGTATGAACAGAACCGAGTTTGCTCAGGAATACAGCATTGATACAGGTTCTCAAACAAACAGCAAATGTGATAAAACAAACAAAACAAATAAGACAAACAAATCAAGCAGCACAAAGTAATTAAGAAATATCTTTAGAAAATCCCTTCTTGTATAAGGAAGGGATTTTCTTATAGATTAAGATGTATACTTAAAAAGGCTTTTTACCGAATTCGACATAAAATATAATTTGTTTAAAAAAATGTCGAAAAAGTGTTGACAAGATTGGAAAACAGTGTATAATAAATAACTGTCACTGCCGATTAGAAGGCAGGAAGATAAAAGAAAAAGGCAAATTCTAAGAACAAAAAAATGTCAAATAAAAATAAAAAATTTGGAAAAAAAGTTCTTGACAAAAAGGAATTGTTCTGATAAACTAATCTTCGCTGACAACGAAAGACGACAGCAAGAAAAAAACACTTGATCCTTGAAAACTAAACAGTAGAGATACAAACACACAACCCATAGTCAATTCAACTTTTCCGCTTTGCGGAAAAGAAAAAAGACAAAGAGTTTACCGATTTCGAAAAAATCGGAAAGTAAGCCAGACATT
>NZ_JANGAD010000069.1 GCF_024461735.1 Anaerotignum propionicum
TAGCTTCCTTTCTTTTAGCGTGTGTTTTTTTTCACAGTGACAGCGTGAAGTACATCCATGCCCGTGTATAGGGGTGGTATGCCCCCTTATTTCCTATTTACTGCGTCTTATATTTTTCCAATCAAACGTGTGCGGCAACACTCTGTTGCTTATAACTTCATCCTTTTCTTTGTCTCTCCGCTTTATCAACTTGTCACTCTTCTGCC
>NZ_JANGAD010000070.1 GCF_024461735.1 Anaerotignum propionicum
GTTTGGACCGGCATCTGTGAGCGTGCTCGGTGTCATTGTATTGCTTTTTCAGGCATTGCTTTTAGCTCACGGAGGTCTGACAACACTTGGAGCAAATACATTTTCCATGGCGATCGCAGGACCGGTCGTCTCTTTTGGAATTTATAAATTATGTCAGAAAATAAATGTAAACAGAAGAGTCGGTATTTTTTTGGCTGCATTTTTAG
>NZ_JANGAD010000008.1 GCF_024461735.1 Anaerotignum propionicum
GAATTGACTATGGGTTGTGTGTTTGTATCTCTACTGTTTAGTTTTCAAGGATCAACCCGCTTTTTTCAGCGGCGAAAGTTATCTTATCAGATTCCTTTCTTTTTGTCAAGCACTTTTTAACTTTTTTTCGAAAGTTTTCCTTTTTTTCAAAATTCACTTTCGTTGAGTTAAAATGGCGGAGAAGGAGGGATTTGAACCCTCGCGCCGCGTTAACGACCTATCCGCTTTCCAGGCGAACCCCTTCAACCACTTGGGTACTTCTCCATAATGATCTCAGTCAAAAAATGCTTTATTAAGTTGTAGCAACGGAGAGAGTGGGATTCGAACCCACGGCCCCTTTCGGAGTCACTGGTTTTCAAGACCAGCTCCTTAAACCACTCGGACATCTCTCCATATGGGTTTTCATCGCTTTTCTTGAGCAGCGAAACCTTTAATATTATATCCATGTAGATACCATATTGTCAAGAACTTTTTCTACTCTTTTTTCACTTTTTCGCCTCAAAATGTTTTTACATCAGCGGCGGTGCTACTTAATATATCTTAAAATCATCCTCTTGTCAACCCTATTTTCCATTTTTTTTGACAACTTTTATCTTTTTTTGTTTTTTCTGTTACTTAATAAGGATAACGTCAATTTCGTGACATAATATCTTCCCATAAGGGTGGCTTTTATATTGAATGAATGCTACAATATAAAAATCTATATCATTAAAAATTGGTTATAATAATGAATAATCTTTTTTCTATATTATATCTTATATTTACATCTATTAAGAAAAAAGCAATCAAGCATTTCTACCAAGGAGGAAATCATTCCATGAAAACTGTTACCCAACGCTTGTTAACTTACGTTAAACATAATACAACATCGGATTTTAATTCAGCAACCTATCCCAGCACGCGTACCCAACTGCATTTTGCTGATTATTTGGCAAAAGAGTGTAGAGAAATTGGTCTTGTAGACATCACTGTCGATCAAAATGGCTATGTCATGGCTACACTACCCGAAACTGTTCCTGGTGCACCAGTAATCGGTTTTATCGCTCACATGGACACTAGCCCTGATGCAAAAGGGGATGGAATTATGCCTAATATAGTAGAACAGTATGATGGAGGAAATATTCCTTTAAATAATATTAGTATTTCCCCCGAAGAATTTCCCATACTACAAAATTATATCGGCGATACTTTAATCACATCTGATGGCACTACCCTTTTGGGTGCTGATGATAAGGCTGGCATTGCTGAGATTCTCACTGCTATGGATTATTTGAAAAGACATCCAGAGATACCCCATGGAAAAATTCGAATTGCCTTTACACCGGATGAAGAAATTGGCCGTGGTGTTGATTACTTTAGTGTAGAAAACTTTGGTGCGGATTTTGCTTATACTGTTGATGGTGGAGAGTTGGGTGAGCTACAATACGAAAACTTCAATGCAGCCCGTGCTGTCATTCATATATCAGGAAAGAATGTGCACCCTGGTACTGCAAAAAATATAATGATTAATGCAACCCTTTTGGGAACTGAAATTGCAGCTTTGCTTCCGGAAAAAGAGATTCCTGCCAAAACAGAAGGATATGAAGGCTTTTTTCATCTTTGTTCCTTCCAAGGCACGGTTTCTTCTGCTACTCTTACCTATATCATTAGAGATTTTGATAATAGTACCTTTGAGCACCGTAAAAATATGATGCAAATGATTGTTGACCGAAAAAAAAATCAATATCCCAATGCCATTAGTTTAGAAATCAGGGATGAGTACTATAATATGTCATCTTGCATTGCGGAGCATATGTCTATTGTAGGTTTGGCAAAAGAAGCAATGGAGGTCTGCGGCGTAACGCCAATTATCCGCCCAATTAGAGGTGGCACCGACGGAGCACGGTTATCCTATATGTCCTTACCATGTCCTAACCTGTTTACGGGTGGCCATAACTTCCATGGCCCTTATGAATTCATTCCTGTGTCTGCGATGAACAAAGCAGTAAAGACGATTATAAAAATTGCTGAGATGGGAAGAAACCTTGACTTTAAAAAAAAGGTATGATAGAATAACGCCATATTGAATATCAGCGTTGATTGAGATATATGGGCAAAACTGGTTACAGCCGCAGAGAGCAGCTTGTTTGGTGAAAAAGCTGCAGTACAGTCTTTGTAAATTACGCCTCATGAGCTTTGTGCAGGGAATGGCACAGCGGTTGCTCTCCGTTATATGAGTCGGAAGATGTTTGTCTTTTTGTATTGATAAACATAAATTAAGGTGGTACCACGGGTTCTCTCGTCCTTTCGGCGATAGGACCCTTTTGTTTTGTCCATAATATTAATAACCAACCCGAAAAAATGAAAAGAAGATAAGGAGAATGGATATGAATGCTTATGAAGTTTTAAAAGAACGAGGCTTTATCGAACAGCTAACCCACGAAGATGAAATTAAGAGCCTTTTCCAAAAAGGTGGTGTTACATTTTATATAGGTATTGACCCCACTGCAGATAGCCTTCACGTAGGACACTTTTTAACCGTTATGGCAATGGCACATATGCAGCAATGTGGCAATCGTCCAATCTGCTTAATGGGCGGTGGCACAGGAATGATCGGAGACCCCTCCGGCAAAGCCGATATGCGTAAAATGATGACCGTGGAAACCATTGACAATAATGTCGCATGTATCAAAAAGCAGCTATCCCGCTTTATCAATTTTGATAATGACAAAGCTATTATTGTAAACAATGCCGATTGGCTGAGAAATCTCAATTATATTGAATTCCTTCGTGATGTTGGTGTTCATTTTTCCGTAAATCGTATGTTAACTGCCGATTGCTTTAAAGTGCGTATGGATAAAGACGCCGGACTCTCATTTTTGGAATTTAACTATATGATTATGCAGGCTTACGATTTCCTGGAGCTGCATGAACGCCATAACTGTATTATGCAATTAGGTGGTAATGACCAATGGTCCAACATCATTGCTGGTGTAGAATTAATTCGCCGCAAACTAAGTAAACCTGCTTATGGCATGACCTTTAAATTGCTTACAAACAGTGAAGGCATTAAAATGGGGAAAACTGTAAGCGGTGCCGTTTGGCTTGATCCGGAAAAAACAACACCCTACGAATTCTACCAATACTGGAGAAATATCGGCGATAAGGATGTTGAAAAATGCTTGGCACTGCTCACCTTCCTTCCCATGGATGAAGTACGTCGACTGGGTGCATTGCAGGGAAGTGAAATCAATCAAGCAAAAGAAGTCCTGGCTTTTGAACTGACACAAATTGTTCATGGTGAAGAAGAAGCTACAAAAGCGCAAGAGGCAGCACGTGCTCTTTTTGGAAAAGGCGCTGTTGCAGGTTCCGTTCCCACAACAGAATTATCCTCTGCTGATTTTGCCGAGGGTATGGACATTTTAACCCTTCTTACCGAAACCGGCGTAGTACCTTCCCGTTCCGAAGGAAGACGTGCCGTACAACAGGGTGGTGTCAAAGTGGCTGATCAAGCAATTACCGATATAGATTTTAAAGTAACAGAGAGTTTATTTACAGATGGAAAGCTTTTACTGCAAAAAGGAAAGAAAGTGTTTCATAATGTAGTTTTAAAATAACACTTCTCTTGTTTCATCAATATTTAATAGTAATCTTATCACATTAAAGGAGTTGCCAAAACAGGCAGCTCCTTTTAAATTTTTTTCATTCCTTAACATAATATCTTTGTCAGTGAACATTCAGATTTTGATTCTCATTCAGTTTTCGCATTTGTTTCCAAGAGACAAAACAAGCCAAATTTTCAGTAAACTACAATTTAAAAAGCTTCCCGCTTCTTGATTTTCCCATAAAATAGCATTATACTATTCTTATAACACTAGTCCTTTTATTCGTGATGTGCAGCAATATGCTGTTCCAATAAAACAAAGGAGGAATTTTTTATGGCAAAAAAAGTGTTACTATTAGCAGGCGACTACACTGAGGATTATGAAACAATGGTTCCCTTTCAAACCTTGCAGGTTTTAGGGTACCAAGTGGATGCGGTTTGCCCCGAAAAAAAAGCGGGGGATATTATTCGCACAGCAATCCATGATTTTGAAGGCGATCAAACTTATTCTGAAAAAAGAGGCCATAATTTTGCTTTAACCGCCGATTTTGATGCAGTAAACACATCTGATTATGAAGGTTTATTCATCACTGGCGGGCGTTCTCCTGAATACTTAAGGTTAAATGCTCGTGTTATTGAGATAGTACAGGAATTTTTTGCGGCAAATAAGCCCGTTGCAGCAATCTGCCATGGTCCACAATTATTGGCGGCTGCAAATGTTTTAAAAGGGAAAAAAGCTACGGCATACCCAGCTGTTGGCCCTGATGTTACTTTGGCAGGTGGCGAATATGTTGCAGTGGATGCTGATCAAGCAGTGGTTGACGGTAATTTGGTTACTTCACCCGCTTGGCCTGGAGATTCTGCAATTTTAATCGAATTTGCAAAACTCATGGGTGCAAAAATTGAAATCTGATTAGTATAAAAATAAATGAAACCTCCATAGTTTTTAGACCATGGAGGTTTTTTTCTATCCTATGACAAAGCATTGCGTGGAACTTAAAAAGAGTGCCGTTTAAACGACACCCTTTTAAACATCTTATCATGTACCTAAGCCCTAGGGTGAGCCTTGGCGTAAACACTCTTTAATTTTTGATTTGTTAGCTTTACATATATTTGAGTGGAAGAAATATCTGAATGCCCCAACATCTCCTGTACAGATTTAAGATCTGCACCATTTTCAATCAAATGTGCTGCAAAGGAGTGCCTTAGCATATGAGGGGTAATTTCTTCATCAATACCAGCTTTTTTCGCATAGCATTTTATAATTTTCCAGAATCCCTGTCTTGTCATAGGTTTTCCGTTGCAATTAACAAAAAGCATATCCTCGTTATCCGCCAGAATCATTCTGCTGCGACCTTTTTCAATATACTTTTTCAGTGCCGCTTTTGCCTGACTGCCAATGGGAATAATGCGACTCTTTCTTTCAGCTCCGCATCGTATATACTCCAAAGGCAAATTTACATCGGAAACTTTCAGAGATATCAACTCAGAAACTCGTATTCCTGTGGCATAAAGCAACTCTAGCATAGCCTTATCTCGTATTCCTTTTGAGTCAATACCTTGTGGTTGTTCCAATAATTGCTCAACCTTGTCCAAAGTAAGAATACCCGGCATCTTCTTTTCGATTTTAGGTAGCTCCAAATTCGCCGCCGGATTATCTGTTATTGCCCCCTGCCTAATCAAATAATTATAGAAAGCACGAATTGAAGCAATATTTCTGGATACAGTTGCCCCCGCCTTTTTCTTGCTTTGCAGCTCATAAATGTATGACATGACGTTGGTATAATTCACCATCAGCGCATCACTCACACCACATACCCGCATAAATTCGGTAAAACCTCTCAAATCTCTTATGTAAGAAAGCACCGTATTCTCAGATGAGTGCTTATCATTTCTGAGGTAGCTCGCAAATTCATTTACTGCTCGTTCCATGCCCAAGACCCCTTTTTATCATGTATGTCTAATTATACTTAGTTTTCACAGGGTTGTCACTATTTTTTGTAAAAAAAACCAATTATCGTTATTTTTTACCTTCAACTTATTTCTTTCTGCTGAAAAACTACACAAAGATTCTTTTCTTCTTTGTTTATAACGGGTATAAAACCACTTCAATCCCAGCTCCGATGGCAATTAAAATAACAGAGGCAGCGAACAATAAGCAATACTCTGTTTGCTTTCTTCTGCGTTCCCGCTTCAAGCCTCTTTTCCCTTTTCCCTCATTCCAAGTTAAAAGGTAATAAATTGCCGTACACATTATAAAAATATAAGCTGGAATTAAAACAATATTTTGGGGTAAAAGTGTAATCATAGCACTCCATACTCCCTTAAAACCATAAGTGACCATCATCATGGCTGAGGCAAAACCTATTGAAATACTGCGAAGCAAAAAGGCCATACCAGAAAGAAATAAACCCAATTGCAGCCATCCCCCAAGCCAAATAATAATATCATACTTCAGGTATTTCCAAAAAGTTGCAGTAAAGCTGCCTGTCTGCTGTATTTCAATGGCATTACGAACCACCCCCGATAGTTCCGATTTTGCATCTGCACCCATCAAATTCGCCGCGATTGCGCCACCCAATACACCAAACAAAAAAGAAAGACAAACGATAAAAATTATCTTTTGTCCTCTTTTATCTAACCAAGTTTTTCGTTTTACCATAAATGCCATCCTCCTCTCGCAATCCTCTGCTAACAGGATATGGCTCGTCTGCGTTAAATATGCTTGCTTTTATATGCAAACAACGCAGCGATTGTTTTTCCGTCTTTTATCTGTCCTAAAGATATCATTTCCAATGCCTCATCCAGCGTATAGCTTTCCAATTCAATAAATTCATCCGGATCAAGCTTTTGCTGCCCCTGGGTTAAATCAAATGCAAAATAGAGAGAAATTGTCTCCGAGCAAAAACCCACAGAAGGATAGAATTCACATATAAACTCCAGCCTGCCGGCTTTTTGACCAGTTTCTTCTTCCAACTCTCTGCGAACACAAAGTTCACATACCTCGCAGTCATTCAAAACCCCCGCTGGGATTTCCAAAAGTGTTTCTCCAAAAGCATGGCGATACTGTCGCACGAAAAGTAATTTTCCATCATTCATAATCGGCAATACTGCCGCTGCATTTTTATCTCTGAGTACAGTTTCTCGATAAGCCGCATTTCCATCTGGCATCTCAATTTTATCAATGGTTACTCTAAGAATTTTTCCTCTATAAGTTTCGTTACTTTCCAATACCTCATAGCTCATGAAAATAACCCCTTTCTATGGGAAAAGCAGTAAACACTTTCTTCAACTTACACCAATTCTTCTATCATTTCTGCTAGACGATCCATGCCTTTTTTAATTAACTCCATGCTAGTTGCATAGGATAGTCTGATATAGTCAGGCATACCAAAATCAGCACATGGAATAACTGCTACAAATTTTTTGTCTAGTAAAATCGTGGCAAAATCAGCTGCAGAATTTATCTCCACACCATCATGCTTTTTGCCGTATGTCTTAGAAACATCAACGAATAGGTAAAATGCGCCTTCTGGTTTTAATGCCTGAATCAACGGGATTGCTTCTTCTCTTTCAAAAATATAATCCCTTCTCTTTTTAAATTCAACGCGCATTTCCTCAACACAATCCTGAGGACTATTCAAAGCTGTCAAGGTTGCCATTTGAGCAATCGTATTAGGATTGGATGCCATATGTGACTGCAAGGAACCCATTAGTTTTGCAACCTCCAGCGGAGCCGCCGCATAACCAATTCTCCAGCCTGTCATGGCATAGCTTTTGGAAACGCCGTTAATCACAATGGTTCTATCGTAGATTTCCTTGCCCAAGGATGCAATACTAATATGCTTTTTGCTTTCATCATAAATCAATTTCTCATAGATTTCATCAGAAATTACAAAAATATCCTTTTCAACTGCAAAATCAGCTACCATCTTCAAATCTTCATAAGATGTTACCATGCCAGTTGGGTTAGATGGGCTGGTTAAAACCACTGCCTTTGTTTTCTTAGTATATGCTTGCTCCAGTTCTTCTTTGCTCATCATAAACTGATTTTCTTTTTTAGTATGTATTATAACAGGTTCGCCACCTGCAATTCTCACCATCTCTGAATAGCTCAGCCAATATGGTGCAGGAATAATCACTTCATCTCCATCATTTAAGATAGCCATGAAAACATTCATTAACGAGTGCTTAGCACCATTGCTGATGATAATCTGAGCCTGTTCGTATGCCAGACCATTATCATTCTTCAGCTTGTCACATACCGCTTGGCGCAATGCAGGTATACCTGCTGCTGCAGTGTATCTTGTTTGACCGCTTTCAATGGCAGCAATGCCCGCCTTACGTATATGCTCAGGTGTATCAAAATCAGGTTCACCTACACCAAAAGTAACAATATCCTTCCCTTCCGCTTTTAATTGAGCGGCCTTAGAAGAAATAGCCATGGTACTTGAGGGTTTGATACACAATGCTTTTTTTGATAATTCCATAAATTCTACACCTCATAATTATAATTTATATAATAGCATATCTTAATTTCGTCAAGGATACTAAAAATTCTTTTGTATAGCTTCTTAAACATATTATCAAAAAGCATTAATAAAGGCAAGATATTTAATGATTTTGCCCCTGCAATAAATCATAAATATTTCCCCCTAATGAAGCACTTTTTAGATATTTTTACTCCTTGAAATAGATAAGCGCTTTTATAAAATGAGTCTGTCGTTCTATTTCCTCACACCTTTTTTCATCCTACAGCACTGCCTTCAAAACTCGCAATAAATTCTCCGAAAAAATTTTTTCTGCTACTACCTTTCCAAATTCATTTTCAATACTGACAAATAGTGTGTCCATATCTGCAACATTGCTTATCTCCTTTGGTGTACTTTCAATCCCATCAAAATCAGTGCCCAACGAGATAAAATCCTCTCCCATAACAGAAAGCATATGTTGGATATGGTTTAAAATATCATCAATCCCGCCCTGTCCATATTTCACAAGAAAAGGGGAATACAAATTTAGACCTACCACTCCGCCCTTTTCCGCAATTTTAAGCAACTGATTGTCTTTTAGGTTTCGTGGCACATCGCAAATCGCCCGTGCATTAGAGTGACTGGCAATAAAGGGTTTTTTTGCAAATTTTATAACATCAGAGAATCCAGCTTCTGAAAGATGGGAAACATCAACAAGCATACCCAATTCTTCCATTTCTTCAATTACCTGTCGTCCAAATCTTGTTAAACCACCACGACTCTCCTCCTCTGCCACACCATCAGCCAGTCGATTTCTGTGGTTCCAAGTTAGTGTTATGGATCTAACACCTAAACGATAATAAGTATGAATGGCAGAAATTTCTCCCTCAAGGGCTTCCCCACCCTCTAAAGCAAGCAATGCACTAATTTTATTTTCCAGCCCGTTCTTTATCACATCCGAAAAGCTGTTGATATGACCAATTACTTGTTCGTTTTTCTGCAATTGACTATAATAAAATTCAATATACTTCATAGCTTGTCGCATGGAAATTGGATGATATTTAGAATCAAGCCAAATCGCAAAAAATTGCAGTGGTGCTTTAAACTTATTTAAACGAACAATGTCTATATGCCCGTCATTAGAAAACAGCTCCTGATTTTTCTCATAAAGCCTCACAATGGTATCACAATGTCCATCTGCATATCCTACCACATTCCCATCTCCATTCTTTTTATTCTATATAGTTATAGTAGGACTTGGTAAGAAAAGAACCAAACTGTAATATTTTTCCACTATTAATTCATTTTTTAACAATACATTTACTTCTTTCTCCATTCTAAATATAGATTTCTTCTTCATCAAACCTAATTTAAGGGTTTCTTAGTTTCAAAAATCATTATGAAATTAACCAAAAAACCCTCTTTGCAATTTGCAAAGAGGGAAAATTTTAAATGTTTTTGAAACTTCTACGAAAAATTTTGATGCCATTCATCAACTAATTTTTTTAGAAACCTCATTCTGACGAATACGGAAATATTCTGTTAAAGCCGCAATAAACTGCCCATTTGTAGGCTTGTCCGGTGTCAAATATCCAACTACTTCAAAATAAACCTGTTGTCCATTTTTCTTCCAAGCACTTTCAATGGCATGACGAATTGCTCTTTCAACTTTGCTTGCAGAGGTTTTGAATAATTTACCGATATCAGGATACAATCCTTTCGTAATACCAATTAAAACTTCTTCATTATCAACTGCCATCATGATTGCTCTTCTGATAAAGTGATACCCCTTAATACTTGCAGAAATTCCCATTCGACTTAGCGTGGCTGATATATCTGCTTCTAAATTATGATAACTGCCTTCCATCACATATATCGATGCTTCTTCCTTTGTACTACTACCAATTGATTCTTGCATTTCTCTGTTGTCGCCTTCTACTAACTGGTGGATACGCTCCAGCAACAGTTCGCCTTGAATGGGTTTGGCCATATAATAATCAGCACCCAGTCCAATTGCTCTTCTTACCAGCTTGTCGCTGTCCATTGCCGAAATCAAAATACAAATACAATCGCTGCCTAGCTTCTTGAGACTCTCTAAAACCCAAAAGCCATCACGATCTCCTAAAAGAATATCCAGGAGTACAACATCTGCGTTTAGCTTTCTAACCATCTCCAGAACCGCTGGGCCACTGTCCGTCATGCCGACAACAGTCATATCACCCTTGCGTTCTAAGCAACGCTTTAGTTTTTGCAAATAGAAACCATCCCTATCTGCAAGAACTACCTTTAACTTTTCTGATTCGTTCATTTTGACTCCCCCATTCTTAAATTAAGTTTTCGGTTGAAAAGGCTTCCCTTCCTTTCTCCCGCAAGCACTATTATAACATGGAAATAATTATCCGTCAGTATTCGAGAACATTTCGCAAGATTTTTACCTTTCAAAGTTTTTTGTCAAACTTTACTCACCAAACATTCCTATAAAATTACAATTGAGTATTAATTAATAAAAAATAAAATGAAAAATAGTATGAAATATTTTTTTAGTATAAAATTTGACAAATTATATTCATTATCACCCACAAATGTTGTAGGATATAGATGTCTACATAATAATTACTGTAGTTTTTATGGTATACTAATTGAAAAAAAAATATAAAATTCCTTAAAACTATACAATAGAACTAGTTACCTTAGGAAAAGGAGATATCTCTCGTTAAGAAATATCTCCTCTCTCCTCAAGATCTTTATGATTTACTTTTTGTTCATTTCCTCAAGCATGGATTCAATAAAGGTTCCATAACCTTGCTCCGGATTATTAACCAACACATGGGTTACTGCACCAATCAATTGACCATTCTGTATGATTGGGCTTCCACTCATACCCTGCACAATACCACCAGTCTTTTCTAATAGCCTTTTATCTGTAATACGAATCATCATGTCCTTGCCGCTTCCCTTGCCAATGCTTTCAATTTCAATCTCATATTTTATTACGTTTTCACCCTCGATATTTGATAAAATTTCAGCTTTACCTAATTTTATTTCCTGTTTCAACCCAATGGGCAGAGCAGTGCCATTATATTCATCTGGTTGATTTAAAGTTCCATAGATACCTACTTCAGTGTTCTTTCTTACCGTTCCTAATTCTTTATCCCGTTCAATAATACCAGTCAGTTCTCCTGGCTCACCTTTTTTTCCTTTTACAATATCCGTCAATTCCGACGAAATAATTGACCCTTTTTTTATAATCATCAATCCACCGGTGTCGACGTCAAAAACGCCATGGCCTAATGCACCAAATTGATTGGTTTTAGGGTCATAAAAAGTGATCGTGCCTATGCCTTGGATACTGTCTCTTACCCAAACGCCCAATTTAAACGCCTGTTCAGTCTGGCTATATACTGGAGATAAAGAGATTTGCTTCTGTTCGCCCTTTCTTTCCAGCAATACGTCTATTTTTGCTCCGTTACTTTTAGAAACCACATCAACAAATGTTTCTTTGTTGATTAGCTCTTTTCCATTTGCTTTTAGCAAAAGATCTCCAGATTTTAAAAGACCTCTGCAAGGCTCCTCTGTTTCATTTCCCTTCACATTTACTTCTCCTGTTCCCAGAACCAAAAGACCTTTTGTATCTAGGCTTACACCAACAGTTCTGCCAACAGGAACTAACATGGCTTTTGGAATTACCGTTGCATCTATGGTTTTTATGGGCACCGCATTACATAAATAAAAAGTTACTTTTGTTGTTCCTGCCTGAATAGGATTTGCCAAAATGGAGGAACCTAAAGACAAATGAAAAGCGTCTGCCAATGGTTTTGTGGTAACACCCAAAACGCCAACGCTTTCCTCTGTTTTGGCTGAAATAGGAAGCTGCGTAGCAATTTCCGTTCTTTCACCCTCCAATAGTGTCAAATTATTTGGCAGGAGCCAGCTTACACTGCACCAGAGCAGTGTTGGGATCAGAACCGCCGCAACAGGTATTAATAAACGGCGCTTAATTTCCTTTTTTAACCACATAAGTCCCACTCCCGACTGCCGCTGATTTTGAAACAAAAATTTTTTTGCTTCACAATTAATTTGACCAAACAGAAACCTTGCTATGCAACCTATAAAATACAAAAAAACCAAAAGCCCAATTTTAGCGTGTTAAAGCTTCTGGCACATTTTTCGTCAAGATAAATGATAGGGTTTACAATGTGAATTTCAAGCATTATAATAAAAAAGAATTGTTTTGAATTTTATTTAATGTTTTTTAAATTGAATTTGTTTATCAAGTAGAAAGAGGTACAATATATGGAGCATGCGGAATCTCTGTTGGACTACGCTTTTCGCGAAATTCGGGCACGCATACAAAACGGCACATATCCACCAGGATCAAAATTATCCACACAGGAAATCTCTGATTCTTTGGGAATCAGCAGAACCCCTGTTGTTTCTGCAATTAACCGTCTTGTTGCCCAAGGGTTGGCAATTGCCTTGCCCAGACGAGGTGTCATCGTTGCAGATTTTTCACCACAGCAGCTAAAAGAAATTATCGAAGTACGCGAAATGTTTGAACTTTACGCCGTAAAGGGTGCAATTCAAAATATAGATTATTCCGGAGAAATTTTGGATGAAATGGAACAGGTGGCGAAGGAACTTGCCGGTATTGATAGTCAAAATTTTAATCGGGCAACGGAGCTTGAAATCCGTTTTCACACACTGTTTGTTACCCTTGCCGGAAACTCTCAGCTAACAAAGCTGTACATCAATAACTGGAATATTGGGGCAATGTTTCAAATCTTTATGCTTTCCAAAATGCCTTTGTCAAAGCATCAGCCATCCTTTGATCAGCATTTGGAGATTATTCAGCTATTAAAAGATAAAAATGAAACAGCCTTGTTGGAGTTCATTCCCTACCATTTAACGCCCGTGTATGGTGCCATTGAATGGATTATGCGAAATGGCAATATGGACATGCAGGACTTGTTTAAAATTATGTTGGCGAAATCAGAAGAAAAAAAGTTGTAAAAGCGTATACAAAAAAAGGCATCCTGTTTATATTAGCAAGGATGCCTTTTTTCTTTCTCTTGGCTAAATTCTTTAACTTCAACAAACTTCTTCTTGAAACTTGTCACGAAGCCAAAATTAATATTTTTTTTATACTTGTACATATATACTCTACTAAAAAACCATAGCTTTTTATGTATAATAAACTAAATATTCATTTTATATATAATCCCATAACATTTTTATATGGTACTAATATATAGCTATCTTAAAATGTAAATATAATAATTTTTGTAAATTCACTAGAATTTCAAGTGACCTGTATCTTTACATCGACACATCATTTTTTTAACCTACCCCTTATCAACCTAAAAGGACTATCATATTGACTGACGTCAAGAAATGGGGGCTTTATCAATTTGATTAGCAAAAGAGCTATTACAACAAGATAACAGACATATCTTCCATTTTCCTCTACCTATGAAGCATGCTTGCTGATTCCTTCATTATAAAGTGATACAAAACATTTCCAATGGTATGGGGTATCTAAATTTCTCTCACCGAAAAAAATAAGGCTCTCTATGATTTATACACCATAAAGAACCTAATTCTCATTTCAGCGAAATTATTTTATATTAAAGAACGCATCCATGCCTGCAAATTCTGCTGCATCATCTAATTCCTCTTCAATTCTAAGAAGCTGATTGTATTTTGCAACACGGTCTGTTCTTGCAGGTGCACCTGTCTTAATCTGACCTGCATTCACAGCTACAACAATGTCCGCAATGGTTGTATCCTCTGTTTCTCCACTTCTGTGGGAAACAATGGCTGTCATTTTATTTCTGTTTGCTAACTGAATTGCATTGAAAGTTTCTGTCAAAGTACCAATCTGGTTTACTTTAATCAAAATGGCATTTCCTGCCTTCAATTCAATACCCTTTTGTAAACGTTCTGTGTTTGTAACAAAAAGGTCGTCGCCAACCAACTGAACTTTGTCGCCCAATTCCTTGGTCAATAACTGCCAGCCTGCCCAATCTTCCTCGGCCAGACCATCTTCGATGGAAACAATGGGATATTTATCAGCCAATGTCTTCCAGAATGCAACCATTTCTTCCGATGTTCTTACAATCTCTTTGCCCGCCATTTTGCTTTCACCGGGGAAATGATACTTGCCATCCTTTTCGTCGTACAATTCTGTCATAGCAGGGTCTAAAGCAATTTTGATTTCTTCTCCCCACTTGTAACCTGTTGCATCAACAGCCTCTTTAATCAAGTCAATTACAGCGTCTGCTGTAGGAAGATCAGGTGCAAAACCACCTTCATCACCTACTGCTGTAGAAAGACCTTTGTTTTTCAAAACCTTTTTCAACATATGGTAGATTTCAGCACACATACGAAGGGCTTCCTTGAAGGAAGGAGCACCAACTGGCATAATCATAAATTCCTGGATATCTACTGTGTTGTCCGCATGCTTGCCACCGTTCATAATGTTCATCATAGGAACAGGCATAGTTTTTGCGTTAAAACCGCCCAAATATTGATATAAAGGCATATCCAAAGCTTCTGCCGCAGCCTTTGCCACAGCCATAGAAACACCAAGAATAGCGTTAGCACCTAATTTTGCTTTGTTGGGTGTGCCATCCAATGCAATCATAGCTTTGTCAACAGAAACTTGATCCAAAGCATTCATGCCAATAATTTCTTCCGCAATAATGTCATTTACATTATCCACTGCCTTCTGCACACCGGTACCATTGAATCTCTCTCCACCATCACGCATTTCCATCGCTTCAAAAGCGCCTGTGGAAGCACCACTGGGAACAGCAGCACGGCCCATAATGCTGTCATCAACAATGACCTCAACTTCGACCGTAGGGTTGCCTCTGGAGTCCATAACCTCTCTTGCATAAACATCTGTAATTTCAAAAAAACCTTTCATTCGTAACTTCCTCCTTGTATTTTCTGATTCCTCTTGCTTGCCCTTTTAAAAGGGCTTAAGAGAAACCTTAATATAAAAACAACATCGTCTTTACTTATTAGCTACTTTTCATATACATTATATTTAAATACTCACTTGCTAATCAGCAAGCTTTTCCCTGTCATTTCCTCGGGAATAGTCAAGCCCATCATTTCTAATAGAGTCGGCGCAATGTCCGCCAATCTACCGCCTTCTCTTAACTCAACCCCATCAGTATAATTAATTAATACAAAAGGTACCGGATTTGTAGTATGGGCTGTAAATGGCTCATGGGTCACGTAATCAACCATTTGGTCACTGTTCCCATGGTCTGCACATAAAAACATGTTGGAACCGGTTTCTAATAATGCATCCATTACCCTACCCACACATGTATCTACCGCTTCCACTGCTTTGATTGCAGCTTCTATGATACCCGTATGTCCAACCATGTCAGAGTTAGCATAATTTACAATAATTAAGTCATATTCCTTGGAACGAATCGCCTTAACTAAGCCATCCGTTACCTCATATGCGCTCATCTCCGGTTGTAAATCATAGGTTGCAACCTTTGGCGAAGGCACAAGCCAACGATCCTCGTTGGGATTTGGCTCCTCTACACCCCCGTTAAAAAAGAAAGTAACATGGGCATACTTTTCTGTCTCGGCTGTTCTTAATTGCTTTAAACCCAAAAAAGATATATAAGTCCCCAATGTATTCGTCAATTTCTGAGGCTTAAATGCGACCTCCTTATTGGGTATGGTAATATCATATTCTGTAAAACAAACGTATTTCAAGTCCTGCAATACCTTTTCTCTTTTGAAACCATCAAAATCAGGGTCGCAGATTGCTCTGGTAATCTCCCTTGCCCGATCAGGACGGAAATTGAAGAAAATAACTGCATCATGGTCAGCAATTTTACCTTTTGCCATTCCCTTTTCATCCACAATCACTGTGGGCGGCACAAATTCATCTGTCTTACCTTTTTCATAAGATTGCTTAATTCCGTCAATGGCATCGGTGGCAGTTACGCCCTTGCCTAAAACCATGGCATCATAAGCTCCCTGCACTCTTTCCCAGCGTTTATCACGATCCATGGCATAATAGCGTCCCATGACTGTAGCAAATTCACCAATCTCCATTTCACGCATTTTTTCCGCTAATTCTGCGGCATAATCCGCCCCTGAAGAGGGAGGAGTGTCTCTACCATCTAAGAATGCATGTACATAAACCTTTTCCAAATCATGCTTTTTTGCCAAACGCAGTAATGCATATAAGTGCGTGTTATGGCTATGAACACCTCCATCAGAAACCAAACCAAATAAATGTAGAGCTGAAGCATTTTTTTTGCAATGTTCAATGGCATGAAGCAACTCGGCATTTTCATAAAAATCTCCATCTTCAATGGCCTTTGTTATACGGGTTAACTCCTGATATACAATGCGGCCAGCGCCCATATTCAGGTGTCCAACCTCAGAGTTACCCATTTGCCCTTCAGGCAAGCCAACGTCACGCCCGCTGGCGTACCCCTTCACAAAAGGATACTTTTTAAAAATACCATCTAAAATAGGTGTATTCGCCTGTTTAATGGCATTTCCTTCTACTTTATCATTCATTCCAAAGCCATCCAGTATCATTAATACTGTTGTTTTCTTTCCCATATTTTCACCTCGCTTTCCTCGCTTGGTTATTTCTGATAGTGTACGATTTCCTTGAACTCTTCTTTTAAGCTGGCACCGCCAACCAATCCACCATCAATATCATCCATGGCAAACAACTCTGCCGCATTCTTTCCGCTTACACTGCCGCCATATTGAATTCTTACTTCTTCTGCAACTGCATCGCCGTAAACTTCACCTACAACTTGGCGGATCGCCTTGCAAACCTCTTGCGCCTGAAGAGAAGATGCAGTCTTGCCAGTACCGATTGCCCAGATAGGCTCATAGGCAATTACAACTTTTTCAACCTCCTCAGCACTCAAGCCAAGTAAACCACACTTCACCTGCATACGAATCCATTCTATTGTAATTCCCGCTTCCCTTTGTTCCAAGGTCTCTCCACAACACATGATAGGAGTCATTCCCACCTCTAAAGCCTTCTTTACTTTTCTATTTACCATCTCGTCTGTTTCACCAAAATATTGACGACGTTCAGAATGCCCTAAAACAACATAAGTAACACCCAATTCTTTTAGCATAAGAGGAGAAACCTCTCCTGTATAGGCACCACTGTCCTCAAAATGCATATTTTCGGCACCTACACCAATTCCGCTGCCCTTCAATTCTTCTATAACGGGGTATAAATCAACAAA
Source organism: Anaerotignum propionicum (assembly GCF_024461735.1). Lineage (GTDB taxonomy): Bacteria > Bacillota > Clostridia > Lachnospirales > Anaerotignaceae > Chakrabartyella. Next base: position 17,313 of record NZ_JANGAD010000008.1, read on the forward strand.
AGGTACACAAAAAACCACATCAACTGCAGAGGATGCAGCCTTATCCTTCATCAGTCTGCAAAATTCAATCGCCTCTTTAGGCGTTTTGTTCATTTTCCAGTTTCCTGCTATAATCTTCTTTCTCATGAACCTCACCTCTCTTACGGAACAAAGCTCTTTCTGGCCGTCCGCTCTATGTTTTCCATCAAAGTTTCACCATCCCACCCGGATTCCACAGCAATTCTTGGAATCTCGTAGCGAGATGTTTGTTTTGTAATAACCTTTTGTTCCACAGTGAATAATAAGTCAAAGCCCATCTCTTTCAGACCTTCTTGGCATGCAATGGTAAAATGTCCGTTGGGAAATGCCAAAGCCTTGCATCCATCTTGTCTAAGATACGTTTGCAATGCAAGCTCTCCTTTATCCACCTGTTCAAGAAATTCTTCTTCCGTTTCCATATCCGCAGGTACATGGTTGGCTGTGTGGTTATATATTTTAACCAATCGGCTGTCTACCATTTTCTTAGCTTGCTGCCAGTCTAATTTTCTTAATCCTGTCTGGTTGGTAATGCTGTCCGTTACAACAAAGATAGAGGCAGGGACACGATACTCTTGGAAAATCGGAAAAGCCAATTCATAGTTACTCAAATATCCATCATCCATGGTGATGCAGATATATTTTTTATCTAACTCAAGGCTAAACTCATCTTTTTCCTTTTTTCTATTTAGAACCTTCTCTTTTTCCACCCGCTGAAGGAGCTCATTCAAAGTTTCCAGAGATATAATTTCATACCCTGCATTCTTTAAATAAGAAATTTGATCCCTCAGCTCGGCTTGGGTGGTAACAACGCCGTTTCCCTCGCCCATATCTCGTATTGCAAAATGATGATACATCAATACCGGAATATAGTCTGTCGGCGGAAAAATGGTTTTCTCCGCCGGTTCTATCAACTCTTCTTCTTCAACACAGTCCATGGCAACAACCGTTTTTCCCCAAGCAGTCAACTGAAAAAGGAAACTGCATAACAAAACCATCACTGCGAATATTTTCCCCTTGCGTTTCATAATTCAAGCCTTATTTATCTTGCACTGCTACTACACCCGGCAAGTCCTTTCCTTCCAAAAATTCCAATGATGCACCGCCACCTGTGGAAATATGGGTCATTTTCTCCCCAAATCCCAGCTGATTTACAGCCGCAGCAGAATCGCCACCGCCAATAATCGTTGTTGCATCAATATCCGCCATTGCCTGCGCCACTGCCTTTGTTCCTGCAGCAAAGTTTTCAAATTCAAACACACCCATTGGCCCATTCCAAATAACTGTCTTTGCACTTTTAATTGCATCTGTAAATTGTTCTCTGGATTTTTCACCGATATCAAGTCCCATCCAGCCATCGGGAATTTCCAAAGCAGAAACTGTTTTAAACTCTGTGTCATTCTTAAATTCTTTCGTAATTACCGTATCCACAGGAAGCAATAGTTTTACACCTTTTTTTTCAGCTTTTTCCATCATTTCCTTTGCGTAATCCACCTTGTCTGCTTCCAGCAAGGAGTCTCCAACCTTCCCCCCCTTAGCTACAGCAAAGGTATACGCCATACCGCCTCCAATGATTAGTGTATCCACTTTTTCCAATAAATTGTTAATAACATTGATTTTATCAGAAACCTTGGAGCCACCCAAAATTGCCACAAAAGGGTGCTGGGGATTATTCACAGCATTCCCCAAAAACTCAATTTCCTTTTCCATTAAATATCCAACCGCAGATTCCTTTACAAACTCCGTTACCCCTACCGTTGAACAATGAGCCCTATGGCTGCTGCCAAATGCATCATTTACAAAAACATCAGCCAAAGATGCCAGCTCTTTACTAAAAGCTTCTTCATTCTTTGTTTCTTCCTTACGATAGCGTGTATTTTCCAATAGAATTACGTCGCCGTCCTGCATTGATGCCACAGCTTTTTTGGCATTCTCACCTACAACTGTGTCATCTTTTGCAAAAACAACCTCTTTTCCCAGCAATTGAGAAAGTCTTTTTGCCACAGGTGCTAAGGAAAGCTCTGGCTTTGGTTCACCCTTTGGTTTGCCCATGTGGGAACAAAGGATAATCTTACCTCCATCTTCCACGAGTTTTTTGATTGTAGGAAGGGCTGCGGTTATTCTATTTTCATCAGTGATTGCCCCGTCCTGTAAAGGCACGTTAAAGTCGCATCTGACCAAAACCCTTTTCCCCTTTACCTGTAAATCATCAATGGATTTTTTGTTTAACATTCTTCATACTCCTTTCTGTTTTAAAACAGCTTCTACCAAATATGTTATACTTTTCCCCAAAACTTTGCTTTTCCATTCATTTGAAGCATTTGCGCTTAAATAGATTATGATTCCTAATCCTCATAGCACAATGTTTTTATGTTTTAAATATCCTTATAATTTATAAGAAAATGTATTCTTACTTAGGCCTCTAAAGCTCTCAGCATTTTCATAGCGGCGCCCTCATCGGTAATAAATATTCCGCCAGGAATACTCTTGCTAACAGCTAAAATACTTTCGGCCTTTTTCTCACCACCGGCTACCACAATCACTTCATCCATCTTGCTGATTTGATCAAAATCAATGGCAATAGAACGGGTTCTGTAAAGCACCTCACCACTACGGTTAAAATAATAACCGCAGGCTTCTGCAATAGCATCTTGTTTTACTAAATTGGCCATTATTTCTTCATCTAGCCTGCGTTTCTCCGCCATATCCAAGGCATTGCCAACGCCCAAAAGTAAAATATTTGCACGATCCATTTCCTGTATGGTTTCCAGTATTTCAGGCTGCTTTTTCATTTCCTCCAAGGCTGTCTCACTTAAATTATCAGGCAAATGCAAAAGCCGATATTCTGCCTGCAGCTTCTCAGCCAACTGTACCGCTAAGGTATCTGCCTGCAATTCCATTCTACGGCCGATACTACCTCTAGCGGGCACAACCATTTTAGCCATAGGCTTAGACATTTCCGGTGCCGCAAGCACCAAATCCTCCATTGATGAGCCACCGGTAATGGCAATGCGACTTTTCTCATTTGTCTTCTCCAAAAGATGCCGCATAGCAAGCTGGCCCATTTCCTTGCGGCTTCGTTCACTTACATCTGCATCCCCTTGGGCAATGAGAACACGCTTAACACCTAAGAGCATCGCCAGTTTTTCCTCCAAAACTGATAACCCTGTCATTATGGAAAAAACAGTATCCAGCCCCTCTAAAACCTCCAAACCTTCATCCGTAACCACCATGCCTGTCTTTGAAACTTGAACCAATTTTTGCACACTAAACCGTTCAATTTCACTGCGAACCGTTCTTTCTGTCATGCCTAGGGCAAGTACCACCATTCTTCTCCCACAGGGCTGCAAAAGGCGCACAGTCTTTAAAACTCGATACCTTTTAATCATTTCTTCTGTCAAATCAGGGGCAATTTTACGAATTAATTGTAGTTTGTCTTCCATGTCACACCTTCCTTTGGTCTTTTTTTGTCCTATCCTATTTTTTTTGTCCCAACCAAAAGAAAAAAAGGGAGGTGGCGCGCAGTCAGTAGTAAAAACCATACCGGCCACCTGCCGCCCCATCTTCCTTATACTTTTTCTACCTTTACGGAATCATCAACATCTTTGTCTGTGCAGCAGCAATCATCTTCGTTGCAATATTCATCTTCAAGGTCGTCCCAATCGTAGTCCCAATCCTCGTCATACTCGTCATCCATTTTTGTTTTTAGTAAATAAACAACGCCTAAAGCCACCACTGCCAAAACAGCAGCAAGAACTGCTAAAACAATAAACAAGGTTTTCTTTTCATCATCTTCTTTGTGTAACACTACGATTTTATCCTTTAAATCTTCAAAACTGGGTTTTAGCTCAAAATATTTTTTCATACTCCACTACTCCTTTACGTTTTTTTTTCAGAAAATTTCCGTTTCAGAAATTCCTTATTCTTACGCATTTCACTATACTCATAATATGCTTTTTTTAAAATCTGGCGTTCGTCATTAAATTTTAACAGATGATAGGCTTCATGGAATTTATAAAAACCTGCATCGGCGAAATATTCTTCACTTTGAGGCTTACAAAAAAAGGAATTGGCACTCATCAAATACCAATGCACTGTTTTGTTTACGGTATCCTCACTGCCTTTAAACGTATATTGGGTTTTCCCCACATATTTGATAATTTCACCTGTGGCACCGGATTCTTCCTTTACCTCACGCAAAGCGGTTTGCCGATAGGTTTCGCCTTCTTCCACAGTGCCCTTGGGCAATACCCAACCCATATATCTGCCGTTTTGGTTTTTGTATAAGAGAAGAATTTTCCACTTATAAATCACAACGCCTCCACAGCTCACCGCTTCTACCACTGGTTGACCTCCGTAATTGTGTTATTTTCTGCCAAGTATTCTGTTTTAATCAGTATACCGCTTTTTCCTATTTATTTCAAGTCCAACAGTAAAATCGTGTCATTTTATTCTCTAAAAGGTGAAATACGAACCAACTCTTTGATGTGCTTGAGACCCGACCACCATAGCCAAACTTCCAATATCCAAAAGGGAATCCAAAAAAACGAATATTTTTCAAGCAGAAAATAATTATATAGGGCATGAACCATATACGGCACAAAAAAAGCAAGCCAAAGATGTTTTTTCCCGCCGAAAAATTTAGCCAATCCTAAATAGTACCCCATCTGCACACCGAATAATGCATGTCCCGGAACAGAAAGAAATGCCCTGGAAAAGGCAGTGCTGTACCCACCCATAACGGGATGTGTTACATATATAATGTTTTCAATCCACGCAAAACCTAGGGAAACAAAAACACCGTATACTATGCCGTCCAAAGGTTCATTAAAATTACCATTCCTCCATATTAATAGTATTAAAAATATATACTTTGTCACCTCTTCCACCCCTGCTGAGCTGAAAAAAGATGTATAAATGGGTGACTCCATATGAGGGAAAATTTTTTCCAATCCCAATCCCACTGCATAAATAACTGCAGTTGTGTAAATTCCATACAGTAAACCTAGAAAGAGCATTCTCCAAGGCTCTTTTTCATATTTATCTCTTACATAAATATAAAATAAGCCTAAAAAAACTGGTGCGGCTGCCAGTTGGATTAACATTTTCAATCAATCCCCTTTTTTTATGACATTTCTTCCTCCATAGTCTTTCCAAAAAATCAATAGATATCAACATTTACATAAAAAAACACACTATTTTTTGTTTATAATTAAAAATAGTGTGTTTTCATCGTTTATATGTTTATATGTTTTTACTATTCTGTTTTAATTGCCGATAATGCACTTAGCTTCATTGCCCGCTGTGCAGGTAAATAACCTGAAAGAACACCGATGATCGTTGCAAAGGCGATAGAACCAAGATATAACCAAATAGGTATGGATGAAGACATATCACTGCCTTGCTGCATGGCTACAAAATTAACCAGCTTTGATGTAACAAAGCTTACACCAATACCCAAAATCCCCCCTGCAAATCCGATAAACGCAGCTTCTGTTAAGAAAAGAAGCTTAATGTCTCTAAGTGAAGCTCCAATTACCTTCATAATACCAATCTCTCTGGTTCTTTCATATATTGCCATAACCATGGTATTGGTAATACCGATTGCCGCAACCACCAATGAAATTGCACCAATTGCCCCTAAAACCATACGGAGCATTTTTGTGGTCTCTTTCATAGCATCCAATTCATCTGATAAGCTGGTTGCCCGATAGCCCAAATCCTTAATCTGCTGTTGTACAGCCTGAACATTTTTAATATCTTTAACCTTAACCATAACCTGTTCATATTCGTGGGATTGCTGTTTTTGCCCTCTGCCACCGGAAGAACCATTCCGTTTTTTCTCCCATTCTTGCTGTGCTTTTTCTATTTTTTCAAGCTCTTTTATAGGCATAATGACGCTCCAGCCATTACTTCCATCAGCAGACATGGTTCCAACCACTTCGAATTTATTGGCTTTGATGGTTTTATCGGCATGTTTTGAACCATAACTCCAGTCATAGCTAACCTCAACCTTATCGCCAACCAATTCTAATTTTGGTGGTTCAGAATTCATTCTCATTTCCCAGTTTAATTTAGGGTCATAAAATTCTACTCCGCCACCAACAACAATGGATTTTACATCTTCGCCATTCAAAGCTCGGCCCTCATCAATTTTATAGCCCAAAGCCTCCATAGCTGCCGGATCAAGTCCAATAAAATTTGCATCTGCAACAAGCTTACCACTGCCAAGCATCAGGTAAAGATTTTTTATTGGAGAAACAGCCTCAACTCCTGCCATTTGGCGAAAAGATTCCACTGCCACGGCATCCAATTTTACTTTCTTACCGTTTTTATTGGCATCTTTTGCAGAATCATCGTCTTGCATATATCGGCCATTATCGCCATTGGGCGAATAAACATTAATTACTTGCAGGCTCCCCCAACTTTCAAGCTGACGGGCAAAGCTCTCGTTCATTCCAATTCCGATGGACACCATTACAACAATGGAAGCCGTACCAATTACCACACCAAGCACCGTTAGGAATGTTCGGAGCTTTCGCTTCAGCAAATTACGAAGAGCCATATCTAATAAGTCCTTCGTACTCATAAAGACATATCCTCTCTGTCATCCTCGTCCTCTTCGTCTAAGTCACTTTTGCTTTCTGCAAAAGTATTCTGGGGTTCTTGTTTCTGACGTCTAATAAAGATAAATAATCCCATAGCCAAAAGTGCTAATATGGAAATAGAAATCATTACCTTTTTCATATCCATGGGGGCTGTTTCGTTATTTGTATTATCAACATCATCAGGCATCACAGGCTCTGTAACATTTAATACAAAATCTCTGCGTTCTTCCTTCAACTCACCTGTTGCATCTTCATAAGAAATCACAATACTTACAGGTACCTCTCCGCTTTTATTAGGTGTAAACGAGGTCTCAAAATATTCTCCGTTACCTGATTCCATGTTGCCGATATATGTACTCTTATTCTGGCATTCAACATCGCCCTCTACCTTAACCATTACGTTATTCAGTGTAACCTTACCTGTGTTGTTATAACCAAAGGAAACGGCAACTGGTGTACCCATTTCCACTGTTTCAGGTATCGCAAAGTCATCTACCTGCATTTCGGTTACCTGTTTTACATTAATACCAAGTAATTCTGTTGCAGTATATTCCTTGCCTGCTGCATCCTCATACTCAAAGTTTACCGTCAAAGTATATGTCTTGGGCTGAGCCTCAGGAACAACATATAATCTTAATTTCTTTTGAGTCTTGCCCTTTGGTCCGATAGCATCAAAATAGAATGTATTACTGCTGTTTACAGGGGTAAAAATATTTCCTGATTTTTGACTTTCAGAAGAAGTCTCCTCTGCCAATGTTAAAAACATTTTAATATTTTTAACGCCCTTTGTTGCATGGGTGTTTAAAATATCCATGTTTAAGTCAAATTCTTTTCCTGCCATAACAATCAATGGGTTACACTCATAATTGCTTACAATTAATTTTGGCTTGCTGGCATTTTCCTCGTCTTTGCTAGGATTACTAACATTCACCCCTGCATATTGCTTAAAAGAGGTTACCGCTGTTCCACCGGAGGTATATTCTGTAGTAAATAGTATTGCATAATTCTGCGTTTTTGCTGCTGCAGTTCCCGCAAAGGTAAAGGTAAGCGTTGTTGTTGCCCCAGCCTTTAACTCAGAAATTGTTTTCACACTTGCTGATTTAGGAACAACCGCGGAAGCATCTACAGGTTCTGCCTTAACCACAATATTTTTTGCTGAAATCTTACCACTGTTATACAAATCAAAGCTGACTGTGAAATTCTGATTTACACCATAAACGCCACCGGGCTCTTTCATATTTCGTATCTCCAACTGAGATTTCTGCCCTGCTACTCCACCAACATTCACATAATAATCCTGTGCTTTTTCAACAGCCTTTCCAAATTTATCTTTGTATTTCAGTTTTATGGACACAGGATAGTTGCCTGCCGTCATATCAGCACTGGCTACCAGTGAATAGGCAAAATTAACGCTGCCTCCTACGGGAATACTGGCAAAGTGTTTACTGCTAAATCCCCCGCTTAAACTGATTTTTTCTGTAGATAAATTCTCTAAGCTAATATCCACATCTTGTAAATCCTTTTCGCCGTTATTTACAATTTTACCACTTAAATTTGCGCTACTACCGGGAGACATACTGTCTGGACTAAGGGTCATGGCATCCAGTTTAAAGCTTGGTTCATTGTCAAACCCTTTCATTTTTAAATAAATTGTTTCCGAGCTGGTAAATGTGGAATCATTGGCATTTCGGTATGTAAAGTCTAACGTAACAGGGTAACTGGATTCCTTCACTTCACCATTAAAACTAACAACCAATGTTACATTCTGATATCCGTTTGCCCCTACACTGCCTATGTCACCACCACCAGGAATGGTCACACGAAAAGGATCCGTGGGGCTTCTCTTAACGCTGACATAAACATTATCTGCGGGTGCTCCACCTTTGTTTTTTACTTGAATGGTGGCACGGTTTTCCTGTCCAGCTACAACCTCAATCAACGCATCTCCACCAACTATTATTTTTGGGGAACCGTTACTACTAAAATCATCTGCCAATATGACTGACGTTTGCCCCAGAACAACGGAACACATCATAATCAATGCAAATACCCTTTGAAACAACCTTTTACTCATCACTCTTTCTCTCCTTCAACCTGGGTCTTATCCTCAATACGTTCTATAATTCCATCTGAGAGCATTACAATTCTGTCTGCATACTCTGCCAGCTCCAAATCATGGGTTACAATTACTAGGGTCTGGTTATTCTTCTTTGCCATTGCCGTAATCAAATCCATCATTTCATATGTTGTGCGGGTGTCCAAATTCCCCGTTGGTTCATCGGCAAATACTACCTGAGGGCTATTGATAAATGCTCTGGCAATACTAACCCTTTGCTGCTGTCCACCACTCATTTCATGGGGTTTATGATGGGCTCTTTCTTCCAATCCTACATTTTTTAACATCTCCATGGCGCGGTCATTGCGTTCCTTCAAGGGAACATTCTTAAAAATCAGTGGTAACGTAACATTCTCCATGGCCGTTAATGTTGGCAAAAGGTTGTATGACTGAAAGACAAAACCAACATATTTCTGCCTAAAATCCGCCAATTGATCCTCATTCATCCGCTCTATGTGTTTTTTGTTAAAAATAATTTCACCGGAAGTGGGCTTCTCCAATCCCGCAATCAAATTTAATAACGTGGATTTGCCTGAGCCTGATTTTCCCAACAAACAGCATACTTCTCCTTGTCGGATATTTAAGCTGATGCCATTTACTGCCTGAATATGTTCCTTACCCATTTGATAAATCTTTTTAACATTTTTAATTCGAATTACGTTTTGACTCAAGCTTCACACTCCCCTACATTAAAAAATAATGTCGATTTTTAATATTTATCGTAACATATACTTGTTACAGAATTGAACCAGAAAGCTTAAATTTTTCTTAAAATACGGTTTCAATTTGGTAATTTTGGTTGCAATGCCACCATCTTCCTGATATTCTTAAGAAAGGAGTGATTTGTTATGATTACAATATTTAACCGCAAAGGATTATTCATAACCTATTCTTTAGAAAAGCAATGGCAAATTAGAAATCTTCTTTCTGCCCATAAAATTGAATATATCATCTCCACCATGGGCAACTTCTGGCAAACTGATTCCCGAGGTGTTGGTTACACTATACCCGTTAGAGCACAAACAGAATACAAAATATATGTAAAGAAAAAAGATTATGATAAAGCCGTTTATATCTTAGACGAAAACAAATAAAATAAGTTTCATTTTTTACCTGTAAAAAATCTCCTAGGATTCATTCTCAATAAATCCTAGGAGATACTTTTATTGTTTATATTTTTCTAATCGGTTTGCAGATTCTTCATCCACATATACCTCCAATAAAACTCCTTCTGGCGTATGCTCTTCCCGAATGATTTCACATCGCCCATGAACCCAGCCAATAAGTCCCCCTTCTGTGTAAGGAACCAGAACCACCATGGATTTTCGGAAACTCTTTAATAGGTTTTCCACCATACCCAGCATGCCATTCAAGCTATCCCCGGTAAATGCGGAAACCTGTGCAATCTCCCTTGCCTTTGTGTCCATTGGCAAAGGTAATTCAATATCTCTATCCATTTTGTTAAACACGGTAATAACAGGAGTATCACTACACCCCAAATCCTCCAATGTTTTATACACCACCTGCATCTGTTCCTGTCTGTTGGGATTGGATGCATCCACCACATGAAGGAGAATATCCGCATATTTTAATTCCTCTAAGGTTGCCCGAAAAGCTTGTACCAAATGATGGGGCAACTTCTGAATAAATCCTACGGTATCCGTTAGTAAAATCTCAGAACCATTGGGCAATTCTACCTTTCTGGTGGTTGTGTCAAGGGTAGCAAACAGCTTATCTTCCGCCAAAACCCCTGCATCTGTTAGTTTATTAATGAGTGTAGACTTTCCCGCATTTGTATAGCCAACCAAAGATACCACAGGCGTTCCTTTTTTCCCTCTTTGGCTGCGTAATAATTCACGGTGGGTCTGTATCTCTTTTGCCGCACTGTTTAATTCAGCAATGCGGTCTTTGATATACCGTCTGTCTGTTTCCAGCTTTTTCTCACCAGGACCTCTCGTTCCGATGCCGCCCCCCAGTCTTGACATGGATGCACCCATGCCTGTCAAACGGGATAAACGATATTTTAGCTGTGCCAGTTCAACTTGTATTTTACCTTCACCAGAAATGGCTCTTCCTGCAAAAATATCCAAAATTACAATGGTTCTGTCCATCACCTTTGTTTCCAGCATTCGTTCTAGATTCTTCAGCTGTGCCGGTGAAAGTTCATCATCGCAGACAACCCCTGATGCACCGTATGCCTCCACCATCATTTTTAACTCTTCAATTTTACCCTTACCTAAGTAATGACCAGGGTGCACCCGTTCTCGCTTTTGTATGCTTCTGGCCACAGCAACCGCCCCTGCTGTACGCACCAACTCTTCCAATTCATCTAAACATGCCTCTGTTTCCATGGTTGAGCGACTATTGCGTTCATCCGGCTCAACAGCAAACAAAATCACTCTTTCCTCTAAATCAGCAGTATCATGTAAATCTCTCGCCATATATTTCCTCCTCTACACCCAACATTAAATGCCTTTTAACCAAACGCCATCAAAGGAAAATGCCGCTGGGCCTGTCATATATACATGATTATTCTTTTCATCCCAATTTATAGTCAGCTCCCCACCAAGGAGGGATACCTTAACTTCCCTATCGCAAAAACCATTTAAAATAGATGCAACCACCGACGCACAGGCACCTGTGCCACAGGCAAGGGTTTCGCCGCTGCCCCGTTCCCACACACGCATTTTGATGTGTTTCCTGTCTAAAATCTTTACAAATTCCACATTTGTCTTTTTTGGAAATAAGGGATTCCTTTCTACCTGCTTTCCATATTCTTCAACAGGGAACATCTCTGTGTCCTCTACAAACGTGATCCCGTGGGGATTTCCCATAGATACGCAGGTAAATAGAAAGTCATTATTATTGATTACTATGCTTTTTCCAATCACAGGACTGGTTTCATGCTTAACAGGTATTTTCTCCGCCTCCAAAATAGGCTCACCCATATCTACCCGAACAGTTTTCACAATTCCATTTTCAATATTGCATTTTAAATATTTTATTCCACCGCCAGTTTCCAGAGAGATTTCTTCTTTGTTTGTTAAACCTCGTTCATAGGTATATTTCCCAATGCAGCGCACTGCATTTCCGCACATTTCCCCTTCTGAGCCATCCAGATTAAACATGCGCATGCGAAAATCTGCCTTGTCCGATGGCATAATTAATACTAAGCCGTCGGCACCAACACCAAAATGCCTCTCGCTCATGGCAATGGCTAACTTTTCAGGCTGATCCACCGCTTCTTCAAAACAGTTGATATAAATATAATCGTTTCCGCAGCCTTCCATTTTTGTAAAACGCATTTTGCTCCCCCTGTTCTATGTAAAGCAGCGGTTTCCCGCTGCAATTTGATTAATGTCTTGCAATACGAACGGTAGGGTTTTCTTGTACAAGGGAATTATAGAAAGATAATGACCAAAGCCCTGCCAAGCCAACCAGACCAAAAATCACTCTGGAGATCCAGAACATGTTTCCGCCAAAGATGCTGGTTACAACATCATAGCCGAAAAAGCCAATCAATCCCCAGTTTAACGCACCGATAATCACCAGTGTTAATGCTATTGCATTTGCAGTTTTCATAAAAGACCTCCTATAAAAAGAATTACGGAATGATACCGTATCCTTATTATCCCTAGGATTCTATGATTTATGAAAAACTTTTTTTCCTATTTTGTCAATATCTTTACCTTTTACATTTCCAACTGCACTCCAACTCACTTTTTCCGTATCAAAAATCATATTTGTAACCTGCAAAATATCATGGGCTGTTACTTCACTAAGCTTCCCAATGACCTCTTCAGAATCCTGAACCACGCCACGCAAAAGCAAGGCCGATCCTGACGCTGTCATTCTATTCAACGTACTTTCCGTACCAATGATAAAATTGCTAATCAACTGTTCTTTGGTCACATCAATGAGTTTTTGTGGTAGTTGTTTCTTTTTTACATCTTCAATTTCCCGCAAGATAAGGTCATACACCCGCTCCAATTGGTTTGGATTCATACCACCGCAAACAGAAAATAATCCTGTATCGGAAAATGCCGTTGTGTAGCTGTAAATGGAATAGGTCAAACCATTTTCTTCACGAACCTTTTGAAATAATCTAGAACTCATCCCACCACCAAAAATAGTATTAAATACTCCAAGGGCATACTTCATAGGATGATCCCGCTCCACGCTGGGAAAGGCAACACAACTATGCACCTGTTCCACGTCCTTCTCCCTTACTACATGGGCAATTTGATACTCTGCTTTAGAGTCATATTGTATAAATGGCTTCTTTCGTTCCCAAGAACCAAGGGCTTTATTCAGCTCCTCCATCACTTCGTCGGTTTTAAAATTTCCTGCAATGGATAGTACAATATTCTCCGGTTGATAATTTCCTTCATAATAATCACGGATACTCTCCGAGGTAAATGCTGAAATGGTCTCTGTAGTTCCCAAAATGGGCATTCCTAAAGAGCTTCCACGCCAAATACTATCTTGTAAAGCATCATGCACCAATTCCTCAGGCGCATCTTCATACATATTGATTTCCTCAATAATAACATTACGCTCTTTTTCCACGTCTTTTTGAGCGAATAAAGAACGCAAAAGCATATCGCTCATAACCTCTAACGCTCTGGTAAAATGCTCATCCAATACACGGGTATGATAACAAGTGTATTCTTTTGTGGTATAAGCATTAATCTGTCCACCCACAGCATCCATAGCCTGGGCGATTTCCTTTGCACTTCTGTTTTCTGTTCCTTTAAACATCATATGCTCGATAAAATGAGATACCCCATTTTCCTCAGGCTTCTCATTTCTGGAACCATTTTTTACCCAAATACCAAAAGAAATGCTTCGTACATAGGCAATTTCCTCTAAAGCAACAGAAATCCCATTTTGTAATTTTTTAATGATAACCATATAATCTCTCCCATGCAAAACGCTAATTTCTTTTATCATGTTCCAAACTATATTTTTTATGCTTTCATAAAGAAAGAGACTGTGCAGGAAAACCTTCCTTTTCACAGCCTCCTATCTGTTAGATATTATGCTTAATGACTATGCTTTTCTTCCTTAGGCTTTTCTTCCTGAGGTACCGCATCTTTCATTGAGAAATTCAGTCTGCCCTGCTTGTCAATTTCCATCAGCTTTGCGCTAACAATGTCACCCACAGCCAATACATCCTCAACCTTTTCCACACGTTTGTTGGAAATTTTGGAGATATGAACCAAGCCTTCTTTGCCCGGTGCAATTTCAAAGAATGCGCCAAAAGCCATTAGTCTAGTGATTGCTCCTGTGTAAATTGTGCCTGGAATAGGATCTTTTACAATGGCATTAATCATATCGATGGCACGCTGAATATCTGCAGCATTAATACCCTTGATAAAGATTGTGCCGTCATCCTCAGTATCAATCGCACAGCCTGTTTCCTCAATAATCTTTTTGATTACTTTACCTCTTGTACCAATCACTTCTGCAATCTTTTCAACGTCAATCTGCATAGAAGCAATCTTTGGTGCATGAGGAGAAAGCTCTTTTCTGGATTCAGAAATAGCCTTCAGCATGACCTCGTTTAAAATATATTCTCTTGCTCTGCCAGTCTGAGCAAATGCCTGCTCAATCATGGCAAAAGTTAAGCCTTTAATCTTCATATCCATCTGGATAGCGGTTATACCAACGCTGGTTCCTGCAACCTTAAAGTCCATATCGCCAAAGAAGTCCTCAACGCCTTGAATATCAGTGATTTCAACAAAATCATCTTCTGTATCACCTGTTACCAAGCCTACAGAAATGCCTGCAACGGGACGCTTAATGGGAACACCTGCCGCCATCAGGGACAACGTAGAACCACAAATACTTGCCTGAGAGGTAGAACCGTTGGAGCTTAAAATATCGGAAACCAAACGGATTGCATATGGGAATTCCTCTTCACTGGGAATAACGGGCAATAAAGCTCTTTCACCCAATGCACCGTGACCAATTTCACGTCTACCGGGACCTCTGGAGGTTTTTGCCTCACCTACGGAATAACCAGGGAAGTTATAATGATGGATATAACGCTTGCCTGTTTCATTGGTATCTAAACCATCCAAACGCTGGCCTTCACTAATCATGCCCAATGTGGTTACTGTCAAGCACTGCGTCTGTCCTCTGGAGAACAATGCAGAACCATGAACACGAGGCAATACATCAATTTCAGCGGAAAGCTTTCTGATTTCTTCAATACCACGACCGTCAGGACGCTTGTGGTCTTTCAAAATCATACGTCTAACTGTCATCTTCTCAAATTTATAGATAATCTCGCCCAACAATTCGCCGATTTTTGCGTCTTCACCATAAATTGCAGTTAATTTTTCTGTTAAAGCCTCTGTTACTTCTTCAGTAATCACCTTAAGCTTGGCATCTCTGTCCTGCTTCAATTCAGCAAAAACAGCATCTTCCATTCTTGCATCAGTAATATAGCTTGTAACCAAGTCATAAGCTTCCTGATTAATAACATGCTCTTCATAAGGCGCTTTTTCCTTGCCTTCTTTTTCTACGATTTCTTTGATAAATTTTACAACCT
The DNA here is from genome assembly GCF_024461735.1 of Anaerotignum propionicum. Classification (GTDB taxonomy): domain Bacteria; phylum Bacillota; class Clostridia; order Lachnospirales; family Anaerotignaceae; genus Chakrabartyella. Next base: position 32,611 of record NZ_JANGAD010000008.1, read on the forward strand.
GAAGGTTTGTGTCAAAAGCCAAATGGATAGCTTCCATCATCAATTCGTCAGGAATTTCGTCTGCTCCTGCTTCAATCATCATAACCTTGTCCTCCTTGGAGGAAACAGTTAAGGATAATCTAGAGGTTTCTCTTTGCTCTGCCGTAGGGTTTACAACCAACTGGCCATCGCAATAGCCAATGCTAACGGAAGAAACAGGATCAGTGAAAGGAATATCAGAAATATTCAACGCCAAGGAAGCACCAATCATAGCGATTACTTCGGGTGAACAATCCTGATCAACAGACATAACTGTTGCCACAATTGCAACATCATTTCTGTAATCCTTGGGGAATAAAGGTCTTAATGGTCTATCAATACATCTGGAGGTTAAAACAGCCTTCTCAGAAGGTCTGCCTTCTCTTTTAATAAAGCCCCCGGGAATTTTACCAACAGAATAAAGTCTTTCTTCGTAATCAATGCTCAGAGGGAAAAAGTCAATTCCTTCTCTGGGCTTTTGAGATGCAGTAGCGGTTACCAAAACTGTGGTTTCACCATAGCGCAAAATAACAGCGCCATTGGCCTGTTCTGCAACTCTGCCAATTTCAGCCGTCAGGGTTCTGCCTGCTAAATCCATGGTATAAGTTCTAAACATAATGAAGTCTCCTTTTGTTTTTTCTTCTATGCACCATAGATCTTCAGCTTTTTTCATACCCTCAGCTATGAAAAAAGCTGGAAATCTATAGTGCCACATACACTTACTTTCTTTTTGAAATCATAGAAGAAAAGAGAGGAAATTTCCTCTCTCTTCCCTATATCGCAATTCTTACTTTCTCAGACCGAGTTCGCTAAGGATAGCACGATATCTTTCAATATCCAGATCCTTCAAATAGTTCAAAAGACCTCTTCTCTGTCCTACCATTTTCAAAAGACCTCTTCTGGAGTGGTGATCCTTCTTGTGATCCTTCAAATGATCTGTAAGCATTGTAATTCTTGCTGTCAACAGAGCGATCTGTACTTCGGGAGAACCTGTATCGTTAGGGGTTCTGCCGTATTTTGCGATAATTTCCTGTTTGTTGATTGTTGCCATTGTTATTTCCTCCTTAAATAATTCCTGAAATATTTTACTATGCATCCCCAAAGACTAAGTAATGGTTGGAGAGTCCAAAGACCGAGTCTCGGATTTACAGCATTTTTATTTTAGCATACTACCTTTGCCATTGCAAGGACAATACGCTAATTCTCTGGGTTTTCCTCAACTTTTTCATCGACAGATTTTGTAAAATCAAACTGAGATAAAATAATTGCTATAAAAATTACAGCAAAACCCAATGCCATTTTTATTGTTATCTGCTCTTTAAATAGTAGCACAGAGAAAACTACGCCAAAAACAGATTCCAGGCTTAGAATAATTGTGCCCACCGTTGCATTAATATATTTTAACCCAATACTTTGTAAGGATAAACATACAGCCGTTGAAAATATTGCCAAATAAAGCACATTTCCAGCCGCCGCCAACGATATGCTTTGGGGGAATCCACCGGTTACGATGACAGAAATCCATCCCAATATCCCTGCCACACAAATTTGCAGCATGGTCAAAAGCATAGGGTCTCTTCCTCTGCAATAATATGCAATAGAAATAATATTTGCGGCAAACGCACCACTGCATAACAAGGTAATGCCATCACCAAAGGTGATTTTCATACTGCCTTCCAAGGATATCAGTCCAATCCCGACTAAGCATATGGCTGCGGAGATAATATGATTTCTCTTAGGACGCTCTTTCATAAATATCCAGCCTAAAAAAGGTACAATAACACAGTAGGCGGAAGTTAAAAATGCACTTTTGCCTGGGGTCGTGCCATAAGTCATAGCCACAGTTTGTAATCCGGAGCCCAACACCATGGTAGAACCTGAAACAAGTCCCCCTATTAAATATTCCTTATCAATGCGATGCCACTTTTTAATTGTTGCAAGGGCAGTAATAATCCCTGCAACACTAAAGCGAGACGCAACAATAAAAGATGTAGTTAATTCGTCAACGGCAAACTTTTGGAAAACAAAGGCACTGCCCCAAATGGCAGCTGTTAAAAGCAACGCAAGGGTTGCCCATATTTTCTTGTTTTGACTCATATTTATACTCCCCAAATTTTACTCTTGGGCGCTTTTCCATTTGATTAAATACTCCTCAGATGCAAAATACTCTGCTGCCTGCTCAGCATTTATTTTGATTTGCTGACGCAATTCCTCAACACCGGGAAATTTACGTTCACTGCGTAAAAATTTATAGAAAAATGTTTGCAATGTTTCACCGTAAACATTTTCATTAAAATTCAGCAAATAGGTCTCTACAATTTTCTGTGTACCATTTACTGTAGGATTAATTCCAATATTGGTCACGCCATAATAATATTTCCCTTTATACAAAGTTTTTGTCGCATACACACCATTTGGCGGAAACAGCTTTAAGGGGTGGGCAAGAATGTTAATTGTAGGAAAACCAATGGTTCTGCCCAGTTTTTTCCCCTCAGACACCGTCCCCAAAATGAAATACGGCTCTGTCAGCATACGGTTTGCTTCTTCCAAATCCTTTTGTATCAAGCACTTGCGAATTCTAGAAGAGCTAACCCGTTCTTCCTCAAATAAAACAGAGGGTACTGCAATAACCTTAACGCCACGGGCTTCTCCCAGCCTTTGCAGCATTTCGTAATCACCTGAACGGTTTGCGCCAAAGTGATAATTTTCTCCTACTATCAAAACACGGCACTGCATTCTTTCAAAAATCAGCTTTATTGCAAAATCTTCGGCACTCATTGCTGCAAATGTTTGGTCAAAGGGATACTCAATATAAGTATCAATGCCCATTTGCTCCATGGTAAATTTCTTTTCCGAAGGAGCCATAATCAGCGCAAAGTCATCTTTTTTCCCGAACACCAGCATCGGATGGGGAGAAAAAGTAAAAACAACACTTTTTAACCCTTCTTCCTCTGCAAATTGCTTTGTCAATTTGATCAACGCACGATGTCCCAAGTGCAAGCCGTCAAAATTGCCCAACGTTACCGCCGTCGGCTGATTCTGGTCTATGTGCGTATCCGTGATATGTTCCATTTTTCTACTCCTTAAATCAACATCTTTAATGGTTTGATAAAAAAGCTTTTTTCTTCCTGTACGATTGTATATATCCCCGTTAAATCCCTGTTATGGTCAAAAACAATTACCTCTTGACCTTCTTTTAACTCTTTTTCAGACTTAAAAAATTCACTACGTATCTTACCGCCGTTGTATAACAGCTTTGCAGATTTTTCTGAAACATAAACCCTTGTATACCCCTTCAAGGCATCTGCCAACCCCAAAAGCACAGTGTCAACCTGCCCTGTTTCCTCCAAAGCCTTTAATTCATGAAGCTTGATGGCATTTTCCAAAGTGAATGCACCGGTAGCAGTTCTTAATAAACCTGCCATATGCCCGCCGCACCCCAAAGCCTTGCCAATATCAGCACATAGTGTGCGGATATACGTGCCTTTGGAGCATTCCACATCCATCTCTACTTGGCAAGGAGGAATAAAACGACGTATTTTAATATCATAAACCGTAATTTTCCGAGCCTTACGCTCAATCTCTTTTCCCGCTCTGGCCAATTCATAAAGCTTTTTGCCATTGATTTTTACCGCAGAATACATGGGCGGTATCTGCTCCTGCTCTCCAATGAAGGAACTTATGGCTCTTCCAATGCTCTCCTCATCAAAAACCACAGGCTTCTCCTCCACTATTTCCCCCGAGGCATCCTCTGTTGTTGTGGAGATACCTAAATGGAGTATAGCGCGGTAGCTTTTTCTACCATCCATAATGATATCCGCAAGCTTAGTCCCCCTGCCTACGCATATAGGCAATACGCCCTCTGCATCAGGATCAAGGGTACCTGTATGCCCAACCTTTTTCATGTGCAGTGTTTTTCGCACCACTGCAACAACATCATGGGAGGTAAAACCTTTTTCTTTATAAATATTTAGGATTCCGTCCAAAAGGTCTCCCCCTCATAGCATTTTTTCTATTTCAGCAAAAACCAATTCCTTTGCCGTTGCCAAAGGTGCCACGATAGTACACCCTGCCGCCTTTACATGTCCGCCGCCACCAAATTTTTGTGCCAAGGCACAAACATCGTAGCCATCGTTGCCTCGGAAGCTGGCTTTCACATCCATTTCATTCTTTTCATATAAAAAGCATGCAATTTTCACGTCATTGACACCCTTTATATAATTGATGATTGCATCAAGCTCCTTATTGGTACCCTTACACTCCTCCATATCCATCATAGTAATGGAGGTAAAAATCACCTTGCCATCAAGACAAAGCTCAGCTTTATCAAAAGCTCTACCCATAATCTTCATTTCCGAAAAGCTTCGGCTGTCGAATAAAGCATTATAAATTTTAGTAAAAGGGATTCCATAAGACATTAACTCTCCTGCCGCCTGCATGGTATCAGTCGTAGTGGAGCTATGGCGAAAACCACCAGTATCATAAATAATTCCAGCATATAACGCTGAAGCAATCTCTTCATCAATAGGATAAAATCCTTTCAGCAGATTAAAAACAATCTGGCATGTTGAGGAAGCATTCTCCTCCACATAGTTATATTCTCCAAAAAAGGAATTGCTGGCATGGTGGTCAATGTTCATGGTACACTTTGCACCTTTGAAAATATCCTCAATCCAGTCAAAGCGTCCCATATCTCCGCAGTCTAAGGCAATAAAAAGCTCTGCCCTGGTCACATCTTCCTTTTGCACAACCAAATTGCCATTGGGAATCACTTCATATTTAGACGCATAGGGTCTCAAAAGCACCTGGACATTTTTACCCGCCTTTTTCAGGGAGGCCGCCAAGGCAAGATTTGCCCCAATGGCGTCCCCGTCAGGATTGATATGACCGCAAAGCACAATGTTCTGATGAGCAGAAATGATTTCTCTGATTTTTTCTAAAGAATCATTCATTCCCTTCATTGGCTTCTTTCTCCTTTAAATCCTTAGAAATTTGGCTAATCAGCTGATTCATGTGAATGGCATATTCTGCGGATTCATCCAGCTTAAAGGTAAATTCCGGCGTAATGCGAAGATTAATTCTTTGGGCAATCAAACGACGCACAAATCCTGCGGCATTCTTCAACCCCTGCATTACACTGCTCTTTTCTTCGTCATTACCTAAAACAGAAACATACACCTTGCAATATTTTAAATCCGATGTTGTTTCAACCCGTATTACACTGGTCATTGAACCAATACGGGGATCTTTTAGTTCCCCTCTGATAATTTGGGATAGTTCTTTTAAAATCTCGTCATTTACACGAGATATTCTTGTGTTGTTTTTCATAAATTCACCTAATTATCTGGGTACCTCAACCATGGTGAAGGCTTCTACCCAGTCACCTTCCTTTAAATCATTAAACTTCTTGAAAACCAAACCGCATTCATATCCTGCCGCAACTTCTTTCGCGTCATCCTTGAAACGCTTTAAGCTTTCCAAATCACCTTCGTAAACAACAATATTGTCACGCAAAATACGCACCTTACAATTACGAATAAATTTGCCATCCTTCACATAGCTGCCTGCAATGGTACCTACGCCGGATGCCTTAAACAGCTGACGTATCTCAGCATGACCCAGTACTTTTTCTTCAAATACAGGATCCAGCATACCCTTCATCGCCGCTGTTACATCCTCAATTGCATTATAGATGACACGATACAAACGAATATCAACCTTTTCTTCATCACCAAAAGCTTTTGCCGCAGGTTCAGGGCGTACATTAAACCCAATGATAATAGCATTGGAAGCGGAAGCCAACATAACGTCACTTTCTGTAATGGCACCAACACCACCATGAATAATGCGCACACGTACTTCTTCGTTAGACAAACGCTCTAAACTCTGGCGAACGGCCTCAACAGAACCCTGTACATCCGCCTTAACAACAATATTTAATTCCTTCATGTTGCCGCTTTGAATTTGAGAGAACAAATCATCCAAGGAAACCTTCTGAGGTGTGTCCTTAATCAGATTCTCTCTGTTTCTTGCTACAATGCTTTCTGCAACCTGTCTTGCTTGCTTATCATTTTCTGCAACATAGAAACCGTCACCGGCAGTAGGCACCTCAGAAAGACCCAAAATTTCAACAGGAGTAGATGGACCTGCTTTCTTCACACGTCTGCCCTTATCATCAGTCATTGCTCTGATTTTACCATAAGCACAGCCTGCTACAATGGGGTCGCCTACTTGGAGTGTACCACCCTGTACCAAAACAGTTGCTACGGGGCCTCTGCCCTTATCCAACTGAGCCTCGATGATAACACCTCTTGCGTTTTTGTTGGGATTGGCACGTAATTCCTTCATTTCCGCAACCAGAGTAATCATTTCCAATAAGGTGTCAATGCCGTCCTTGGTAGCCGCAGAAACAGGTACACAAATGGTTTCACCGCCCCAATCTTCCGCCAACAGCTGGAATTCTGTCAATTCCTGTTTTACACGGTCAGGGTTTGCAGAGGGTTTATCCATTTTGTTAATAGCAACAATAATTTCAACACCTGCCGCTTTTGCATGGTTAATGGCTTCAACCGTCTGAGGCATAACACCATCGTCTGCCGCAACCACCAAAATAGCGATGTCTGTAATTTGAGCACCACGCATACGCATTGCAGTAAAAGCTTCGTGTCCTGGTGTATCTAAGAACGTAATGGGTTTTCCCGCAATTTGAACGGTATATGCACCAATATGCTGTGTGATGCCGCCTGCTTCACCTTTGGTTACATCGCTATGGCGAATTGCATCCAATAAAGAGGTTTTGCCGTGGTCAACGTGACCCATAACAACTACAACGGGAGGACGTTCCTCTAAAAGGCTGTCATCTTCCTCTTCCTCAGCAAATACAGTTTCCATAATATCAGCTTCTATTTCTTTTTCCAGAATAACATTATATTCTAAAGCAATCGTAGCAGCTGTTTCAAAATCAAGAGCAGCATTGATATTCATCATTTTGCCCTTTTTCATTAAACTCATCACAAGGTCAGAACCTTTTTTCCCAAGCACCTCAGCCAAATCCTTCACTGTAGTTGTTTCAGGAATGCTCTTTGTTACAGGTTCAGGATTTGCAGCTCTTTCTTCAGCCTCCAAAATCTCCAACTCTGCCATAAGAGCAGCTTCTTCTTCTCTTTCACGACGTCTACGCTCAATGGGATTTTCCTTAGGTCTTTGATCTTTTTTATTCCCTTTTGCGTTTCTGTCATCCTTTTTATTGCCCTTAGCATTCTTGTCATCTTTTTTCACTGGTGCACTAGGCTGCTGACGAGGGGCTTCTTTCTTTTCTACATCCTTCTTAACCTCGTCTTTATTTCCTCCCTGATTCTGGGCAGGTCTATTACCTCCTTGATTCTGGGCAGGTCTATTACCTCCTTGATTCTGGGCAGGTCTATTACCTCCCTGATTCTGAGCAGGTCTATTACCTCCCTGATTCTGAGCAGGTCTATTACCTCCCTGATTCTGGGCAGGTCTATTACCTCCCTGATTCTGAGCAGGTCTATTACCTCCTTGATTCTGAGCAGGTCTATTACCTCCTTGATTCTGGGCAGGCTTATTGCTTCCCTGATTCGTCCCATCCTTTTGCACTGCATTCTTGTCAGATGCTCCGTCTTTGGGCGCGTATAATTTCTTTACCTTTTCCACAGAATCCGCTTCCAAAACACTCATATGGCTGGACGCTTCAATCTCAATACTTTTTAGTTTTGCCATTAAATCCTTATTTGTAACACCAAGCTGTTTTGCTAATTCATAGATTCGAATCTTTGACATTCACTACACCTCTACTTTCCAAACGAAAAACCGTTTTTCCCTTTTCATTCACGACCTTTTTCTTCTTCCGCTAACTCCATAAGCTTTTTTGCAAAGCCTTTATCCGTCACCCCAAGGATTGCCCGAAATTCATCACCAATCGCACTGCCCAAACTCACTTTATCCCCCATCTCGATGAGTGAAATTTCATAGTACGCCGCCGAATTATTGAATTTCTTTTTCGTATTTCCTGATGCATCCCCTGCTAAAATCAGCAACTCTGTTGTCTTTTGACGGATTGCATTTTCCACGGCAACTTCTCCGCCAACCACCTTGCCGGCCTTTTTACACAATCCTAAAAGAGAGTAAAATTTACTCATGTTCCTCACCACTCAGTTCTCTCAAAAGCTGTTCGTATACCTCTTTTGGTACAGGTGCCTTAAAGGAACGCTCCAAACCTTTCGATTTCTGCGCCTTTGTCAAGCACTCGCTGCATGGGCATATATATGCACCTCGACCAGGTTTTTTCCCTGTTCTGTCCAAGGAAAATTCACCTTCATCATTACGAACAATGCGAATGAGTTCTTTTTTACTTTTCATTTCCTGACAACCGGTACATTTTCTAAGAGGAATTTTTCTTTGCTTCATACTATCATCCTCCCCGCTCTTATTCTTGTGTCAGTTCCTCTTCCTGTATCTCTTCCATATCCACAGCATCAATAACCTCTTCCATATCCACGGCACCTGCAGGTTCTTCGGATATAAAGTTTGTTGCCTTAGCCTGTGTTTCACTCTTAATATCAATTCTCCATCCGGTCAGTTTTGCGGAAAGTCTTGCATTCTGGCCTTCCTTACCGATGGCCAATGAAAGCTGATGATCAGGCACAACAATTTTTGCGCTCTGTTCTTCCGCATTCAATGCAACCGCCAAAACCTTGGATGGGCTCAATGCCGCCGCAATAAATTCCTTAGGGTCATCGCTCCAATTGATAACATCAATCTTTTCCCCACCAAGCTCTTTTACAATGACATTCACACGATATCCGTTTTGTCCAACACAAGCACCCAATGCATCCACGTTTTTGTCTTTGGAATAAACAGCGATTTTTGTACGGCTTCCTGCCTCTCTTGCAATGCTTTTAATTTCAACTGTACCATCAAATACTTCAGGTACTTCCTGTTCAAATAAACGCTTTACCAGCTCAGGGTGGGTTCTGGATACAAAAATCTGAGGGCCCTTTGTTGTCTGCTTTACTTCCAAAACATATACTTTCAAACGATCCATAAAGTTGTACTGTTCCCCGGGAATCTGCTCATTTGATGCCAAAACAGCGTCAATTTTACCCATCTGAACTATAATATTACGTCTGTCTCTTCTTTGAACAATACTTGTTACAACTTCACGTTCTTTTGTAATGTATTGATTATACAGAATTTCTCTTTCTGCCTCACGGAATTTTTGCACTACAACCTGTTTTGCAGTCTGTGCGGAGATTCGGCCAAAGTCTCTGGGGGTTACTTCTAAGTCAACCACATCACCCACTGTATAGTTGGGGTTCAAAACTCTTGCAGCTGCCAGTAAAATTTCATTCTGTTCATCCTTAATTTCATCAGTCACTGTTTTCTGTGCATAGCAAGCCACATTACCAGTTTCTCTGTCAATCACTACCTTAATATTTTGACCACTGCCGAAGTTCTTTTTACAAGCCGAAACCAAAGATGCCTCAATGGCTTCAAAAATAATTTCTTTATCGATGCCCTTTTCCTTTTCAATCAAATTCAAAGCATCCATAAACTCCGCTCTATCCATTTTTCCTATTCCTCCTCTTAGCTTTAGAAGATCACTGCCAAGCGAACCCCGGCAACTTCCTTCTGTTCAAACGTAATAACCTTGTTTTCCTCGTCTTCAATGGAAATCACACCATTTTCCAACCCCAATAGTTTTCCCTGATATTGCTTTTGCCCATTTAATCCTTTATAGAGCTTAATATCAATCATTTCACCACGATATTTATCAAAATCGGCATCTTTTTTCAATGGTCGGTCAATGCCGGGAGAACTTACTTCCAATATATATGCCTGTTCAATCGGGTCTTCTGTGTCAAGCTTTGCCTCCAATGCACGGCTTACGCCCTCGCAATCATCAATATCCACGCCGCCCTCTTTGTCAATATAAACACGTAGATACCAGTTTGCACCCTCTTTTACAAACTCTAAATCAACAAGTTCCAAATTTCTCTCTGCAATAATGGGCTCCAAAATCGGCAGTATTTTTTTATCAGTATTACTAACTTTCGCCATTCCCACACCTCTTTATAAAAATTTAGCCTATGCAATAACAAAGAGTGGGCATTTACCCACTCTCTCGTCCGCATACTATAAGTTTCTTTTTAGAGTATAACACCGTTTTGCCCCAAATGCAAGGACTTTCCTAATTTTTTCCGTATCCTAAAGGCACCCAGCACTTAGAGCTTTTCCATTTTAAAGAAAGATATTCCGTAGATAGAAAAATAAATTTTGTTATATTTTGATACAACCCAAAATAATTTATTAGTCCTAAAAATATCTCCTTTTCAAATAATTTGAGCAAGCAATGGCGTCAGTAATATAGGCAAAAACATTGCAGGTAAAAAATTTAAAACCTTTAATTTGGTAATCCCTATAATATTTAGACCTAATGCAAAAATTAAAACAGAACCTACGCAAGTCATCTCTGCCACTACGCCATCCGTTAAAAAAGGAGCAGCCACTTGTGCCAGCAAAACAATGCCCCCTTGAAAAATTAGTACAAATACAGCAGAAAGCATTACCCCAATGCCCAGAGTGGAAGCAAATATCATAGATGATATAAAATCCAGTACTGATTTTGTAAAAAGCATTTCGTAATTTCCTGATAGACCCGCCTGTAAAGAGCCTACAACTGTCATGGCTCCAACACAAAACAATAGGGAAGCCGCAATAAAGCCCTCTGCAATAGAAATGCTTCCATCCTGTTTACTAAATTTTTTTTCTAATTTCTCAGCAAAATTATTAAGTCTTTTATCCAAATCAAATCCTTCACCAATAACAATGCCTATGGCCATAGAGATAATTAAAACTAATGTATTGCTTCCTTTTAGTGCACCTGACCATCCAATATATAATGTACAAAGCCCAAGACCTTTCATCATGGTCTCAGAAATTTTTTCAGGAATTCCCTTTTTCAAAACCATGCCAATCCCACTGCCTAGGATAATCACAATCACATTGACAATAACACCCAGCATATTTCTCCCCCTATTCTTTATATAAACATCGAAAGTATACCATTTTTTGTAATGTTTGTCCATAAATACAATATTGATATCTTTTCTGAATGCTATGCAAAAACAGAAATTTTTCACTCTTCTACCCGATTACTTAAATTCTACCACATATTATTATACAATTCGAAGATTTGATAAATACAAAAAAACAGTGCTGAGACTTAAAATCCCACACACTGTTTTTTATATTTCGTGCCAATTCCTTATGCTAATAGAAATCTTTACATAAGCAGCCTCCGCCGTTGAAAGCAGTCATGTCACAGCACTACAATGGTTCCTCCCATATTGGATTCAAAGGCAGTTGACAATAAAATCTTCTTCCGCCCTTGGGATTTAAAATTTTTCCATGTTTACGATAAACTTATTTTGCTATTCTTTCTCCTGGGATTCCGTAAGAGCTTTCTCTACCCGATCAACAATTTCCACTGCAAAGTCAAAGGTTTCACCTGAATATTCTTCTTTTAATTCTTCTCTCACTTGTTCTAAAGATTGCAGAACCTCCTGCTTTTCTTCAAAGCTTAAATCATCCATTCCCTTATTATTATATACACAACCACTCATGGAAAAAACCATGCATATGGAAATTATGATAAACAAATTTTTTTTCAGTTGACTTTCTCTAACCAAATTTAAAAAACCTCCTTAAATTCCTAATTTTGATAATGTTCCTAATGCAAAAATAAATAATACTGTTATCATTGCCGTCGACGCTATAATAGCAATGATTCCAATGGTTTTCTGAGCGGTATGACTTAGTTCCTTCTTTTGCTTAGGTACAACTTGGGTATGGTTTTCCTGACCAATTAAAATATAGTCAGCACTCACTTTATAAATCTCCATAAGCTTAATTACATTTTCAATTTCCGGCTTTCCTTGTCCGCTCTCCCATTTAGATACAGCCTGCCTTGAAATACCTAACATATCAGAAACTTGCTCTTGAGAATAGTTTGCTCTCTTGCGCAAATCATACAGTCTTTCTGCCATGTTCATATTATCACCCCCTGTAAAAATTGTAGCATCATTTATTCGTTGCACACCACCAACACCTGTTTAAACGTTGTAAACCATTCGTTGCATATAGGAAATCTATGGTTGCATATCATAAAGTCATGTGTTGAAGGTTTATTCTATCTGTTTATTACTATTGAAAATAGTACTTTTCATTCCTACGTAAAAGCATATCATATATTTCTGTAAAGCTCCACTAATGCTATTTATAAATCAAGTTATATAAATTATTTGCAATTTCTTGAACAGCTAACAGCAGTACAATCCTCGTTCAGTTTCCCTTCCGGAAGAATTCATCATAATATACACCTTTCTATCTTACCAAATAGAGTCACTTATTTCTCAAGTTGTCATTCCTACTTGTTAGATAGTTTTATTTCATAAAAAAATCCTCCAATTAAGATTATTTACAATTCATCATAGTCGTCGTTTGTTTGAAACATCTATGATTTTGTAAACATCCTGATTGGAGGATTGCTGAGTGGGCGTACAAAACTTTCCCTCTCGGATACACTTAAGTTTTATAATACTTTATTTAAGAAATCTTGGGTTCTTTTGTTTTTAGGGTTGCCAAATACAGCTTCTGGTGTCCCCTCTTCCACAATATAACCACCGTCCATAAAAATCACTCGGTCAGCCACTTCTCTTGCAAAACCCATCTCATGGGTAACAACTACCATGGTCATGCCATCTGCCGCCAGCTTTTTCATGACCTCTAAAACCTCCCCGACCATTTCAGGATCAAGGGCAGAGGTTGGCTCATCAAAAAGCATAATATCCGGTTCCATAGCTAACGCCCTTGCAATTGCAACACGCTGTTGCTGACCACCGGAGAGATTCGCAGGATATTCAGCTGCTTTTTCTGATAAACCAACTGTTGACAATAAAGACAATGCCTTTTCTTTTGCCTGCTCTTTTGTCATCTTTTTTCGATCCACAGGAGCCAGCATAATGTTTTCCAGAACATTCAGATGAGGAAACAGGTTGAACTGCTGAAATACCATTCCAATGTTTTCCCTAATTTTATTGATGTTCGAGCCTTTTGCAGTCAAGTCATTGTCATCAACAATAACAATTCCACCGGTGATTTCTTCCAGACGATTTAAGCAGCGTAAGAAAGTACTTTTGCCAGAACCCGAGGGTCCGATTAAGCAAACCACTTCTCCCTCTTTCACCTCAAGATCAATCCCTTTGAGAACCTCAAGTTCTCCAAAGCTCTTTTTTAGGCCTTCTACCTTAACTTTTACCATTTGCCAGCCTCCTTTCGATCATTTTCGCCGCCTTTGTCAATATTGTAATCACAATGTAATACATCACTGCAATTACTGCATAGGTTTCAAAGCCGCGAAAATTTCTTGCAACAATGAGGTTGCCCTGGCGCATAAGCTCTGCACAACCAATGGTCGAAAGGATAGAGGTATCCTTTAACGTAATAATAAACTGATTTACCACTGATGGAATCACAATGCGAATTGCCTGTGGCAAAATGATCTTCACCATAGCCACACCATAGGGCAGTCCAAGGCTTCTTGCCGCTTCCATCTGCCCTTTATTTACTGCCATAATACCACTGCGGAATATTTCTGATAAATATGCCCCAGCATTTAAGCACAGCACAATTACCGCCGCAGAAAAAGGTTGGATCTTTATTTCCAAAACAGCAGGAATGGCAAAGTAAATAAAAACTGCCTGTACCATCAAGGGTGTTCCGCGAATCAAGCTTAAATAGATTCCTGAGAAAACGTTTAATACTTTAATTTTAGAAATATTAAACATACAGGAAATAATACCTATTATCAAAGCCAAAATCAGTGATAAAATCGTCATCTGTAGCGTTAAGGACATCCCTCGCAAAAGCTGAGGAAAAATCCCTATTGTATATTCAATAAAATTCGAAAAGCCATTCATAAGGCATTGCTCCTTACTACAATTTATAAAAATTTTTATTTCTGGATGTATTTATCTAAAATCTCCTGATATTTTCCGTTAGCCTTCAAGTTTTCAAGGCCCTTGTTAAACATATCCAGAAGCTCTTTGTTCTTATCTTTGTTAACTGCAAAGCCGTAGGAACTGCCTTGTTCCATATCAGTTACCATCTTCAATTCTACGCCCTGGGCAATTGCATATCCCATTACAGGGTAATCTTCAAAACAAGCTACGCTGTTGCCGGACATAACATCCATATACATTGCGCTGGAATCATCAAAAGTTACAGTTTTGAAACCATACTTATCCTTAACAGATTCTGCAAAAGTTGCACCTTCTGTTCCAATTTTGATTGCAACTGTTTTTCCTGCTAAATCCTCATAGCTCTTAATGTCTTCGTTGCTCTTCCCAATACCCATTACAACACCACTGTCAAAATAAGGTGTGGAGAAATCAAATTTCTGCTGTCTTTCATCTGTGATGCTCATGCCGGCAATTACTGCATCAGCCTGTCCTGCTTCCAAAGCCTGCACCGCTGCATTAAAGCCCAGAGGGTTCAGTTCATATGTAAAGCCCTGATCCTCAGCAATTGCTGCCAATAAATCCAAATCAATACCTACATATTCCCCTGCCTCATTTTGAAATTCAAAGGGTGCAAAGGTGGTATCAGTTGCAACAATATATTTTTTCGCCGCTTCAGGTGCCTTTTCTGCATCCCCTTCACCGGCTTTGTTTGTATCATCGCCGCCGCACGCAGCCAAACCCATCACCATAGCAAATGCCATTGCAGTTACACTTACTTTTTTGAATAAACTCATTTTTAAATCCTCCCTTTTTTGTTTTTGCATGATTCTTATATGAATACCGCTTACGCAGTGTCATAAAGCAATATTATTGAAGCATGCCCAGCAATGAACTGCTGCCCAAACGTTCTGCCCCTGCCTGCAAAAAATCTTCTGCGTCTTTTACACCTTTAATGCCACCGGCAGCTTTTATCTTTGTTCCGCCAAAAACATGCTTAGAAAACAGTTGAATATCCTCCAGCGTAGCACCGCCCTTGCTGAATCCTGTACTGGTCTTAATATAATCCGCCTTAGATTGGCTTACAACTTCGCACATTTTAATCTTTTCTTCTGGAGTAAGCAAGCAGGTTTCCACAATCACCTTCAAGATCTTCTCCCCGCAAATATATTTTATTGCATTGATTTCTTGCAATATTTTGTCGTAAAAACCCTCTTTTAACCACCCTAAATTGATGACCATATCAATTTCATCAGCACCGTTCTTTATAGCATCACTGGCTTCAAATACCTTCACCGCAGTGGTTTGATATCCATTCGGGAAACCAATGACAGTACAAATTGGAACTTGTCCTTGCACAAAGGACGCCGCCTGGGAAACAAAGGATGGTGGAATACAAATCGATGCAGTTTTTTGTTCTATTCCTTCTTTGCATATTTCCATAATTTCCTGCCAAACAGCATCTTGTTTTAACAGGGTATGATCAATATGGTTTAGAATAAACTGTTTTTCCATCATTCAACCTCCTTAGATTTATGCATTTTAAAATTATAACACAAATAAAACCTGACAACAATGTTGTTTTTTCAATCGGTTCTCCTCTTTTTTTCTATGAATTATTTTAATTAATTAAATTCTTACATATTTTACAAACAAACTATATTCCAATATTTAGGATGATATTTCATTTATTTTTCGCTTTTTTTGTATTTCCTCTGTAAACATCAAATAGAATAAATAGATTGTGCCAACTCTTCTTTTCAAGATAAAAAACGCTGAAAAAAAGGGCTTGCCGTTTGTAATTCAAACAATAAGCCCTTTGGTTTTTTTAATTATATAAGTTTTTATGCCTTATTTTATTGAAAAGAATCGTCCTTCTGTTTTGAAATTGAGCACTGGAAAATATTAACTCTGTACATAAGTGTTTATTACCTTATCATAGACACCATTTTCCATTATGTTCTTTAGCCCTTTATTAAACATTTCTAACAACTCCCCATTCTTTCCCTTGGGAACCGCAAAACCATAGGGACTCTTTTTTTCTATATCAGAAACAATTTTCAGTTCCACTCCTTGAGAAATTAAATATCCCATTACGGGATAATCTTCGAACAGCGCTTGACTGTTTCCACTTATTACATCCTGATATACCTGATTAAATTCAGGGAAAGTCACTAGTTCAAAGCCATATTTATCTTTTATAGACTGAGCATAAGACTCTGCCTCCGTACCCAATGCAACAGCCACGGCAACCGTTTTTCCTTTCAAATCATCAAAACCTTTAATATCATGCCGCGTGGCATCTACTGCCATAACGATCCCACCCTCAAGATAAGGTTCGGAATAATCATAGATTTCCTTTCTTTCATCCGTTATGCTGATTCCTCCCATGGCGGCATCCACTTCTCCTGCCGCTAAGGCCTGTAACATTTGATTAAATGTCATATGTACTAGCTCATATTCAAACCCCTGATCTTTTGCTATTTCGTTTAATAAGTCTATGTCTATGCCTACATATTCGCCAAATTTATTTTGAAATTCAAACGGGGCAAACAATGTATTCGTCGCAATAATATATTTTTTCGTTGCTTTAGGTGTATCACTGGTATTTGTATTGTCCACACTAATTGTCACCTTGTGTTTACCACCACAGGAAGCCAACCCAACAACCATAAAAACTGTTGCTAAAATAGCTACTATTTTTTTTAATCTTACCATCTCCTAATGCCCCCTATTATTTTTAAAATATCTTTTAAGAAGCTCTTTCGAAATTATCAGAAAATAGAATTGTATTTAGTGACAATACTCAATTTAAAGTGTCACTTTACATCTATTCCAATACAAATGGATAAACTTTTGCAAAAGAGTGACACTTTATAAAACCAGTCAGCACCTTTTATTTTAATCAAAACTTCTGTGTTATAATAGCTTATGGAATTTTCAGTAAAATATTCTTTATTTTTACTCTACCATTTTAATAGGTTATTGTTCTTAAGACAATCATTGTCCTTTATATTTCAATGGAAAAGGATAGCTTTCAGTCCTTGTTTCTGTAAAATGACTTCCTTCTATTATGAATCAAAAAAGCCCGATTGCTCCTCATGGATATATCCTGTGAGGAACAAACGGGCCTTATTCTTATAGAAAGCCTAATGTGAATAGCTTTTCAATTTCTTACCTTTTCAAACAAGGGTCTTTAAATTAATTAAGCCTCTGTTTCAACAGCTTCTGCTGCAACTTCTTCAGCTGCTTCTTCTGCAGGAGCTTCCGCCTGTCTCTTGGAAAGGCTGATTTTCTTCTGCTCTGTATTTACCTCAAGAACTTTTACGCTGATAACCTGACCAACCTTCAATTCATCTTCAGGCTTCACAACGTGCTTGTTTGCGATCTGTGAGATATGTACCAGACCATCTACGCCGGGTTCCAATTCCACAAATGCACCAAAAGGTACCATACGAACAACTTTACCCTCAACGATTGTACCAACAGCATATTTCTCAACTGCAAGGTTCCAAGGGTTCATATTGTTATCTTTCAAGGAAAGGCTGATTTTTCCTTTTTCCTTGTCAACATCTAAGATAAGCACTTC
The DNA here is from genome assembly GCF_024461735.1 of Anaerotignum propionicum. Lineage (GTDB taxonomy): Bacteria > Bacillota > Clostridia > Lachnospirales > Anaerotignaceae > Chakrabartyella. Next base: position 50,257 of record NZ_JANGAD010000008.1, read on the forward strand.
AACTGCCTGACCTTCTTTCAGAACTTCCTTAGGGTTGGTAATTCTACCCCAGCTCATTTCGGAAATATGAATCAAACCGTCAACGCCGCCCAAGTCAACAAATGCACCAAAGTCAGTCAATCTGCTAACCTTACCTGTTGCCTTTACGCCAGCTTCGATGGAAGCAAACAATGTAGCTCTCTTTGCACTGATTTCTTTTTCAACCAACGCTTTTCTGCCACCGATAATACGACGTTTTACTCTATCCATTTCAATAATATTGAAATCCAATTCCTGGCCTTTGAAAACGCTTAAATCTTCAATAAATCTATTTGAAACCTGAGAAGAGGGAATAAATACTCTTACGCCGTTTACAACTGCGATCAAGCCGCCCTTTACAACCTCAGTTACTGTACCTGTAACAACTGATTTCTCGTTGAAAGCTGCTTCAATTTCCTCCATGCCCTTCTGCGCTTCAATACGCTTTTTGGACAAAAGAACATTACCGTCGCCGTCGTTTACACGAACTACAAATACTTCAATCTCATCTCCGGGCTGAATTACTTTACTAGGGATTACTGTGGGATCACCGCTGAATTCACCTCTGGGGATAACACCATCGGACTTATAGCCGAGATTCACAGATACTTCTTCGTTAACAACCTGAATTACAGTGCCTTTCACAACATCGCCTGTATGCAGAGTAACGAGAGATTCTTCTAACATTTGTTCGAATGAAATTTCCTCACTTCCTCCTAAATTTTGTACTGCATTGTCAAATGCTTCGCTCATAGTAACAACTACCTCCTTAATTATTGCAGGTGGTGTAGACGCACCCGCAGTTATACCTATTTTATCATTCTTTGAAAAATTATTCAACACCAAATCACAAATTGTTTCAATGTGAACGGTATTCTCGCAATTTTTTCTGCAGATTTCCACCAATTTTTGGGTATTAGAGCTTTTTTTGTCGCCTATGACAATCATTTTGTCAACATTTTGTGATAACGACACAGCTTCCGCTTGTCTCTTCTCCGTTGCAGAGCAAATGGTGTTGAATACCAAAAGATGAATATTTTTCTTTTTCAATTCCGCCACAATTTCATCAAAACGACTCTGACGGAAGGTTGTCTGCACCACAATAATATATTCTGCCCCATCTTGCAAATCCAATGCAGTGGCTTCTTCCGGTGTTTCAATGATTTTTGCGGCATTCTCACACCAGCCGTTAATCCCAACCACCTCAGGGTGCTGACTGCTTCCTGCAATAATAATTTCTTTGTTTGCATCGTGGTTTTCCTTCACTATGCTATGTATCTTTTTCACAAAAGGACAAGTTCCATCAACCACAGGAAGCCCTTTTTCCTCCACTGCATCATAAAGCGCTTTTCCGACACCATGAGAACGCACCAAAATTGCTCCTTGAAAAATGTTATCCAGATTTTCAATAATCGTAAGTCCCTTCTTCTCTAAATCTCCCGTCACTTCCTTATTGTGGATTAACGGTCCATAAGAATAGGTTTTTTCTTGATTTTCTATCTGTTGATAGGCCATCTCGATGGCTCTTTTCACACCAAAACAAAACCCAGCCGACTGGGCAACTGTAATATTACTCATAGCTTAACCTTCATTTCCTGCACTCTGCTCATAATCTTTTCTGTGATCTCTTCCATCAAATCAGTGGTGATTCTAGCACCACGATATTCTTCTAAAGTCATTGGTTCTCCGAATTCTATCCTGATTTCAGAACGGAACTTATAATTTCCTGAAATTGCCACAGGAATTACTGGTGCATCACCCTTTAGTGCAAACATGGCTACGCCGGCTTTTGCAGCTTTATCTTCGCCTTCTTTTACTCGAGTTCCCTCAGCAAAAATACCCAGCAGTTCTCCACCTTTTAGCACATTTATGGCTGTTTTAAATGCTTTCATATCCATCACTGCTTGACGATCAATAGGGAATGCCTGTAAATTGCGAAGCAATGCTCCTAATAATTTATTCGAAAAAAGCTCTTTTTTTGCGATATATCTGGGTAATCTATCCAAATATACAGCCATAGTCAATGGATCAAAATTGCTGATGTGGTTACAGCAAAGAACCCCATTGCCCTCTTGGGGTACATTTTCCTTACCCACGATGGTCACTTTAAATAGAACTTTAAAGAGAATCTTTACAATTACTTTTATAAAAGGATACAAGTTCATACCCACACCTCCCCTAGTTTTTCCTGCACAATGGATAATATTTTCTCAACAGCTTCTTCAATGGACATTTTCGTCGTATCTAAATAAACTGCATCCTGGGCTTTGCGCAAAGGATTGTGCTGGCGGTTCATATCGTTTTCATCCCGCTGAATAATCTCCTTACGCACTGCCCCAAAGTCAGGTTTTTCCCCCTTTGCTTTCAGCTCTCCCATGCGGCGCATTGCTCGCTCATCCACACCGGCATCCATATATATTTTCACTTCTGCTTGGGGTAGTACATACGTACCAATATCTCTGCCATCCATAACAACGGAATTTTCTTTTGCCATCGCTCTCTGCATATCTCCAAGTTTCTGACGAACGGATTGAATCATAGCTACTGCGGAAGCTCCTTGTCCAATTTGCTGGGTTCTTATTTTTTCGGTAATGTCTTGGTCTTCCAGAAAAATTCGTTGCCCTTCCTCTGTAGGCTGAATTTCTAAATGAATCTCTTCCAGCAATGACAAAACAGCCCTTTCATCTGAACAATCTACACCCTTTTGTATACAATCAAAAGCCACCCCTCGATACATGGCTCCTGTATCCACATAAATAATGCCTAGTTTTTTTGCCACAGCCTTAGCAACCGTACTTTTCCCCGATCCTGCAGGTCCATCCACCGCAACGGCAAACTTTTTCATACCGATTCCTCCAATCATTGTGAAAGCACTTCTTCTCCCGCCGCATAACCGCTGGAAAAAGCAATTTGCAAATTATAACCACCGGTATAAGCATCCACATCCAAAACCTCTCCTGCAAAATGCAGGTTTTTCACAAACTTACTTTCCATGGTGGCAGGGTCAATCTCGTCCACAGAAATTCCGCCGCAAGTGATTACCGCCTCATTAAAGCCCGCCGTACCTGTAATGGTTAATGGCAGTCCCTTTAATAAAGAAAGAAGGGTTTTCCGTTCTTCCTTTGTAATACTATTTACCTTTTTATCCCCGGCAATACCGGAAAGCTCAGCAATCACCGGAATCAGTTTCTGCGGCAGTAAATCACCCAAAGCATTGATAAAATCCCGATTTGCATATTTCTCAAAATCTCTGAGCAAACGCATGTCCAGCTTCTTTTCATCCATAGCAGGCTTCAAATCAATAAAAAGCCGATACCCTTGGTCAATAGAAAACAAAATGTGTCTGCTAGCGCTTAAAATAACAGGACCTGAAACTCCATAATGGGTAAAAAGCATTTCACCGAATTCCTCAAAAACAGTCTTGTCTTTATTATCTTTTATTTTGATGGAAATGTTCCGCAAACTTAACCCCATCAGACTTTTGCACCACGCCTCCGCCGCTTTTAAAGGCACCAGTGACGGGTATAATTTGGTCACATGATGACCAACTTTTTTTGCAAAACCATATCCGTCTCCTGTTGAGCCTGTTGCAGGGTATGATAATCCTCCCGTGGCTACAATAACTGCATCAGCTTCAATAATAGTACCTTTTTTTAAACGCACACCAACAGCCCTTCCGTCAGAAACCAATATTTCCTCCACAGGGCTGTCCAAGTGCTGTTTTACCTTGTTTTCACGCAAATACTGTTCCAACGCAAAAACCACATCCAAAGACTTATCGGAAACAGGAAAAACACGGCGTCCTCTTTCCACCTTTGTCTCCAATCCCAAACGATGAAATAGTCCTTGGGTCTCACTGCTATCCAGACGATAAAGTGAGCTATACATAAAATAAGGATTCCCCGGTATATTCTCTAACAGTGTCTCTACATCACAATCATTGGTTAAATTGCAACGGCCTTTTCCCGTTATTAGAATCTTCTTTCCAAGTCTGTTGTTCTTTTCAAATAAATGCACTTCGTGACCACGGCTTCCGGCCTTACCCGCCGCTATCATTCCGGCAGCACCGCCGCCCACCACAATAATTTTTCCCATATTTTCACCCGTTTTTCAGTAATTCCGCCATTTCCAAATGTGCCTTGTCATTCAATGTCATTAAAAACATTTGGTCCTCCGGAGTAATATCAATCATAGAAATAGATGTGTTTGTCAGCCACATCTTACGGTATAAATTTAAATCCAGTCCTAATAGCTTAATCATAAAAACACGTAACAGCCCTCCGTGGGAAACAATAGCAACACGCTGTCCTCTGTGCTTTTTAATAATTTCTTGAAAACCTGCCAAGGAACGCTCAGCCACTTTATGAAAGGAGCCTTCTCCGGGCATGGTGTGGGCAAAGGGGTCATGAAAAAAATCCGTATAAGGCTTTCCATATTTTTCTGTTAATTCAGCAACGGTATGGCCTTCCCATTCCCCAAAATTAATTTCCTTAAAATGCTCGTCCATAATAAGGGGAAGTCCCTTTTGTTTTGCAATAGGTTCCGCTGTAGCAACAGCCCGCTTCAAGGGTGACACATAAATGGCGTCAAGGGGCATATACTCAAATCGCTTTGCCAAGAGTGCGGCTTGCCATTTACCCTCCTCAGAAAGCTCAATGTCTGTCCACCCTTGATATCTTCCACCTTTATTCCATTCCGTTTCACCATGACGAATTAAATATAATCTTGTTTTATCCTGCTTCATATGAAATCATTCCTTTTTTTCAAATATCCTAAGGGATCCCGCTAATTCAAATACGGCATCAACCGTAAAGAATGGGGTGTTGCCCTAACTATATATTATACGGTATTGCACTTATCCTTTCAATAAAAAATGCCCCGAAAGCATCTCCTTGCGTATATCAAACCCATAATCAATACTTTGCATTTGGGTTCAAAAGCCACAGCGGATGTTCCGGAGCTTACTATTTTCAAAATCAACACTTTAACATTAATGATGCCTTGATTTCTCCCATGACTTTATATAAACCATAAAACTTACAAGCTTTTTAAGTATTTGACTTCTTTTGGGGTAAGATGACGATATTTGCCTTTGGGCAAATCCCCTATTGTCAAATCCCCAGTGGCAACACGTTTTAACTGGGCAACAGGATGCTTAATGGCTTCGCACATTTTACGAACCTGTCTGTTTCTGCCCTCATGAATAATAATTTCCACAGTGGATTGACGCTCACCCTTTTCTAAAATTTGCATTTTCGCAGGCTTGGTTTGTTTCCCGTCAATTACAACACCACGGCGAAATTTCTGTAAATCCATATCATCAGGTGTTCCGTACAGCTTCGCTATATAAGTCTTATCCACATCATGCTTAGGATGGGTTAATTTATATGTCAAATCTCCATCATTTGTTAAAAGCAACAAACCCGAGGTATCATAATCCAATCTACCCACAGGAAAAATTCTTGCTTTCACATCTCTAACCAAATCCATTACGCCGGGACGACCAAATTGCTCCTTCGCCGTGGTTACATATCCCTCCGGTTTATGAAGCATAACGTATACCAGCTCTACTTCCTTTGTGCTGACTTCTTTATCCAGATACAGTACCTCATCCTTTTTGGGGTCAATTTTGGTACCTAACTCCGTCACTACTTTTCCGTTTACCTTTATTTTTCCCGCTGCAATCAGTTCTTCCGCCTTACGGCGAGATGCAACGCCTGCTTCCGCTAGAAATTTTTGAAGTCTTTCTTCCATACTGTTCCTCCGTCTTTATCTCATTGGAAACAGTATACCCTACAAATTGGGGAAAGTCAAAAAAACTCTGATAAAACGTTGATTTTATGAGGATTAGGAAGGTATTGGTAAAAAGTGTCCAATTATAAAAAGCAATTACTCTTACTACTGGGTATTTTAGCTTTCTTAAACCACTCCACTGTAATTTAAAAAGCAAATTTCACTCCATTCTTAAAACCATGTAATCCAATTTTCGGATAAATAGGATAGCCAGTCTGCTAAGGTATATGCAGGAGCAGTCTGATCCGCTAAAATTGGAATATCCGCCAAAACCTCATCCTTTAGCTTTAGCTGGGCATTTCCCAATTGCTGTCCTGCCTGCACAGGCGCTTCAATACTTTCGGGCAAAGAAATGCTAAGCTGAATGGCCTGCTGCTCCTCTTTGGAAAATAGGCCTTGATATCCATCCTGTAAAACAGCATTCACCTCACCCACTTTGGAGTGAAGCATAGATACTTTTCCACAAACCTGCCCTTTTTTTGCTGCTTCAAACGGAAAAAAAGTGTCAAACCCATAATTCATAATCGCCTTTGTATCTGACCATTTCTTCTCTTTTCCCGTACTTCCCCAACCACTGCCCAAAACCGTACTAACCAAACGAACCCCATTTTGCTCCACCGCTCCAACAAAACAGTGTCCCGCTTTATTGGTATAGCCAGTTTTAACCCCCATTGCTCCCTTATATTCCTTTAAAAAACGGTCGGCATTGGTAACCTCACACTGTCTTTTACCCGTCACCTCTTCAATGGTGATGGAGGGCTGTGCAATTACACTGCAAAACTTTTCATTTTTCAATGCATACGCCCCAATCAAAGCCATATCCTTAGCAGTTGAATGGTGCTTAGCAAAAGGAATTTGACTGTCTAGACCGTTGGGAGAACCAAAAACGGTGTCCTCCGCACCAATTTCTGCGGCTTTTTTTGTCATCAGCTGGCAAAATGCCTCTACACTGCCAGAAACATGTTCCGCCAGTGCCACAGCCGTATCATTATAAGATCGCATCATCATAACTGAAAGCAAATCTCCAACCTTCCATTGCTCCCCTGCCTTTAAATCCATATGTACCTCCGGTTGATTCGCGGCATTTTTGCTCACCGTCACCACATCATCGAGATTCGCATTTTCTAAAACTAAAATAGCAGTCATAATTTTTGTTGTGCTTGCCATGGCCAATGGCTCCTCTGCATTCTTCCCCCATAATAAACGACCTGTCGTTCCATCTACCAAGGCCGCGCCCTGTGCGCCTACGGAAGGCTCTGCCCCATAAGCAATGGAACAGCATAAAAAAAGCAGGAGAACCAAGATTCCCGCACGCCTCATGTGCATCACCCCTCTCCTGCTATGTTTATTCAGCTTATTTTCATTTCATACAAAAAAAGGATTCAATTTCAATCATCAACATATCTATTAGTTAATCAAATTTTTTCTCAGTCACATAAAATGCTGACCTTGGTGATTTGATTTTCCTGCATCTCCAGCACCAACCATTCACTGTCAATGGAAATCAACCCCCGCTCCGGCCCCAAGTAATAAACCATGTTGTTCTCCGTCTTAAAATACTCTGTATCCGTAGATTGTCCCAGCAAAGTAATAACTTCTTCTTTGGTCTTTCTCATTAATTCATTTTTTGAGAGTAAGTCATCCACCATATCTACCCTTTTTTCAGGATACTTCTTCCAGCTTTCAGATGAAAATCTATGTATAAGAATATTTCGACCAAACAAAAATAGTAGAACAAAACCCATAATAAACAGTGTTCTAAATCTGTAAATCATTTTGCTCATGCAGCACCTGACTTTCCTGTATATCACCCAGGGGCGGCAGCTCTTTTATACTCTTAAACCCGAAATACCGCAAAAATTCATTGGTTGTTCCAAACATAATGGGCTTACCTGGAGTATCCATACGCCCCACCTCACAAACCAGTTTTTTCTCAACCAATTTGCTCACGGCATGCTCCGCGCTGACACCACGAATCTCCTCAATCTGGGCACGAGTAATGGGTTGCTTGTAGGCAATGATTGCCAATGTCTCCAGTAAAGCTTGGGTTAATCCTTGTCTATTAGGACTTTTATACATATTTCTTATATACTCAAAGCACTCCCCAGCAGTACACATTTGATAAGAACCATCTAGTTCCACAATGCGAATGCCTCGTTTTTCACTTTCATATTTATCCGCCAACGTATGAATTATGGCTTTTGCCGTGGCCTTGTCCATCTCAATGGTCTGGGCAATAGCCGATAAAGGCACCGCCTCGCCGGAAATAAACAGCAAAGACTCTACTACCGCTTCCAACTCCGATAATCTCATGCACTATCCCTTCCGTCATATTTTGTTATGGTAATTTCTCCAAAATTTGTAGTCTGAAATATATGTACCTCTTTCCGCTTAATCAATTCCAGCAAAGCTAAAAATGTAACCACCTTTTCCATTTTGTCTGCATTTTTTCGAAAAATAGTAAAAAAAGTGGATCTCGGCTGCAAAATCAACATATCCCGAATATAGTTCATCTTTTCTTGAACCGTAAAGATATCTCTGGGAACGCCTTTGAAGGCGCTGCGAACATGATCCACTTTTGTCTCTTTTCTGTCCATCACTTGGCGAAAAGCAAGGTATAAATCCTCCATGGTTACACCCTGTAAAAATTCCTCCAACTCCTGAGGTTTCTTCCCTTTTAACTGGGCAACCGCCTTATCTGCTTCCTTGAAAAGAAGCAAGGCGGCCTCTTCCTCTCGCTGACGCCAATCCTCAGTTACCTCTTTAATTTTCTTGTATTCCAAAAGCTTTAAAACCAGTTCTTCTCTTGGGTCTGGGCCTTCTTGTGCTTCATTTTTCGGCTTTGGTAAAAGAAGCTTGCTTTTGATTTCTAACAGCGTCGCTGCCATGACCAAAAACTCACTCATTCCATCCATATCCCGATCTTCCGCCAAATCCAAATATGCCAAATATTGATCTGTCAAACGGGCGATGGGAATATCATAAATATCAATTTCGTTCTTCTCTATCAGGTGATACAAAAGGTCTAAAGGCCCTTCAAAGGCATCTAATCGAATTGTAATTTGCTCCAATTTCCACACCCTCTGCTCTACAGAATCATACTCATAATCTGAATGATGACATTAATAATCACACTAAAAAATCCACCGGCAAGACCAACAAACAGCAAAAGCAAAAAAATCAACTGAATCATTTTTTCATATTGCAAATATTGAAAATATCTATTGGCAGGGATAGTTACCGATAATACCTTTGCGCAATCCATGGGGGCAACAGGTAAAATATTATATACCGCCAGACCTACGTTATAATAACAAAGATAATTAAAGAGCATGGATAAATACAAATTATTATTAAAAATCTTGCTTTGCAAAATTAAAAAAATAAAGCCTAAAACCAAATTCACCACTGAAGGGATTAACGCAACCAAAAGGGTATCTCTTTTTCGGTTTTTATAATATAATGCGCTGGTCTCTACAGGTTTCCCCCAGCCAAAACCGCCACTGTAAAACATTAACAAAAATCCAATGGGTTCAAAGTGGTTGAAAGGATTAAATGTTAAACGTCCTTTGTTTTTAGGCAGGGTATCTCCCAATGCTGTTGAAACTGCAGCCCTTGTAAATTCATGGATGGTTGTTGCAACAATAATTCCAGGGATACTAAATAAAAAAATCAAAAAATAATTCATTCTCTCAAAATTCCTTTCCAAAAATTCCTTCTTTACTTTTTTTATGATAACAGAAATTCAAACCCCAGTCAATTTTACCTTTATTACAATTTTCTTGCAAAGTACACTTGACAATAAGTGCAAAGTAAACTATACTAAAAGCAAAGTTAGCTTTGCAGAAAGGAAGGATGCCATGAATACACGTATTGCAGAACTTAGGCGCCAACAAAAACTGTCTCAAGAAGACTTGGCAAAAGCCGTTGGGGTAACCCGCCAAACAATTACCTCATTGGAAGTAGGCAAATATACAGCTTCACTAGTGCTTGCCCACAAAATTGCACGCTTTTTCAGTTTAACCATTGAAGATATATTTCTGTTTGAAGAGGAGGAAAATCTATGAAAACCATGCCCTTTGAAAAGCGATTAAATATGCGTCTTTCCGTAAATATTGGCTGTATGATTGTTTCTATCATTTTATTTGCAATTACCTTTGGCAGCAAAAATTTTGAATCATTAAGGCCTATGTACGCAGGCTCCTTTATCGGTCTTTTTGTGGTTTCACTCTCATTGTTTATAAGAAACAAAGCTCTTAGAAAAAACCCGGAAAAGATGAAGAAAATTGAGCTGTTGGAAACAGATGAGAGAAATATCTATATTCTTCGGGTAAGCTATACCATTTTCACCTATGTATCTATTGGAATTTTATATGTTGCTATGTTGATTTCCGGTTTTTTTTCCATAACCGTTTTCTATACCATAGAAACTCTGCTTTGTGTTAACCTTCTGCTGATCCTTTTGATTCGTCACATAGTAGAAAAAAAGTATTAAACTGCATCAAATCTCTACTCTCTATGCAAAGAAGGGAAGTGGCAAAACATTTTGTTTTGTCCTTCCCTTTTTCTTCAAACTCTAATATTCCAATTATTATTCTGCTTTCGTCTGATACACCTTTTCCATATAAGGTACCGAAATCCCCATCTCTTGGGCTAATTTGTAACCTCCACCTATCACCCATTCAAATTCTGTTTCTTCTTTTCCCTCACGAATATCCCTATATAAAGAAGAAATGGTTTGAGGTGGTAGAGTTAAAAAGTGCTGATAATACTTCTCAGGCATATCCTCTAAACCGGAAACCCCTGATGCCTTTGCCAAACGGAGAATGTCTTCATAAATTCCCCGTAAAAACTCTAATTTACTGGCATCCTTTTGAATGTCTCCCGCTTCACAATCATAGTAGATGAATGCACAGCTGTTTCCGCACATCATGGCGTACTTTTCCCAAATGCTCATCATAATATCTTGCCCGTAATTAGAAGGTAATCCTCCCTCCTTCAGCATTGAAACAAGCTGTCTGGCCTTCTCATTGTCTTTACCATCTGCAAAGCCTATACCGATACGTAAAAGCTCTCCACGGTTATACACATGCCCCACTTCCACAATATTTGAAAAACAATAAATAAAGCTGTCACTTACAACGCCCTTGCCCTTCAACCATTGTGAAACATTTCTGGAAGTCATGATGCCATTTTGCAAGGGAACAACCAATGTGCTTTCCCCAATAATATCTACATACTTTTTGCAAGCTGTCTCTAAACTGTAGCTTTTACTGCAAAGAATCAAAACATCCACTGTGCCGATTTCCTTGGGATCATCAGATACCAACCCTGGATTAATTGTTTGATTCCCCAATTTGTCCGATTCCAAATACAAACCCTTTTCTCTCAGTACCCTTTTTGTTTCACCTCGGGCAATAAAAATCAAATTCTTTTCATATTTCTTTAGTCCCCCTGCAACGGTGGCTCCTACCTCGCCAAGACCTAATATAGCAATTTTCATTGTATCCCCCACCTCCTAAGCTTTTTAATACCGCAGAGGAATATCCGATAGGGTAACAGGAATATTATCAAGACCTTGCCCCATCAGAAAAGATCGCATACCTCGCACAGCAATATCGCTATTATTCTTTGCTCCTACGGTAACAGAGGTCAACGGAATTGGCGCTGCAAATCCATCCAGCTCCACCATAATGTATGGTAAAAATATCTGCTTTAGAATTCGAAATCTAGGCTGACCACCACGATCCGTTCGTAAGGGTGAAAATACAAAACGATATTCCTCTTCTCCCTTAAAGAATTCGCTTTTAAAGAACATGGCATAAACAGAGCATACCATAGCCATGTCTCCACCAATTTCCATTAAAGCCTCATCACCGATTTCAGCATTTTCTTCATATATCGTATCCAATTCAACGAAACCGTCATTCACACCCCTGCGGACACAAGCAATCAGTGCATCCAAAAGGCAGGAGATTTGAACTTCTTCACTATAAATGACCGTTCCATGCAAAAATGATCTGCCGGTAAATCCTTGCACAAGCTTATCATAATCAAACCCAAGACAATACCCTCTAAAATCAGTAAATTCAGCCCAAAGCAGTGCACTATTATCCAGCTTAGAGAAAGAAATTACATAAAAACTTTTGTCCTCATGGTCCGGTACACAAACTGTTTGGCAAGAAGGAGTGATAATCGCAAGCTCATCCATCTCCGCCTTTATAATTTTATACAGCCTACGACCCAAATCCTTATTTACGATATAAGTGTCAATTACTTTTTCTAAAACCTCTAGAGAATACAAAAACTCAAGCTTGTCATTTAAGAAGTCACTTTTTGTGGCAATAAATTGTCTGTTTTCGATAATGCCTTGAACCCCTTCCGCAGTGGTATAGTGGTACAATTTATCACCTTTATCACAAAGGGGCACCCGCACCCAATCATCTAAATATTTTGTTGTTCTATTTGCTTCCACCAAATATCCTCCATTACTGTCTTATTTGCCCGTTTCCATAAATAATGTACTTCGTCGTGGTCAGTTCCTTCAGACCCATGGGGCCCCTTGCATGGAGCTTTTGGGTACTGATGCCAATTTCTGCACCAAAGCCAAATTGTCCACCATCCGTAAAACGGGTAGATGCATTCACGTATACTGCCGCTGCATCCACTTCATTTAAAAAACGCTGGGCATTGGAATAGTTTTCTGTAAGAATCGCCTCGGAATGCCCTGTGGAATATTTACGTATATGGGTAATGGCGTCGTCAAAATTATTAACCACTCTGGTGGAGATAATATAATCCGTAAATTCCGTAGCCCAATCTTCCTCCACTGCAGGAACAGACCCAGAAATTAGGGAACAGGTAGCTTCGTCTCCACGAATCTCAACGGCCTTTTCTTGCAAAGCCTTTCCTACCATAGGAAGAAATCTTTCCGCAATCTTTTCATGTACCAAGAGGCTTTCACAGGCATTGCAAACTCCGGGGCGCTGGGTTTTGGCATTCAACACAATAGCCACCGCCTTATCTAAATCCGCAGTCTCATCCACAAAAATATGACAGTTACCAACGCCTGTTTCGATTACAGGAACAGTACTGTTTTGCACCACACTTTGAATCAAACCTGCGCCGCCACGAGGAATCAATACATCCAAATATCCGTTGAGACGCATCATTTCATTGGCTGTTTCCCTTGAGGTATCAGGCACCACCTGCACAATATCCGCCGGCAGTCCCACCTCTTCCATGGCCTTACGAAAAACCGAAACAACAGCTTGATTGGTACGGAACGCCTCTTTGCCTCCCCTTAGTATAACCGCACTGCCTGCCTTTAAGCATAAACCAAAGGCATCAGCGGTAACATTAGGTCTAGCTTCAAAAATAATTCCAATTACACCCATAGGCACTCTCTTCTGTCCAACGATTAACCCGTTGTCTAAAGTTTTCATAGAAAGTACTTCCCCAACAGGGTCATCCAGAGCCGCAACTTGACGAAGTCCTTCCGCCATTTCCTGAAGTCTTGCATGGGTCAAAGTTAAACGGTCAATAAAAGCACCCTTAATACCCGACGCCAGTGCATCTTCCACATCTATCTGGTTGGCTGCAAGAATCTCTTTCTCAGCCACCAAAAGAGCCTCTGCCCCATGGCAAAGGGCTTCATTTTTTTTCGGTGCGGACAATACCGACAATACAACGGATGCATCCTTTGCTTTCTGTCCCATTTCAGATAAAATACTCATCATTAAAAACCCCCTATCAAACCATCTTCCGTTATAATACAATCAACGGGTTTATCAAATGCTTCCACTTGCAAATCAAAATCCATAACCTGAAAAGAAAACGCAACAGCGATTTTAAATATACTTGGATATTTCTCAAAGAACCGATCATAAAATCCACCGCCATAACCATATCGGTTTCCTTTTTGATCAAAAACACTGCCTGGAACAAGAAAAACATCCGTTTCTTTTGGAATGATGCTCTCTTCCTTTTCTTTTTCAGGCTCCATAACACCAAATCGACTTTTTTTTAGTTCCGAAAAAGAATCAATAGGAACAAAATACATTTCTCCTTTTGCTTTTGCAATGGGAACAGCAACTTTTTTTCCATCTTGCCACGCTTGCTCAATCAAAGGATATGTATTTACCTCCTTATCCATAGAGATAAAAGTGAATAACGTTTCCGCTTTTTCATATCTTGCACTACTCCTTAGGGTAGCTGTAATTTTAGCACTTTTCTGCTGGCGTTCCTCTTCAGACAGTTCCTTGCGCTTTTGCAATATTTCTTCACGTAGCCTGTTTTTCATTTCCGCAACACCCCTATTGTTAAAATAATAAAAAAGCTTGCACAAAAAGATAAAAGCCAAAAAGGCAGTTTCCCATTTCCCGATAGATTTTTCATAATCAAATAAATCAAATCGGACCAAAAACAAACAATTCCCAGCACAACAATTACCGAGGTTGCAAAATAGCTTCCTATATTCATCCAAAGCATAACTCCAAATAGAAGGGTAATTCCCACCACCAAAAGCTGCTCTACAAAAGATTGAAAAATAGGTTTATTGTTCTCTGCTCCCACCGTAAAGTTTGCGCCTAAAAGAAAAAATCCTGGCAGTGATGCCCCTGCCAATGCACCAGTAACCACCCTTAGAAGCTGGGTACTTTCCCAAAAGCCTAAATAACTGAAAAATCCGTCAATGGAAATCGGGATAAAGGCTAAGGCTCCCAGAAGCATTCCCTTGGTTGTGTAGGGTTTGTTCCCATGAAGCCTTTTAAAAATGAAAAAAAATACCATAGAGAAGATTATTCCCGAATAAATTCCAGTACATCGGGCACAGACAGGCAATTGCTGTCCCTGTAGAATAAAACTGCGCTCTGCCATCTGATGACAGACGGCAGAGCCAATCATTTTAAATATTGTATTCATAGCAATTAATAATATGGGAAGTAATACATCATACTTCCAAAAACCCCAAACACTCCCTGTACCACGCAGCACAATAACCAAAATGCCAGCATAACACTACTAATGATAATTAAGGTTTTACCAAATCTACTGTAATCCTCAATGGGGCTTTTCAATAAAATTATACCTGCAATCAAGCCTGCAATTTGACCAAAACCTCCTACAAAAAGAGTAAAGAGTATGGCAATGACTTTTAACACCGTAGGAATAACCTGCTCTTGCACAGGCTTAGGCTCCTGTGATTGATAACTTTCCCAGCTTCTGGCTTCACTTTCTCCCTGAAATTTCTGAGACGTACCATCTTTATCTTCAACGGTAAATTCATTGATTACCTCCGCCTCTTCCAGATTAGCTTCGGCAGTATTCTTGCTTTCGTTTATCGTACAGACGGGGCAACCAAGACTTTCGTCAAAAATCTCTCTCCCGCATTTTGGGCAAAAACTCATATACATCGCTCCTTATAAAATCTATTTTTTATCACTATTAAAAAATGTACCTACATCTTCACCAGCTATCACTCGATGGATAATGGTAGGGTCCTCACCCAGCACAATAGCCATTTTAACCCCTGCATCTTGACAAATCTCTGCCGCCTGCAATTTTGTGAGCATACCTCCAACGCTAAAGGCTGAACCTTTGTCACCAGCCATCTGCCTAACCTCATCCGTAACCCAATCCACAAAAGAAATACGCTTTGCATCCGGATTTAATTTTGGATCATTGTCATAAAGCCCATCAATATCTGTCATCAATATTAAGATATCTGCACAAATAATTTCTGCTACTATAGCAGAAAGCCTGTCGTTATCCGAAATCCCAATTTCCTCGGTAGAGATACTGTCATTGGCATTGACAATAGGAATGACTCCTAGCTCCATCAATGTTTCAAAGGTATTCTTTGTATTCTGATATCGCTCCTCACTGCTTACCTCTTCCTTCGTCAACAAAACCTGAGCAACCGTTTGGTTATAACGATCAAAAAAATTATGATAAATCTGCATGATCATAGCCTGTCCAACAGCCGCAGCAGCCTGCTTTTGGCGCATCACTGTGGGTCTTTCCTTCATACCCATACGAACTGATCCAACACCAATGGCACCGCTTGTCACCAATACAACATCTTTGCCGCTGTTTTTGAGATCTGTTAAAACCCATGCCAGCTCTTCTACGCGTTTCAGGTTCAAAAGACCGTTTGGGTATGTAATGGTAGATGTACCAACCTTAACAACAACACGTTTGCAATCCTTCAATAATTCCCTCACTTTAATCCACTCCAATTCCTATGTATAGACAAAGTATACTATATTTTTTCATTGTTAAAAAGGGATTTCGCGAATACAAAGAAAATATTAAAGGTTTCTTTAAAGTTACAGCGTATTTCTTATTCCACGTTTCCATCTAGAAAAATTTGTTTTGTACAGAAAACTATTTATCAAATATTTCTTTATCTTTTTCATTCATTTCCTTGATCACACGAATAAATACTTCTGTTAATTTTGGATCAAAATCCTTTCCTGAAAGCGCTATTATCTCCTTTAACGCAAAAGCTGTATCGCTTTTTATAGAATCCTTTTCTATTTTTAACACCATTTCTTCATATCTTCCTATAATAGCCATCATTCTTGATATAAAAGGAATTTCTTCTCCTTTTAGTCCCTTTGGTATACCCGTTCCATCCCATTTTTCATGCAGTGCATAAACATAGTCTGCCAGATCCAAGGTATTGTCGAATAAATTCAGAATCCGAAATCCAACAATTGGGTGTTGATTCAACTGAAACTGTTCTTTTTCACTTAACTCTTCTTTCTTAAATATTTCTTCATCCAAAACAATTTTTCCAATTCCATGGATATAAGCAACATCTGTTAGGCGCTTTTGCTCATGCTCTGTAAGGCCTATTTTTCTGCCCATTCTATTACATAATGAAACCACTCTTTCCGTGTACTCTTTTTCTCCGGGATTTCTATCATAAAGCATTTTCAAAATAGACTGTATGGTTTCAATACTATAATTTTTCTTTGACAACAATTTTTCTTTATACATCTCTCTTTCTGCATTCCCCATTACCTTCTCAATATTTTGGGAGGAATGATCCTTAGTATCAAATCCAATGGCAATGCTAGACTTTATGCCGAAAACCCTTTCTTTTGACATTTCAGTTTTTATCTGCTTCATAATCTGTAAAGCTTCCTCAGCATCTGTTTTAGGTAACAAAACAATAAATTCGTCCCCGCCAACTCTTGCCGCAATATCAATCTCTCTGCTTGCCTTTTTCAAAACTTCTGCTGTCTTTTGAATAAGCATATCTCCGGCGCCATGTCCAAATACATCATTCATTAGCTTCAATCCATTTAAGTCCCCAAAAATAATTGAAATAGGAAAAAACGATGGTTTGTCATATTCCTTTACTTTGTCTTCATATCCGCTTCTGTTTAAAAGTCCCGTTAAAGCATCATGACTACTCAAATATTTAATTTTTGCTTCCCCTTTTTTCTTCTCTGTTATATCAATAAAAGTAATAACTGCTCCAACAATTTCCTCATTCTTTAACTTTGAGCGTGCGTGATATGCAACACTTATTTTGCTTCCGTCCGCCTTCCAAAATGTTTCTTCCTCTGCTGATACTTTCTCATTAGAAAGAATACACTTTAATATGTTATGATTTTTCAGAGGGGCAATTTCTATGCTGTCTTCATTAGACAGAATCGAGTTAAGATGTTTTCCAAGAATTTCTTCCTGAGAATGATAACCCAAAAGCTTTATACAGCTATTATTGCAAAAAATGCATTTTCCAGTCAAATCAATTCCTAAAATTCCTTCAGCTGTACTGTCCAAAATCAAAAACAAGCTATCTTTTGTTCGATTCATTTCCTCATTTGCAAGTTCCAGAGCTTTCGTTCGCTCCTTTACCTTGTCTTCTAAATTATTCACCAGTTCATACATTCTATCCGCCATAAAATTAAAGGAAAGACAAAGATTTCCGATTTCATCATTTCTTATTCTTGATGCTCTGGTGGATAAATTGCCTGCTGCAATCTGATTTGAAACCGAAACCAAATCATCGATGGGCCTAAATAACCACTTAATAAACCCGCGATACACTATAACAATGCAAATGAATGCCAGTACCATAATCAGCGCTGTTAATCTCATATTTTCGTATATTTCATTTGTAAAAAGATTGCTTGGTATCGCCGATACAATAACCCAGTCTAAACCATCATTTTGATAATTCACCACATTCACATAGTAACCTGTTTTCTGATAAAAAAACTCAAACCTATCTACTTGGTCTTTATTATACTTTTCCATAATTCCCGAGATGAATGCATTGTTTAAATCGCTAACGTTATTTCTTTTCAAACTTCCATCTTTTAATGCTGTAAAATTATTACCACCAAAAGAATTAGCAATCAAAGTATTTGTATCTTTTTCTAAAACCAAAGCATAGCCGTGATACGCCTTTACAATCCCCTGCATATATTGATTAATGTTCGTTAAATTCATATGTGTTCCCAATACTCCCAGCAGCTTCCCCCGCCCATCAAAAATGGGAGTTGCAGCGGATATTGTTAGATCTTCCATTACAAAGTGCTTATACACAGGTGAAAAGGTTTGTTTTCCTAAAGTCTTAGCCGAAATATACCAATCTCTGGTTCTGGGGTCAAATTTATTTGTCTTCAAGACAACCTCCCCTCGAGATAAATCCTCATTCACGGAGTAATACCATGAGCTTCCTCCGGTATCAGAATTATTATCAACAATTTGAAGCTCACCTTTTTCATTTCTTCTCACCCCAAAATATGTTCCATCCTCTAAACCATATGTAAAACTATAGATCTCATCTTGATGTGATTGAATTACCCCAAGAAAATATTTATCCCGCTCCTTTTCAGAGTTTATATCAATTAGATTCCCTTCAATTAATTTTCCATTTACCTCATTAATATGCTTTGGCACATTCATGAAAAGGTTAATTCGATTGGCAATCTCACGATTAATGTCAAAAGCCAGCTTCTCTGTTATTTTCTCGGTGGAAGATATCCAACGGGAAAAAACCATATCCCCAATAAACACTACAGAGAGAAACATTATCAAAACAAAAGAAAGCATTATAATTTTACGCATTGATATATATCTTTTTTTCATTTTGAGCACTTCCTTTCGTTTGAATTCACAATTTCCAGCATATCAAATTTTAACAAAAAATTTCATCTTATGTCATTTCATATAAAAAGTTACATTTTGATTTGATTTTATATTACCACAAAAGAAAATTGATGAAAATAAGAATTGTTATTATTTGTTTAATTATGCAAAATTTTAACATATCATATGTTTTAAAACTACTTCAAGCACCATAATATTGAACCATTAGAAAAAATGTTTGTTCTGTATCTTGTTGCATATTTGTAAATAAGACATAAAATACCATCATTCTCACAAAAACTCTAAAAAAAATGTTTACCAATAAATCGTAGGTAAATCCTTATATTCCCATTCTCAGAATTTATCACTTGAAAATCTCTAAGATAAATCATCGCCTGCCTATAAAATGTAATCCTATTCCCCTGCTTTGACTATATCACTCTGGTTAAGACGGGTGGCAATAAAAAAACCAACGGACAGCTGCTATCCGTTGGTCATATTCATTAAGATAATTTAAAAGAACTCTTTAATGGCACAATACGGTTAAATACAAATTTTTCCTCTGTGGTGTCCTTTGTATCTACAATATAGTATCCGTTACGCATAAACTGGAATCGCTCCCCTTTTGCGGCCTCTTTCACAGTTGGCTCAATAAAGCATTCCTTTACTTCTAGGGAATTGGGATTCATAATCATTTCTCCGTTGGAGTCCTCGGGATTATCCAGCATCATATAATCATATAATCTTGCTGTAGCCTGAACATTTTCCGTTGCACTCACCCAGTGAAGGGTTCCCTTTACTTTTCTGCCCTCAAAGCCACTGCCACTTCTTGTTTCGGGATCATAGGTGCAATGTACCTCTACTACGTTTCCGTCCTCATCCTTCACAAAATCAGTACAAGTCACAAAATATGCACCTTTTAAGCGTACTTCCTTCCCTGGCGCCAAACGGAAGAATTTTTTCACAGGCTCCTCCATGAAATCTTCTCTTTCGATATATAACTCTCGGGTAAAAGGCACTCTTCTTGTGCCAAGCTCAGGATTTTCAGGGTTATTTTCCAACTCCATCATTTCCACTTGACCTTCAGAATAATTTGTAATGACAAGCTTCAAAGGATCCAAAACCGCCATAACAACCTTTGCTTTCGCCTTCAGATCGTCACGAATACAATAATCCAATAATCCGCTGTCAACAACGCTGTTTGCCTTGGATACACCAATACGCTCGCAAAAATCCCGTATCGCTTCTGGTGTATATCCTCTTCGGCGCAAACCACTGATGGTAGGCATACGGGGGTCATCCCAGCCGTCAACCAAACCATCTTCAACCAAAGCACGTAGCTTTCTTTTGCTCATCACCGTATTTGTCATCCCCAAACGGGCAAATTCTATCTGTCTTGGAGGATTCACCAAGTACCCTGCTTCTCTTACCACCCAATCATATAAGGGACGATGGTCCTCAAACTCCATAGTACAAATGGAATGGGTAATCCCTTCAATGGCATCCTCTAAAGGATGGGCAAAATCATACATAGGATAAATGCACCATGCATCCCCTGTTGTGTGGTGGGTTGCGTGGGCAATTCTATAAATAACAGGGTCTCTCATGTTAATGTTGGGAGAAGCCATGTCAATCTTCGCTCTAAGGGTACGGGAACCATCAGGAAATTCACCGTTTTTCATACGTTCAAATAAATCCAAATTTTCATCTATACTTCTACCGCGATAAGGGCTTTCCTTACCTGGTGTGCTTAATGTTCCACGGTATTGGCGCATTTCCTCCGCAGGCAAATCGCATACAAACGCCTTACCTTCTCGAATCAACTTTAAAGCAACCTGATAGTACTGTTCAAAATAGCTGGATGCATAATATAATCTGTCTTCCCAATCAAAGCCCAGCCACTTTACATCCTCACGGATAGAATCAACATATTCCACGTCTTCCTTTGCAGGGTTTGTATCATCAAAACGCAAATTGCACTTTCCTCCGTAGAGATTTGCCAAACCAAAGTTCAGGCAGATGGATTTTGCATGACCAATGTGCAAATAGCCATTAGGTTCCGGTGGGAATCTGGTATGAATTTTATTTAATTCTCCCTTCAAGTCCTCCTGGATATAACTATGTATAAAGTTTCCAGTCGCACCTAATCCGCCATTTTCCATAATCTTTTCTTCTGCCATATTGCTATCC
This sequence comes from Anaerotignum propionicum, assembly GCF_024461735.1. GTDB lineage: Bacteria > Bacillota > Clostridia > Lachnospirales > Anaerotignaceae > Chakrabartyella. The sequence continues at coordinate 71,368 of NZ_JANGAD010000008.1, forward strand.
TCCCAAAATTGTGGTTGTACTACTAAAGAATACTACATATAAAATAATAAAGTTTCATATCAACATTTCATTAAGGATTCCCATTTTTTCGCATTTCAAACATCTTTGTGCCACATGAAAATCCATGAAAGCCCTGTTTTATAAAAGCAAATAGCCAGAAAGATTCGTACTTGCCGAAACATTTCAATATAAATCCTTTACTAGATGTATCATAATATCTCTTATTACCAACGAACCAAACAGCTTCCTCATTTTATAAGCCAAAAGGTTCCATCCCCATGTCATAATTACAATATTATAATATAGCCTGTCTTTAAACGCAATTCATTTCCAAATAAAATTTGCCTCACTAGCCCCTCCCTATCATTTTATTTGTTTTTTCTATCTTTTCATAGTAGAATAAAAAAGATATAAATATTACTTTGTGATTATTATTTAACCATATAAACTTTTAACCAAAAACTAGCAAATATATATTTTAAAAAATTTTTTTACCTTTTTCAAGATATATTCGGGAGGAGCAACCATGTTAGCGTTTACCGTTTTTGATACTAAAAAAATGATGGCATATTTATTAAAAGGGGATGCTTTTGACCACTTTACCTTTCGCCAAGGAGAAATTTACTCTTTTGCGTCCTTTACCATAAATGGCAAAAAAGAGGAAAGCTTCCTGACTGAAGAAGATACTGAGCCTTTTTGTCTTTGGGGGGACATCAAACCCTTTGTTTTTGAAACGGTAAAAGGAAAACGGCTTCCCAAGAGCATGAAATTGGTTTTTTCACTTCCCAAGGAGAAAATTGAAAGATACCCCAATGCGAAAGCAGTATTTTTAAATCTTCTATTTCGAGAAGGCACCCTTTTATGCACCACCTCCATTACCGAGGAGACCTTTTCCTTAGAGAAAAAGGCAACAAAGCAATGGGATGAAGACATTTTGAGCTTTTTTAAAAAGCATGAGATTCCAATTCAAATAGAAACGTAAGTTTTGTTAGCACTCGTTAAAATTGAGTGCTAATTTTTATTGACTTTTTACGCTCCTTTGGCTAAAATTACAATGTATGATACATGCTACAAACAATTTTTGTTTTAGGAGGTTATGCGAAATGAACGAAAAAGGAAATCTGTCTATTAACAGTGAAAATTTCCTGCCCATTATTAAGAAATGGCTTTATACTGACAAAGATATTTTTGTCAGAGAATTGGTATCCAATGCCTGCGATGCTGTTACAAAATTGCAAAAGCTCACACGCATGGGAGAAGCAGATATCCCTACGGAAGAACCATTCGAAATTCATGTTGTTTTAAATCAAGACCTTCATACACTGCAAATCATTGACAACGGGATTGGTATGACTGCAGATGAAATCAAAAAATACATTAACCAAATCGCTTTTTCCGGTGCTACTGATTTTCTTGCAAAATTCCAAGAGAAAGCCGATCAAGAAAATGAAATCATCGGCCATTTCGGTTTGGGCTTCTATTCAGCCTTTATGGTAGCCGATAAAGTGGAGATTGATACCCTTTCCTATCAGGCAGATGCCCAAGGAGCAAAATGGCTATGCGAGGGCGGTATTGATTATGAAATGGACGCCGGCAGCAGAGAAAAAAGGGGTACCACCATTACCCTCTATTTAGGTGAAGACGGCAAAGAATTTTTAGAAGAATCCACCCTTTATGCTGCCCTTCGCAAATATTGCTCCTTTATGCCGGTACCAATTTTTGTTGATATCGTGAAAGAAGCAACAGAAGCAGAAAAGGAAGCTGAACAAAAGGAATCAAATACCATCCATGTTTCTCCTGAAGAGGCAGAAAACCTAACCAAAGAAGATGCCTTAGATAAGCTTGCAGCGAAAAAAACTGAAGAGGAGGAAGAGCCTAAGCCCTTAAACGATACCACTCCTTTATGGCAAAAACAGCCCAAGGACTGCACCGAGGAAGAATATAAGGAATTTTATCACAAAGTATTTTTTGATATGAATGATCCTTTGTTTTGGATTCATTTGAATATGGATTATCCCTTCCGCCTAAAGGGTATTTTATATTTCCCTAAACTGGTGGAACATATGGACGTGATGGATGGAGAAATTAAACTCTATGCAAATCAAGTATATATTGCGGATAATATCAAGGAGGTTGTGCCAGAATTCCTTCTCCTGTTAAAGGGCGTTTTGGATTGCCCCGATATGCCCCTAAACGTATCCCGTAGTGCCTTACAAAATGACGGTTATGTTGAAAAAATGAGTACCTATATCACAAAAAAAGTTGCCGATAAGCTGACTCAGCTCTTCAAAAATGAACGTTCCATTTACGAAGGCTTCTGGAATGATATTGGTGTGTTCATTAAATATGGCTGTATGAGAGAAGAGAAATTTTATGACAAGGTGAAGGATGCGTTGTTGTTCAAAACCACTGACGACGTATACGAAACCCTTCCCGAATATCTAGAAAAAAATAAAGAAAAGCATGAAAATAAGCTATTCTTTGTTTCTGACGAAAATTTACAGGCACAATATATCCGTTTGTTTAAAGAACAGGGTCTTGAAGCAGCGATTCTCTCTACTCCCGTTGACAAGCCCTTTGTTTCATTCTTGGAGTACAAAAACACTGGTGTCTCTATTCAGCGTATTGATGCAGACATTTCTGAAACCTTACAGAAAAAAGACGATCCGGAAATCTCTGAGGCTAAAAAACAAGCTGAAGAACATACCAACACACGAATGGAAGCTTTCTTCCGTGGGCTTTTGCATAACGATTCCTTGAAAGTCAGTGTGGAGGATTTAAAAGCTGAAAGTGTTTCTGCCATGCTTCTTTTAAGCGAAAAATCCCGACGTATGCTGGAAATGATGGAGGCATATGGGAATGCCACCGAATTAAAAGCAATGTTTGCAGATGTGAAGCCAGAGGAAACCTTAGTTCTTAATCGCTCCAACGGTCTTGTTAAAAATCTGTTGGATATGAGCGAAAAAGAGGAGAAGAAAGAGGATGTTGAAATGCTTTCCCGTCATGTTTACGACTTGGCACTGATGAGCCATCGTCCCTTGACCTCCGAAGAAATGACAAGCTTTATTGATCGCAGTAATATTTTGTTAGAAAAGCTTTCTTCCCTTGAAGCAGGAAGATAATCTATTATAAAAAGATAAACTCCCTAAAACAAACCAATACAACCTCATCAAGCATAGGAAAATTCCTGTATCCAATGACATGTATTGAATAGTTTGGTTTTAGGGAGTTTTTTTAGTTTTTTGTTCGTACATCATTAGATACACATTAAATATTATTACTATTTTTTTATTCATTCATCAAAATATCTAATGGTTTTTTTTTGAATCCAAAATCATTATATATATTGCATATTTTTTATCAATAGGCGTTTCTATTTTTGTAATATTATGGTATTCTATTTTTCTTTTCTTTCTTCCCACATTTTAAGATGCTGAATTAAACCAAAAAGCCACTTCCAAGTTGTAATACCACTTCCCATAGGCGTATACTAATATAAAACAATAAAATGTATTTCGAGGTGACCTATGACAAAAGAACTTTTCTTGCAAAAGCTTATGCCCTCCTATGAGGCTTTTTTCGATATCCAATATAATGTTGCCCATGGTTCCATCCAGTTTCCTGCCATTGCCCAATTCCATTCACGGTCAGAAAAATATGTATTGGTGCGTTCTGCTAAGCTTTGGGCAACGGAAATGAACGAGTATGCATACTTCGCCTTTGCTGATCTTCCGGATAGAGAAGGGTTTGCTTCTTTAAAAAAAGAGGTCTTACAACTTGGACTAGCACAAATTAAACCCCATAGTGAGCATATGTATTCCTATGTTACTTTAATTTTAATTTCAGATTTGTTATCCGATGACATCATTGAGCAAATAAAAAAAACTAACTATCATAAAACCTATCTTTTTTCTTTTCACGGATGGATGTACCTTAGAATCGCTGCGGTAGACCTCAGCAACGGAAAGGTCTATTCAAACCACAAGGGAAAAGAAATCCTGCCGTTGCTACAAAATATTTTATCTTAAGAAGCACCTGATTTCATAGCAATTGCATATGAAAGAATATTTCATTAGAAAATAAAAAAGCTCTGGTAGCGAAATAATTGGCTTTTTGACCTCAAATCAAAATGGAATGTTCTCTATACATATGCGCCTGCGAAATGAATCAGCGTTTCCCCTAATCATCTATATTTTAATGCATTTCCTTGGAAAGGAGGATATTTATGAATTCATTGTTATTATTAATCATCTCCATTGCCGTACTTTTTATTGGCTACATTACATACGGCAGCTGGCTGGCAAAGCAGTGGGGGGTTGATCCCACAAAAGAAACACCCTCACACACACAGCGGGATGGTGTGGACTATGTCCCTGCAAAGGCTCCTGTTTTAATGGGTCACCACTTTGCATCCATAGCAGGTGCGGGTCCTATCAATGGTCCCATTCAGGCTGCTATCTTTGGTTGGCTTCCTGTATTGCTTTGGATTCTCATTGGCGGTATTTTCTTTGGTGCTGTTCAAGATTTTTCATCTATCTTTGCATCAATCCGTCACAAAGGGAAATCCATTGGGCATGTCATTGAACAAAATGTCGGGGCAAAAGCAAAAAAACTATTCTTAGTTTTTGCTTATCTAACATTGCTTCTGGTTGTTGCTGCTTTTGCAAGTATCGTCGTTGGAACTTTTAACGGCTTTACACCAGAGGGTGACATTGTTCCTGCAAATGGTTCCACTGCAACAATCTCGGTATTATTTATCTTTATTGCCATTATTTTTGGTGCTTTGGTCTATCGTAAAAATGCACCTCTTAGTGTAGCAACTATTGTGGGTATCTTTGCCATTATCGCTTGTATTGCCATTGGCTTAAAGTTCCCCATTTATTTATCTGCAACTACTTGGTTGATTTTCATTCTAATTTACATTTTTATTGCTTCTGTTACACCGGTTTGGATCTTGCTCCAACCCAGAGATTATCTAAATTCATTCCTTTTATATGGTATGATGATTGCAGCCGTTATTGGCATTATCGGAAGTCACCCTGTCATGGAGCTGCCTGCCTTCACTGGCTTTCAGGGGATTAACGGAAACAGCTCCTTGTTCCCAATGCTCTTTATCACCGTTGCCTGCGGCGCTATTTCCGGCTTCCATAGCTTGGTGGGTTCTGGTACAACTTCCAAACAGCTTAACTCAGAAAAAGATGCCAAAATTATTGGCTTCGGTGGCATGTTAATTGAGTGTGCTTTGGCAGTCATCTCTTTAATTGCAGTGGGCATTCTTTTTGCTGATGGATCAATGCCCAATGGAACGCCTACCCAGGTTTTTGCAACAGGTATTGCATCCATGATTGCTGCCATCGGTTTGGAATCCGCTTATAATGTAGCATATGCTATCATCATTCTGGCAGTGTCCGCTTTTTGTCTCACTTCTCTGGATACAGCAACAAGATTGGCAAGATATATGTTCCAAGAATTCTTTATCCCTGAAGGCACCGATCCGAAAACATTAACAGGTTTTAAAAAGGTTTGTGCGAATCCATATTTTGCAACCCTTGTTACTGTTATCATCGGTGGTATTATGGCAGCCGGCGGTTATGCTAAAATTTGGCCATTGTTCGGTTCAGCCAATCAGCTTTTAGCGGCGTTGGCTCTCCTAGCTGCTGCTGCTTGGTTAGGCAATATCGGCAAGAATAATAAAATGTTTATATTGCCAATGATTTTCATGCTCATTGCAACATTAAGCGCATTGGTTATCACGTTAATTAAAAATGTAACTGCCTTTTCTGCTGGAACTGCAACTCTTTCAACGGAAGGATTGCAAATTCTATTTATTGTTTTATTGATTGCTCTGGCAATTGACTTGGCAATTGAAGGATGCCGTGTTATTTTTAGCAAAAAGAAAACTGCATAAATTGCTTTTATGCTATAAAATATAGATGATAAAAGACCCGTGGATTCACGGGTCTTCTTATGTCATTAGCATATAATTTCTAGTTCCACAGGGCAATGGTCTGAACCCATAATATCACTATGAATCCTTGCATCCACAAGCTTCTCTTTCAGTCTATCAGAAACAACATAGTAATCAATACGCCAACCAGCATTGTTTTTCCGCGCGTTAAAACGGTAGCTCCACCATGAATAACTACCCGCTGCATCAGGATAAAAGAATCGATATGTATCAACAAAACCGGCATTTAACAGCTGGGTAAACTTCCCTCTTTCTTCATCCGTAAACCCTGCACTACGTCTGTTGGAAGATGGATTTTTCAGATCTATTTCATTATGGGCAACATTTAAATCACCACAAATAATGACAGGCTTCTTTTGGTCTAAATCGAAAACATACCCACGAAAAGCATCCTCCCATGCCATACGGTAATCAAGCCTTGCATTTTCCTGCTGTGAGTTGGGTGTATATACGGTAATATGATAAAACTCCTCAAACTCCAGTGTGATTACTCTTCCTTCGGTATCATGAGCATCATGCCCCAACCCATAGGTTACAGATAAAGGCTCTTTTTTTGTAAATACAGCGACTCCGGAATAGCCCTTTTTCTGAGCATAATTCCAATACTGAAAATACCCTTCTGTCTCCAATTCTATTTGCCCCTCTTGCAGCTTTGTTTCCTGCAAGGAGAAAATATCTGCATCCACTTCTTTGAAATATTCCATAAAGCCTTTGCCAACTGCGGCACGCAAGCCATTCACATTCCATGAAATCATCTTCATTGAAACACACTCCCTTTCAATTTACGAACCAAATCTATCTTTTTCAATCTACATTTTTTGATGCCTTTTGACACACTTTAATTCTAACATAGTCAGAAGTTTTTTTTCAACAAATTAAAATGGTAAAACCATCCCTTCCACCAAATATAATACTTTTGTTTGTTTTGCATATCCTTTGTCTTGTATCTTCTCTTAATTTCAACTAAAATCAGAATAGATTGAAAGGAGTGAGCTTGATGAACATACAGATTTATGGGTCACAAAAAAGCTTTGACACAAAAAAAGCAGAACGCTATTTCAAGGAGAGAAAAATATCTTACCAATATATTAATATTCACGAATTTGGAATGAGTAAAAGTGTATTTGAAGCTGCAAAGAGAAGTATCCCACTGGAGGATATGATTGACCGTAAAGCAAAAGCATATCAAACCTTGTTTATGGATTATATTGATGAAAGCAAACGGGAGGCCACCCTACTGGAGAACCCTATTCTTTTTATGACTCCAATTGTGAGAAACGCAAAGGATTTTACATTAGGCTACTGCCCTGATGTATGGAAAGAATGGAATTAAAAAGGAGGTAAAGCTGATGCGTATCGGTCTTGCTCAAATAGATATGGGCTTTGAACAAAAACAATATGCAAGAACACTTTGCCAGGAAATAATTCTTACTGGTGCAAAAGAGAACGTAGATTTTATGGTATTCCCCGAAATGACCTTAACAGGTTTCACTATAAACACAAAGGAATTAGGTGAAGCCATTGAAACCAGTGCGACCATTCATTTTTTTAAGCAGCAGGCCATCTTGCATCACATGGCTATCTGTTTTGGTCTGCCTATTGTAGATTCTGAAAAAGCCCAAAATCATTGTATAATCTTATCTGCATCAGGGGAAATGATAGCAAATTATGCAAAGATCCACCCCTTTTCCTTTGGTACCGAGAAGGAATTTTATACAGGAGGAACCACACTGTCTTCCTGCAAAATAAAAGATTTCACCTTGTCCCCCTTCATATGCTATGACTTGCGGTTTCCTGAAATATTTCAAATCGCCTCTAAAAATAGCACCTTGCTAGTGGTTATTGCCAATTGGCCTGTATCTCGTAAAGAGGATTGGGCAATTCTTTTAAAAGCTCGGGCAATTGAAAACCAAGCCTTTGTTGTGGGTGTAAACCGGTCAGGCACCGGTGGTGGCCTTAAGTATTTCGGCGATAGCATGGTAATTTCTCCTCGTGGAAAAATTCTGGCCCAAGCAAAAGATGGAACCAATCTTACAATCTTTGATATTTCTTGTGAGGAAGCCCTTCAATGCAGAATTAAATTCCCGTTAAAATCTGACCGACGGCCTGAGCTTTACCAACAGCTTATGATAAACCAAAATGGGGAAAGGAGTACCTTATGATTCGTGTATTATTTATATGCCACGGAAGGAATCCGCAATAGTGGTAGTAAGTCGGTATAAGTTCGCATAACTCGGCATTATATATGTATTTTTGTAAAAGAGGAATTATGCAAAAGGGCTCGAACTTATAGGTAAAACTGTAGAGTGGATGACCTTCATGGATATTTCATGCGAGAAGATCTTTGATGGTGTGGGGGCTTGCTCATCACTGTTACATGAGACCGCAGAGAATCTGCCTACAGTATTTAAGAAGATAGCCAGAGCAACGAAGGACAACGGCACCATATATGTTTCCTTCAAGCATGGCGAGTATGCCGGAGAACGAAACGGCAGATTTTTTACTGACCTTAATGAAGAAGGTCTGAATGAACTCATCAAGGGTGTTGATGTTAAAATTATTGATACTTGGATAACAGGTGACGTTCGTCCCAGAAGAGAAAACGAGAAGTGGCTTAATGCCATTTTGAAGAAGATATGGTATTGGGAAAAAATTTCGATTTTCTTAATAATGGAGAATAACTTGAATTAACTGAGTTGAAAGAGAGGATGCTTTATGAAAGATATTTCAAAAAGCATCCTCTTGCTAACAGTGAGTTTAACTAAGTTCCCATGCATCAGGCACATGCTTATGTCCCCAATCGCACAATGAGTCAAGTACAGGCATAAGCGAGATACCTAATTCAGTTAATGTATACTCAACTTTTGGAGGTACTTGTGGGTATTCGTTTCTAAAGATGACGCCATCGGTTTCTAATTCCTTAAGCTGGTTGCTAAGCATTTTGTGAGATACATTACCAAGGCGTCTTTTTAACTCATTGTAGCGAAGAACTTTTTCGTGCCAGATCCAAAATAGAATATGCATTTTCCATTTTCCGTTAATTAGGGAAATAGCATAAGCAAATGGGCGGATATCAACAGGATTGTCATCGGTAGTTGTAGTATTCATATACACTCTCCTTTTGGATAGTATCTAACATAAAGGTGCATACTATCCTTTTCGTTAAATTCATTTTATAATAATAAAATAAATGAAGTCAATTAAAAAAGGAGAATTTGAAGATGAAGGTCTTAATCGTAAATGGAAGCAGTCATCCAAATGGGACAACTATGGCTGCAATTAATGTAATGATAAAAGAATTTGATGTACAAAATGTAGAGTCTGAAGTGATTCAGCTTGGTGGTAAGCCAATTGCTGATTGTTTACAGTGTGATGTTTGTCAAAAAACTGGAGCATGTGTGTTTAAGGATGACGGCGTAAATGATTTTGTTGAAAAAACGAAAGAAGCAGATGGATTTATCTTTGCAACTCCAGTCTATTTTGCACATCCAAGTGGAAGAATCTTTTCATTTTTGGATCGAGTATTCTATAGCGGGGCGAAGAATGAAGTATACGAAAACTTTCAGTTTAAACCAGGCGCTGCAATTGCTGTTGCAAGAAGAGGGGGCTGTTCTGCAACCTTAGATGCATTGCATAAATATTTTGGAATTTCTCAGATGCCTATAGCAACATCGTCTTATTGGAATATGACACATGGTTTATTTGCAGATGAAGCATACAAGGATGAAGAAGGTATGCAGACAATGCAAAATCTGGCAAAGAATATGATCTGGATGATGAGATGTTTTGAGATGGGTAAACAGAATGGAATACCATTCCCACAGACATCAACAGAGGCATGTACCAATTTCTTGAAGCGTGATGATAATCTAAGATAATTAAATTGAAATACAATAACGACATTGAAGTGCCAGGTGGCAATTAAAATGCCATCTGCTATTTTGTTATGCAGGAGTAAAATTTCTGATAGAATGAGAGTGACTACATTAGGCTTGGGTAAATCGTTTAAAAGTGAACACCCTTTGAGTAGTAATTGCCCGTAGTTTTACTACTTTTTGACTACAACACACGGCTATGTTATGCCAACTTATGCCAAGATACGGCATATTATGTACTAAAATTCGAGCGAGAGCCGGGAGCCTACAGAGTGCCGTAAAGTGGCACAAACACGGCATATCTTGGCATATCGTGACAGGAGAATAATATGATTAAGGTACTTTTTATTTGCCACGGAAATATCTGTCGTTCCCCTATGGCAGAATTTCTATTTCGAGATATGTTGATAAAAAAGGGGATAAATCAAGCTTTTTATATTGCTTCCGCCGCCACCAGTCGAGAAGAAATCGGCAATACTGTGTATCCTCCTGCAAAGAAAAAGCTGAATTCTTTGGGAATAGATTGCAGTGGAAAAACAGCACGGCAAGTAACTAAACAAGATTATCTTGATTTTGATTATCTGCTGGTCATGGAAGCCTATAACACCAAAAATTTAATGAGAATTTTACAGGATGACCCTCGAAAGAAAGTATATCGTCTTTTGGATTTTTCAAAGCGCCCCAGAGACATTGCAGACCCTTGGTATTCAGGAGATTTTGATATTACCCATACGGATATTATGGAAGGGTTGGAAGCTTTTCTTACCTTTGCTTTGAAAAATGAACAGAATTGATGTTACAATTCAAAGCATACCTCTGGATTAAACTATCATATAGAGTCTATCATTCCCACACAGCAGCATCCATAGCATCACAATAAAAAGACAGCATGGAAATATAGTAGGCAAGCAGCTTTGTGCTGTTAGCCTACTATATTTATATTTACAGAATTATTCCGAGCTCTTATTTAGAAATAAGAAACTTTTATTGCTAAATATTATATTTATTTCTTATCAATTGCAGCCTTTATATTCCTAACAAATTCAGAAACAGGCTCTATACATTCCCTTCCATAATCTCCCACCATTTTCACAATTGCACTGCCCACAATAACACCATCGGCAACCTTGCTCATTTCTGTCGCTGTTTCAGGGTTTGAAATGCCAAAGCCAATGGCACAGGGAATATCCTTAGTCTTTTTCACCCTTGCCACCATTGCCCCAACGTCTGTTGTAATTTGATCTCTGGTTCCTGTTACCCCCAAAGATGAGACGCAATAAACAAAGCCTTCTGCCTCCATAGCAATTTTACTGATTCTTTCCTGAGAAGTAGGTGCAATCAGTGAAATTAACTTAACGCCGTATTCCTGAAATTTTTCCTGCATTTCATCCTTCTCCTCATAAGGAATATCAGGAAGTATAACACAACAAATACCGCAATCCTTACATAGAGAAAGAAATCTATCTAAACCATAGGTATACACAAGATTGGCATAGGTCATGAAGGCAAGGGGGACAGCAGATTTTTCTCGAATTTTCCTAACCATTCCGAATATACTGTCTGTTGTTACACCACCCTTTAACGCCCTTTCACTTGCCTCTTGAATCACCAAACCTTCCGCAACCGGGTCTGAAAAAGGTATCCCCAGTTCAATCAAATCTGCCCCTGCCTCCTCCATAGCATAAACCAGCTTCTCTGTTGTTTCTAAATCAGGGTCACCGCAAGTGATAAAGGGAATAAATGCTTTTCCTTTGGAAAATGCCTTTTCTATGTAATCTTGCGCTGTCATTTTATTCATAGATTTCAACCCCCTTGTATCTTGCAATCGCCGCCACATCTTTATCCCCTCGTCCCGAAACATTCACAACAATGATTTGGTCTTTCCCCATGGTAGGCGCCAGCTTCATTGCATAGGAAATTGCATGGGCGCTTTCAATTGCAGGAATGATTCCTTCTGTTCTTGAAAGGTATTCAAAGGCTTCCACAGCTTCGTCATCGGTAATAGGAACATATTCTGCTCTTCCCAAATCTCTTAAATAGGCATGTTCAGGCCCAATCCCAGGGTAATCCAGTCCTGCTGAAATAGAATAAACAGGAGCAATCTGACCATATTCATCCTGACAGAAGTAAGACTTCATACCATGAAAAATACCCACACTACCTGTAGCCATGGTTGCGGCAGTATCCTTTGTATCAATGCCTCTTCCCGCCGCTTCACAGCCAATGAGCCGGACCTCCTTATCCTCAATAAAGTTGTAAAATGCCCCTATGGCATTGCTTCCGCCCCCAACACAGGCAAGAACAGCATCAGGCAGTCTGCCTTCCATCTCCATCATCTGCTCCTTGATTTCCTTACTGATCACCGCCTGAAAATCCCGCACAATCAGAGGAAAGGGATGAGGCCCCATAACCGAACCCAAAACATAATGAGTATCATCAATTCTTTGTGTCCACTCTCGAAAGGTTTCATTTACTGCATCCTTCAGAGTCATGGTACCGCTGGTAACGGAATGCACCTTAGCTCCCAAAAGCTCCATACGATAAACATTTAAGGCTTGACGGTCAGTATCGTGTTTCCCCATATAAATTTCACACTCTAAACCCATCAGTGCCGCGGCTGTTGCCGTTGCAACACCATGCTGCCCCGCACCTGTTTCCGCAATCACTCTTGTTTTTCCCATTTTCTTTGCCAACAGTACCTGCCCTAAAACGTTATTGATTTTGTGAGAACCCGTATGATTTAAATCCTCTCGCTTTAAATATATCTTTGCACCACCGAGCTTCTCTGTCATATGCTTTGCATAATAAAGATTTGATGGACGTCCTGCAAAGTTATTCAATAAATCCTCCAGCTCTGCCACAAATTCAGAATCACCCTTGTATTTGTTATAGGCCTCTTCCAACTCAATCACTGCATTCATTAAGGTTTCAGGAATAAACTGTCCACCAAATTCTCCAAACCTGCCTTTTTTCTCTTTCATAAAATCAATCCTTCCTCTTATAGTAGCTTTGCAAGGGCTACCACCCCCATAAATTTTCTATCATCCTTATATCCATCTGTTTCACAACCACTGCTCACATCAAAGGCAAAGGGCTTGCAGGCTCTTGCCGCCCTGCCCATATTACTGGCATTTAATCCTCCTGCAAGAAAATATGGTTTTCTGATAGGCGGGATTACTCCATGGTCAAAGGTTTCTCCGCTACCGCCATAGTTGTATTCACGGTAAGTATCTAATAATAGATATTCGCAAGGAAGTTTTGCCGCCGCCAAAATTTCCCCTGCATTTTTCACCCGTACAGCCTTTATAATGGGGTTTTTCACAACCTCTTTCAACCGAAGAATATAGTCCTCATCCTCATCTCCATGAAGCTGAATCATATCAATTACCCCTTGGGAGCAAAGGCTTTCAATCATAGAAATCTCCTCATTTACAAATACGCCAACTGCACTAATACCCAAATCCAGCATACCTTTCAGTTGAGCGGCTTTTTCAGGGGTAACATATCTGGCACTTGGTGGATAAAACACAAACCCAATAAAATTAGGCTTATATAAATTTGCCATAATCATATCTTCTTCTCGTCTCAAACCACAAATTTTAATATTCATAATACTCCTTTCAACCTTTCCAGCCCTTTCTTTTTATTTTTTGCCCGCATCAGGGTTTCCCCAATCAAAACTGCGTCTATTCCTGCGTCTCTAATTTTGACAATATCCTCATAGGTCTGAATACCACTTTCTCCAATAGAGATTACATCCTTTGGAATATACTTTTTCAATCGAATACAATTTTGTATATCCACAGTAAAATCCTTCAAATTTCGGTTATTTACCCCAATAATTCTCGCCCCCGCCTTTACCGCCGAAGCAATCTCTGTTTCATCATGGGTCTCCACAAGAGCACTCAAACCCAAACGATCGCAGATTTTTATATAATGCTTTAGCGTATCAGTGTCTAACAAAGCGCAAATCAATAATATCGCCGAAGCTCCCAAGGCTTTTGCCTGATAAATCATATACTTATCCACCGTGAAATCCTTTCGCAAAAGAGGTACTTTCACCTGTTTACTGATTTCTGTCAAATACTCATCTCGCCCAAGAAATTTTGTAGGCTCCGTCAGAACAGAAATACAATCTGCGCCCGCCTGTTCATACTCCTGTGCAATTTCCAGATAAGGAAAGTCTTGTGCAATAATGCTCTTTGAGGGGCTCGCTTTTTTCACCTCACAAATAAAGGCAAGACCATCCTTTCGCAAGGCTTTCTCAAAGGCAAAGGGAATATTTGTGTCATTGGTTTTAGCAAGCTCCTTCATTTCCTCCAAGGAAAACCTTTTTTTCTGCTCTTCTACACGTTTTCGTGCACTGTTTGCCAACTCATCCAGAATCATATTCTTCCTCCAATCATTGGTTTGTTGCTTGAATAAAGGCTTCCAGCTTTTCCATTGCCTTGCCGCTGTCCAGCATTTGCTTTGCAACATGAATTCCCTCTTGAATGGTATGACATCTTTCGGCAATATAGAGGGAAACCCCCGCATTCAAAAGCACCACATCTCGCTTTGCTCCCTGCTCCTTTCCCGAAAGAATATCCAAGGCAATTTTCTTGTTTTCCTCAGGATTACCCCCAACAAGCTCTGATGATTTGCAATAGGAAAAGCCATAGTCCTCAGGGTCAATCACACGGTTTTTCAGTTTTCCGTTTCGTATCTCACAAGCTGTAGTTGTGGTTGTCATGGTGATTTCATCCAAACCGTCATCGCCGCAAACCACCATTCCTGCCTTTACCCCCAAATTCAACATAACTTGGGCAAGGGGACGAACAAGTTTCTTATCATAAACCCCCATCATCTCCATATTTGCCCCTGCTGGGTTAGCAAGGGGGCCAAGAATATTAAAAATCGTTCTCACACCCAAGCTTTTTCTCACAGGTGCCACAAACTTCATAGAAGGGTGATATTTTTGGGCAAACATGAAGCATATATTATTTTCTTCAAGACATTTGGTCATGACCTCTGTTTCCGCAGAAATATTTACACCCAAGCTCTCCAAAACGTCTGCCGCTCCACATTTGCTAGAAACGCTTCTATTTCCGTGCTTTGCAACAGGCACCCCCGCCGCTGAAATCACAAAAGCAGAAATGGTGGAGATATTAAAGGTGAACGCTTCATCCCCACCGGTACCCACAATTTCTAGAACATCCTTATCGTGGAGCAGTCTGGTGCAGGCTTTGCGCATTCCCTTTGCACTTGCGGTAATCTCGTCTATTGTTTCTCCCTTCATGCGAAGGGCTGTCAAATATGCCGCCATTTCTGCTTCCGAAGCACTCCCCGTCATAATTTCATTCATGACCTCTTCCGCCATTTCTGTTGAAATATTCCGTCTCTCCATGGCCAGTTTTATTGCTTCCTTAATCATAAAAATTCACCTCCCATTTATAATTCTAAAAAGTTCTTCATAATTTCCCTGCCATGCTGAGATAAAATGGACTCTGGGTGAAACTGCAAACCATAAATCTGCTTACCCTTTACCTTCACCGCCATAACTTCACCCTCAGCCTCCCCAAGAATTTCTAGGGTTTCAGGTATTGTGCCTCTATCTGCCACAAGAGAGTGATACCTTGCCGCAATTATTTTTCTAGGTAAGTCTCTAAAAATTGTTGCGGAATTATCTATCTTAATTTCACTTTGCTTGCCATGCATCAGCCTTTTTGCATGAATGATTTTAGCGCCGTAAACCTCACAAATTGCCTGATGCCCTAAACACACACCCAAAATTTTATACCGATTGCCAAGCTTTTGAATAACTGCCTCACTGATTCCCGCTTCATGGGGGTAGCAAGGCCCAGGGGAAATGATAATGCTGTCAGGTTGCAGGGCGTCAATCTCCTCAGGTGTTATGCTGTCATTTCTAAAAACCCTTATATCCTCATCAAACTGATATGCAAGCTGTACCAGATTGTATGTAAAGCTGTCAAAATTATCGATTACAACAATCATAGATCATTTGCCTCCTTTGCGTTTATAATAGCGCTTATGACAGCCTTTGCTTTGTTTTCACTCTCCAAAAACTCAGTTTCCCCCACACTATCGGCCACAATGCCACCCCCCGCCTGAACAAAAACCTTGTTGTTTTTCTTCACTGCCATACGAATGGCAATGCAAGTATCTAAATTCCCCGTAAAATCAATGTATCCTAATGCTCCACCGTAAACACCTCTGGGACAGCGTTCTGTTTCTTCAATAATCTGG
This sequence comes from Anaerotignum propionicum, assembly GCF_024461735.1. Lineage (GTDB taxonomy): Bacteria > Bacillota > Clostridia > Lachnospirales > Anaerotignaceae > Chakrabartyella. Next base: position 87,457 of record NZ_JANGAD010000008.1, read on the forward strand.
CAGGCTCTCACCTTTGGTGCCCCGGAGAGGGTTCCTGCTGGAAGAATTGCCTTGACAGCATCATAAGCATCTAGCCCATCTCTCAGCTCTCCATTTACTTCAGAACAAATGTGCATGATTTTTGAATATTTTATAACCTTCATATATGCAGTAACAGAAACCGATAAGGGCTTTGCTATCCTCCCAATATCGTTCCTTGCCAAATCCACCAGCATATTGTGCTCAGAAAGCTCCTTTTCATCTTTCAACAACTCTTCTTCAAAATCCCTATCCTCTTCCTCCGTCAAGCCCCTTGGTCTTGAGCCTGCAATGGGGAAGGTGGAAAGTTTTCCATCCCGAAGCTTTACATGGGTCTCAGGTGATGCAGAAAGTATCTGGATAGAATCACATTGCATAAACACCATGTAGGGTGATGGGTTTGTGGTTCGAAGCACCCGATAGGCGTTGAGCAAACTGTCGTTGTAATCCGTTTCAAATCGCCTTGAAATAACAGCCTGAAAGATATCCCCATTGTAGATATATTCCTTCACCCGTTCTACCGCTTGACAAAATTCCTCTTTTGTGAAATTGCAAGTAAAATGGGGCTGACTCTTGGTGGTCTCTCTTTCTGTGGGCATCTGATTTGTTATAAACGCCGAGAGAATTTCAATCTCCGCTACTGCCTCACCATAGTTTTCTAAAACCTGATCTGTTTTCATGTTCACAATAATTTGTATTTTTTGTTTCAAATGGTCATAGGCAATTACCTTGTCAAAAAGCATAAAATCATAATCGTCCATTTCGTCTCTGGAAATATGCAATGTTGGTTCACAATAACCAATCATGGAATACCCGAAATATCCAACCAATCCCCCAGTAAAAGGAGGCATATCAGGTAGCTTTGGCGCTTTATACTGCTTCATAAGCTTCCTAAGTGCCTCAAAAGGCTCCTCTCGAATTTGTTTTTGCTCTCCATTTTCTTCTACCATCACCGCACCATTCCTGCAGGTAATACGCATAACGGGGTTAAACCCAAGAAAGGAATATCTGCCCCACTTTTCGCCCCCCTCTATACTTTCCAAAAGAAAAAATCGTTGATGATTCTTGGAAATTCTTCTTAACAGGGAAATTGGTGTGATGACATCAGCGTAAATCTCCTTTGCAATGGGTATCATGTCATATTTTTCTGCAAGCTTGCTAATGGTTTTTGCGTTTGGTTTCATACTCATAATGGCTCTCCCTTCGATTTTTGGTAATAAAAAAAGCCTTTGCCCCTTAACCAAGGGACAAAAGCTTATAGCCTCTGCGATACCACCCAAATTACCTGTATCAAAAAAATACAGATCACTCATTTTATGTACAAACATACACACCCCACTGATAACGGACAGGGTTCCCGTCGGACATTACTTTCGCCTAAGCGATTTCTTTCCGCCCTCACAAGTCCATTCGGAACAACAACACTGCCGCTTCACACCAACCAGCGACTCTCTGAAAGTGATTTGTTATGCCTACTCTTCTTGTTCTACGGTTTCAATTTTTGCTAATTGTAGCACTTGTATTTTTTTCTGTCAAGTATTTCATTTAATAATATTTAGCTATATTCAAAAATATACCCAAACTTTTTTTTGGTGGAATAAATATTAAGTTGTTTTTTATAGAAAATTTTCCTCTTCTTACAACAATAATAGTCATCCCTTTATGAATGGTAAAACCCCTAAACTTAAGGAAAAACCTTGTCTCCCATAGATATTTCATAAAATAAAAGGCTGTGCCATTCCTTGGCACAACCCTTCTGATTAGTCATTTATTTTCCAACAAATATTTCACCCTTCAAATACAGAATGGCGCCGCCACGTATACGTACCCGTTCACCCGCATTCTTGCAATGCAATACACCACCCCTTTGGGATACCTGTTTTGCAATCATCTCTTCCTTACCCAGTTTTTCCGCCCAATAAGGAATCAAAGTGCTATGGGCAGAACCAGTAACCGGGTCTTCGTTGATTCCTGCTTTTGGAACAAAGCATCTGGAAACAAAGTCAAATTCTGTCCCCTTTGCTGTTGCCACCAAAAGCATACCTTCCTCTAACTTTTCTACTTTATCAAAATCTGGATTTAATTCTACTACACTTTGTTCATCTTCCAGCAACAAAACCAAATCCCTGGATAAATATGCTTCTAAGGGCTTTGCACCAATGGCTTTTTCCATTTCCTCTGTCACCTTGATTTTTTTGGGCATCCAACTTGGGAAATCCATTTCAAGCAATTCTCCACTTTTCGTAACAGTTAAAATACCGCTTAAAGTGGAAAATTCCATTTCTGTGACTTCTGTATCAATAAAATTTGCAACGACAAAGGCGGCTCCTAAGGTTGCATGACCGCAAAGGTCAATCTCAACTTTTGGTGTAAACCAATTTAAATCATATTTTCCCAGTTCTCTTTTGAAAACAAATGCCGTCTCCGATAAATTGTTTTCTGCGGCAATACTCTGCATCATTTCTTTTGATAATGGCTCCTCCAGCACACAGACTCCTGCAGGATTTCCCCCAAATACATTTTCCGCAAAGGCATCCACAACGAAATATTTCATAAATATCGCTCCTCTCCTTGATAATTTAAATAAATACATCTATAATGCAATTATAATTTGCATATTGTATGGCTTCAAGCAGGAAATTGTATGTCGTACAAAAAAAGGAGAAAAAGTATGCCTGTCAATTCTTTTGAAGATTACCCTATGTCTTGGAAACCGGAAAAGTCAAAATTAACACAGCCTTTATATCTTTCTTTGGCAAAGCTACTAGAGCAAGATATCAAAGACGGTACGCTGGTACCCCATACAAAGCTGCCTCCACAAAGGGAGCTTGCGGACTATTTGGACATCAATTTAAGTACTGTTACAAAAGCCTTCAAGCTCTGTCAGTTAAATGGGTTTCTTTATGCCGTTATCGGCAGAGGTACCTTTGTATCTCCAAACGCTGGTGTTTCCATCGCCATACAAGATACCAAAACAAATCGAAATACCATTGAGTTTGGGATCATAAAACCATTGGATTTTATGAATCAATATACAGAAGAAGCAATGAAGAAGGTTCTAGCAAACAGTGCAGTGGACTCCCTTTTGGACTATAGCGCTCCCTTTGGCTCTCCCTATCAAAAAAGTGCCGCATTAAAGTGGTTCTCAAAATTTGGGCTGCATCCCCATGCAGAAGATATTTTTTTTACCACTGGAGGACAAAATGCCTTTGCAGTTGTGCTCATTACGTTGTTCCACCACGGAGATAAAATTGCAACAGACCGCTTTACTTATTCTAACTTTATTGAGCTTGCCAACATGCTGAATATCAAGCTGGTGCCCATTCAAGGAGATGAAAAAGGAATTCTCCCCGAGGACTTAGAAATGCAATGCCGCTTGCAGGGGTTACAGGGTGTATATCTCGTTCCGACTTATAGCAACCCTGTCGGAACCTTAATGGATACCCCTCGAAAAGAGGCCTTAGCAAAAATCATCAGAAACCATCACCTAACGCTGATTGAAGATGATATTTATGCATTTCTTGCGCCACCGGATTACGTACCTCTGTCGGCCTTCTGCCCCCAAGAGGGCTGTTATATTGCCAGTCTATCAAAGTCAATCTGTCCAGGGCTGCGTGTGGCAATCATGTCTGTGCCCCACCGCTTCACTGCTCTGATTGCCCGCGGTATTTTCAATATCAATGTGAAAACCTCATCCATCAGTATTGAAACTGCGGCATATATGATTCATACCGGCATTGCAGAGGAAATTATAAATAAAAAGAGAACTTTGGCTTTGAAAAGAAATCTAATTTTTGAACAATATTTCCCCAGTAGCACCCCTACACCTCTTTCTTTTTGTCGTTGGCTTCCCTTGCCTCAGGCTCTTTACGATTTGCCTATGGAACAGTTAGCCATGGAAGAAGGAATACATTTGTTTCATTCAAATCGTTTTTTGGTAGGAACTCCCCCTAAGGAGCAATTCCTTCGCATTGCCATTTCCTCTGCGGATACAAAGGAGGATTTAGAATATGGCTTAAAAAAACTGAAAAGCCTACTGTTTGAGGATGAACGAAAAGTCAATGATTTTACAATCATTATTTAATCACATAGGCGTTTTTCAATCCTCTGAAAAAAGACTTTCAGATAAAATATTGAAAACTAACTTGTCGTCTCACCTAAATATGATTTCCATAAAAAAGGATTATTCCAAAAATAAGAATAATCCTTTTCATTTATTCCCCCACTAACAAGTCTTCCTCAGCAGGGTTCACATGCACCATACAATGCTTTACATCTTGGAAATTGTTTTCTATTGCTTCATGTACCTGCTCTGCAATGGTATGGGCCTCACTTAATGTCATATGTCTGTTGGCGGCAATTTCCACATCAACATAGATTCTGGCGCCAAATAAGCGTGTTTGCATTTGATCTATGCCCGTTACGCCCTCTTGGGAAAGAATAATGTCTCGCATACGTTCCACAGTCTCATTGTCACAGGCAGTATCCAGCATTTTATTGATTGCATCCATAAAAATATCATAAGCCGCCTTCACAATAAAAACGCAGATAATTACGCTTGCTAAAGGGTCGCATATAGGATAGCCTAATCTTGCACCAATAATACCAACCATACTCCCTATGGAGGACATAGCATCAGAACGATGATGCCAAGCATCTGCCATCAAAGCACCTGAATTCACCTTAATCGCTGCAGCTCTGGTATACCAATACATACCTTCTTTTACAACAATGGATACTATTGCCGCAAGGAAAGCCAATATTCCCGGAGTTGCCAGATTCAATTGATCAGCATAGATGATTTTTTTAACGCCCTCATAACCAATGACAATCCCTGTTGCACATAAAATCCCTGCCAAAATCAATGCCGCTACGCATTCAATCCGCTCATGCCCATATTGATGATGCTCATCTGATTCCTTTGCTGATAATTTGTATCCAATCATTACAACAATGGTGCTAAGTACGTCTGATGCAGAATGAATACCGTCAGAAATCATTGCGCCGGAGCTGGCAATGATACCTGCCGCCACCTTGCCAACAGATAAAATGATATTGACTATCATGGTTTTCACAGATACACTCATTACAATTTTCTCATTTTCTTCAACTTTGCTGTTCTTTGCTTCCAAAATTAACCCTCCATTTTAATCCTATTTTATTCTATCCAAATGTAGGCGAGAAAATAATATAAAAAACGCCCACGAGGAACATATTACTGTCCCGCAGGCGTTTATCTGCTACTGCTTGCCCGGCCACATGGCTATAATGCCATTGCCTGATCAGTTCTTAACATTTTAATATAAGAAACTGATTTTTTCAAGTATTATTTCGACTATGCTTTCCTATTCTTACTCCTTAAACAGATCTTTCATTTTTTCAGAGAAAGATTTTTTTTCTTCGGAGGTACTCTTATTTTCATTGGCATTTACAGTCTCATCTTTATAAAACTGACGTAACATATCTTTTTGTTTTTCATTCAATTCCGTAGGAATTTTCACCTTCAAAGTTACAACTTGATTTCCACGAACCTTGGGGTTTCTTAAATTGGGGATACCAACACCCCTTAAAGTCACAACTGTTTCCGGCTGAGTTCCTGGCTTAATGCTATATTTCTGCTCACCGTCAATGGTTTTTATGGTGATTTCACCACCTAAAGCCGCCTGAACAAAGGTAATCGGCACATCGCAATACACATCAAAGCCTTTTCTGATAAACATAGGGTCTGGTTGTACATAAACGGTTACTAATAAATCCCCGTAGCCGCCGCCATTTTCACCAATTTCCCCTTTGTTTGCCAAACGGATGGTCTGACCGTTATCAATGCCCTTGGGAATATTTACTTCATACTTCTTGTTTTTCTTCACCTTACCTGTACCACGGCAAGTGGAACAAGGATCTTTAATAATCTTCCCTGTACCTTGACACTGGCTGCAAGTACGCACTGAGGTTACAGAGCCAAACATGGACTGCTGAACAAATCTCTCCTGTCCTGTGCCGTTGCATTTGGGGCAACTTTCCGCATGGGTACCGGTCTTTGCTCCTGTTCCATGGCAGGTTTCACATTCATCATATATGCTTACGGAAATTTCCTTTGTGCAGCCAAATGCGGCTTCTGCAAAGCCAAGCTGAATATTTACGTTTATATCATTGCCACGTCTTGGGCCGGTTCTGCGGGTGCTTCCGGTAAATCCACCAAAACCAAACATGCTACCGAAAATATCGCCCAAATCTCCCATATCAAAACCTTGGCCATAAAATCCGCCGCCTGCGCCACCTTGTTCAAAAGCAGAATGGCCAAACTGGTCATATTGCGTTCTTTTTTGAGAATCGCTCAAAACTTCATAGGCTTCGCTCACTTCTTTAAACTTTGACTCAGCTTCTTTATCTCCGGGGTTTTGGTCAGGATGGTATTTTATTGCCATCTTCCGATAAGCCTTTTTCAGCTCTGCGTCAGAAGCATCTTTGCTTACCCCCAGTATTTCATAATAATCTCTTTTATCTGCCAACTTCCTCACCGCCTTATTCCTTCAAGGTCTATTTACAGCAAAAGCAGGGGCGGATAACCGCCCTTGCCATGCAGAACTCTTTTATTTTACAGTTCTTTGCCTTCGCCGTCAACCACATTTGGGTCTGCACCGTTAGGGTCTGCGCCCTGAGCCGCCTGTGCCTGCTGATACAACTTTTCAGAAATCTTATAGAATTCTTGTGTTAACGCCTCTGTTGCGGCTTTCAGCTTCTCAACATCAGCCTCTGTCATTGTTTCAGCGTTCATATCCTTAGCTGTATCTTTCAATTTGCTCAATTCAGCTTCTACAGCACTCTTCTCTTCATCACTCAGCTTGCCTTCCAGCTCACCCAATGTTTTTTCTGTCTGGAAGATCAAAGAATCTGCTTCATTTTTCGCATCAATTGCTTCTTTTCTCTTTCTGTCATCTTCTGCAAACTGTTCTGCTTCTTTTACTGCTTTTTCGATTTCATCATCGCTGAGGTTAGACCCTGCGGTAATGGTGATTTTCTGTTCTTTGCCTGTACCCAAATCCTTAGCGGAAACGTTTACAATACCGTTGGCATCAATATCGAAAGATACTTCAATCTGAGGAACACCACGTCTTGCTGGCGCAATACCATCCAGTTTAAAGCGTCCCAGTGTTTTATTATCCTTTGCCAAAGGTCTTTCACCCTGTACAACGTGGATATCAACTGCTGTTTGGTTATCATCAGCGGTGGAGAAAACCTGTTTTTTGTTTGTAGGGATTGTGGTATTTCTGTCGATGAGCTTTGTTGCAACGCCGCCCAATGTTTCAATACCCAAGGACAAAGGAGTTACGTCTAACAAAAGCACACTGCCTGCACCTTCATCACCTGCTAATTTACCACCCTGAATTGCCGCACCAACTGCTACACATTCGTCTGGATTAATGCCCTTGAAAGGCTCTTTTCCTGTATATTTTTTCACTGCATCCTGTACAGATGGCATTCTTGTGGAACCACCAACCAATAATACCTTGTCAATTTCACTTGCGTTAAGGCCCGCATCAGACAATGCCTGACGAACAGGTCCCATAGTGCCATCTACCAAGTCAGCTGTTAATTCGTCAAATTTTGCTCTACTCAAAGTAACATCTAAGTGCTTAGGTCCATCCTGGTTCATTGTGATGAAAGGCAGATTGATGTTGGTTGTTGTCACTGTAGAAAGCTCTTTTTTCGCTTTTTCCGCAGCTTCTTTCAATCTTTGCATAGCCATTTTATCTTTGCTTAAATCCATTCCTTCAGCCTTTTTAAATTCAGCAACTAAAAAGTCAATCACTCTCTGGTCAAAATCATCTCCACCTAAACGAGTGTTACCATTTGTGGAAAGAACCTCGATAACACCATCACCAATTTCAATAATGGAAACGTCGAATGTACCGCCACCTAAGTCGTAAACCATAATTTTTTGTTCATGTTCGTTATCCAAACCATATGCCAATGCAGCTGATGTAGGCTCGTTAATAATACGCTTTACTTCCAAGCCGGCAATACGACCAGCATCCTTTGTTGCCTGTCTCTGGGCATCATTGAAATAAGCGGGAACAGTAATAACCGCTTCGGATACAGTTTCACCTAAATAGCTTTCAGCATCTGCTTTTAATTTCTGCAATACCATTGCGGAAATCTCCTGAGGAGAATAGCCTTTTCCTTCAATATCTACTTTGTAGTTTTCGCCCATTCTTCTTTTGATAGAGCTGATTGTATTATCAGGGTTTGTGATCGCCTGACGCTTTGCAGTCTCACCAACCAGTCTTTCACCGTTTTTTGCAAAACCAACAACGGAAGGTGTTGTTCTAGCACCATCACTGTTTACGATAACAACAGGCTGACCGCCTTCCATAACTGCAACGCAAGAGTTGGTTGTTCCTAAGTCAATACCAATAATTTTTCCCATAACCTTATCCTCCTATTAATCAATTAATCTCTCATTTTTTTAGTTAGCGACCTTCACCATACTGTGTCGTATGACTTTGTCTTTATATTGATAACCCTTTAGCATTTCCAGTATAATTTCATTTTCTCCATAGTTTTCATCATCTTCATGAGCTACCGCCGCATGTAGATTGGGGTCAAACTTTTCTCCCAATGCTTTAATTTCTTCTACGCCCAAACCATGTAAAATCTCCTGAAATTGCTTTAAGATCATTTGTACACCTATCAAGAAACTATCGTTTTTATCCACCTTGCCTTCTTGTGCTGCAACCGCTCTTTCTAAATTGTCAACCACACTCAAAAGCTTTTCTACTGTATCTCTCACACCATCATCATACATTGTTGCCTTTTCCTTCATGGTGCGTTTACGGAAGTTATCAAATTCAGCCAAGCTTCGTTGGTACTTATCAAAATTCTCCGCCGCCTGCTGCTCCAATTTCAAAATCTTATCTGCAGTCTCGTCAACAATTTCTCCCTCAGTGACTTCAGCTTCCTGTTCTACTTTCTCCTTAGTTTCAACCATTTCTTCCTGTAAAGTGTCTTCCTGTAATGCCTCTTCTTTTAAGGCTTCTTCTCTGTCTTTATTTTCTGCCACTTCATTCCCTCTTTTCTCTAGCCATCTTTATTGTCTTTATTATTATTATCCGTCAGATTTCTCAATACCCTCTCAATATTTTTAACCATTCCGTTTAAAACGGAAACCACTTGGGAGTAATCCATTCTAGTTGGCCCTACAATGCCAATGGTACCTCTGGTATCATCACTCAGCTTATAGGTCGCTGTAATCACACTGCAATCCTTCATGCCTTGCACTGTATTTTCACTGCCAATTAATATCTGCAAATCATTGCATTTGCTTTCTTCCAGTAAGGTAATTAAAACGTCCTTTTCTTCTAAAGTCTGAAATAACGATTTCGCCTTGCTGATATCTGAGAACTCAGGAAAGGCTAACATATTTTTTGCACCACTCATATGAACCTGAACCTTTTCCGCCGCTTGCATTGTATTCTCCAATGCTCTTAAAATTGGCCCTAATAAGCCTTTATAATCTCCCAATTCAATTTGCAAACGCTGGATGACCCCTTGATCAATCTGCTGTAATGCACAGCCTTGAAAAGCCCTGTTTAAATACGTTCCAATTTGAAAGATAATATCGTCCTCAGGTGCTGTACCCACTTTAATGACATGGTTTTTCATAAAATTATCTTCTGTCACAATAACCAATAGCACAGAAGCCGAATCCAGTGGCAGCAACCGTATTTGTTTTATTCTTGCCCTTTGTCCCACAGGCTCGGAAATAAAGGTAGTGTAGTTTGTCAAAGCAGAAAGTACCTTTGCTGTTTCTTCCATTAAATAATCAATTTGGCTGATATCTCTGGAAATAACACTTTGTAAATAGCCTTGTTCGTCTAGGCTTAGCTCTCGCTTTTGCATCAGATGATCCACATAAAGCCTATATCCCAAATCTGAGGGGATACGCCCCGAGGAAGCATGGGGCTGCATGATAAAGCCCATCTCCTCCAAATCGCTCATTTCATTGCGGATTGTCGCGGAACTGATACCAAGGTTATATTTTTTTGCTATGGTTCTGGAGCCGACCGGTTCCGCCGTTTCAATATAGTCATTGATAATTGCCTGTAATATCTGAATTTTCCTGTCATTCAACGACATCTGAGCCGCCCCCTCTCTTGCATTGTTAGCACTCACTTAGCACGAGTGCTAATTCATATACATAAGATAGCACTTGACACCTTATATGTCAAGCGCAAATTGTAAATTTTATTATAATTTTACCAAGAAAAAAAATATATTAAGAATTTTTTATTTATCTAATAAAAACTCAGTAAAAACCTGATTGCTTAAGTCGATTCCTATTTCAGTCAGTGCAATTCCTTCTTTTGTTTGTCTTAGTAAATTCCTTTCCAAAAGATCTGAAATCACCTTGTTGTATATTTCTTTCATCTCAACACCAAACCGTTGTGAAAATTCTTTAAAAGAGACACCTTCTGTTAGGCGAAGCCCCAAAAACATAAACTCCTCCATGGCTGCCTTTTTTAATAGCATTTCATGTTCTTCTTCTAACCTATTTATTTCCCCATTCGCTAAAATATATTTGTCCAAATCATAGGTATTGTGGAAGCGGCTTCCTCCAAAGAAGGAATGTGCACCTAATCCCAAACCCAAATAGGGTGTTGTCTGCCAATATATTTTATTGTGCCTACTCTCTTGCCCATGTTTTGCAAAATTTGAAATTTCATATTGCTGGTAGCCTTTTTCTGCTAAAAAAGCTACAGCATAGTGATACATTTCTCTGTCCAGCTCTTCATCTGTTTCTAAAAGCTCACCTTTTTCAAACTTTTCATAAAATGGTGTTCCTTCTTCAATAATTAAGCTGTATGCTGAAATGTGTTCGGGATTTAAGTTTGTAATTCTTTCAAGGGTCTCCCTCCAATCTGCGGAGGTTTGGGTAGGCAGAGCAAACATGATATCCACATTAATATTGTCAAAACCCGCTTTTCTTGCATTATGAAAATTATCCTGAAATTCCTCAATGGTATGAATGCGTCCTAAAATGGATAATAACCGATTTTGCCATGCCTGAACACCCATGCTTAAACGGTTGAACCCCATTTTCCGCAACGCCATTGCCTTTTCTTCCCCCATAGTACCGGGGTTTGACTCAATGGTAATTTCTGCCCCCTCAGCAATGTTAAAAGATGCTTTTATTTTCTCAAGCAGACTGCTCAGCAATTCTTCAGAAAGCACCGTGGGTGTTCCACCGCCAAAAAATATGGAAGTAACCAGATAATCCAAGGATTTTTCTCCACGTTTTTCAATTTCTTGCTCCAATGCATAGACATATACATCAAATTTATCCTCCACGCCCCCAAAGGAAGGAAAATCACAGTAAAGACACTTTCGTTTGCAAAAGGGAATATGAACATATAACCCCATGTTTTTCATCATAGCTCATCCTTTCTTTCCCATATCATAGCATAGGCTTTCCTTGAAAAAAAGGAGTTTTTGTGCTATAATTTGTGATTGTGGAAAATAAATCAATTTAATTTTCTATAAATTACGAAACTGCGAGGTCTTTCCTATGAGTGCTTTTCATGAAATGAAAGAAGATATAAGGGCATTTTTTAGTCGCAATCTGCTGTTTAAAATTTTAAAATGGATCATTGTAATTTTATTCCCATTCTTTCTTACCTTAGCAGTAAATTATCTATCCTTTGGAAATACAACTCAATTGTATACACTTTTTACGAAAGGTCTGGGCTCCTTAGCCTTTGGCTTACTATTGGTTTGGTTGGCCTTTCTCTTTTTTGCCGCAGTAATACCTAATATTTCCTTAGCGGCACTGGTCTGCTCCATACTATTTATTAGTTTCTCTCTCGTTGATTATTTTAAATATGCAATTTTAGAAGTTCATTTTTTCCCATGGGATATTTATCTGGCTCGAAATGCTTCAAGCTTTCAGGAGTTTCTAAGTACCATCACAATACCCCAAGCCCTTTGGGAGGTTCTTTTTAGCACATTGTTTTATTGTATTTTGCTTTATCTGTTAGCGCCCAAAATTTCAATAAAATGGAGATTTCGTGTATTGATGTCCCCATTATTTTTTATTGGTTTTTATCTTCTTATGACAAACCCTACTGTACAGCGAGGTCTCACTCCTATTTTAGGAATCCCCTCAGAAAAGACATCGGATCAAAATGCCTTTTATGGGAAGCATGGCTTTCTAACTGCCTTTTCTCTAAACTTTGGCAGTGCGCAAAATATAAATATACCTCAAAATTATAGCAAAAGCTCCATTCAGCATGACTTTGAAAACTATCTGCCTCAGCAGAACAGTGGAGATACCTTTCAAAATCCCGATATTGTTGTGGTACTTTCTGAGGCTTTTTGGGACCCCACTGTTTTAAATGGTGTTACCTTCTCTGATGACCCATTAAAAAATTATAGGAAAATTGCAGAGACTAACCCCAGCGGAAAAATGATCTCCCCTACCTTTGGCGGCGGCACTGTTCGGCCTGAATTTGAGATTTTGACAGGTATGTCCACCAGCGCTTTACCACCGGGAAACATTCCTTATCAGCAGTATGTAAAAAATGATATTTTTTCATATCCAAGAGTTTATAAAAACCTAGGATATGATACAATCGGTCTACATACCTATCAGAAAACCTTTTATGATCGTGACAAAGCATATCCCCTTATGGGTTTCGATGATTTTTTAGGGGAATATGATCTTCATGCGGAACAGCATTGGAACAGCGGGCCATATATTACCGATGAAACCATTGCAGAGGAGATTATGTATCAGTTGGATCAACCCCATGATGTAGGGGTATTTGTAATGGCAATTACCATGGAAAACCATAGTATGTATCAAAATAAATTCGATGAATCAGATAGAGTGATTCAAGTAAGTGGTAACAACTTGACTTCTCAGCAAATTTTGACCTTAGAAAACTATGCCGCCGGTGTGAGAGATTCTGACCGTGCGTTAAAATCAATTTATGATTATGTCATGAGCCGAGAGAAGCCTACAATTGTGTTGTGGTATGGAGACCATTTGCCAACCCTGGGAGATGATTTTGACCCCTATCTGGCAACAAGTACTATTTCCTGCCCAACAGCATCCCAATGGTCTGAAGAGGAAAAGCATATTATGTTTTCCACCCCGTATTTGATTTTTACAAATTATGATACAGGAAGAGCATATTTGGCAGATAACCAGTCTGTTTCTCCTTTTCTGCTCCCTGCTCTTATGGCAGACTATATTGACGCACCACAGTGCCTGCAAACCAATTTTTTATTGGAATTGTATCGTACATGCCCTATTATGAGTAAATATTATAACTTCTACTCCCCTAGCGCAGATAAAACCAAGCGGGAACAAATGCGAGAGCTTCATGAGCTGTTGACCTATGATATGCTCATTGGGAAAAACTACATCTCAGAAATAAATTGACTTCCATTAAACCAACCAATTATGCTTGGAGAAAATCTATTTCTCCAAGCATAATTTATTTCATAAAAAAAGCATTTCCCATGGAAGAAACGCTCTTTTCATAAAACTCATGTATTCGTCTTAACCTCAATACCGGATTATTATTTTAACATTCTTGTCTTCTTATCCCTGCCCATGCACCATCCCAAACAATAGATTGATACCCTCCTTTATCTGTATCCCCCTCGGTGCTAAAACATAATACTCTGGCATTTCTATCAAGCTTTAGTTTTTCCCGCCACTCTCTCAAATTGGGATTTCTCATGATTTCTGCTACAATTCCAAAGGTCACTGCGCCGCTTTCTCCTGAAATAATACGAGGATCACCCTTTGTAGGATTTCCCATAATACGCATCCCTTGTGCAGCCACATAATCAGGGCAAGAAATGAAATTGTCGGCATACTCCCTCAAAATCTCCCATCCAATACTACACGGCTCACCACAGGCCAGCCCCGCCATAATCGTATCCATTTCTCCAGTCACACAGTGAAGCTTCCCATCCTGTGCCTCTGCAGTACGATAAATGCAATCTGCCTTATTGGGCTCAACAATAGTTATCAAGGGGCAATCCTCTTTATATATTGACGCAAAAAAAGCTGTTACCGCCCCTGCCATAGAGCCTACACCTGCTTGCAAAAAAATATGTGTTGGCTTTTCACTTATTTGGGTGTATGCCTCGTAAGCCATAGTTCCATAACCCTGCATAATCCATAGGGGAATGTCCTCATATCCCTCCCACGCAGTATCCTGGACCATAATCCAGCCCTTTTCTTCTGCCTGCTTATGGGCAAAACGAACGGCATCATCATAATTCATATCTGTAATAGAGGCCTCCGCTCCCTCACGGAGAATATTTTCTAATCGCTCCTTTGCACTACCCTTTGGCATATAAATCACTGCCTTTTGTTTTAGGGTTTTTGCCGTCCAAGCCACCCCTCTGCCATGGTTTCCATCTGTAGCCGTAACAAAGGTCATCTCCCCCAACGCATCTCTTGTTTCCTTAGAAACCAAGTTATTGTATGTAAAATCATCTATTTTTCTGCTTATTTCTTGCGCCATGTAATTCCCAATGGCAAAGCTGCCCCCCAAAACTTTAAAGGCATTTAAACCAAATCGAAAGGACTCATCTTTAATGGATATATCCCCTAGACCCAACTCGTCGGCTGTATTTTGGAAAGAAAACAAAGGTGTTTGTTCATAGATTGGAAAGCTACTGTGAAATTTCTGCACCTTTTTGGCGTTCTCCAAACAAAACTTGCTTAAGTCGCCTTTTCGCCTACCCTGACGGCTATATTGCACAAGCTTAAATTCTTCTTTCAACTTAATCCCTCCTTGATACAATTTTTACCTTTCATTCAGTATACTCACTATTCTCTCTCGGCGCAATAAAATAAAGAGAGCTGAATGTAGATAATAACCCAGAGGGTAGTTGACTTTTCCACAACAAAAAAGCAGCAGGGTTTTTCTCCCTACTGCTTATAAATTACTTCTCGTTTTTCGGTAACAGCATGTACCAAATGGAACCTGAAATACAGATGGAAGAATAAGCTCCCATAATAATACCCACCATCATAGGAAGGGCAAATTCTTTGATGGACTGTACACCGATTACATAAATTGCACCAACGGTAAATAATGTAGTCATCGAAGTGTTAATAGATCTGGCCAAAGTCTGACTCACACTCTTATTAATTTTCTCAGCAGCTTGATGTGATGAAAATCTATCATGATTTTCACGAACTCTATCAAAAATAACAATCGTTGAATTGATGGAGTAACCCAAAATCGTTAAGATTACTGCGATGAAGGAATTATTCACAGGAATACGAAAAACAGCGTAAGTGGCAATAACAATCAAAATGTCATGCAATAAAGCAATAATAGCACTGCCGCCAGCTCTGATATCTCTAAACCGAATGGAGATATAGATTAACATTGCAACACATGCAATTAATGTTGCCTTAATTGCCGCTTGCTGCATCTCACTGCTTACTGTACCACTCACATCAGAGGTTGATTTCACCTCAGCTGATGGAAATGTAGTCTTAATGGATTTATCCAATTCTATTCTTGTTTCACTGTCAATGGATTGCATTTTCAGCGAAACCTCGTTTGTACCAATAATATCCTGAATCTGAGGAGCCTTTTGCCCTGTGACATTAAAAATCACTTCCTCAAGTTTTGCGTGGTCATAGGCTGCACCCATATCAATTTCCATAGAAGTACCACCTGTAAATTCAACATCCCAATTCAATATACCATTACCCTTACTGCCTTGATAAAACATAGCCGCAATTCCCACTAAAATCAGTATCAAGGAAAGGGCAAAAAATTTCTTTCTGTTCTCAATTATCTTCATCTTTGCCGCCTCCTCACTTTACGCGAAACCCATAATTTTTGGGGTTATGCAATCCTGCTTTTATCATACAATTTACAATAACTCTTGTCACAAACAACGCAGTGAACATAGAAAGGATAATACCAATAATCAGCGTTGTAGCAAATCCTTTAATTGTGCCTGAACCTAAGAAGAATAATACTACTGCCGCAATTAATGTGGTAACATTGCCATCCACAATGGCAGGCAATGCTCTTGAGAAACCAATCTTTACAGCAGAGCGCAATGTTTTTCCAAGAATCAGTTCTTCTTTTATACGTTCAAATATAATAACATTGGCATCTACAGCCATACCGATAGAAAGAACAATACCTGCAATACCTGGTAAAGTTAATGTGATATGGAACAAGCTTAATACCAATAAATCCAGTGCAATATAAATAATCAAAGCCCAATCAGCCGCAAAGCCCAAAAGCTTGTACATAAACAGCATGTACAGTAACACAAGCACAATACCTACAAAACCTGCTGTAATACCTGAGGAAAGTGCATCCGCACCCAATCTGGCGCCAACATTCTTCATTTGAATAACATTTAGGTTAAATGGCAAAGAACCTGCACGAATCAATGCCGCCGTGTTTTCTGCTTCCTGCCCAGTAAAGCTACCTGTTATAATAGCTTTTCCATCTGTAATTGCCGTCTGCACCGTTGGTGCACTAACCACAGTCTTATCCATTACTATCATTATTTTCTTGCCGATGTTATCTGCAGTTGCTTGAGCAAATCTCTGTGCCCCTTCATCGTTAAACTCCAATGAAACATAGGGAGCTGAAGGACCATTCTTCGAGGTGGCTCCAACTTGCTTTGTGGCATTTTTTACCATATCGCCTGTTAGCAATACATTTCCAGCTTCGTCAACAAAAAGAAGCTGTGCTGTCTGACCAATTTCCTGAATCGCTTTCTCTGCATCATCAACACCGGGAATCTGCACACGAATACGATTTGTACCTTCTTGTGCCGCTTCCGCCTCTGCCCAGCCGTTCCAATCCAGACGACCTTGCAACAAAGAAATTGCTGCTGACATTTCCTCATCTGAAACATTCTGTTTATCGGCCTCATACACAATGTCAACACCGCCGCTTAAGTCTAAGCCCTGCTGAATATCATTGACACTAAACCGCTTGTCCTTGCCAATTCCGTAATAGGTTAATGCACTTAACCCTAATGCTACGACAAGCATGAGCAGTAGCATTAATCTTCCTTTTGTTTTCATTATCCAGTCCCTCCTGAAATCTTTGTGTGCCAGTGTGATTTTGCACAAAAGAAAGGCGGCTCTCCTTTTGTTTTCAAAAAGGAGGAACCAGCCTAATTCGCAATTTTTGAGAAAATCTCTCAAGAATATGTAAATAAGAGATTTTTGCTCTCAGCAGTCAGTATATCACACTGTACAAATTTTTCAAGTATTTTTTTATTTTTTCCCATTAACCCCAAAAATACCACCAATTCCACCACCTGCCAAAGCGACAATTAACGACATTATTTTCGACATACCCATGGTAAACGTATCGCTGGCTAGAGCCGTTACAAGAAAAAGAATCATTGCATAAAGAAACCCAGCCGCCAGACCCATCAGTAAGCCTTTTTTCTTTCGGCACTTTGCCCAATCGTATCCCGCCACAGCTGAAGATAGAGCAGTACACACCAACGCAATCATAGGCAGACTTTGTTCAGAAACATTTGTGTATGTTAAAATAAGCCCATAAGCGATAAAGAAAATACAAGTGATTCCATATGCAATGGCCATGCCCTTCGCCATACAGGTCCAGCTCTGGTCTCCCTGTTTTTCCATAACATCTCTCTTTTTCTGTATTTTTTTCATATTTTCCTTTTTTTTCTTTTTCAAAGATATCCTCTCCCACTTTGCTTTGGTTTATTCTATGGGAGAAGCCTTAAAAATATGATACCATCTTTCATTAGAGTACTGGGGAATGAAGAAAGCCTCCCCTTAGGTATATCATTCCTATGTCTAAAATTGTTTTTTAACTCATTCATCCATTTTATGGTATACTGTAGGAAAGGAGGCGAGCTTATGAAAAATAGCGGCATCATCGACCTACACACCCATTCTTATTTCTCTGATGGCACTTATTCACCTGAGGAGCTCATTCTTTTGGCAAAAGAACAAGGACTTTGCGCTCTAGCTCTCACTGACCATGATACCATAGAAGGCTTAGAACAGTTTATGATAGCAGGAAAAAAACATGGTATAGAAACAATACCTGGGATTGAGCTGGCAGCCCAATGGGGGCGCTTTCATCAACCTGAGCTTCATATTCTAGGTCTTGGCTTTGATCCCGAGGCAACAATTTGGGAAGAGCAAATGGATACCTTTGTCCAAAATAGAACCATTAGAAATATAAAAATGGCAGAACAATTGACTGAAATCGGTTTGCCTATCACCCTTGATGAAGTGGCAGAAAATGCAGGGGGAGAAATTGTTACCCGTGCCCATTTTGCCAGTGTGCTCTTAAAAAAGGGATATATCCGTACACGGGACGAAGCATTTTCAAAATATCTTACCCAAGGCCGCCCTGGCTATGTGGCAAAAATACTGCCAACCCCCGCTTCCTGCATCCAAACTATCCACTCCGCCGGTGGCATCAGCATATTGGCTCATCCCACCCTATATAATCTAGCTCAAGATCAATTAGATGCTTTATGTGAGGAATTGGTTCCTCTTGGATTAGATGGGATAGAATGCTTCTATTCGACCTTCACACCCTCTCAAAGAAAGAACATGATGAAATTGGCTAAAAAACACCATTTGTTCCCCTCGGGAGGCAGTGATTTTCATGGAAAGAACAAACCTCTCATCCGCTTGGGGTCAGGTAGAGGAAACCTTTCCATTGCATATTCTCTCTGGGAGAATATGCAGCCTCGTATAAAAGCTTTGAAAGAAAACACAGCTTTTTGATTCCGTTGCCTTCAAAAATCAAAAAACGGTATTATTCAAATTAAAAAAAAGAGCAGTGTCTTTTGACACTGCCCTTTCTTTTTTACTTTTTAGCTACTGTTACCTGCTTCAAACCGTCAACCTTTTCAAATTCTACACCATAGCCTAATTTCTCAAAATCACGCACGCTGATGAAGGATTTGCCGTTCTGTACAAGACCTTCCATTGCTGTTTTTCCGTCTACACGAACGATATACGCTTTTTTCTCAGCGTTATTCCATTCTACCTTTTCACCCATTGCTTCGCAAATCACGCGCAAAGGCAAATATACACGACCATCAGCCTCAACATACTCTGCTAAGTCTACATCGTTACCAGCAGAGAAGAAAGCGTCATCTTTTCTTACTTTTGTCAATATTGCTTGGGAATCGTCTGCGCCGCCCCAAAGAGCAGTTACAGCAGTAATAGGATTATACTTTTCATCCAAAGCTGTCATTTTTGCTTCAAAATCAGCCATGCTTACGCTGCCTGCGGGCATTGTAACCTTGCCACTGCCTGCCTTAACGTCACTAATACCTGTTACCTTCAATACGCTCTTGCTACCATTTGTAATGCCAAATGCTTCTGTTGAATGGAAGCCAGCACCGGATTTTGTTACAGTTGCTTCATAAGCAAAGCTATTCAAAGCTTTGGAAACGTCAGGTTTTGCAATCGCCTGCTGAACCATCACTTTAATAGAATCTGTAGCAGTCTTAATAGATGCTGTATCTTTCTTTGCTTCTTCCATACCTGCCTTAAATGCAGCCATTTCCTCTTCGGAAGAGTTCATAGCCTTCATAACATCCATCATGTATGTTGTTGTTGCACTCAAAACAGTATCAGGGTTATTGCCAACATAGTCTAATAAGTTAACAAACAAATCAGCAACTGCTTTGCCGTCTGCTTTGACTTTGTAACCACCGGAAACTTCACTTACCATATTGGTTGTAAAACCGGTGAATGCATTTTTGTAGAAGTCCATTACAGAAGCATACAATTTGCTGTAGCCGTCTTCAGGAACCATCTTCTTAATCTGATCATCAGTCATGCCCAAATCCTTCATAGACAAAACTTTGATGTATTTGCTACCATCTAAAAGTGTTTTTAATTCTTTTGCAAAGTTTTCATCCTGCAGATAGCTGTCTTTTTCCTTACCTGCTAAGTCCTTTGTCAATTCATACGTACCCCAAACGGTTTTACCGGAAACATAAACACCATCTGTCATTGCGTAGTACATATCACCCATGTCATATTTCTTTCCATCATAGGTAACATCCAAATCTACATAATAAGCAAAGGTTTTCATATCCATTTTCAATGTGTAATCAATTACAGCAGACTTTTTGCCTTTTAAAGCATCTAAGCCCTGAATAGTATCTTTCAAATCTTCATCAGTAGCGCCGGAAGCTTTCGACAGATCTGCAACATACTCTTTCATTGCATCTGCATCTAATTCCACATTCACTTTACCAGAAGCCTCACAAACATCCATTTTGGTTAACATGTCTGCGCTCATCTGCAGATATCCCAGCTCTGCACTGGAACAGCCTGTGAAAGAAGCAATGCACATTACCGCGCACATAAGTGCCGCTAGTTTTTTTCTCATACGTATTTCCCCCTTAAAATAATTTGAAATAATTATCACATATGGGCCTTGGTTTTTACAAATCAATTCAATTGAAATAGAAAGAGAGGTAATTTTAGATAAGTTAGAGTTAAAAGCCGGAAACCGTTCGTTTTCCGGTAGACAGCCTTAATCGGAATTATGCAAAAAGCCTCTATACTTTCTCCCGTAGAACTCACTTTGCATACAACCTAAAACACACATGTATCTCTATTAGTATACTCCCATTTATACCCTGAATCAAATAAAAGGGGAAACCTTAAGGAAAACTTAAAACTTGCGGCTCTCCTCGCCTTCTTTTTTTATTTCATCCTTCTTCATCTTGCCGCTCAACGCAAAGACATTGGTGAATGTGGTTCCTTCTCCCTCCGTACTTTCAACTAATATATGACCAAAATGACTGTCAGCGATCCATTTTGCAATAGAAAGCCCTAACCCCGTACCGGAAATCCCCTTATTTCTGGATTGATCCACACGATAAAATCGGTCAAATATTTTAGACAAATGCTCCTTAGAGATACCTGCTCCATTATCTCCAACAGAAACAAATGCATCTTTTTTATCCTTCCAAACACGAAGGGTAATCAAGTCTCCATCCTTCGTATATTTTAGTGCATTCTCAGCATGAATCCATAGTAGTTGCTTGATTAAATCAGGGTCACCCCAGATTTCCGCCTTGTCCTTTTCCTCAAAAACAATTTTTCGGTTTACTTCAAGAACCTCCAGCTCTTTCACAACTTCCCCTGCAATTTCATTTAAAGATATCAGCTTTTTTTGGACAAGCATTCGGTTCTGGTCACCCTTTGCCAAAAAAAGGAGCTTTCGTATCAATGCACTCATATGCTCCGTCTCACTTAAAATGGAGTCTATTGCTTCTTGCAAAATAACAGGATCACTTTTTCCCCAACGATTAATCAGGTTTGCATACCCCTGAATAACAGAAATCGGTGTTCTTAATTCATGAGATGCATCTGAAATAAATTGATTTTGCCGCTGAAAAGAGCTTTCCAAACGATCTATCATAGAATTAAAGGTTACTGTTAACTCTTTCATCTCATCATCAGGACCATCTGTATCAATACGTTGACTCAAATCCTCAATGGTTATGCGCTCCGCCGCCGCACGAATTGCCTCTACAGGGCGCAGCATACGCTGACTGATATACCAACCAATCAAAAATGCACATAGTATACCAATAAAGTTTACTGTTGCCAGCTTGCCAATAAAGCCACGAATAAAGTTTGAATTAATTCCAATCAGCTTATAGGCTTCCACACGATACTGCCCACCCTGTGCTGGAATAATAGTGGAAATCAGCATAATTTGCTGTCTATTATTATTTTCTAAAATGTACTCAGTACAATTCTCCACTTTTTCTTTTTGAGCGCTGATTTTGAATCCATCCTGCGCCAAAGTCTGCTGACCATGCCCCATTAATTCATCCTTGTTTGTAAAAATCCCCTCAGGAGTAGGAAAATTAGACTCTCTCAACTGCATCAATAAGGGTTCTTCACCGAAATGACTAAAATAATACATATTCTGATATTGGGAATAAACATTGACCTCAACATATTTATTATCCAATAAATCCCGAAGGGTATCATTATTCAAGCTCTTTCCCTGTTGGAGATACGCCTCAATATTGGAAATCGTCAGCGTAAGCTCTCTCCTGATAATATGTTGCTGAATTCCGGGTATATTTATGGTCATAAAAAAACTGATAACTAAAATAGAAAAGGTAAAAATCCCACTATAGAGGAACGTAATTTTTCTGGCAATTGCCATATGGCGTATACCCCAAAAAAAGGATTGCTTATTCTTCCTTGACATAATACCCTACCCCTCGTATGGTATGAATAAACTTTTTCTGAAAAGCTTCATCTATTTTTGCTCTTAAATAGCGTACGTAAACATCCACTACATTTGTTTCACCAATATAGCTGTAGCCCCATACTTCATTTAAGATTTGTTCTCTGGTTAAAACAATATTTTTATTTTGTACTAAATACAAAAGAAGTTCATATTCCTTCTTGGTCAGTTCAACCACTTCTCCACCAACGGTGACCAAGCGCTTCTCCGTATCAATTTCTAAATCCTGCACCTGCAAAAGAACTTTTTTTGACATCTTATCTTCGCAGTGCTTAAATGCAACACGCATTCTTGCCAACAGCTCCTCAATGGCAAAGGGCTTTGTCAAATAATCGTCAGCACCGCTATCTAGCCCTGCAACCTTGTCAATCACCTCATCCTTAGCGGTAAGCATAATAATGGGTACATTGGAATTCTTGCGAACTCTACGGCAAATTTCTATTCCTGTCAGTCCGGGCAGCATAAGATCCAAAAGAATCATATCAAAATTCCCTTCGCTAATCAAAGATATACCCTCTCGGCCATCGTGACATACCGTTACTTCATAACCCTCATATCTTAACTCTAGCTCAACAAAACGTGCTAGTTTAACCTCATCTTCAATTAATAGAATCTTCTTTTGCATCATGATTCTGTTCTCCTTTACATAATTTTGGTATATTATACCATAAAATACAAAAAATAAGTAAAAAAATGTCAATAAAAGTTGTTTTCTTTTTGAAACTCTTTTTAATTATAACGTTTTCATTCCACTAAAACCATCAATCTACTCTATTTTCTGTTTAATACAAATAGATTATCCCTTTTTATTTTTATTTACATTTCCTATATAAAATATAAATGCTCTTTCAATCTATCAAAGTTGCTTGTGTCAATAAGAATGAGCATCATCGTTAAGCTTATTATCCTTTCCCATCTTCATACGTAAAAAGTATACCTTTATGCAGTTAAAAGCATATTGTCTTATGATTAAAAAGTAATTAAAAATTGAAATCCATTGTTTTTTTCTGTCGTTTTTTCCATTGCGGCTGAAACAGTTTTTCTGTATAATGGTGTGGCATGTTTAACGCAGGCATTGAACGAATTCTAATCGTCACCGTTTAAATTTTATAAATAACGGACAGCCTTATGAAATGGGATGGATGATTGGTTTTAAAAGCCTGCCATATATAAAATCGGCTTTTTCCTTTTGCCGGTTCAATCAAAACACAATAGAAATAAAACAAGTAGTTTCGTTTTATTTTATATCTTTTAGGAGGAATCAAAATGAGAAAACAACTGGCACTTTTCCTGACGCTTATCTTATCCATTGGTATTTTAGGCGGTTGTGGAAAAAAAGAATCTGCTCCCCCGGAAAATGGGAGCGAAGAGAAGAAAACAGACTACCGCTTTGAACAATGCGGCTTGGCATATAGCCTTCCAAAAGAATGGCTTGAGCGCAAAAACGTAAATCTAATTCCTGTTACCTTTGTAAAACCCGACGGAGAGATTTACGCCAAAATTGAGTATGACTTTACACCTGATGAAAATATGGATGAATTAAATAATCCTGATTCCAAAATCCCTGTGGATGAATTGATGGTTCCTGTTTTTACCCTTTTGGTTGTGAAAGAAGAAAATATAGAATCTCAAAGTGTAAAAGAAGAACTGGCTCTGTATAAAAACTGTGAAGAATTACCAAAGCAAGAGAAGTTCCGCTTTTATTATCTTACAGATTATATTGGCAGTACCCCTAGATTCTCCAATGACTCCGCTAAAACTTTTGAAACTCTGAAATCTGAATTGCCAATGCTGCAAAAAACCATTGAAACCTTTGTACCAGATGAAACTTCCGTACAAACCCAAATTGAGGATAGTAAGGCATACCTTAATTTTATGTCTACCACTCTGTCAGGTGATCCTATTACGAGCACGGTTTTTTATGATTATGACCTAACTGTTATAAACTTCTGGGCATCCTATTGCTATCCTGATATTAATGAGCTGGCTACCCTAGAATCCTTTTATAAGCAGCTTAAGGAAAAATACCCAAATGTTAATTTTGTCCAAGTTGTAATTGATCTGCCTGGTGAAAAAGCAGAGGCCACCGTGAAACAGGCATATGAAGAAGCTGGTGTAACTTTTACCACAATCATCCCTGACCAAGCAATGGCATCGTGGATTATCGATCATCTAAAAGGGTTGCCAACTACCTTCTTTGTAGATAACAAAGGACGCCCTTTGGAGACAAAAATTGAAGGTGTCAAAGATTTAAAATATTATATGGAAACCACGGCAACTGCGTTGGAAAAAGCAAAAGCAGAAAGCTAAAAATTTCCCTTTCATTAAGAACGCATTTTATTGGTGCGTTCTTTTTTTTTGGATTCCAGCATAAACTATTAGCGGAGGTGGGCCGATGACAATCCATGTAGTAAGTGCCGGTGACACAATTTATTCGATCGCAGAGAAATATAACGTAAGTGCAAGGCTGATTATGGAGAATAACGGAATAACCAATCCGAACCTATTAACTTTGGGGCAAGCCCTTCTGATTTTAGAACCAGATGTAACCTATCAGGTACAGCCGGGAGATAGCATCTTTCTCATTGCACAAAGGTTTGGTGTTTCGCCAAACGTGCTGTTGCAAAACAACCCACAGCTTGCCATAACAGACACAATTTATCCGGGTCAGACCATAATCATCTCGTTCAAGGAACCCCCTCAAGAGGAATATCTGGTAAATGGGTATGCGTATCCCTACATTGATGAGACTTTATTGAATCAAACCGTTCCTTATTTGTCGTTTCTCTCTGTTTTCTCCTATGGGTTTCATGCCAACGGTGAATTGATCCCTCCCGATGATATGAACTTAATTTTGGCCGCAAGAGCCTTTGGCGCAGCACCGATTTTAGTTTTGACTCCTTTAGATGAAAACGGAAAATTCAGCAATAAACTCATATCCGAAATGGTAAATAACCCAGAAGCAAGGGCAAATCTTATCTATAATCTTATGGTTGTTATGGGGCAAAAATCCTATTTCGGCATAGATGTAGATTTCGAGTTTGTGCTGCCCACAGATAAAGAGGCCTTTATTACCTTTCTTTCTGAATTGCAAACGGCCATGAATGAAGTAGGATTTCGTGTTTTTGTTGCCCTTGCACCAAAAACCTCCTCAACACAACCAGGACTACTTTATGCCGCCCATGATTACAAACGAATCGGAGAAATTGCAAATTATGTATTGTTGATGACCTACGAGTGGGGCTATGCCTACGGACCTCCCATGGCTGTAGCTCCATTAAATAAAGTGAAAGAGGTCTTAGAT
Organism: Anaerotignum propionicum; assembly: GCF_024461735.1. Lineage (GTDB taxonomy): Bacteria > Bacillota > Clostridia > Lachnospirales > Anaerotignaceae > Chakrabartyella. Next base: position 113,086 of record NZ_JANGAD010000008.1, read on the forward strand.
TATGCCGTTCAGGAGATTCCTCCGGAAAAAATCATCATGGGAATCCCCAATTATGGCTATGACTGGACACTGCCATTTACCATGGGCGAAGGCAGAGCATTAACCGTTGGAAATCAAGAAGCCGTGCAAATGGCTATGGATATTCGTGCAGAAATTCTCTTTGATGAGGTTGCCCAAAGTCCCTATTTCTTTTATACCAGCGAAGACGGTAGTGCCCACGTGGTATGGTTTGAGGATGCGAGAAGTATTGACGCAAAATTACGTACTGTTAAAGAATATGGCTTTAGCGGAGTGGGTTACTGGAACCTTATGCGTCCCTTTATACAAAACTGGATGCTCATCTCCAATGTATATGATATCAATAAGTTTGGAATCTAAAGCTTAATTACAGACAAATATCTTGTGTTGATTTGTTTGAATACCTATTTCTTAAAATAGAAAAAGCGGTGACCCTAAGGGTCACCGCTTTTCATGATAGAAGTTAAAGGGAATCAATTTAAATTGATTACGCTTCTTCAGGGGTATGATTAATATATACACGCAACTTAGAAATCCTATTTTTGTCCATTTCTTCCACAACAAACTTTAATCCATCGGACTCCAAAATCTCTCCACCTTCAGGGAAATTGCCTAATATCATCAGTACGTATCCGGCTATGGTATCTACCTCGTCAGATTCTAAACGGCTGCCCACCATTTTGTTAAATTCCTCCAAGCGGGTACCTCCGTCTACCACATATTCATCCTCTTTAATAACCTCTATTTCATCTTGCTCATCATCATATTCATCAGCGATTTCGCCCATGATCTCTTCTATAATATCTTCCATTGTGGCCAAACCGGAAGTTCCACCATATTCGTCCAACACAATGGCAACAGCCAAATGATTTTGGCGCATCTCAGAAAAAAGTTCTGCTACGGGTTTCGTCTCATAGGTAAAATAGGGCTCTCTCATATATTTGTCTGCACAAAATTCGTTTTTGTCTACAAAAAATACATCCTTAACATATAGAATCCCAACAATATCATCAATATCCTCGTCATAAACAGGGAAACGGGAAAAGCCTTCTTCGTTTACCAGCTCAACAAATTCCTCATAACTTACATCACAAGAAACCGTTACCATATCTGTTCTTGGGGTCATAATATCTTTTGCCTTGGCATCCCCAAAGTTAAAGATATTGTTAATCATGATTCTTTCCTCTGACTCCAAAACACCCTCTTCATGGCTAACATTCACTATGGTTTTCAGTTCAGCCTCTGTAATGGTGGGAAGTTTTTCATCTGGATTATGCCCAAACAAACGGGACAACGAACTGGTCGCCGCCGACAGAACCACAACCACAGGACGCAAAACAAAAACAACCACAGAAATGATATTTACCACAAGCAAAGCTACTTTCTCCGCCTGCTTTGCCGCAATGGTTTTGGGAGTAATTTCTCCAAAAATCAAAATAACTACCGTAATAAATGCCGTCGCAACAGTGGCACCACTGCCTGCATCCCCGTGAAACACCTGAATTGCCAAAGCAGTTGTCAAGGCGGATGCGCCATTGTTTACCAAGTTGTTGCCTACAAGGATAGAGCTAAGCAATCGATTGGGATCATCCAAAAGTTTGCTGATTTTGTCTGCGTTCTTAATCTTTTCCTCCACCATATTACGAAGGCGAATCCTACTTAATGAGGTTAACGCCGTTTCAGAGGCAGAAAAAAATGCAGAACAACAAACTAAAAAAATTAAAAGCCCTATCAGGTACGGACTGGCACCGTCCACTAAAATCACTCTCCATTTCAAAACAATCACATATTATCATATTTTTATTACTCAAAATACCACAAAACCCATCTGGCGTCCAGAGAAAAATATCGTTCAGCCTCGCTCACCACGATTTTTCTCTATTTCCTCAGCCAATTCTGTCAGTTCCATCCAGCGCTCCATTCGGCTTTCCAATTTAAGCTCCAACTCTTCTTTTTCCAGCGACAACCTTTGCAGCTCTGTATAATCTGTGGTACAGCCTTCCATTACTTTGTTCATTAACCATATTTTTTCTTCTATTTTTGCTATTTCTACCCCTATGGTATCATATTCACGTTGGTCTTTATAGCTCATTTTTGTAACTGGACTTTTTTCCTTTACGGCTTCTACTTTGTGAGGTCTAGTCACCTCCACTGTGTCGGGTTCTTCTTTTTCTTTCGCTGCCTTAAAATCAGAATAGCCACCTTCATATTGCTTAATTCTTCCATCTCCAAGGAAGGCGAAAATACGATTCACTGTTTTATCCAAAAAATATCTATCATGGGATACAGCAATAACCGCACCTTGAAAATCTTGTAAATATTCTTCTAAAATCATCAAAGTTTCCAAATCCAAATCATTGGTTGGTTCATCTAAAAAAAGAATATTAGGTGCTCCCATTAAAACCCTTGCCAAATAAAGTCTTCTTTTTTCACCACCAGAAAGCATGGAAATGGGACCTCTTTGCATATCCGCAGGGAATAAAAATTTTTCAAGCATTTGAGACGCACTTATTCTTCCATCTCCTGTCTGGATATACTCCGCCACCTCACGAATATAATCCAAAACCTTCATGGTCTCGTCCATACCATCATTCTCTTGAGAGAAAATTCCGATTTTCACAGTCTCCCCTCTCTCAATCATGCCACTGTCCGGCTGCAGTTTCCCTATCATCATCTTCAATAGTGTAGTTTTACCACACCCGTTGTCTCCCGTGATACCAATGCGGTCATCCCTTAAGACTATATAGCTAAAATCCTTTATATAAAACTTATCATCGTAAGCCTTTGAAATATTTTTTAATTCTATGGTCTTTTTCCCTAGGCGGCTGCCAATAGATGATAGGGCAACGTTCTGCTTTTCCTCTGGTGCCTTTATGGCAGATACTTCATCAAAACGTTGTAATCTTGCTTTTTGCTTTGTTGATCTTGCTTGGGCCCCACGGCGTACCCATTCCAGCTCACTGCGCAAAAAGTTTTGACGCTTTCGCTCTCCTGCGGCTTCAAGCTCTTCCCTTTCAGCTTTCAGTTCTAAAAAGTTGGTATAATTACCTTGGTAGGAATAAAGCTGACCTTTATCCAACTCAAGTGTCCGATTGGCAACTCGGTCAAGAAAATATCTATCATGGGTTACCATAAGCAGAGCTTTTGCATATTTCTCTAAATGCTTTTCTAAACACTCCACTGTTTCATGGTCAATATGATTGGTTGGCTCATCTAATATCAATAGCTCCACCGGAGCGATCAAGGCTGCCGCCAACGCTACTCTTTTCTTTTGTCCTCCCGAAAGGGTATCTACCTTTTGCCCAAAATCTACAATCCCAAGGCGGGTCAAAATATTCTTGGCTTCACTTTCCAAAGACCATGCCTCAGCCTTATCCATTTCCTCTGTCAGCCTTGCGGATAATGCCGCCATATTTTTATCCTGAGGGTTTGCATTCAACTGCTCCAAAGTCTCCTCATATTCTCTGACCAAGGAAAGCTTTGGATTCTCCCCCGCAAAAACATGCTGTAGTATAGTAGTTCCCTCCATAAATTCAGGATTCTGAGAAAGATATGCAATTCTCATTCCATTCATGGTAATCACTTCACCGCTATCTGCGTGTCCAACACCAGCTACGATTTTTAATAATGTGGATTTTCCAGCACCGTTGACACCTATAACACCAATTTTATCCCCTTCATGGATACTAAATGAAATATCATCAAAAATAACCCTTGTTCCGTAGCTTTTACGAATGTGCTCTGCAGTCAATAAAACCATTTTGCTTCCTCCAATATGTAAACCTCTGTCATAACTCCAGAGGCAAAAGTTCAACGTCTCCCGTATCTAGGATGCTAAAATTCTAAGAGATATTCTCAAAATTCATTTCATAATGGCTTTGCACCTAAAAGAGAATTTCTTCTCCTTTGTGATTCCACTTGAAAACCAGGGTTTTCGAGCATTCCTAAAAGTATCACATTATTTCATAGAAAAAATCATTAATCCTCTTTCTTATCCTCATTCTCCATAGCATTCCCGCCCTCCGTAGATTTGAGAACAAGCTTTTCCTGTCGTCCCTTCCATACCAAAAAAGCTGCCGCCGCAACAATAAATATTGCAGATAGCACCTGAGAAACGGCAAACCCGCCCCATTGCAGCTGATCCGTTCGCAAACCTTCAATCCACACTCTGCCTAAACCATAGCCAAGGAAGTATAATCCAGCTATTTCACCGTGAAACTTCTTCCTGCGGCTCATAAAAATCAAAAGGGCTAACACTCCTAAATTCCATAATGATTCATACAAAAACGTTGGATGTACCTGAATATATTCAACGCCATTGACCATTTGTAATTGGCTCAATGTGTTATCTGAAATATCTCCAAGGCGTACCTGAGAAAGCTGATAACGCATAGCAAATAAATTGTTTGTGAAATCACCAAAGGCCTCACGGTTGAAAAAATTCCCCCAACGCCCCAATACCTGCCCTAAAACCAAACTTGGGGCAGCAGTGTCCGCCAACTGCCAAAAATTTATTTTTTTTATTTTAGAATATACTAACGCTGTTAATACGCCACCGATAACTCCACCGTAAATGGCAAGACCGCCCTCTCGTGTAGCAAAAATCTTTAAGGGATTATCCTTGTAGGTATCCCAAGAAAATGCAACATAATATAATCTGGCACAAATAATAGCAAAAACCAATGCATAAAGGGCAAAATCCAAATAGGTATCAGGATCCTGGCCTGTTCTTTTCGCTTCATGCATGGCAAGCAATAGTCCTAATAAAACCGCTGTGCCAATAAATATTCCGTACCAGTAAACTTCTTTTCCGAAAATTGTAAACGCAACTCTGTTTAAATGATTTATTTCTATTCCCAAATGAGGGAACCATATTTCAGGCATAAGCCAACCTACCTTTCATCAATACATAAAAATATAACAACACCTATTATATCATTGTAACCATTTTTGCTTAGTCTTATAGTACAGATAAGCAAGGGTTTAAAAATGAGAAACTTAAATAATAATTTATCAGCATAATATTACTTATTGACCCATTTAGAAAAAATAATACCACATCGAGACCCGTAACTCAATGAATTCTTTCATAAAAGCTGATATCCCGCCTAAAATGCAATCACGCATAAATTAATTTAATTTATATGTAGTTCATGATAAATACATATAAAAAACACAGAAGCCTTTAAGGCCTCTGTGCTTAGGGTATGGAAAATACCCTTATCAAAATCGTAAGTTCAAGCCTTTTTACGTTAGAAACAAAGGGTAAGTCTGAATCACCTTAACGGATTACGGAAAGAACCATCTTCTCTTTTGCAAAAGCCTTGCTTAAAAGCTGCTCAGCTTCATTCTTTTGCACAGTTTTTAAATAACGAAACACTTGTCCTGCCGAGCAGTCTGCCATGGCCCACTCAATCTGCCCCATTACCATGCCTGATACCGACTGATTTCGACGGATAAAGCGTCCTATTTGTTTTTTGCAAATTCTACGGAAATCCTCTTCACCAATTCCCTCTTGACAAAGGGTCTCCAGATGTTGTAAAAGAAGCTCGCTCACTTCTTTTCCCCTTTCTCCCACGCCGGAAAAAGCACAAAAGGCATACTCTTCACCGTTAAAATACGCATTCCCCAGCGGCTCATCCAAATATTTTTTATAATAAGCCTCCTGATAAAAAGCACTGCTTTCACCGGCTAAAATCTCCAACAAAATACTCATTAAAATCCGCTGTTTTATGGGTTCCTTCTCTACCGGTGTCATTTTAAAGCCAATCTGAAAAATTGGTCTAGTAATGCCCAGCTTTCCTTCTACATAGCTTTCTTTTACATTCTCCGGCTCTCTCTCAAATAGAGGTTTCTCCCCCGGCTTTTTCTTTTTCATCATACCCGCAGCTTCAACAATTTTTTGTACTCGAATATCTCCAGCACAAATCAAACTAAAACGTTCCGGCGTATACATACAATCATATGCCTGTTGTAACACTTTATAATTGATTTTCTCCATTGCTTTCGCATCTCCCGCAATGGGGATGCGAATGGGATGATGGTGATACATCGCCTGCAAAAGCTGATAATATACACGCCAATCCGGATTATCGTCATACATGGTAATCTCACTTTGTATAATACTCTTTTCCTGTTCTGTTTCTTCTTCTAAAAAATAAGGGTTTTGGACAAAGCTGAGTAACAACCTCAAGTTTTCAAAAAAATTCTCCTGACAACTAAAATAATATACTGTTTTCTCAGCATCGGTAAAAGCATTGGCAGAAGCACCCTGTTTGCTAAAGGTTGCAAAAGCATCTCCCCATTTTTGTCGGAACAACCTATGCTCAATAAAATGTGCCGTTCCTTCTGGAAAGTGCAGAGGTTTTTCCTGATTCTGCGCATCGCAGGCTAAAAAATTGGAACCTGCTTTCACCACAATGGCGGCCATCTTCTCTTCATAATCAGGCATAGGAAAAAAATAGCAGTCCATTCCAGAGGATGTTTTTGTCCAAACTGTTCCGTTTTTATCAGTATCATTTTCCCTCATCTTTTGCCACCTCCTGACCGCTTAACAAATAAATGGCTTTCAATACGGCTTTGTTCGCCATACGACTTACCTCTTCTGCCGTAACATTCCCAATGCGGCGCAAAAACGGTTCTAGTCCCCGCTCACCTTCACCCAAAACCTGCTCCACCGAAAAGTCAGCCATTGCCCACGGCTGATCTGCAATGGTTCTATACTGTCTTAATAATGCAGTTTTTGCCTGCTCTAACTTTTTTTCCTCCACAATATCTTCTCCCAGCTTTTCCAACTCGTGAAGAATTCCCTTTGCAGATTTTTTAGCATCCTCAACTTTAATTCCTGTCTGCACAAACAAAAGTCCTGTTAATGGATAAGGAAAAGATTTGATGTCATAACAAAGTCCATCCCGCTCTCTTAGGTTTTGAAATAATAAAGAATCAGGATCACCACCAAATAGCTGATTTAGTACCAGCATTGTGCCATAGCTTCTTTTGCCCCATTCTGCCTTAGTATCAAAAGCCAATACAAGCCTTGCCTGTTCCATTGGGGTATGCTCTCTAACATAAACAGGCTCTTGTCTAGTTGTGACTTCAACCTCCGTTAAGCTTTCCAAAGGTTCTCCACCTGAAAAAATTTTACGGAAAATTGTCAGCTTCCTTTTTTCCCCCTCATCGCCGCAAAAGAATATTTTAACTGGTGCATGCTCAACAATTTTGCAATAATAGTCATATAATGATTTTCCATCAATTTCATCCAAATCCTCTTCATAACCATCAGCAGAAATTTCAAGGGGTGTTCCTTTTGCTGCCTCCTGTAAGCATCGTCTGCGGGCATACTCTTGTTTATCATCCTTCAAAGCTGCCAATCTTTTCGCCAATATTTCTTTCCGCCGATCTACAACGGTTTCAGGAAACCCAACATGATCTACCAAAGGTTCAGAAGAAAGAGCCTTTAAAAATCCAATTGCTTCCTCTGTTTCTACCGCCTTTGCCGTTTCCAATGAGAAAACCAATAATTGTTTATCCCCTTTTTTCACAATGAAAATATCCCACAAAGCACCATACATTTCTTCCGCTGCAGTGGCTATTCGGCGAGCATCAGGATAAGCCTTGCAGCCTTCTCGCAACACCTCAGCTAATAAAGCTGTTTTTGTGGCAGTTTCTCGTTTTAAAGGTAACTCAAAAAAAAGCAAAAACAGATTTGTTTTAAACTTTTTGCCATCCAACCAATAAATTCTGCATCTTGGCGTATTTCTCTCCAAGGAATACATGTTATCACCTCATTTACTTCATTTTGGATTATTGTTTCCCAAAGAAGTAAAAAAAATCTATGCAAATTGTGTTTTCTTTTTCTTAAGATTTGAAACTTTGGCAAATTATTTTGCTTGCGAAAAAAACAAATTATCATGTATTTCTGTTTTGTAAAGATTCACAAAAAACTCTAAGTATGATCTACTTTGGTAAAGAAGATTTTAATCAGAAAAGGGGGAATTTATTATCTCATTTAAAAACAAAAAAGTGTCGACTAAGCCGACACTTCTGCTTCATTACAACCAGATATAACATGTTACGCAAGGATTTTTTACGCCAGTCATCCTAAAATATTTACATTGGCTTTAGGAATCTAGCTTCAATTTTTAATGCAATTTGAACCACAAATATTGATCTTTCATTTCAGGAAATCTCCTGAGAGGTTCTTTTGTTTAACTTCTTCTGATAATATTGAATTTTATTTTTATACATTATTTGGTCTGCTTCCTGTATTAAATGATGAACCATCTCTTTTGTTACCTTCACATCCTTCACCGACTGGCTTCCGCAGGAAATAGAAATAGGCCCGTGTTCAAAATTTTTCCACTTTTCTGTCGCCTTCTGCATCCTTTGTTGACATTCCTCATTGCTTAGCTCCGTTTGGGTCATCAAAACCACAAATTCGTCCCCGCCCAAGCGATACCATGCATCCTTTTCCTCTGGGAATGCTTCCTTGATGCTTTTTGCCGCCTCACATAAGAGTCTATCTCCCGCACCATGACCACTTTTATCATTTACGGGCTTAAGCCCATTCACATCCATTAAAATTACCGTTAGATTTTTGCAAATTGTCCCTCTCTCCTCTAAGCTTTCAATGCATTTCTCTAAAGCTACTCGATTGGGCAAATGGGTTAAAACATCTCTTAAAGCCAACTCCTTGTAAACCCGATTTTCGATTTCAACCTCAACATAACATAGAACCTTCTTGGCACAAATCCAAACAATTATAATTATAAACGACAAAACACCATATCGAAAAAATCTTGCATTGTCCAGAGGTGCAAAAAAGAAAAATCTCAACACGTCCATCATATAGAAACTTAAAAAAACAATAATAGCGATTAAAAAGCCAGCAGTATAATAGGACTTTTCCTTTGTGTATTCCCCCATTGAAATACCAATCAAAGCAAAAATTGTGAACAATAGAAGAATATATGTAATAGACATCATTTGAATATATTGATATATCCCGAGAAAATTCAATATATTTTGAAGCAAAAAGTTAAGGGTAGCGGCTCCCGCCAATCGATACAAAAATCTTTTGTATCGCACCAAAACATCACTATAAAAAATAGGTATCATAATGGGTAGAAGCATAAAAGAATTAAAAGAAAGATATGCTAATAAAATATCATTGCCAACACATAAATGAACTACCTCGCAGTTTGCGATTGACCAAATACTGCTTAACACCATCAGTATAGAAGTATGTGCTAGTAAATCGACTTTTTCACCACTCCCCATTTTTTCTCTCAGATACATCGCCATGCAAAGTATCGTAAAAAAAAGCATTATCCCGGAAAAAACCAAAGAGGATAGTCCAGCCCGCAAGGATTCCAACATCAAAACCGACTCCGCACCCATAAAAAAACTCGGGAGATGCAGACCCACCGTTTTCATAGGTGATTGAAACGAAACCTTGATTTCTTGACCAGCATCCTTTTCCCCTAAATCCACAATACAAAGCACATTGGTGTTCATCTGCCGTCCCTGCTCAGGAAGTAAGCCCCGATATGAATAACGTTCTTCACCATTAATTTTCACTTGAACATCTTGAAATCTATTTTCAAAGGCCAAAATAGTATTGTCATTTATTTTTTCTGGCAATTGCCTATAAATCTCTGCTCCGTCAGACGCCATCACAAATTCCTTGGGTAACTCTTCTATGGGATATATAACATCTCCAAGCTTCAGGTTCCATCCCTCTTTAAGCTCTGACAGCTCCCCTCGCTTCGATTGGCTCGACCCATAACGAAAAAACCCAACTGCATCAACGCATACAAAAATAAGCACCGTTATCTCTACCATATAAAGTATGTATAATAATATTTTTTTACACATGAGAAACTCTCCTTATCATCATACCTTCATTATATATGGTTTCCTTAAAAATTGCTTAAAAACAGGGCAAATTCCTATGAAAACATTCCTTTCTTTATCGACAAAAAAACCCCAGAGAAGCCTAAGCTCCCCATAGGGTTTTCCTCAATCTTATTTCCAAAATTCAAACTCTAAATCGTAAATACGAACGGTGTCACCTTGTTCAATTCCTTTTTCTTCTAAAGCTTCAATTATGCCCTTTTCCTTCAAATATTTCTGGAAGAAAGCAAAACCTTTTTCCGTTTCAATATTGGTATAGCCAATCATTTTTTCTACACCCACACCGGTTACCACAAAGTAGCCATCTTCCACCTCTTCGATGGTGAAAGGTTCAACATCCACAGCAACTTCATCGTATTCTTCATAATCCTCTGCAAAAATAATGTCCTCAGGATAGTCCTTCAAAATCAATGCAACGGCTGACAAAAGCTCATCCAATCCTTTGTTCGTTGCCGCAGAAATGGGGTATACCTTGAAGCCTTCTTTTTCATAAGTTTCCTTCAAGCGTGCCACATTTTCTGCCGCTTCGGGAATATCTGTTTTATTGGCCGCAATTACCTGGGGACGCTTTAATAATTCAGGATTATATTCTTCCAACTCATGATTAATTTTACGAATATTCTCAACAGGATCATCCCCTTCAACACCTGCCGCATCCACAACATGGATAAAAACCTTAGTTCTTTCCACATGACGCAAAAATTCATGACCTAACCCCACACCTTCGCTGGCGCCTTCAACCAAGCCTGGAATGTCTGCCAAAACAAAGCTATCGCCAAATCTGCCCTGTACGACACCCAAATTGGGTGAAAGGGTTGTAAAATGATAGTTTGCGATTTTTGGGTTTGCATTTGTTACCATGGAAAGCAGAGTGGATTTCCCTACATTGGGGAAACCAATCAGTCCAACATCAGCAATCAATTTTAATTCTAAAATAACGTCGTATTCCTTTGCAATACGGCCTCTTTCCGCATATCTTGGGGCCTGTCTGGTTGGGGTTGCAAAATGCTGATTCCCTTTGCCGCCTTTGCCGCCAAAAATCAGTACTTTTTCTTCCCCGGCTTTACTGATATCCGCCATTACCTTGCCGCTTTGGGCTTCACGTATAACAGTACCTACGGGCACGCGAACAGTAATGTCCTCGCCATCTTTACCGAAGCAGTTTCTTTTTTCGCCGTCCCCACCATTTTGAGCTTTAAAAGCCCTTTTATATCGGAAATCGACTAGGGTATTCATACCCTCATCACCCACAAAAATGACACTGCCGCCTTTACCGCCGTCACCACCGTCAGGGCCGCCATGGGTAATGTATTTGGCTCTATAAAAAGAAACCATACCGTTTCCGCCGTTTCCACCTTTAATATGAATCTTGACTCTATCTACAAACATTTTTTCACCTCTTTATGAATTACCTCAAACTATGTTTTGAATATCATTTTATTTTATAATATATCTTTTGCTGAAATTTTACTATAATTAACCGATTAACTTCTACGAAAAGGAATTCCTGCAAAGGCAGCTCACGGTTCACTAAAATTATATTCTTCTCTTCCATTCCCTTACAAGCTTCACCTTTTTCCCAAAAAGCAATATTTTTGCTTTTCACGAAAAAAGCTTCAAATGGTATCATTTGAAGCCTTCGCAATTCTTATTCAGCGATTTCGATAGGATAAACAGAAACCTGTTTCTTATCTCTGCCTTTTCTTTCATACTTCACACGGCCATCAACCAAGGCAAATAAAGTGTCATTGCCACCTTTGCCAACATTTGTACCGGGGTGAATCTTTGTGCCTCTTTGTGTGTATAAGATATTACCGGCCAAAACAAACTGACCATCTGCACGTTTTGCGCCAAGTCTTTTTGCATTAGAGTCACGACCATTCTTTGTGGAACCGCCGCCCTTATGATGCGCGAAGAACTGAAGGTTTAATCTGAACATCACTTACACCTCCTTATCAATCAAAGTAAAATACCGTTTATATTCCGTTTCTATTGCTGACAAGCCCATCTCCAGCGTTTGCAGTAAAAGCTGAGTATCATGGTCTGCCATACCCTCTAAAGGGAAAAGGACTTTGAAAAAACCGCCGTTTTTTTCATCCGCTTCACAGCGAAATGGAATTTCCGTAAATTGCTCAATGGCATTTATGGTATTCAACGTCAGTACAGATACAGCGGAACAAACAATGTCTCTGCCGCTTTTGGCGTACTCTGCATGCCCGGTTAGCTCAACTCCGCAGATTTTTCCGTCTTTACGATAAATAATAGCTCTTATCATAATTAGATAGATTTGATCTGTAATTTTGTGAAAGGCTGTCTATGGCCTCTTTTTTTGTGAAAGCCTTTTTTGGATTTGTACTTATAAATAATAACCTTTTTCTCCTTGCCATCACCAATTACAGAAGCTGTAACAGCAGCACCGTCAACATAAGGAGCACCTACTTTAACGTCACCGTCTTTTGCTAAAACAAGAACCTTGTCGAATGTAAAATCCTGACCAGCTTCAACGCCTAACTTTTCAACTGTGATGACATCACCTTCAGATACCTTATACTGCTTACCACCTGTTTCAATAATTGCGTACATATGAACACCTCCTCGCAATTTACTCGCCGAATACGGTAATCAAAGCCATTCTTTGATTTTAAAACCTCTCCGTGCGGCTGAACATACTTCATAATAGTATCACAGCAAAAAAAACATGTCAACAAAAACTATTCTAATTCATGCCCATTTTTTACGGAAAAATAAGCTTTGCTGTCGCCGCTTTTCCACAAAAGCTCACGCAAAAGCTGAATGCCTTCTTTCGTCATGCATTTTTTACCAGTTAAACTTTCTCCATATGCCAATTTTAATGCTTCCAAAGCTTTTTCTTCCAAGCCAGCTAAAGCATATAGCCTTCCAACCTTATCACAAACCTTGCCAAAACTTTCTGTTGTTATTCCGTTTTTCCCTGCCAAAATCAAAACATGATCCAGCATTGTCTCTCCTTCTTGGATATTTCCAATTTGAATATGAAGACTTGCAACCCGCAGAAGCAGTTTACTGAATCTTTCCGTTTCTCCCTCACGGTTTCTGATTGACACGGCTAACACGTAATAAAGCTCCATGGCTTCCTTATGTCGTTCAAAGGCAGTCAAAATTTTACCAATTTTTATAATCCGATTGTCTCTGGAAGCACATTCCGGCAAATTCAGCTCTTTATAAAGCTGATTCCAAGAATGATAAAATCCCAAAGCCGTTGTCATCTCACCTTTTTTATAAAAATAGTCTCCAATATGACCCAGTACACGGCAGTTCTCCCATGAATGGGTATCTCCATATTCTGAAATGAATTCTTTTGCATTTACAAATTTTTGTAGTGCTTTTTCTTCATCCCCATACAGCAATAGTACCTCACCCAATCGAATACAGGTTCTTGCATAATACGTAGAATCAGCATACTTTTCAGCTAAGGTATACCAATAGATAGCCTCATTCTTTTGACCAAGGCGCTGATACATCTCCCCCAAAGAGAACACTGCGAATGCTAGTTTTCCATTTTCCAAATTTTCTTTGGCTCTACTTTTCTCATAAAGCTGGGTCATAAATGTAATGGCGTCTTCAAGATTTTTTCGTTCACTGTCTCGCATACGCCTTCTCACCGGCCGATTGGCTGGAATAAGGACATTTTTCCCTGCACCATACACTTCCTTTAGTTGAAGATATCTATCATTGGGCATCAATCCACTTTGAATCAGCTTTTCTTCTGCCTTTTTTGCATATGTTCTTGCCTTTTCCTTGTCTCCCAGTCTGAGGCAACAATTGCCCATGGCCAGAAGGGTACAGGCGGAAATTCTTTGTTCTTCAGGTGTCTCCTCAAAATTCATATCATTGCGCTCTTTGTAAAGCTGCAGTGCATAACTACAGTCACCCCTGCAAAGACAAATCTCCGCAAAGGCCTCCAAGGTCTCAATATAAATTGGATTGTCCCTATCAAGGGTATCTCTTTGCAGCCTTAGAGCTTCCTCTAAATATTTCCCCGCTGAAGCCAAATCACCGGATTTTTGATAAGCAATGCCTAAATTTTTAAGCACCTCACCATATTCGGAATGTCGTTTTCCCAAGGCACTTCTAGCAATTTCCTCCATTTCAAGGCAAATTAACACCGCCTTTGTATATTCTTCTTGCTTCTGCCGAACCTGCACAAGCGCATTCATTAGTGAGATTACAGGTTTCTTATTTGCACAAGAAAAAGCCATTCTTACTTTTAGGGCATTCTCATATAGAAATGCCGCTGCTTCATAAGAACCGTGCTGCTCAAATATACAGGCAAATTCAAACCATAACTGTGCTAGAATTGTTTGATTATCCGAAGAATCTTTTTCCAGAATATCAAGAGCTTGTTTATAATAAGTTAACGCCTGCATACAGTCTTCCATTTTGGCCATGATCTGACCCATTTGAACGTAGCTTTTTACGCTTATGCTTTTATGCTGTGTTTCAAATGCTTCTCTTAAAGAAAAAGCCTTTTTCCCCATCTCCAAAGCTTTTGCAAAATCTTTCATTCCACAATAATCTAGAGCTATTTTATCTAGAAAATCAAAATACAGTAAATGATTTTGTCCTAATTTTTTCTCAATGATTTCCATTCCGGTTGTATGTAGTTGAAAAGATTTTTCAAATTGACCGTCCTTATAGCATAAGTCAGCCAAGTAGCATAAATGATTCACATAATCTAAATGACCTTGCTGAAATATTTGCCTGTGCACCTCAACGGCACGCTCACAATATTCCACGGCAAGGCCAGTAAGTTCCGCCTTTTCACAAACAAAAGCCAGGGCAATGGAATTATTTAGAAAGGCTAGGTTTCGGTTGCCCAGCTTTTTTTCCATAATATCCAATGCAACCTCATAATTATAAATTGCCTTTTTATAATTCCCCGTTTTATCATAACAGCGGGCCATAGAGGAATGGATATCCGCCAGATCCATTATCTGCAAAGAACGGCAATCAATACTTCTCTCCAATGCCTGTCCATGGCTTTCCAGCGCCTTGTCATACTCCTTCAGGCTTTCATAACAATTTCCTAAATTATACAGAGTATGAATATAATCCTTATGATTTTGCCCCAACTTACGTCCACGCACTTTTAGAACCTGCAAATGGGTATTTAATGCATCTTCGTGTCTATCCAAATTGCTGTAGACAATGGCTAAATTATTTAATGTATCCGCATATCCCCGAGACTCACCTCTATATGATTTTTTCAGTTCTGCTCCTCGGCCATAGTATTCTGCTGCCTTTTCATAGTACCCCAGTTCATCAAAAATAACGGCAACATTATGAAAATCCTCTCCCAAATCGGTCTGAGCATCTTCCCCGTTTTTTTTATAAAGCTCTAACAAGTGTTCCCCAAGAAACAAAGCCCTTTTATAATCACCTTCTTTATATGACTCCACCAAGTTTTTTCGCAGCTCTCTTATCTCAGCTAAATAAGACTTCATGATCCACACCCTGCCTATTGTTGATTCATTTCCTCAAAAGCATCCTTTATTACTCCATAGGAATAACCCTTGCGTTGCAAAAAACCATATAACTGTTTCTTTTTTTTCTCATCCGGCGGCCACTGACCTCTTGTTTTTTTTTCCAGCCATTTCACCGCATCTTTTGTTTCACAAAAATCCGCTTGCTCTAAAACTTCTTCGCAAATTTCCTCAGAGATGCCCCTTTGTAAAAGCTCCATGCGCAATGCATAAGCCCCTCTTGGGCTTAAATGCAGGCGATCCTTTATATATCGATTGGCATATTCTCTATCATCAGTATAATGATACTTATTCAGAAAGATCATCACTTCTTCAATGATTTCTTCGGAATATTCACTTTCCATGAGCTTTTGCCTTACTTCTTTTTCCGTGCGCAACTTGTACCCGATAAAATGTAATGCCTTGTTCTGGGCCTGAATATAAATCAGACTTCTCTGAATAAAGGTTACTGTTTTTTCGGGTATTTCCCTGCCTTCTTTAATATGAAAATATTCCATATCCCCCATAGAAAGGGCAAATACGTATTCTCCGTCTATAAAAATATTGTACTTAGAGGTATCTCTTTTTTGAGGTATAATTTTTGTTACAAGCATTGGATTTTTCTCCTTATTCTTTCATTATAACACAATTTTTTTCCTTTCACTATCACAATTCAACATAAAATGAATTCAGTTTTCGACAGTCTGTTTATCACGAATATTCCCTTATGAAAATACGTAATTACCATTAAAAAAACCCGCTTGCATGGAACAACTTTACCTTGCAATACGGGCTTTTATTTTGAATGTACCTCTAAATCTTATTATGAAAAATTCATTACTCTAAATCCAATTCTTCAATTTCAGATTCATTTTCTGCCGTGTTAAAAATGCCTTCCGGAGTCTTTCCGTCCATTAAATTTTCATTTAATCCCTGTCCAGACATATCAGCCATGGAAAACAATCCGTAATGCTCCCTAACTGCATTTTCAACCTCAAGGCAGATATCCGGATGCTCTTGCAAAAATTGCTTTGCATTCTCCCTGCCCTGACCAATTCTTGTTTCCTTATAGGAGAACCAAGAACCACTTTTGTTAATAATGCTTACCTCAGAAGCCAAATCTAAAATATCTCCATATTTGGAAATGCCCTGACCATAAATAATATCAAACTCCGCCGTTTTAAATGGTGGAGCAACTTTATTTTTTGCCACCTTAACTTTAACCCTGTTTCCGATAAGCTCTGTTCCTTGTTTCAGCACATCCGCCTTTCTGATGTCGATACGAACAGAGGCATAAAATTTAAGCGCACGACCACCTGTAGTTGTTTCAGGGCTGCCATAAATAACACCTATCTTTTCTCTTAACTGGTTAATAAAAACAACGGTACATTTGGATTTATTTGTAATACCCGTCAGTTTTCTCAAAGCCTGACTCATCAATCTAGCTTGCAGACCTACGTGAGATTCGCCCATTTCACCTTCAATTTCTGCCTTAGGAACCAATGCCGCAACAGAATCCACAATGACAATATCAATGGCGCCACAGCGTACCATGGTCTCTGCAATCTCTAAAGCCTGCTCACCATTATCAGGCTGGGAGATATACAATTCATCAATATTAACGCCCAGAGCCTTGGCATAAACAGGATCCATGGCATGCTCGGCATCAATATAGCCGGCAATGCCCCCTTTTTTTTGAACCTCTGCAACCATATGAAGGGCAACGGTTGTTTTACCTGAAGATTCGGGGCCGTAAATTTCTATAATTCTGCCTTTTGGTATGCCACCAACACCTAAGGCTACATCCAAGCTTAAAGAACCGGTAGGTGTTACCTCTACATTCATCTGGCGACTGCTGTCACCTAGCTTCATCACAGCACCCTTGCCAAATTGTTTTTCAATATAACCCAACGCCGCAGACAGCGCTTTATCCTTATCCTCAAATCTGATGTCATCTTTTTTTGAATCATCTTTTTTTGCCAATTGACCTTCACCCTCTCTAAGAAACGAACTAATGTTCTTATATTAACTTATTTTCTCCTCTGTGTCAACTGTTTTTCCCAATGGCTTTTCAGCCAAGAGCATTGCCGCAAAAATAATTCCGCATCCTAACAGACCTCGCCATCCCATTCTCTCACCATAAAACAAAACGGATATGATAGCTGCAAAGATAGACTCTGAAGTAATAATAATTGCGGTTTTATTGGCTGAGGTATATTTTTGCCCCACAGATTGCAATACAAAATAGATTGCTGTACAAAAGATACCTACATTCAAATAACTAGCTACAGCAAATCCATTGAGGGACGGCATGTCAAATCCCGTTATAGCAGTAATCACAAAAGATATGACTGTAACTGCCAAATGTTCAACCAATGCAATATTCACGGAATCACATTCCTGAACAGCTTTCCCCATAAAAGCCATCTGCATGGAAAAAGCTACAGCCGCTCCAAAGGACAAAACAGCCCCGATATCTAATTTAAAATCCTCAGTCACTGAAAGAAGTGCCACACCAAATAATGTCAAAAAGGCTGCCAAAAAGCCACTTGGCAAAGGTTTTTGCCGAAATGCCCCCCAACAAATAAAAGGAACAATAGCGGCTTGGGTGTTACATAAAAAAGCGTTGACAGAAGGAGTTGTATATTGAAGCCCCACTGTCAAAAGAACAAAGGTTGCCGCCAGCAGCACACCTAAGATACCGCCCATTTTCCATTCTTTCTTGGTAATCTGAAAATATCTCTTAAAATATATCAGGCTTAAGCAAACCGTTGCGATTAAAAATCTGCCTAGCATCACCTGATATGGCGTATAGCCCCAATCCAAAAGATATTTCACACCAATGAAGCCCCCGCCCCCAAGTATGGCGGCAATGAGAAGCATCCAATCTCCTTTATTTCTCATATTGCAATTTTCTCCGCAACCAATCCAAAGCTTGGAAGGTTGCCCGCTCTCTGATTTTATTTCTATTACCCGCAAAATGGAACCCTCTGGCCTCAACGACTCCATTGTTATAAATACCGATATAAACCAAGCCCACTGGCTTCTCCTCTGTTCCGCCATCAGGCCCTGCAACACCTGTGGTGGCAATGCCAATTGATGCGCCAGAGGTTCTGGCAATACCTTCCGCCATTTCTTTTGCAGTTTCTTGGCTTACAGGACCAAACTTCTCAAGGGTCTGGGCAGAAACTCCTAAACGCTTCATTTTTGCCTCATTGGTATAGGTTACGCATCCCTCCAAGAATACTTCCGAAATACCGGGAAAGCGTACCAATTGTGAGGAAATTTCTCCACCGGTGCAAGATTCCGCTACGGCAATGGTCTTTTTTTGCGCTAGCAAAAGCTTGGCCACCTCAGTTTCCATGTTTGTTTCACCCTCAGCGTAAACAGATTTTCCCAGACGCTCCTTTAATGCTGCCGCAACGGGGTCAATTAAGCGATTTGCCTCCTCTTCGTCCTTTGCTTTAGCAGTAATGCGTAAAAGGGCTTCACCTTCCTTGGCATAGGGAGCTATGGTAGGGTTTGTTTGGGCATCTATTAGGTCTTTTACCATTTCCTCCATGGCACTTTCTCCAACACTAGCTACCCGTAGAATTCTGGAAATAAAGGTATACTCTTGTTTTTTTGCCAGATAAGGCTTTGCCTGATTTTCAAACATAGGCACAACCTCTTTTGGTGGACCAGGTAACATTATGATAATTTTTTCATCTTTTTCTATGATAATGCCCGGTGCAGTACCGTTGGCGTTGTACATAACTACGCTATTATGTTCAGGAACGAATGCCTGTTTCTTATTGTTTTCTGTCATAGTTCTGCCAATACGATCAAAGAAAACTTGAATCTGAGCCAATGCCTTTTCATCCAAAACAAGGGACTCACCAAAATATTTCGCCGCTGTTTCCTTAGTCAAATCATCCTCTGTGGGGCCTAAACCTCCTGTGGTAATCACCAAATCCGCTCTGGAAAAGGCATGATAGATGGTTTCCTCCAATCTTTTTGGGTTATCCCCCACCACCGTTTGGTAGTACACCTCAATCCCCAGTGCTGCCAGTTCCTTGGCTAAGTATTGGGCATTGGTATTTAAAATATCTCCAAGCAATAGTTCTGTGCCTACTGCCAAAATTTCTGCCTTCATGTTACGCCTCCTTATCCTATGTTTGAACATTCTGTTCTTATTGTATTCTTTTTATAAGGAATTTCCAAGTCTTTTTCAAAAGAAAAAAAGAGCAATTCTGCTCTTTTTCGTTGGAACCTTGGGCTTTGCCCAAACCCACTTGCTTTTCGAAAAGAGCAAGAAACTTTTATAAATTGCGTTCTTCAGTTTTACTAACAAATAACATCTTTTTATGTAACGGAAGGTAAGGAAACAAAAAGTTTCCCTACCTTAATCCCTAGGATAGGCTTGTCCAACCCGAGGCAAACAGAGAGTTTCAAGACCAATTGGTGGCACAAGCTCATCTGTTTGCCCCTGAAAACTTCAGAATAGCTCGAAAAAACTGATCTTTTTTCAGAGGGTGTTTACTTTTTATCCCTTTAAAACCTGCTTGTTTTTTACAATGTAATCCACCCCCGAGAGGATAGTAAAAAATACCGCTAAACCAACCAAAAGCATTTCAATAATAGAAATACCCGGAAAGGGTAAATTCAACAACACCACAATAATCATAATCATTTGCACTGTGGTTTTTACCTTTCCCCACCAGCTGGCGGCCATGACAATTTTAGCCTCCATGGCAAGGGTACGAAAGCCTGTAATTGCAAACTCCCTTGCTAAAATAATGATAACTACCCAACTTGCCAAATCTCCCAACTGAACCATAGAAACAAGAGCGGCCATTACCAAAAGCTTATCCGCCAAGGGATCCATAAATTTACCGAAATTACTAACCAAATTCCATTTTCTCGCAAGGTATCCGTCCAAAAAATCCGTTAGAGAGGCAACAATAAAAATTGCAACAGCAATATAACGATTCAAAGGCGCAGGTACCAAAAACAGTACCGAAAGGAATACGGGAATCAAAATGACCCGAAGCATTGTCAGTTTATTCGGCAGATTCATCTGCATAAATTACATCTCCCATCAAATCATAGTCTCCGGCTTCTCGGATTCTTGCTGTTACAAAATCTCCGGAGTATAGTTCCTCCTCGGCGGTTAAAAACACCAGCCCGTCAATATCCGGCGCATCTCTGCGGGTTCGTCCGCAATAAATACTTTCTTCAGGCAGTTTGCCCTCTACCAAAACCTGTACTACTTTGCCAACTTCCTTTTCACAAAGGGAAGCCGCAATATTTTTTTGAATATCCATAATTGTTTCTTTTCTTGCTTCTTTCAAATCCTCATCAATCTGATTTTCCATAATCGCCGCCGCTGTACCCTCCTCTTGAGAGTAGGAAAATACACCCAAACGGTCAAAACGCATTTCTTCCACAAAATCAACCAGGTCCTGAAATTCCTCTTCTGTTTCACCGGGGAATCCCACAATCAGGGTCGTACGAATGGCAATATCGGGCATCGCCCCACGCAATGCCGCTACCTTTTCTTTGATTAAGGCTTGGTTGCTTTTTCTACCCATGCGCTTTAACACAGCATCGTTCCCATGCTGAATGGGCATATCGATATAATGACAGATTTTTTCATTCCTAGCCATAATATCAATGGTTTCTTGAGTTAAGGTTTCTGGATAACAATATAACAGGCGAATCCATTCAATACCATCAACCTTTGATAATTCCTCCAACAAAGCATGAAGCTTGGGTTCACCATATAAATCTCTGCCATAAATGGAGGTATCCTGAGCGACGATGACCAATTCCTTCACACCATTTTCAGCCAATACCTTTGCTTCCTCCACAAGGCTTTCCATGGAACGGCTTCTGTGCTTGCCTCTGAGCTTAGGAATAACACAATAGGTACAATGGTTATCACAGCCCTCAGAGATCTTTAAATATGCAAAATAAGGAGCAGTAGAGAGAATCCGCAATTTTCCATTAGCATCTTCCATGGGACGGTCAATATCCTCTAAATATTTCTCTCCCATTTTCCCTTTCAAAATATCCGCCGCCACCTCTGCCACGGATTCGTAGGCCGCTGTACCAATGACTGCATCCACCTCAGGCAGTTCATCAAAAAACTCCTTTTCATAGCGCTGTCCCAAACAACCGGCTACGATTAAGCCTTTGCATTTGCCTGTTTTTTTATACTCCGCCATCTCCAGAATGGTTTCAATACTTTCGTCCAGGGCATCCTTAATAAAACAGCATGTGTTTATCACAATGATATCTGCCTCTGCTTCATCGGCAATGGTTTGGAAGCCATTTTGTGCCAAGATGCCCAGCATAACCTCGCTGTCTACTCTGTTTTTGTCACACCCTAAAGAAGTGAATGCTACGGTTCCTTTCATGTTTACCTCCCTAAATTTACATCAAGTTGTTCTGCATTTTTGCAGCCACAAGACAGTTCTTCATAAGCATTGCAATAGTCATGGGCCCTACGCCTCCCGGTACAGGTGTGATTGCCCCTGCAATCTCTTTTACTGCTTCAAAATCCACATCACCGCAAAGCTTACCTTCTTCATTGCGGTTCATACCCACATCAATCACAATGGCACCTGCTTTTACCATATCTGCCGTAACGGTATTTACCTTTCCCGTGGCACTGACGATAATATCCGCTCCCCGGCAAATCTCCGCAAGATTACGGGTCTTTGAATGGCAAATAGTCACCGTTCCGTTCTCCTGCATTAACAGCATAGCCACAGGCTTCCCAACAATATTGCTTCTTCCGATAATCACACAATTCTGACCTTGGATGGTATGTCCACTGCGCTTAATTAGCTCAATAATACCTGCAGGTGTACAAGGCAAAAATCCTTTACCTCCTGTATGCAATAGTCCCACATTCATAGGATGAAAACAATCCACATCCTTTTTGGCATCAATGGCAAGAATCACTTTTTCTTCATTGATTTGTTTCGGTAAAGGCATTTGTACCAAAATTCCGTGAACGGTTTCGTCGGCGTTTAACTGTGCCACAAGGTGGAGCAATTCCTCCTCCGATGTTTCTCCTCCCAATTCATAGGATACAGAGCGAATGCCCACTGCCTCGCATGCCTTTTTTTTATTATTCACATAAACCTGTGAAGCGGAATCGTTTCCCACCAAAACGACGGCAAGGCAAGGATTCACACCTTGAGCCTTAATTTGAACCGCTTCTTTCGCCGCTTCCTCTTTGATTTGTGCCGAAATCAACTTACCATCAATCAATTGCGCTGTCATTATTACAACTCCTTAGAATAATCCCACGATGTTACCATCCTCATCAATATCAATATCCAAAGCCGCAGGTCTTTTTGGCAAGCCTGGCATTGTCATAATGTCTCCAAGCATTGCAACAATAAAGCCTGCCCCTGCTGAAATTCTCAATTCTTTCACATTTACCTCAAATCCCTCAGGACGTCCCAAAAGCTTAGGGTCATCAGAAAGGGAGTATTGTGTCTTTGCAATACAAACAGGGAAATGGCCAAAGCCCAGCTGTTCAATTTGAGCCAATGTTTTTTTCGCCGCTGCCGAGAAGCTGACACTTCCTGCACCGTAGATTTCTTTGCAAACACAATTTATTTTTTCCTGAATGGTTAAATTGTCATCATATAAGGTATGGAAATTATTTTCCTTGGTCTCTAAGGTTTCCAAAACCTTCTCCGCCAGCGTACGACCACCTTCTCCGCCTTCTGCCCAAACTCTTGCAATGGCAAAGGTGGCACCCATGGCTTCACAGTGCTCCTTTACAAAGGCAACCTCTGCTTCAGTGTCTGCAACAAAGTGGTTCAAAGTAACCACAACAGGAACACCGAATTTCTGTATATTCTCTATATGCTTTTCTAAATTTACAAAGCCTTTTTTCAAAGCCTCTAAATTTTCATTGCTCAAATCTGCTTTTGCAACACCACCATTATATTTCATTGCACGGATTGTTGCAACCAAAACAACGGCATCGGGACGAATGCCAGCCTTGCGGCACTTAATGTCAAAAAATTTCTCTGCCCCCAAATCCGCACCAAAGCCTGCTTCCGTCACCACATAATCTGCCATTTTCAGGCCTAATTTTGTGGCACGCACACTGTTACAACCATGGGCAATATTTGCAAAAGGGCCGCCGTGAATCATTGCCGGCGTATGCTCTAAGGTCTGTACCAGGTTGGGCTGAAGGGCATCTTTCAATAAAACGGTCATTGCACCATCGGTACCAATTTGCTTTGCCGTCACAGGCTCATCACTGTAAGTATACCCAATAATGATTTTCCCCAACATCTCTTTTAAATGCTTTAAGTCGTTTGCCAAACAGAAAATGGCCATAATTTCAGAAGCAACGGTAATTTGGAAGCCATCCTCACGAGGCACGCCGTTTACCTTACCACCCAAGCCTGAAATAACGCTTCTCAACTGTCTATCATTTAAATCAACCACTCTTTTCCAAGTGATTTTTCTGGGGTCAATATTCAAATCGTTTCCTTGTTGAATATGATTGTCAACCATAGACGCCAACAGATTGTTAGCTGTAGTAATGGCATGCAAATCCCCAGTAAAATGCAAGTTGATTTCCTCCATAGGAACAACCTGGGCATATCCGCCACCGGCTGCTCCCCCCTTAACACCCATGCAAGGGCCAAGGGATGGCTCTCTTAAGCAAGTAATGGCATTTCTGCCCAACTTCTGTAATGCTTGTGTTAAGCCAATGGTCACTGTGGTCTTCCCCTCACCTGCAGGGGTAGGATTTACAGCAGTTACTAAAATCAGCTTCCCGCTAGGGTTATTTTTAATCTGATTATAGTATTTATCGCTGATTTTTGCCTTATACTTCCCGTAGCATTCCACAAATTCTTCGGGAATCCCTGCTTTTGCGGCTATCGCAGTAATCGGCTCCATTGTACACTCCTGTGCAATCTGCAAATCTGTTTTCATGATAAACAAACTCCTTTCAGTCCTTCAACGGTTTTCAAACGCCATGAACCGCAAATAAAAAAACCGACAGTCCAAGCGTCATCGCCCAGACGGTCGGCATTTATCCTTGTCATACTCCATGTGGTTAACTCCACTTCCGTCAGTCATATGACCTCTAGGGAAATGGTACTATAAGCAGGTTTTTTTGTCAACAGACAAAGAAATATTTTATCCGGTACAAGATTGCCTCAGACCTTTCCTTCGACTGTATCCTATCTTTTAGATTCCCACTATAATAGGGGATTCTAACAAAATAATATCCCAACAACTCGTCAGTATATGCAAATGCAATTTCCTGTTTCTCTTCATCAAAGTTCTTCTTCCACAGGCTCTTTTATCGTCTCCCACTGCGCACGGGTAATGAGTACCTTTCTGGGCTTGCTCCCATCCTCAGGGCCAACCATCCCCTTGCGCTCCAGCTCATCCATCAGCCTTGCCGCACGGTTATAGCCAATTCTAAACTGCCTTTGCAGCATAGAAACTGAAGCCTTTTCCTTTTCAATAATCAAATCTACAGCAGGTTCAAAAAACGCATCGCTGTCTTCATCTGCATCCATACCGGTTTTTGTTACCTTTGTAATTTGGTCTATGGTATCTTGGGTATAACCCGGACGACCGCTCTTTTTCAGGAAGGACACAATATCCTCCACCTCTTTATCGGTAACAAAGGCTCCTTGTAAACGGGCAGGCTTGCTTTGTCCCGCCGGGTAAAACAGCATATCCCCCTTGCCCAAAAGCTTCTCCGCACCAACCATATCCAAAATGGTTCTGGAATCAATGCCAGAGGAAACAGCGAAGGCCAATCGGGACGGTATGTTTGCCTTAATGACACCGGTAATAACATCTACAGAAGGTCGCTGGGTCGCAATAATCAAATGCATTCCTGCGGCACGAGCCATCTGCGCCAATCTGCAAATGGAATCCTCCACCTCACCTGGTGCCGCCATCATCAAATCCGCCAACTCGTCAATAACGATGACAATTTGCGCCATCTTTCCTTTTTCGTCCCCTTCTTCTTCTTTCATGGCATTAAAACCCTTAATATCCCTCACGCCAAAGGATGCAAAATCATTATATCTTTGCAGCATTTCCCGCACCGCCCAATTTAACGCCGCAGACGCCTTTTTCGGGTCAGTAACAACGGGTATCAATAGATGAGGAATACCATTATAAACGCTCAATTCCACCACCTTAGGGTCAACCAGAAGTAGCTTCACGTCCTTGGGGTCAGCCTTATATAAAATGCTGGTAATCAGTGTGTTGATGCAAACACTTTTACCACTGCCTGTTGCACCTGCAATCAGAAGATGGGGCATTTTTCCAATATCCGTAACCACTGGGTTCCCTGCAATGTCCTCTCCCAATGCAAATGCCAGCTTGGAGCCATGATTATGGAAGGCATCACTATCTAATACCGTTCTCAAATATACAGATTGGGTTTCTCTATTAGGCACTTCAATGCCAACCGCCGCCTTCCCAGGGATCGGCGCTTCAATACGGATGCCACTTGCCGCCAAATTTAAGGCAATGTCATCCGCCAAATTTACAATCTTGCTAACTTTTACCCCTTGGCTGGGAGACAATTCATAACGGGTAACGGTAGGCCCTCTGTTGATTTGGATTACCTTTGCATCAACACCAAAGCTCTTTAATGTTGACTCCAGCTTTTTCGCATTGGCAAGCATCTCCGCCTTTGAATCTCCTCCTCCTGATTTGGGGTCTTCTCCCAAAAGCTCAATGGGAGGAAATACATAGGGAATTTCTTCTTCTATTGGTTCGGCAGCCACTTCCTCTTCAGGGATGGGTTCCGTTTCCTTAGGCGTTATTTCTTGCTTTTCTCCTTCTTCGGTACCTTCCAACTCATCGACATCCGCTGTTACTTCTAAATCGTTGGAAATATCAATGCTTTCAGACATATCCAAGCCATCAGTATCATTTAAGTTCTCTGTCTCTTCATCCAAAACAACAATAGGAATTTCCTCTGTATCACTTAGAGGCTCGTCCTGGGTAAAAACCTCTTCCTCTTCTGATAACAAAATTTCTTCCTCAGGGGTCTCCCTGAAAATTTCCTCCAGCATTTCCTCTCCTTCATCCTGAACTGCCTTAGAATGAATCATAATTGGAATTTCTTCGTCCTTTTGCTGCTTTTCCCCAACGGATTCAATCTCAAAATCTTCGATTTCTCCCTCAGAAGTTCCCTCTTCTCCTTCCTGGAAAATAAAGTTATAAATAGGGTCTGCCTTCTTATATTTTATAGCATCTTTTTTACGGAAAACCGTTTCTTCTATTTCAGGAGTAACAACCTCACAGCCTTCCTCATCCCTGAGCTCAATATTGTAACTGCCTTTCTTTTTTTCCCGTTGTCGCCGGCGCTCCCGCTTTTCTTCCTCTGCCTGCTCCATCAGCCGAATCTGTTCCGCTCTGCTTTTTATTTTTTCTTGTCTCACCTTCTGCATTGCCTTTTGGTGTGCCGAATAGTCAGAAACAGCCTGAAAAAAAGACTTTCCTGTTGCCATAATAAAAGAAATAATTAATAGGGCAATTAATACCAAAGTGCTGCCCAAAGTATCAAAAGCTCCATATAACATACCACCTAATGCAACACCAAATAAGCCACCGTTGCCCATAGCGCCTTCTCCGTAATAAAAGGCTATTTTTTGGAAAAACCTCAAATTGGCAGCAGCTTCAATGGGATGTATCAAATGCACCCCTGCCGCAACACAAAGAAGAAACAGAAGGCCGCCAAGACCACGAACCACAGGCATTTTTCTCTCTTCACTTGCCAAAAGCCATCCACAATAGATAATAATACATAACGGCAATAACACTCCTGCAAAACCAAACAGTCCCTTAAATAAACTGCTGAACAAATGCCCAATGACTCCCATTTTTTCAGTAAGCACACTGATTTCGGCAACTAGGGAAATCAACATAATTATAATTAGGATTACCTCGTCCAGAATGCTATCCCCAAAGCGGCTATCATTTTCTATTGCCTTAGCATTACCCTTATGCTGGCTTTTTGGGGAACTGCTTTTCCCTGTACCGGTCTTTCCATTTGTATTTTTTTTCACGGCAGTAGATTTTGCGGGGGTCTTTGTTGTACCTGAACCGCTTTTTCTTGTTGTTTTCTTCTGCTCTGCCAAATTACTCACCTCATCTATCTTTGAAACAAAATTTACGAACCACTGTTTGCCTTTAATATAAAATTATACCATAAATATGCAAATCACGCACCCTTTTTATCAACGCAATTTCCTCTACGATATTGCATCTTTTATAAAACATGCTGTATAATCAATAGTGAATTCAAATTACAAAAGGAAAAGGAGGAACATAAGATGAAATATAGTGGTGAAAAGCTACAACTGAGAGCAATAGAAACCGTAGCTTCCCTCATGATTGCCGCAGCGAAAACAGCGCCAAAAGGCTGTGGCAGAGACAGCATGGAATCCCTTATTATTGATGGAGAGGATAAGGATGCCCTAGCGGCAGAAATGAGAAAAATCGGGGAGGAAACCCGTCAACCATTTTATATAAGAGATGCAGAGAACGTAGACCTATCTGCCTGCGTTGTTCTCTTCGGGGCACAAGAAACCTATAGAGGTTTACCTTACTGTAATTACTGTGGGGCAGGAGACTGCTTCGGTGCCAATAAAAGCGGCACCCACTGTGCCTTTGCCGTAGGCGATTTAGGCATTGCCATGGGCTCTGCCGTGTCTGTAGCAGCGGCACATCATATCGACAACAGAATTATGTTTTCTGCTGGGAAAGCTGCATTATCTTTAGGTCTCTTTTCAGAGAAAGTATTCTTAGGCTACGGTGTACCCCTTTCCGTTTCGGAAAAAAGCCCTTACTATGATCGTCCTGTCGTGGCTTCTGCATCCTCTGTGGCGGCTCCCGGCTGTAATGCAAAATAAATATACCTTGATACAAAAAAAGCCCCCGCTAGGCGTAATATTCGCTTTGCCGGGGCTTTTTTCCATATGATGTGAATCCTGGTGTTCAAAAAATAGAATCGCCTTCAATTGTGTTTTCTCTACTCTTCTAAAAACCTTTTCACCAAACCTTTTTAATCTAGTTGACCTTCCTGTAACTTGCCGCTTTTAGAACTATGTTCTCCCAGCTTCAGCTAAATCATTTTCCCATACACTCCAGGTCTCTTCCACGATGTCGAACCTGATCAATTTCGTACTCTATCTTTTTCTTCTTTACTTTCACCCCTTTGCCGGAATAAGCCGATAATCCCAGCACAGTGCCTAAAATCAATATAAATCCAACCAGTTCAGTAGGATGGAACACAGAACCAAGAAATAGTAAAGATACTATAATTGCCGTAACCGGCTCTATATTTCCCAAAAGACTTCCTAAAAAAGGACCAACCAGACTAACACCCTTCAAGAACAAGGAGAAAGCAACCGCAGTACCAATGATTACAACCCCCAAGACGCCCATAATGGTTCCAGAATCCCATAAAATTTCATAGTTCCAAGGGCGAACAAAAGGAATCATAATGATGCCTGCAAAAAACATGGCAAATCCAACCACTACATAAACACCATATTTTTTCATCAATTCTCCAGAAAGCAGACTGTAAAGTGCCGCACCTAGTGCGGAACCTAATCCAAAAAATAACGCCGTTCCGGTCAAAGACATATTGTAAACATCTCCGTGAGTACTAAGTAAAAACGTACCCAAAAATGCCGCAATAATTGCCGCAACCTCTACTTTATTTGGAAACCGCATTCCCTTTACACAAACAACACCTAAAATGATTAGTGGATTTAGTGACTGTAAAACTGTTGCCGTTCCTGCATTGGAATGTTGGATTGCCGCAAAATATGTATATTGGCACATTAACATTCCAAATAGAGAAAAAATGAGAAGCTGCTTCATGTCAGCTTTATTTTTGAAAATCTCCCACATCTTACCCTTTTGCAGAATTAAACCCAATCCTATCAGCAATATTCCTGCAAAAATAAGTCTTATGGCAACCAACCACTCCGCAGTAATATTTTTTTCCACAAATAAAAATTGCCCGAAACACCCTGATATACCCCAGCAAATGGCGCCGCTTAGTGTAATCAGAATACCGGCCTTTTTCTTCCCTTCCATAATATCCCTCCATCATTATAGTCAACTTATAGTATTATAGTAGTTATATCCATACTATGCAACAATAAAAAACATCCTTTTATTTTTTTCAACAAAAGGATGTCTTTTTTTGACTTTTAATTATCTTTTTGGGGGGGAAATTTAAAAGCCTTATAACTTGGATTTTTTTACTTTACATCATAACCCTTAGATACAAGCTTCTCAATCAGCTCTTCGCAATGGTTTTTGTTTCTTGTCTCCACAGTTACATCTACAACGCATTTTCCAACTGCAATATTACGTACCATACGGTCATGGTTTACATTGAAAATATTTGCACCGGCTTCTGCGATAATTTGAAGCATCTGTGTCAGCTGACCAGGCTTATCCATCATTGTTACAGAGAATTTTGTCAATCGACCACTCACCTGTAATCCTTTATCAATAATACGGTCTAAAATATTTATATCAACGTTACCACCGGAAATAATACATACGGTCTTTTTGCCCTGAATATCAGCCTTATTATGCATTGCTGCAGCAACAGAAACTGCACCAGCACCTTCTGCTACCATTTTGTGTTTTTCCAAAAGCATCAAAATTGCAGAAGCAATTTCTTCTTCAGAAACCGTAACAATTCCATCCACATATTTCTGACACATTTCAAAAGTCTTGTCTCCCGGCTGTTTTACTGCAATACCATCGGCAACAGTGTTTACTTCAGCCAGTGTTTCAATTTTACCATCACGGAAGGAATTAAACATGGAAGGTGCGCCTTCAGCCTGTACACCATAAACCTTGCATTCAGGTTTCAATTCTTTAATTGCACAAGCAACACCGCTGATTAAGCCCCCACCGCCAATGGGAACAAGCACAACTTCAACATCTTCCAAATGCTCCAAAATCTCAAGACCAATGGTTCCCTGTCCTGCCATTACATAGTCATCATTAAAGGGATGTAAAAAGGTATATCCCTTTTCCTCTTTCAGTTCCGCAGCTTTTGCAGCAGCATCGTCATAAACACCGGGAACTAACACAACCTCTGCACCATAACTTCTTGTTGCTTCAACTTTAGCAAGGGGTGCACCAGCAGGCATACAAATTACAGCCTGAATTCCTTTCTTCTTTGCAGCTAAAGCAACACCCTGGGCATGATTGCC
Source organism: Anaerotignum propionicum (assembly GCF_024461735.1). Taxonomy (GTDB): domain Bacteria; phylum Bacillota; class Clostridia; order Lachnospirales; family Anaerotignaceae; genus Chakrabartyella. Next base: position 143,771 of record NZ_JANGAD010000008.1, read on the forward strand.
TGCAGAACAAGCCACAATGCCATGCATTGCTTCTTCTTCTGTTAAATTAGCTGTTTTGTAATAAGCACCTCTCAACTTAAAAGAGCCTGTTACCTGCATATTTTCACATTTAATATACACATCAGCGTCAGGATTGATAAACTTAGACTGAAATAAAGGTGTTTCTGTTGCAATACCATTCAGAACCTCTTTTGCATTTTGAATCATTTTTAAAGATAACATTGCACTCTCACTCCTGTGTCTTTAACATATGCACATATGTTTATTTTTGTCTATATCTCGAATACAAAATAATTATATGTTCACTTTTTAACAACGTCAACACATTTTCATAACTTTTTTTCTAATTTTGCAATTTTGTTATTATTGCTATCCATTCCGTATTTCATGTACATTATTCCGCATTATATAGACGATTACAATATTTCTCTGTAGTAATGCATAAAAACCAATGATTTTCCCCCTGGAATGGAAGCCATTTCTCTTAATTTTTTCCCAATTTTGCTGAAAACTAAGGAATAATATTCTATTTTCCCATAGGTTTTTAGGGGTTTGACAAACGTATCTGGGTATTTTAATTCACTAAATTGGTGAAAAACATACTTAATTAATGCTAAAGATTTTAAATCACGAAAAAAATCCCCTATGAAATATTCATGGGGGATTTCTGTTGTTTAAGATGCGTTCACCTTTCTTGTATGCTTGCGTCTGCGCATACGCTGTAAAGGCTGTCGGTTTTCGTTATAAACATATTTGGGGGCTTCATTCCCCTCAACAACGCCTTGGGTAATAATACATCTTTCCAATGTTGTTTCTGCAGGGATTTCATACATAATAGGATTAATGAATTCCTCCATAATTGCACGTAAGCCTCTGGCACCTGTAGCCCGCTCCATTGCCTTTTTCGCAATCGCTGCTAAAGCCTCAGGTTCAAATTCCAAAATAACATCGTCTAAAGCAAATAGATATTCATACTGCTTTGTCAAAGCATTTTTGGGCTCCGTCAAAATATGGGTAAATGCTTCCTCATCCAAATTATCCAGAGTTACCACTACGGGCAAACGTCCAATAAATTCAGGAATAAGGCCGTATTTCAATAAATCCTGGGGCATCAAAGAACGAAGAATTTCGTCTGATGTTTTGTTTAATCTGCTATGCACTTCGGCACCAAAACCAATAACCTTGTGTCCCATACGGTTTTCAATGATTTTTTCAATACCGCCGAAAGCGCCGCCACAAATAAATAAAATATTTGTTGTATCTATTTGGATAAACTCCTGATGAGGATGTTTTCTGCCACCCTGAGGAGGTACACTTGCTGTGGTACCTTCCAGAATTTTCAGCAATGCCTGTTGCACGCCTTCGCCGCTGACATCTCTAGTGATTGATACATTTTCAGATTTTTTGGTAATCTTATCAATCTCATCAATATAGATAATGCCTCTCTCTGCGCGTTCAATATCATAATCTGCCGCTTGAATAAGCTTTAGCAGGATGTTTTCCACATCCTCACCTACATATCCCGCTTCTGTTAGAGAGGTGGCATCCGCAATGGCAAAAGGAACGTTCAATACTCTGGCCAAAGTCTGCGCCAGCAAGGTTTTTCCTGTGCCTGTAGGGCCTGCCAAAAGAATATTGCTTTTTTGAAGCTCAACATCCTCCGCCTTGGCATCCATATAAACACGCTTATAGTGGTTATAAACCGCTACTGATAAAGCCTGTTTTGCCTTATCCTGACCAATCACGTATTGATCTAGCGTCTCTTTGATTTCTTTTGGCTTTGGAACATTAAACTTCTCTTCTTTGTTTGCTAAAACATCATATTCTTCATCAATAATCTCGGCGCACAGCTCGATACATTCATCACAAATATATACATTCGGCCCAGCAATCAGCTTCTTTACTTGATCCTGAGTTTTCCCGCAGAAGGAACAACGCAATTTGTTCGTATCTTCTGTTTTTCCTGCCATATTTAGCCTCTCTCCTTTGTCTGAGGTTTTGTAATTATATCATCAATCAGCCCATAGGCCTTTGCTTCCTCAGCCGTCATAAAATGGTCTCTCTCTGTATCTCTTTCAATTTCTTCAATAGTTCTGCCTGTATTACTAGCCATAATTTCATTTAATTTCTTTTTGGTACGCAAAATATTTTCAGCATGGATAAAAATATCCGTTGCCTGTCCTCTTGCGCCACCACTAGGCTGATGAATCATAACCTCTGCATTCGGCAATGCGTATCTTTTGCCCTTTGCACCACCTGACAAAAGAAAAGCTCCCATACTGGCTGCCATACCAATGCAGATTGTAGACACATCAGGTTTGATATACTGCATGGTATCGTAAATCGCAAGTCCCGCGGTTACAGAACCGCCTGGGCTGTTGATATAAAGGCTAATGTCCTTATCGGGGTCTTCCGCAGCCAAAAATAATAGCTGGGCCACAACAAGGCTTGATGTAACATCATTTACCTCTTCCCCCAGAAAAATAACTCTGTCCTTTAACAGTCTGGAATAAATATCATAAGAACGCTCTCCCCGGTTTGTCTGTTCCACTACCATAGGCACTAAACTCATATGAACTCCCTCCATTCCCAATTAATTTATACCTTTTGAAATACCTATAAAGCTTAATTAGGCACAGTAAAACTGTGCCTAATCGATGGTCTTATTCAGCCTTAGGATCTGTTAAAACGGCTGTGTCTTCGATCAGCTTCATCGCTGCTCTTACAAGCATATCCTGTTCCAGCGCTTCTTTATCCTCTTCTCTAATCATTTCCAGCATTGTTTTTCCATCAATGCCGTAGCTTTCGCCGTATTTGCAAATTTCAGCTTCCAGCTCTTCTTTAGTAACTGCTAAGCCTTCTTCCTTTGCAATTGCTTCCAGCATCAATCTAGCATCTACACTCTTTACGCTGGTTTCTTTGAAGTTTTCTTTCATTTCATCAGGGGTTGTACCCATATATTGGCAATAAATGTCTAAGGATAAGCCCTGACGAACGATGTTATCTTCAAAATCCTTCATCATGCTGTTGATTTTATTGTCATACATAACCTGTGGTACTTCCATTTCGCAGTTTGCAACTGCAACATCCAGAAGCTTGTCGCCCTGAACCTGTCTTGCTTTTTCTTCTTTCTCCTTTGCAAGCTTTTCCAGAATGCTTGCTTTGTATTCATCCAAAGTGGAAAATTCGGAAACATCCTCTGCAAAAGCATCATCCAATGCAGGCAGTTCTTTCTTTGTAATTCCTTTGATTTCAATAGCAAAAATTGCATCCTTGCCTGCCAAATCAGGAGAGTGATACTCTTCTGGGAATTTTACGTCAATATCAAATTTTTCACCCAAAGAGTGACCAACAAGCTTTTCTTCAAAACCGGGGATAAACATTCCACTACCCAATTCCAAATCATGCTCATCTGCCTTGCCACCCTCAAAAGGTACACCGTCAACAGAGCCTTCATAGCTCATTTTTACAACATCGCCCATTTCTGCTGCTCTGTCTGTTACTTCAACGGTTCTTGCATTTTTTGCCTGAACCTTTTCCAATTCAGCCATAACTTCTTCATCTGTTACCTCAGATACAACCTTTTCAGCGGAAAGGCCTTTATACTGACCCAACTTAATTTCAGGTTTAATTGTAACATCAACAATAAATCTTGCACCCTTATCAGAACCGATATATTCAACATCCAAAGATGGTGCGGAAACTACGTCCAAATTCAGCTCTTTAACAGCTGCCATGTATTCTTCAGGGAAAATATGGTTTACTGCATCTTCATAGAAAAAGCCTTCGCCATACTGTGCCTCAATCAACTTTCTAGGTACTTTACCCTTTCTAAAACCAGGGAGAGAAATTTGATTTTTATGCTTGTTATAAGCAAAAGCCATACCTTTTTCCAATACTTCTGCGGTTACTTCAAAAGAAAATTTTACTTCTGTTTTTTCCTTGTTCAACAATGTTGCGTTCATGTAGAAGCTCCTCCTTAAAAATCTGTTTCTATGACAACTAAATCTTAATTTTATCAAACTGTCGTCATCCAAATGTCAGTCCCTAAAACTGAACAATCAAAGGTTATTATATCACACGGTATTTTGAAAATCTACTGTAAAATATAAAAAAATCCACTGTTTCAGCCAAAAAACCTCCCTAAAACACTTCAAATTCTGCGGAAATCATTTCCGCTTCCGTGTTTTGCTCCATAAAGCGCAGGATATGCTGTATGATGCTGTCTGCCTGTCGTTTTTCGTTGGTTACACAGACAAAACCGATTACAATAATTTTATGATGATCCTGACAGTCCACCTCGGCAACGGAAACGTTAAATTTATGTCTTGTTTTATCCACAAGACTTTTTACAATCATGCGCTTTTCTTTCAAAGATGTTACCCAATCAGCGTGAAAGGTTACTTCGCAGCTACCAATAATCATAATAAGTCTCCTTCTTTCTTTTGTCTCAAAAAGAGCGCTCCGCTCTGCAAGGAAGTTAAAACCTTTGTCAAGGCACACTAAGTTTGCAGCCACTCTGTTTGAGGGGGTATAACGAGTATTCTATAAAAATATTATAAAAAAACATGCCCTTCACTCAGTTAATCAAAAATACTAAGCTGAACGGGTTCATTTTTTGCATTTACCATTCGTTCAAGTCTGCTCCTATAATCAAAGGAAATCTGATATTTCTCTTTAAATCTGCCTAACTGTTTATACAAAGATCCTCTGTAATCCTTAAGCCCTGCATTCTGATAAAGTAACCTATACTCACCCAATAAATTCGGATATTCCTTCTGCAAAAAATGATAAAAAACCTGTTTTGTTTCTCCTCTCAAATTCAGCAGCCCTGGCAGCAGATAATCCACATGGGCATCTCTTGCCTGAGAAAAAACAGCATTTAAGTTTTCCTCCCCATCTGTAAGGTAAGGCAGCAAAGGCATCATATGCACTGCTGTAGAGGCCTTGGTTTTTCTGAATTCCTGCAACATGGAAAATCGCCTCATGGGGCTTACCCCTCCGGGCTCCAGTTTTTTTTGCAATGTTTCATTTGCAGTGGTTATGGTAGAAGCGATATTAACATAGGTTTTTCTTGACAATTCATCAAACAAATCGAAATCCCTTAGTATTAAATCTGATTTTGTTGAAATTATTATGGGATTATTATATTTAATCATTAAACGCAAAATCTCGGGCATTTGTCTCTCCATAGCCTCGGCAACCTGATAATTGTCTGTTACACCACCTAGATTAATAACGGCCTTGTCCCATTTGGGACTGCGTAATTGCCGTTCCAATGCCTCAGCAATATTTGTTTTCACAAATATTGCTTCCGAGAAATCCCCTTTTTCACCCAAATACTTATGGGAATAACGGGCGAAACAATATTTACAGTCATGGGAACAGCCTCTATATACATTTAAATCCCAATGATAGGGAAAGCTTCCCTTCACAAAGGTGCAGGCTGTATTGCAAGATATGGGAATGGGTTCCTTCATGCGCTTCCCCCTCTATAACAAAATAAAATTCATGTCCTTTTTCTGATGCTTTCTTCCTTATATGGTAACACTTTCTGACTAGTTAAGCAAAGAATTCCAAATATTTAAAGAAAATACACAATAAAAAAATCGGTCTTGAATAATCAAAACCGATTCAAACAGCGCGAGACGAGATTCGAACTCGCGACCCTCGCCTTGGCAAGGCGATGCTCTACCACTGAGCCACTCGCGCACACAACTGTAATAGAGATTTTACATTATTTACATATCTTTGTCAAGTAGTAAATTTCGTTCAACACAAAAATATTTAGAATCTATGAATTAACCGATCCATCTTTTTATGATATAATGAAACAAAAATCTTAACTTCTTACAATACTCTTGGAAAGCAAAAATGTCTCTTTTACCATTGCGCAATCAGACATCTGATTTAAAAAGTGAGATTAATGGAAACATCAGTTCTTTGAATATTGTATTCCCTAAATTTTAATACTTATTATAAGGAGGATTTACATGAAATATGAAATAACAGGCGAAACCTTGCCAGTGGTTATATGCAAGCTTGATGCAGAAGAAACAATGATTACAGAAAAAGGCTCTATGGCATGGATGTCTCCTAATATGGTAATGGAAACAAGCACGAACGGTGGAATTGGTAAGGCTTTTGGCAGAATGTTTTCGGGGGAATCTTTTTTCCAGAATAGATACACCGCCAGTCAAGGCCCAGGGGTAATTGCCTTTGCTTCAAGTTTCCCAGGTAGCATCAAAGCCTTTGAGGTCTCACCCACTCAAGAATATATCTTTCAAAAAAGCGCATTTCTTGCGGGAGAAGCAAGTGTACAGCTTTCCGTCCATTTTCATAAAAAATTTGGCTCAGGTCTGTTTGGCGGCGAAGGCTTTATCTTACAAAAAGTTTCTGGCAAAGGTACCGTTTTTGCTGAATTTGATGGACACACTGTGGAATATGATCTTCAGGCAGGACAACAAATTATCATTGACAGCGGTTATCTTGCTGCAATGAGCACAACCTGCCAGATGGATATTCAGATGGTACCCGGTCTTAAAAATATGCTGTTCGGCGGTGAAGGTCTTTTTAATACAGTGATAACAGGACCCGGACATATATGGCTGCAAACCATGCCTATCAGCTCCGTTGCATCAGCATTAAAACCATTCTTTTCTTTAGACTCCAAATAATTTATGAAAAGACCTTATCTTTATTAAAATTTAGAGAAAGGTCTTTTCCTTTTTTATCCCCCAATCCCTTAAAATTCAAGGAAAACAGAGATTTTCACCACTTATTTCATAATAAATTACCATTTGTTTCCGCTTTTATTCTTAGAAATGCTGTGATACTATGTCCTTGTAACAGTTTTGTAACAATTACATAATAATTGAGAAACAACTATTTAAAAACTTTTCTATCAATAAGGAGGAACTTTAAATGAAAAAATTTAGATTAGCCGCTGCTGTTTCCGTTGCAGTTCTTACCATGTCCGTGCAGGCGATGGCCGCACCTCTGAACTGTAATATATCTTCCGGTTCCAGCTGCCCAACAAGCAAAGCTTATACAAGTGCAGTAAAAGGTATCCAGACTTCAAACAGCACACAGAATAATTGTTTTAACTCCACAAATATCAATTCTATTCTTAGCCAGCTGAACTGCAACAACAACGGTTCATCTGTAAAGGGTGCTAACTACGTAAAAGGCACAACAACAACAAAAGGCTCTAACTGCACCACTTCAACAAAGGGTTCTAACTGCTATACAAATGCTGCAACAAAAGTGAAAGGTGCAAGCACAAACAATTGCACAACAGGCTCCAACTGCACAACAGGTTCTAACTGCACAACAACGTCGAAAGCCGTTAAGGGCGCTAGCACAACTGCTTCCAACTGCTTTACCGGTTATAACTGCACCGGTTCTAATTGTAATACCGGTTGCAATAACTAACTTGTAGATGAAAGAAGGAGGAAATGAAATGAAAAAATTTAGATTAGCTGCCGCTGTTTCTGTTGCAGTCCTTACCATGTCCGTACAGGCAATGGCTGCACCACTTAACTGTAATATATCATTTGGTTCCAATTGCCCTACTTCAAATGGCACAGTAAAGGGCGCTCAGAACTTGAACAGCACACAAAATAACTGCTTAAACTCCGTAAATTTAGATTCCATTTTAAGCCAGTTGAACTGCAACAATGGATCATCCGTTAAAGGCACTTCAAACTTAAAAGGTGTGGTTATCACAAAAAATGGAATCAATTGCACACCAAACATTAAGTGTACACCTGGTACAAAGGCTACAACAGGCACCAAATGTAACACTGGTAACACTTGCACAGGGACCAATTGCACAACAGGTTCCAGCAACAACGGCTCCAGCAACAATGGCTCCAGCAATAATGGCTCAAACAACAACGGCTCCAGCAACAACGGCTCCAGCAACAACGGCTCCAGCAATAATGGCTCCAGCAATAATGGTTCCAGCAACAACGGCTCCAGCAACAACGGCTCCAGCAACAATAGTTCCACTGATACAACTGCAACTGTATCCGCAAATGCTCAAAAAGTAGTTGACCTCGTAAATGCAGAAAGAGCAAAAGCTGGCTTAAGTGCATTAACAATTGATACAAAAGTAACCGCGGCTGCACAGGTTCGTGCAAAAGAGGTACAAACAAGCTTCTCTCATACAAGACCTGACGGCAGAAGCTGCTTTACTGCCCTTGACGAAGCAAATGCTTCTTATAGAGGTGCCGGTGAAAATATCGCTCTTGGACAAAAAACACCTGAACAGGTTATGAATGACTGGATGAATTCCGAAGGTCATAGAGCTAATATCATGAACCCTAACTTTAAGTACATCGGCGTTGGCGTTGACGGCAATGCTTGGACACAGTTATTTACCTACTAAGATTGATAATAAGTTGTAACCTGAAAATAAATAGGGTGAACGTGATTCCCTAGTAATATGTTTTCATAAGATTTGCCGTAGAATTTTATTCTACGGCAAATCTTTTATGTACTCCAATTTATTAATCTTTTAGATGCTTGTACGTCTATTTTTTATGCAGTGGGTTATACGCAAACCCTTTCTTAAAGGGTTCCCTTTAATCCAATTTCTTCTGCTTTTTCTTTCATCCCTTCAATGGTTTCCCGTATCACCTCATCCAAGTCCATACCAAGTACTTCACACCCATTGATAATAACTTCTCTATTTACCCCTGCCGCAAAAGACTTATCTTTAAACTTCTTTTTTACAGACTTCACTTCTAAATCCAACACGCTTTTCGATGGGCGCATCAAGCAAAGGGCATTTATTAGCCCTGTCAGTTCATCAATGGTAAAAAGAACCTTTTCCATCTGACTCTCCGGTTTTACATCTGTACAAATACCATATCCGTGGGATTTCATCGCTCGAATATAAACTTCATCTATCCCTTGCTCTCTCATAATTTCTTCAGCTTTGTGACAATGCTCATCTGGATATTTTTCGTAATCCAAATCATGTAATAATCCTACAACGCCCCATAACTCCTCATCTTCTCCATTGATTCGGGCAAAATGAGCCATAGCCGCTTCTACTGCCAATGCGTGTTTTCGAAGAGCCGGTGTCTTTGTGTATTCACATAACAACTCCCACCCTTTTTCTCTTGATAGCTTTTCCATATTAAAACCTCCTTTTATCTAATGTCCTTCTATACTTCAAGAGGGATTTTTTACGAAATGAACAACATAAAGGGTTTCCCCGGTTTATGCAATCCCTTTTTCTTGATTTCTTACTTCTTTTTGATTATAATGGTATATATCTTATTTAACATTTGCTCGATATATCGAACGAATTGTTTTTTATATCTTACAATCGTTCGTTTTATTTGTCAAGGGAAAAAGGTGAATTTATGGAACTGGGTAAAATTATTGCATTTAATCTCAAGGAATTAAGAAATGAACGGAATTTGACACTGGGTCAATTATCAAAAATTTCGGGAATTAGCAAAGCAATGCTTTCAGATATAGAAAAAGGCGGCAGCAATCCCACAATTAATACAATTTGGAAAATTGCCAATGGCCTTAATGTTCCGTATACAAAATTGATGGAGGGTGTTGAGAAAGAGTCAACCTTTGTCTCAAGGGAGGATTCTGTAATGCAAACAGGTGAAACAGAACATTATAGGGTATATTGCTATTTTAAAAGCACCCCTGTGCGTAATTTTGAACTCTTTTATGTAGAATTGGATGCACAATCTTCCAATGCTTCCATCGGGCATTCGGAAAAAGCGCAAGAATATATTTATATCATTCAAGGAGAACTAGACCTTCATACTGAGGCAGGTAACTATACGTTGGTTGAGGGGGATTCTCTGGCTTTTGACTCCTCCATCGGGCATACCTATATCAACCGAAAAAATACCATGCTCTCTTTTATAGAAATCAATTATTACCCCAATTAAACCAAGCCATTTTTCATAGGAAGTACAAAAAAAATAGGCGCTGTATCTTCTGATTAATCAGAAGGCACAGCGCCTTTGTCATTTTAAGCTTAAAAATGTACTCACTTTTTCTCTTTTCTTTCTTTTTTACATTGGCCGCAATTTCCCCCGCACCCACAGCAACCGCCGTTTTTTTTCATGCGACGAACAGCCCCTATAAAACCTAAGGCAATCAGGCCTAAAATAATATAATCCAAAATACCCATGTATTCAGCTCCTTATGCAAACAGCTGTAATATTTGATATACACCGAAAGCCACAATCCACGCTATCACACATTGAATCAAAGCAACAACCCCTGCCAAAAATCCTGAATTCAGTTCCCTTTTCACCGCCGCAATAGCCGCTACACAGGGTGTGTATAACAGTGTGAATACCAAAAAACTAATGGCAGAAATAGGTGTAAATAGTGTCGATAAAGCTATATTCAACTGTGCAACCGTTGTTCCCAGTAAAACACTCATGGTACTGATTACCGCTTCCTTTGCGGTGAAACCCGTAATCAACGCTGTGGGTATACGCCAATCTGTAAATCCGAGAGGGACAAATAATGGTGCCAAAATCCTACCGAACATTGCAAGAAGACTGTTTGCACTGTCTGCTACAATATTTAAGTGACTATCAAAGCTTTGTAAAAACCAAATAATAATTGTAGCTACAAAAATAACAGTAAATGCCTTTTGTAAGAAATCTCTTGCTTTATCCCACATTAACAAAACCACGCTTTTGAGTGAAGGAAAACGGTAATTTGGCAATTCCATTACAAAGGGTATGGGGTTACCATGAAAAATAGTTCTACCAAACAAAAGTGCAACTATAATTCCTACGACAATACCAAACAGATAAAGACCAAGCATAACCAATGCTCCCTGCTTTGGAAAAAATGCCGCTGTGAAAACAGCATAAATAGGTATTTTTGCAGAACAGCTCATAAAAGGTGTCAATAACATGGTCATTTTTCTGTCCCGTTCTGAAGAAAGGGTTCTGGTTGCCATAACCGCAGGAACGGTACAGCCAAAACCAATTAATAGAGGAACAATGCTGCGACCGGAAAGACCGATTTTCCGCAGAAGTTTATCCATTACAAAAGCAACCCTTGCCATATATCCTGTATCTTCCAAAATAGAAAGGAAAAAAAACAACACCACAATGATTGGTAAAAAGCTTAGAACACTGCCAACCCCGGCAAAAATACCATCAATGACCAAGCCGTGTACCACAGGATTTATGCCATATAAGGTTAGCCCTTGATCCACCCAGCCCGTAATCCCATCAATGAGTACAGATAACCCATCACTTAAAAACGCACCAATCACATTAAAAGTAAGGAAAAAAATCATAAACATAATGCCGATAAAAATAGGTATTGCCAAAAATTTATGGGTTAGCAATCCATCAATGCGAACACTGCGAATATGCTCTTTGCTTTCTTTGCATTTGATAACCGTTGCTTCGCAAACCCGTTCAATAAAGGCATAGCGCATGTCTGCCAACGCTGCATTACGATCCATAGAAAGCTCTGTTTCCATTTCAATAATGCTGTGCTCAATCAATTCCAATTCATTTTGGCTGAGCATCAATCTTTTTATTATATCCTCATCATTTTCAATTACCTTTGTGGCACTAAATCTTAATGGAAGACCTGCATTTTCCGCATGATCCTCCAACTGATGACAAACAGAATGGATACATCTGTGCACGGGTCCTTGAGGGCAAAAATCCAGTCTTTGAGGCAATCTTTTTTGCTTCGTTTCCTTCAATGCACTCTGAAGCAATTCTTCAATTCCTTCATTTTTTGCCGCACTGATGGGAATTACAGGAATGCCAAGTTCCTCCGACATCTTTTCAACGTTTATCGTACCACCGTTATTGCGCACCTCATCCATCATATTTAGTGCCAAAACCATAGGAATGCGCATTTCCAGCAATTGCAGGGTCAAATATAAATTTCTCTCAATATTGGTGGCATCTACAATATTAATAATGCCGTCAGGCTTTTCATTCAAAATAAAATCTCGGCTTACAATCTCTTCACTGGTATAGGGACGGATGGAATAAATACCAGGTAAATCCACCACTTTACAATCCTTATGACCCCTGATTTCACCAATTTTTTGCTCTACCGTCACCCCAGGGAAGTTTCCCACATGCTGATTGGAGCCTGTCAGCTGATTAAATAATGTTGTTTTACCGCAATTTTGATTTCCTGCTAAAGCAAATATCATTTTGCAGCCTCCTCAATCACCTGAATATTCCTAGCATCCTCCAAACGAATGGTCAGCGTGTAGCCTCTCAAGCGCAGCTCTATGGGATCACCCATAGGTGCAACCTTTGTAATCATTATTTTTGTTTTAGGTATCAATCCCATATCTAAAAGGCGATAGCGCAAAACCCCTTCGCCGCCAACCCTCAAAATTACTGCTTCTTTGCCAATGGGCAATTCATCTAACGTCATTATGATCCCTCTATCTATCCTAAAGTTAATTCAGTCTAATTCATGAGAAAGTATAGCATAACCCCCAACCGATGTCAATTTTCCTTGTTTTTTGGCGTTGCAGATACTTACTGGTATTCTTTCCATCATCAATAAAATTCCCATAAAGAAAAAAAAGTCCAAGGGTAAAAATCCCCTTGGACGATTATTCTTTGTGCCCCTCTATTTTTTATGCATCCAATACTATTCGATTTTATCTAAATAAGTATGAAAACCATTTTCCTGATAACCAATGGTTTCCTTCATGAGCTCTTGAATGGTCTTGCCCTGTTGACGAAGGTCATCCAATGTAATATCCACCGCAAGGGTATTTTCCTTTAAAATAATCACCCGATCCACGAAATTTTCAATTTCATTGATTTCATGGGTGGTTATAAAAATCGTTTCCTCGCCGGATAGGGTACCGGATAAGGCCTGCATAAAATCCTGTCGGGTAAACATATCCTTACCCACGAAGGGTTCATCCATAATAATGTATGGTGTTCTTTTTGCCATACCCGCGGCTATCTCCACCTTAGCCCTCTGCCCCTTTGACATCTTTTTGATGGGTCGGTCCTCTAAATGAAAAAATTCCAAAAGCATATCAAAGTAAGGTCTATCAAAGGATGGGAAAAAATCCTGCGAAAAATCTCCATATTCCTTAGGTGTCAGATCGTTAAAATATGTTCCTGCCTCACTGATAAAAGCAATTTTACCTGCCATCTCCTGAGGTGTTTGGTCATCTATCTTAATTTCCATATGATTGTCCGGCTTCATCAAACCGGCAATCAGCTTCAAAAGTGTGGTTTTCCCCGCACCATTGGCACCCAAAATCGCTACAATCTGTCCCGTGGGAACAATGAAGGAGACATTTTCTAAAACTTTTTTAAAGTTTGCATAGGTAAAATATAAATTTTTTATCTCCACCATGAATTTTCCACCTTTCCATTTATAGGTATAACCTCCATAATTTGTCGCTGTCTTTGGGTAATGATTGAATCACCATAATAATTTTTCATTGCCTCCTCAAGATAAGGTGCACTTTTTGCAATATCGTATATGGAAAACATTTTATAAATATCTTCATCATAATCCGTTACCAACTGACCCCGATAGAGAACCTTTTCAGTATCTCCATTCATTACAGTCAGATACACCTGATATCCGTAGTAGTAAGGAAGCTTCAATTTTTCTTCATCATTCACCATAGATACATCAAAAATCAGATTATTCCTACATACAGAAAGTAGTCTTCCACCATCTCCATAGCAATTCATTCGTTTTAAGCCTTTTTCATCAAATTGGTACATTCCATTTACAACCGTCTCCCAAGCCTCTGAACCATCCTTCTGTTTTACAATTTCATATGTTCTAAAGTAGATGGAAGCATCCCTTTCATTCCAAGAAACCACATCGGCCTCAGCTTGGTCTACCCTTTTACCCAGCTCATTAGTAAGCAAATCCTGCGCAACCAAGGTGCCCTCTGTATTATATAATTCGAAAAACAAGCTGTCCTTTTGGGTTCTAAAAATTCCAATGGATTGCTCGCCAACCTTAAACATTCCTAATATATGATTATCCTCACCCACAGGGAAGGCGCATAGAGCCGTTGCTTTGCCATACTCCTTTTGGTCATATATCTTTCCTTCATCAGGTGTTTTAACCAAATCCTCTTTGTTGACACGATACAAGGTGGTTTTTCCTTGGCACTCCTTGCTGGGAATTGCCATGCTAAAATAAGCATCTCCCAATTTAATGCAAATCGCATTAATTTGGGCATCATTAAAAGCGGAATGGGTGAAGAAAGAATTTGTTTCTGCATAATCACCCCGTGTGTAATAATACGGCTTATCTTGCAGAGTCATTCCTGTAGGCACCCTTGCCCAACGCCCATTGTCTACATCAAAAAAAGATAAATACACATCAATCTTATCGGCAATAACTGTCTCCCCTCCAACAAATTCGGCATTTTGCAAATCAAAGTCTTCTAATAGTTCCTCATTAAAGCTATCCTTATGTTGTATCTTTGCATCTTTGGAAGGTGCCGAATCGGTAGAAGAAAATACATTGCCACTACGACTAAAATCATAATAATTTTCTTGTTTATAATAATTGTAGCTATATTTTTCAAATCCCGTTAAACCTCTGCGCTCAGCAAAAACAATATTTTTAATTTGCTCTGTGTCAAAAGGGTAAAACTTAGTGGTTAGTTCTCCATCCTCTAAACGAAAACTGATTCCTTGGGTACCATCACCGGCAATCCCTTCCAAGGGAAAAAGGGTTAAATATTCTCTTTGTCCCTCTAAATCACTTAAATAAAAAATTCCTTTTTTCTGTAATCCATGCATTACACCAAAAAAAACCGTGAAGATCAGAATGGGTAAAGCCACCGCCCAAATCACCTTATTTTTCATACCCTTCCCCCCTTTTAAATGTCTTTTCTCCACTTTAATTTGTGTATGGCAACAACTATTAATGTCACTCCGAGAAACCCTGCCAGTACAAATAAATAAAGACTTTGGGGCAATATAGATCTCACTGAATAAAATAACTGATTATCAATAAAAAGCCACGCCCGATAAAATGCCACAAAAAATCCCGCTAATACAACCACAAACAGTAACACTCTTATAAAAACACTTTCATTATATAATCCTGCAAAAACAATGGCAGTAACGGAGAGAAACAATCCTCCACTTAATGCCAAAACCTGTATCCAAGAAACAGGGAAACAGGAAGATAGAAAAATACTTCTGTGAAAGGCCAAAAAAAATCCATTGGAAATAGTGGCATCTATTTCTCTAACGGTTACACTCTGGGAAAAACGCAAAACAGATTGGAATGCCGCTTTCACATACATAGAAGTAATGGGTATGTACAACGCAACCATAGCCACAAGCCATAGCGCAAAATATAAAAAAACCACCGCTGATGCCGATAAAAAGAAGGCATAAAACACCTGACACCTTTTCATAGGCAGCATCAAAATAGAATACATCCCTTTTCCGTTAGTGTAAAATCCATTCATTTGAATAAAGAGTGTGATAAAAAGTGTAATCAAACCCAGAAAAAAAACGATACCTGCGCCACTATAATCAATTACCATATCATAGGTGCGAAATTCCTTTGCAATATGCTGATATGCATTGTTCGTGCTAAGGCTGCTGCTAATTAAAATCAGAAGAGCGGCAATCCCTAAAGAAATGCCCATAATATATCGGCCACTCTTGCGAAAAAACCATTGAAACAAATAATTACTGAGTTTTATTGTATTTTTCATGCTGACTCCGCCCTTTCCCATTCTTGTTGCAGCAATCCCAATACCTCATCAAGGGATAATTTATTTTCCTTTAACCTTTTTACAAATTCAGCTACCAAATCTCCTGTCATTTCCCGTTGTATCTCCAATAACATATCCTCATCAAAATAAAGGATGCTGACTGTGTTTTTGGGTGTAAGAACCAAGCCCGCATCTTCTAAAACACGAAAAGCCTTTTGCGCAGTATTGGGGTTAATTTTCAGCTGAGTTGCCAGTTCACGCCTAGATGGCAATGGGTCTCCCTTTTTTGCCTTCCCTAAAAATATCTGCCGCTTTACAAATTCATTTATTTGTGCATAAACCGGTTCCACTGTATTGAGAACCAGCTCCGTAAAATCTAACATACTACCCCTCCTAAAGTGTACTATATTGATAACACACCTAAGTGTATTATATGACTCATACACCTAGGTGTCAATATAAAAAAAGCTTTTTGTCGAAATGTTTCATAAACCATTCTATTTCCTATCTCTATCAAAATTTTTGCAATAAAAAGGTGCCGACTTTATCGGCACCTAAAAAGCTTCTTTATGAAGCAACAAGAAGCATCTAATTTATTCAACGGTTACTGATTTTGCCAAATTTCTGGGCTTATCAACATCACAGCCTCTTTCCACTGCTGTATAGTAGGCAAACAACTGCATGGGCAAAACATTGTAAGAGCTTGTAAAAATATCTCCTGACTTCGGCAGATAAATCACCTCATCCGCCACCTCTTCCATGGCAAGATTTCCTTCCACAGCAATGGCAATTACTTTAGCGCCCCTAGCCTTTACCTCTTTGGCATTACTTACCAACTTTTCAAACAGTCTTTCCTGGGTTGCGATGGCAATCACCAGCGTCCCTTCCTCAATTAAGGATATGGTTCCATGCTTTAACTCCCCGGCCGCATAAGCCTCACTGTGGATATAGGAAATTTCCTTTAGCTTCAAGGAGGATTCCATTGCAGCAGCATAATCCAGACCACGACCAATGATAAATACGTCCTCACTTTGAGCATATTTTTTCGCAAGCTCAGCCATTTTTGTATCTAACTTTAATACCTCTTCTGTCTTTTGAGGTAATAAGCGTAATTCCTGTAGATACTCATTCAGGCGTCCTTCCTCCATAGTACCCCGTACCTTGGCAAAATACAAGGAAACCAGATATAGCAAGGAAAGCTGGGTTGTATATCCCTTTGTGGTTGCCACTGCAATTTCAGGCCCTGCCCAAGTATAAAGCACATCATCACTTTCCCTAGCAATGGAACTGCCCACCACATTCACAATAGAGAGTACTTTAACCCCCTGTTTTTTCGCTTCTCTTAACGCCGCCAAAGTATCTGCGGTCTCTCCGGATTGGCTGATGATAATACAAAGGTCATTCTGATTCAAAATAGGATTACGATAGCGGAATTCAGAAGCAATATCTACTTCAA
Organism: Anaerotignum propionicum; assembly: GCF_024461735.1. Lineage (GTDB taxonomy): Bacteria > Bacillota > Clostridia > Lachnospirales > Anaerotignaceae > Chakrabartyella. Next base: position 160,948 of record NZ_JANGAD010000008.1, read on the forward strand.
CAGGAATTCTGCTTACTTCTTCCATAACATATCTGCCTACAACACCTGCATGCCATGCACTACCGCAGGCAACAATGTGAATACGATTAAAATTCTTAATTTCCTCTTCCGTCAAGGAAAGATCCTCAAAACTGATACCCGTTTCTGTCATTCTGGGGAAAACTGTTTTTCTCAACGCTTCAGGCTGTTCCATAATTTCCTTCATCATGAAATAATCGTATCCGCCCTTTTCCGCGGCGTCGATATCCCATGTCACACGGAATACATCCTTATGAATCTCATTTCCATCCAAATCGTAAAGGGTTACGCCTTCTTTGGTCAAAAATATAATTTCATTGTCATCCAGCAAATAATAATCTCTGGTATATTCCAGTAATGCAGGAATATCTGATGCAACATAATTTCCCTCACTGCTTAAGCCTGCCAAAAGGGGGCAATCCTTTCTGACTGCAACCAAGCTATCGGGATGGTCAATGCACATAATAGCCAAAGCATATGCGCCACGAACCTTTCTGACTACTTTGCTTAATGTTTCAACAGGATTTCCCTCATAATAATAATCAAACAGCTGTGCAACCACTTCTGAGTCCGTTTCTGATACAAATACATAGCCTTGCTCCTGTAAGAAGGCCTTAATTTCCATATAATTCTCAATGATTCCGTTGTGAACCACTGAAATTTTTCCGCTTTGGCTATTGTGAGGATGGCTGTTGCGGTCACTGGGGGCCCCATGGGTAGCCCATCTGGTATGGCCAATTCCCATATGGGAGGATAAAGTTTCCTCTTTATTAATTTTTTCCGCCAGATTCGCCAACCTACCTTTTGCCTTAATGGTATATATTCCATCATGATAAACAGAAATACCCGCTGAATCATAACCACGGTATTCCAACTTGGCAAGTCCATTCAAAAGAACGGGTACCGCCTCAGCGTTCCCGATATATCCAACAATTCCACACATAATTTAAATTTCTCCTTTATTCTTTTATTCGTCCGTTGCCTTTCCCTTTGTCAGGAGAATTTTCTTCTCCTATTTGTAGAAAGACCTGCGTCCCTGAACGAATGGGCGAGAAGCATCCGCCGAAAAATTCGATCACTTCTACCTCGTCAACCGCCCTATCTGCGGTTCTGGCGCTTCCACTACATATACCGTCCTTTCCTTCTTTTTCACCGATAGGAAGCCTTGGGTTGCAATTTTTTCGTCAAAAAGCAACACCGTTTTGATAGTATACCATTTTTTTTTGAAAGGGTAAAGAGTTTCCCCCTATCATTATTCTATGACCGAGGGGAAAAGTCTTGCAATAAAAATTTATAAATATGAAAGATTTTTGTTACGTTTCGTTTATAATATTGGATTATACTAGAGTAATGTCACATCTTTTAATGTGTCCAGGTTTGCTTCTTGATTTTTTATGAAAAAAACAAAAAGCACAGTCAATTTTAAAAGGTATCATCGATTATTTTTATGCAGACTGACAGTAAGATACCATGGGATAGACTTAGGCATCAATCAAAAATAAGGGGTTATGCCCCAGAATGAAGAAATACGGTATTAGCCTTAAGGAGGATGAATATGAAGAAATACATATTGTATTTTATGACCGCACTATTTCTATTGGGAGCGACAGGTTGCAGTAAAAACAGCGAACCCTCTTCCCCAAAGCCCCAAGCACAAGGAGCAGTACCTCAGGATATGGCAACAATGGTTGAACCCATTGACGCACTCATGCGTTGTATGCTGGAAAACAACACGGACTATGATGCCACCGATCCTGAATTCTTTTGGAGCGCCCTTTATTATTTCTTAGGCAACTCCGGTGCTGAGAATAGCCTAGTAACAGTAACTGATGATGGAAGGTTAAAGGTACCAAAAAAAGTTGCCCAAGAGTATGCCATTGCCCTGTTTGCAACCTATGATGACTTATTGCCTCTGCCTGAATCTCTTTCCAACTCCATTACCTATGATAAGGATTGGGATGCTTATTTGCTTTCTCAGGGAGATCGTGGTCTTTCGGAAACAAATTTATCAGATTATAGAGAAACAGAAAATGGCTATGTCATTACAGCAAAACTAGTTTCCACCATGGAGGATAAAGAGGTTTTGGGTAAATGCCAAGTGACAATGCAAAAAAATGCCTTTGCTGATGGCATTGTGGACCCCAGATATTTTTATAGTATAGCAACCATGACCAAAGAAGAGGGCTTTGCTCCTCCCACACAATCAGCTTCCGCCGTTTTTAATGGCTTGGTTGATGGTCATACCGTTGAGATGACCTTAGAGGATGGAACCATTCAAGCCTTTCAATTTTATGATGAAACCGTATCAGAAAAACTTCATAATATGAAAGAAAAGGATGCCTTTTCCTTTGTGTACTCAACTGATGAAGAAGCAGGTGCTTTCACCATTCTGGAAATAAAATAAATATAACAAAAGTTGTTGCAAACAGAAAAGGAGAAAAAATGGATTTATCATTTCGATTTGCTGAAGAAGAAGACACACGGCTAATTTTGTTCTTCATACAAGAATTGGCCAGTTATGAAAAAATGTTGGAGGAAGTGGTAGCTACAGAAGAACTTCTCCATGAATGGATCTTTCAACAAAAGAAGGCAGAGGTGTTATTTGCCATGTTGGATGGTAAGGAAATTGGCTTTGCCCTATTCTTCCATAATTTCTCCACCTTTTTAGGGAAAGCGGGAATATATCTAGAAGATTTATATGTGAAAGAAGAATACAGAGGCAAAGGCTATGGCAAAGAAATTTTAAAGGAACTGGCTAGAACTGCTGTGGAACGCAAATGCGGTCGCTTAGAATGGTGGTGCCTGGATTGGAATCAGCCCAGCATAGATTTCTATTTATCTTTGGGTGCAGAGCCCATGAAAGATTGGACAGTATACCGCCTTGCTGGGGAAACCCTGAAAAGTTTGGCAATGGAATAAAACCCCCGTTTATTTCTGCCTTCTTTACATCAAATATAAAAAGCGCATGGATACGTTGATTATCTCATGCGCTTTATCTCATTTGTAGTTTCACACCGTAGATACATCTACGAATAAATTCGTTACTCTTTATTTTTCCACTTCTAAGTTTTGAAGGAATATCTTCTCAGCAGCTAAAATGCCATCCACAGCGGCAGAAACAATTCCCCCTGCATAACCGGCACCCTCTCCCGTGGGATAAAGTCCCTTTGCCCAAGGGCTTGTACCGTCTTCCCCACGCAAAATCCGAATGGGAGAAGAGCTTCTGCTCTCCACCGCTGTCAATACAGCATCTTCCCGATCAAATCCCTTTAACCTTTTTCCCATTTCGGGAATCGCTTCCTGCATGGCTTCTATCATAAAAGCGGGGAAAATCTCTGCCAAATTAGATTCCTTTGTATTAGGACGATAACTAGGAAAAATCATTGATCCTTCCTTGGAAGTTCCAAGAAATGCCCCTACCCGTTGTATGGGAGCGGTGTAATTACCTCCACCCAAAGCAAAGGCTTTTTCCTCCAACTCTCTTTGAAAATACATCCCTGCTAAGGGGTGGTCAGAACCAAAATCCTGAGGAAAAACCTGAACCAAAAGAGCAGAGTTGGCATTCTCTCCGTCTCTGGCATGTTCACTCATACCGTTAACCGCCAATTTTTCTTCTTCGCTAGCTGCCGCTACCACATATCCACCGGGACACATACAAAAGGTGTACACACCTCTGCCTTTTTTTGAGGTATAAGTTAAGCGGTAGTCAGCCGGTGGCAAACCCTTTTCCCCTTCCCCGTACTGGGCAATATCTATCATCCTTTGGGGATGCTCAATTCTCACACCCACTGCAAAAGGCTTCTGCTCTAACATGGCACCCTTTTGATACAGCATTTCAAAGGTATCCCTTGCGCTATGTCCAATAGCCAAAACCACATCGTTGGTATGAATGGCTTCTCCATCTGAGAGTATAACTCCCTTTACTTGTCCACCTTCCAACAAAATATCAGAAACCTTGGCAAAAAAACGAACCTCTCCCCCAAGGGAAAGAATCTTTTCTCGAATTCTTTGTACAACACCTTGCAATAAATCAGTTCCAATATGGGGCTTTGCATCATATAAAATATCCTCTGGTGCTCCAGCCCCCACAAGTTCCTCTAAAACCTTTCGACAACGAGGATCTTTTATACGTGTGGTCAGCTTCCCATCGGAAAAAGTACCTGCGCCCCCCTCACCAAACTGTACGTTATTCTCAGGGTTAAGCCTTCCTTCCTCCCAAAAAAGAGAAATGGCTTCTTTACGGCTTTTCACATCTCCCCCACGCTCTAAGACAATAGGATTCAAACCCATTTCTGCCAAAAGCAGGGCGGCAAACATTCCCCCTGGGCCAAAACCAACCACAACGGGACGATTTTTGCATTCAGCCTTTCCCTGGGGAAAAGTATAAGATAAATCGGGGGTTACAGATATATTCTTTCCTGTAGCTTTAGAAAGCACCTTCTTTTCATTGGCAACCTCCACATCTACAACGAGAACATAATGAATTTGATCCTTTTTTCTTGCATCTAAAGAGCGGCGGAAAATCTTTGTATTGAGCACGCCTTCAGCAGGAATCCCCAAAGCTCTAGCGGCTCTTTTTTTCAACTGCTCCTCAGTCCCATTTACAGGCAGTTTTAAATCAGTAATTCGTATCATAATCTTCCTGCCTCTCTCCATAATAAACTTCTTTTAAAGCCAACCCCTTTGCCGGGGCGGTAAAACCCGCTTTTTCTCTATCTAATGCCGCAAAAATAGCGGGGATTTCATGAGGCTGTCTTTTTCCCTCTCCCACCTCGATCAGCGTTCCTGTTAATATTCTTATCATCTGATATAAAAATCCATTTCCATGATAGGAGATGGTTATTTTATCCTCTGAGCAATGAAAATCAATTTGATATATTTTCCGCACTGTTGATTTTTTCATACGCTTATTTGCACAGAAGCTTTTGAAATCATGCTCTCCAAGGAACAATTTAGCAGCCACTTGCATTTGCTCCACATCCAAAGGCTTATCACACCAAAAAACATACTTTCTTTCAAAAACAGGGGGTTTTTTACTATTCCAAATGGTATATTCATAGGTTTTTGCCTTGGCACTCAAACGGCTGTGAAACCGTGAAGGTACCTCCTCCAAAGAAAGCACACTGATATCCTCAGGTAACCTTTCGTTGATAGTGTCCATGAGTCTTAAGGTTGAATCATTCCATTCCATATGAAAATTAGCCACCTGACCATAAGCGTGGGTACCCGCATCTGTCCTACCCGAACCGAAAACCTCAATAGGGCACCCCCCCAAAGCAGAAACGATGCCCTCCAATTTTTCCTGTATGGTGTTGTCTGTGTTGCCTTGTTTTTGCCAGCCGTTATATCTCCCGCCATCATAGGCAAGTATCATCTTATAATTTTTCATCATAGCACTTGTTGAATCCCATTTAATATTTTAGGTACAAACTGCTTCTTTCTCGACACCATGCCGGGAAGGTAAATCCAATTTTCTTCTGCTGTTCCGCAAAAAGCCGCATCCACAATGTCCTTTGCCTTGTCTCCAACAAATACCAACTCCGAAGATTCTGTTAATATATTGGTTAAAAGGAAAAACAAAACATCACAACTACCCTTAATAGACTCCATATAAAGGGCAATTTTAGCGCGAAGCTGACTCAGCTCCTCCTGATCCAGTGAAGAAATCTGACCAACCCCAAAGGTTAAGCCACTGCCACTAAATTTCTTGAAATCCTGATAAAAAATTTCCTGAGGTGCCTTGTCTCCCAAAGAACTGCCCGCCCGAAACATTTTTTCTGCATATTCTTGAATCTCAATTCCTGCAATTTTAGCCACAGCCTCTGCTGCCTCCCTATCCTTCTGTGTGCAAGTGGGTGAACGAAACATCAGCGTATCGGATAGAATGGCAGAGCATAATAATCCTGCAACTTTCGGCTCGATTTCTACCCCGTTTTCCCGATACATTCCATAAATGATGGTAGCAGTACATCCAACGGGTTGGTTGCGGAAATAAACCGGCATAGCGGTTTCCAAACTGCCTAAACGATGATGGTCAATAATTTCAATAATCTCCGCTTCATCAATTCCATCTACCGCCTGAGTCTTTTCATTGTGGTCAACCAAAATAATTTTTTTCTTCTCCATATCCAATAGAGAACGGCGAGAAAGCATTCCACAATAATTTCCGTCCTGATCTAAAACAGGGAAATCTCTGTGTCTGATTTTTGATAGAACAGACTTTATATCGGAAATAAAATCATCCTTATGGAAGGCAATCAGCCCTTCTTTTCGCATAAAATAGCCAACGGGAGTGCTTTGACTCATTAATCTTGCAGTCATATAGGTATCATGGGGTGTACTGATAATTTTACAGTTGTTCTCAACTGCCAGTTTTTGAATGGTTTTTGAAACAGGAGCACCCATACAAACAACAATACAGCCGGCCTTCATCTCAATACAACAAAGCTGGCTTTCAAAACGGTTTCCGGTGATAACAATATCCCCTTCTTCAATATAGGATTCCAATAAATCAGGATTCGCCGCACCAATTAAAATTTTCCCCTTTGTAACAATTTCCCCTTCATCCCCGATAATCATTTTACCGTCAATGGTGTCCAGAATATTTGTATATTTGGTGTGAGACATCGCTAAAATATGGGTTTCATAAACGTCCATATTGGCTGTTGCAATATCTTTGACAGAAATGATGCCCTCAAGCTTTCCGTCCTGCACCACAGGCATTGTGGCATCCCCTAAGTCTCGCATGGTGTTCCATGCTTTTTTCAAGGAAAGCTCCCTGCTAATAGAAGGAGTTGATTTAATTGTAATATCCCTTACCTGTGTGCCAACGTGGCCCAGAAAACCGGGATCCGTCACATCAAAATATTCAAGAACAAATTTTGTTTCATTATTGATTTCCCCTGCTCTTTTCGCCGCAAAATTGCCTTCCTTTAATCTGTTTTTTAACTCAGCATAAGCAATAGCAGAACAAATAGAATCCGTGTCAGGGTTCTTATGTCCAATAATATAAACAGTTCTTTCTTTATGCATGTATTTAAACCTCCTAATGAGAAAAAGCCTTTTTAAAGTGTCTTTCGTAAATGACAATGAATCATCATGCCCTATAATTTCAAACAAATTCTTACTTTTCGGCAGTTAATACCCACAACTTTCCAACTCTGTTGTCATTCCTACCCTTCACGCCAAGTCAACCAAATTTTACGCATAAAAAATAACGGTAAAAGGCTTTTTGGCTATTGATGAATTCAGTATAGCCGTAAAACCTTGTACCGTCAACATTTTTTGTTTGCATGCTCCCTATTTTGTGCAAAGCCCCATAAAGACCTGCCTAAGTTATTTTTCTAATATTTTTGCTTCATCCTTATACCAAATGTAAGACATTATGGTTGGGTATAAAACAATGACACACATTATGCATCCAATGATATAAGGCATTGCTGAAATGGGAAAAAACCACGCACACAGTATCATAATTAATCCCGCAAAAAAGAACACTTTTCCACCTAATCTTTGTGTCTTATTCCATACCATTTCGCTGCTCAGTGCCCAAGGTGTTCTAACACCAGTAAAAAAGTTGGATTTTACTTTTGGCATCATGTTACCAAGAAAAACAAACAAGAACCCAACACCACCGCTGACAACTCTAGGTATAGAGATTCTTCCGGGATTAAGGCTTTCCGAAAGTGAAATCGCCATGATGGCAGCCATAAATATCACAATCATAAGAATAATATTTTCATAAGCTAAAAAAAACTTCTCATAATTTTTCTTTCTTGGGTCAATTTTAGGCACAAGAGGCATAAAAATGCCCATTACCAAACATAATCCAGCAATAATATATAATTGCCACTTATCCCCATAACGTACACCACCGCTGGCCTCCCATTGCATAGGCACCAATGTAGGAAGCTTTTGGTAAACCAAACTTACCATTATAATAGGCAGTACGGAAAAAAAATAGATTGCCATTCTTTTTTTACTCATTTTTATCCCCTCCGGTAAAAGCAGTAATCCAGCTTAAAATTTCTTCAAACACAGTCATGTTTAACTCATAATAAATATATTTCCCTTTTTTCTCATCCATTATCAACCCTGCATTTTTTAATACAGATAAATGATGGGAAATGGTTGCCCCTGTTGCCTCGAAACGTTCGCCTATTTCCCCCGCAGTTTTCTCTCCTGATTTCAACATATCCAAGATCTCCCGCCGCGTCGGGTCACCAATTGCCTTTAATGTTTTTTGAAGTCCCAATGGATCACCCCATTTCATTTAGATGTTTATCTAAATATAAAATAACACGAATTCAGCCCTTCGTCAATGACATTTAGATATGTGTCTAAATATTCCATAACCTTTGACCACTCTCCGATTTTAATTGCTTCAAGTAACCCAATTAACATTACATTATAAAAAACCGCAGATATTCTCTACGGTTTTTAGGGTTGAGTATCAAACTAGTCTTCTATCAATCTATTAAAAATAAGAACCCTTTTGACAAAACAATGTGCAAGCTGATTGAAGCCGTAAGATTTTCTACGTTTCAATACCTTCCTTCATAGCCATTCATCAGGGTGAGCCATTGCCACTTGTAATGATTCAAAAAATTGTTTTAGGTGATAACCATCTACTGTTGCATGATGCACTGTAACAGATAGAGGCATAAATACCTTCCCCTCTTCTTCCACAAACTTTCCTGATTCAAAGCTGGGTAAATAATAGTCCTTTATTCCATGGTTATGGAGAGAAAAGCTTTGGAACGTAAACCAAGGGATACAAGAAATAATGTAAGCATTGGGTAAGGGAATTCCTTTTGAAGACAGCACGCCATGGCTGTCACCATATACCTTGACATCCCTCTCATAATTATCATAAAACTCTGAAAAATCCTTGCAAAATTCTGTCCAGAGTAGTGATGTTGTTTTGTCATCCTGGTGAAACTGAGGATAGGCTGGAGTTAATTGCTTCCACGTACCTAAAACACCATCTTTCATCCCTACTCTAAACTCGTTAATTCCTTGTATTGCTCTCGTGACTAACCACAAATAAGCAGGAAAAAATTTAAACCCTCGTTCCTTTAATTTCTGTCTCAATACAGTAACGTCCATTTTTACATCAACAGTATAACTTGTGGGGGCTTTCTGGGTATAGTAATAGAATATTTGTGCTCTTGGCCAGCTTTCCATTTTAATAGGAACAAATTCTTTATTACACGTCATACCTTTGTTACCCATAAGCCATCTCTGCTGCACCCCAAATAAAGCTCCCCTTTACGAAATACGGGAATGCGCACCTCACCACTCTGCTCAGGGTATAATCTTATAAGAAAAACTCTATCATAGGTCACATATGCAACAAAAGAAATATAGTGTTCTTTCAACATATCATGAGGAAAGGTAATGTAATAATCATTCTCTATTGTTTCCACATTTAAATAGTGCTCATCATCTGCAGGCTTAGGAACCAAAGCAGTCATTTTGCGTCCACAACAGGATATTTCCGCTTCCCCTGTGGCTGTAATCACGTTTCCACAATTGGGACACATATAAAATTTTATTTTTTTCATATTTCCTCCGTCTGTATTGTTGGGTTCCAAATCTCCCAATAATATCTTTTCAATATTCACATTTAATACCTGTGATAATTCATTGAGCAACGACACGTCAGGGCATCCTAGCCCACGTTCCCATTTTGAAATTGTTTTATCACTTATATTCATGGCATCTGCAAGCTGTTTCTGTGTCATTTTCTTCTCTTTTCGCAAATCGAGAATAAGCTTTCCTACCTTATTGCAATCCACTACTGCCACCTCCGTACATCATTATAAATGAATTCTCTTAACAAGCCAATCAACGCTCCGTAGAGTTTTAATTCTGCAATAAAAAATGACAAGCTCTCCTAAAGAAAACTTGCCCTTCCGCTTAAGGCGCCACCCGGATTTGAACCGGGGATAGAGGTGTTGCAGACCTTTGCCTTACCACTTGGCTATGGCGCCATAAATATAAAATTATTATAGTATTTTCCATTTCAAACGTCAACCCCTTTTTTTGTTACTTTCTGCACAAAAAACTTTAAAAAAATCTTATAGGGTGTAAATTTCCCTTTTCTTTAATCTGTTCTTCTATAAATCTAAACAATTCTTCAAAATCATGCCCGTCTATCCCCTTTATCTGTTCAGTAGACTTTTGTTAATAATCCTACATGCTAAAAAAATTATAAAATGAATATATTCATATATTATTCTTAAAATAAGCTAAATAATATAGTGAATCATACATTTTATTTATTCATAAAATAAGCTATAAAAAGCTTGAAATACTAGTATATATACATTTTTAATTATTTTATTCATTGGTGGTTTCAGCGTATAAAAAATTGTTATAAAAAATGAATATTTTAGTAGACAGAAACTAGAACAAATGGTAAAATAAAAAAACGTTCCGAATTTTTAATGATTTGTTTAACAATCAAACCCCCTGTAGGTTGACGTGAAATTTAAGTACTTAAAAATCACGTATTTAAATTCAATCTAAAATAAAAAAAAGGAGGTAGGAATTTTCGTCAATATAGACGGAAAGGTAAAAAATGAATAATCACAATGAAAAACTTTATGTAAGTGTAAAAACAGGTGATCCAAGTTCTATCGGACTTCTTGGGTTAGCCATGGTAACCCTTGTAGCATCTTCACAAAAGCTAGGGTTTACCAACGATTTGTCCTTCATTTTGCCTTGGGCAATATTTCTTGGTGGTATCGCCCAACTGTTTGCAAGCGTTCTAGACTTTAAAAAAGAGAATGCTTTTGGTGGAACAGCTTTTGGGGCCTATGGATTTTTCTGGTTAGGTGTGGCCATGAGCTGGATGATGAAACTTGGTATGTTTGGTGCAGAAGTGACTAGCAAAATTGATGCGAGACAGTTAGGTATTGCCTTTTTAGGCTATTTAATTTTTAGCATCTTTATGACTTTAGGAGCAACCCGTACCAACAAAGTTTTATTTTTCATCTTTGTAGCTGTTGATTTTCTACTTATTGGTCTTACCGGCAGCACACTTGGATTTATGCCGGAGCCTATGCATCAATTGGCCGCTTGGTCAGAACTTATTGTTGCAATTTTATCTTTTTACTTATCAGGAGCACTTATAATTAATATGCAATTTGGCTACGAATTTTTGTGGATTGGAAAACCAATTTACTGTTTTGAAAAGAAATAATACGAGCTTCCTCTAAAAGGCCTGAATTCAGGCTTTTTTTAATGTGCTTTTGCTCTGTTTCCAATGTTGCTCCCATAAAATTGTATCCTTATGATCTAAAAAAATGATAGCTAAGACCTAATCGTTATTTTTGTTTATTATAAGTTTTTTCCTTTAAATTACTCTTACCAATCCAAATTATCTTTACGGAAATAGATAACTGTCCAAAGTAAATAAAAAAAACGTCCTAAATCAGCAAATGCTGATTCAAGACGTATCTCTTGCAAGGCGCCACCCGGATTTGAACCGGGGATAGAGGTGTTGCAGACCTTTGCCTTACCACTTGGCTATGGCGCCAAAATATGATCCGTGCGGGATTCGAACCCGCGTTACCGCCGTGAAAGGGCGGTGTCTTAA
>NZ_JANGAD010000009.1 GCF_024461735.1 Anaerotignum propionicum
AAAAGCCCCTTCTAGGGGCAGAGCAAACCACCAGCTGAGCTGGTGGTGATGATTTTAAAAATTGACTGGTACATTTATATCGCCAATGGCATTATTAAATGTTTCAGGTAGAGATAAAAAGATAATGCTGTGTTGGAGTCAGAAGAAATTTTTATATGATTTTTGCTTTTCTATCAATTTTATGCTATACTTTAAACTTGAGTGGAAAGGCATTTCATAATGGGGATAAGAAAATGTTTTCATTTAAGGTGTCTTTCACTGTATCAAATGATTAACCAGGGATACTAAGTGATTCCTATTTAGAATAAGAAGCAAGAATCTGTTGCATTGGAGGTGAGATGAAAATTATGAAAATTTTAGCAGATACCCATACCCATAGTCTGGCCAGCGGACATGCCTACAGTACAATTCAAGAAAACGTCCGGGCTGCCGCAGAAAATGGGCTTAAGCTAATTGCTTTGACGGAGCATGCGCCTGCAATGCAAAATACCACATCCCATGCTTATTTTGCAAATCTTCACGTAATTCCTGATGAGCTTTTTGGCGTTCGTGTGTTAAAAGGAGTAGAGCTTAATATTCTTGACTTTGAGGGAAGCATTGATATGGATGAGCGAACCCTTTCTGGTCTTGATCTTTCTATTGCAAGCTTACATATTCCTTGTATTGCACCTGGAACCATGGAAGAAAACACTAATGCTTGCATCCGTGCAATGGAAAATCCATTTGTGGATATATTAGGACACCCCGGTGACCCCAGATATCCTTTGGATTATGACGAAATTTTCAAAGCTGCTAAACGAACAGGTACTTTGCTTGAAATCAACAATGCATCTTTGGTGCCGGGAGGCTTCCGTGCAGGTAGTGATGAAAATATAGAAAAATTATTGCAAATGGCCATGGAAGAGAGGGTACCCATTGTAGTGGGGAGTGATGCTCATTTCTATACAGGAATTGGCGATATTTATTATGTAGAAAGACTGCTGGAAAAAATGAGTTTTCCTGAAGAATTGGTTTTAAATACTGATCCTCAGAAACTTTTGTATTCAATAAAACGCAATAAAAGGCAGAAAAAATAGAAGGAAATCCCTTTACTTTAGCACTTTAGTATGTTAATATAAAAAGGATTATAGTGCAAAAGAGGTGGCCTTGGCATATGAATAAAAAAATTAAAACAGAACTTACAGATAAGCTTTTTCAATGTATTTTGTGTATGAATACAGTTGAAGAGTGCTATCAGCTTTTCGAGGATCTTTGTACGGTGAATGAGATTCAGGCCATTGCCCAGCGTATGGAGGTTGCAGCTATGCTGGATGCAAAATGTACCTATGTAGAAATCGCAGAGAAAACCGGTGCTTCAACTGCAACAATCAGCAGAGTGAATCGATGTCTTCATTATGGGACTGACGGATATAAATTGGCGATAGATCGCGTGAAGGCATTGGAACAGAAGGAAGAAAATTAAGTTTTATGAATGTATGAATAAAGCGTGGGGCTGATTATTGACGAAGCAGTGGGAAACGAATCCGGACTTCATCGATATCAGCCTTTCTTGGCGCTTTTTAAAGCTTATGTGAGCGTTTATCCAGATGATAATTGGTACAAGATTTTAGGGGCAGGGTTGCCCAGCGAATCGTTTCGTAAAATTTCATCTGTTTTTTTAATATATCATAACTGAAAGTATATATTGTGGAGTTTATTTAGGAAGAGGAGAATAATATGATAGGGTTTGAGCAGCTCAACACGATGCAGCAAAAGGCTGTTTTACAAAAGGATGGTCCCGTTTTGGTTTTGGCTGGGGCAGGTAGTGGAAAAACCGGAGCGTTAACCGTGCGTATTGCCCATTTGCTGGAGACAGGAGTGAAACCTTGGAATATCCTTGCGATTACTTTTACAAATAAAGCTGCAAAGGAAATGAGAGAGCGTGTGCTTAAGCTGGTACCAAATGGGGCGGAGGATATCTGGATTAGTACATTCCATTCCACTTGCGTTCGTATTTTACGCCGTGAAATTCATTATTTGGATTATGACGGACAATTTTCTATTTATGATGCTGACGATCAAGAAAAGCTTATGCGTGAGGTTTTTAAACAATTGGGCTTTGACACCATGAATAAATCCTTTTCGGTAAGAGGTGCAATGTCTATTATCAGCAACCAGAAGGAAGAAATGGTTTCTTGGGAGGATTATTCCAAAAATGCTGAGCCGGGAGACGAAAAAGCAAGTCGTATCGCTTTAGTTTATCGTACTTACCAAAAACGTTTAAAAGAAAACAATGCATTGGATTTTGATGATTTAATCTATAAAACTGTTTTATTGTTTAGAAATCATCCTGATGTTTTGGAAAAGTATCAGGATAGATTCCGATATATTATGGTGGACGAGTATCAGGATACGAACACCTCTCAGTATGAATTGGTTTGTATGCTGGCCTCTAAATATAAGAATCTTTGTGTTGTTGGAGATGATGACCAAAGTATCTATGGTTGGCGTGGTGCAAATATTCGTAATATTTTGGATTTTGAAAAGGATTTCCCTAATACCGTTGTTATAAAGCTGGAACAAAATTATCGTTCTACCCAAAAAATTCTGGAAGCGGCAAATTCCGTGATTCAGAATAATCAGACAAGAAAAGATAAATCTCTTTGGACAGAGAATGATGGTGGAAATATTCTCCATATTTTTAAAGGGGAAAATGAATATGCCGAGGCACGTTTCGTTGCAGAACAGATTCAGGAAATCGTAAATAGTGGCAAAGAATTTAAGGATATGGCAGTGCTGTATCGTACCAATGCGCAATCCCGTGCGGTGGAGGATCAATTTGTGAAAAAGGGAATCCCTTATCGTTTGTTTGGGGGCGTTCGGTTTTACGAGCGTAAGGAAGTTAGAGATATTCTCTCTTACCTCAAGGTTTTAGCCAATCCCGTTGATACCATTGCTCTGCGCCGAATTATCAATGTTCCCAAAAGAGGAATTGGTGAGGCATCTATAGATAAGGTTGCAGCATTTGCAGAAGCAAACCAAATATCTTTGTTCGATGCATTGTTGAGGTTGGATGAGATTACAGAATTAAAAACAAGAGCATCAAAATTCCGAGACTTTCTTGAAATTATTATTAGTTTACAAAAAGACGCCGCTGATTTATCTGCAGCGGAATTGATTGATACAGTGGTAAAACGCTCAGGATATTTCCAACTGTTGATGACAGAGGGGACAGAAGAGGCTCTTTCACGCTTGCAAAACATCGATGAATTTGTGAATAAAGCGGTGGAATACGATAAAAATAACCCTGAAGGCGGATTGATGGGCTTTTTGGAAGAGGTTTCTTTAGTGGCAGATATTGATAGTTATCAGCCAGGGGAGGATGCCGCTGTGCTTATGACATTACATAGCGCCAAAGGCTTGGAGTTTCCCTATGTATTTATGATTGGTATGGAAGAAGGTATGTTCCCTACTTTCCGTGCAGTAATGTATGGAGGAGAAAAGGATATTGAGGAGGAAAGACGCCTTTGCTATGTGGGAATTACCCGTGCAAGAGAAGAATTATTTCTGACCCATGCAAAAAGCCGTATGCAACATGGGATTACACAATACAATCCTCCATCTCGCTTTTTAAAGGAAATCCCCCAAGAGTTGGTGGATATGCCTACAAGGGAAATTTCTGAAATGGCAAAGAAGTATGCCATGAAAAATAGTATGAAGCTTTCGCCAATTACATCTTTAAAACAGCAACGTATCGGTGGAAGAGGAACAGGAATCCCTGCAACTTTCATTACTCCTTCCTCGGAAAATAAGAGAATGCCTGCTCCAAAGGATTTTGAATTGAATTATAAAGAAGGCGATAAGGTGCGTGCACCAAAGTATGGCATCGGCGTGGTAAAATCCATACAAAATGGTGGTGCGGATTATGAAGTTGAGGTTTCCTTTGGTGAGAAGGGAACAAAGAAGTTTATGGCGAAATTATCAAAGCTGATTAAAGTAACCGAATAAAGATTTAGGAGTTGAGGCTGAATGGTAAACCGGATTAAGGAATTGGTATCTCTTTTGAATAAAGCGGCTGAAGCGTATTATCAAAAGGATGCAGAAATAATGTCTAATCAGGAGTATGATCGTTTGTATGATGAACTGGAGCGTTTGGAAAAGGAAAGCGGAATCATACTAGCGAATAGCCCTACCCAAAGGGTTGGTTATACAGTATTGAGTAATTTGCAAAAGGTGAAGCATGACAGCCCCATATTATCTTTAGATAAAACAAAAGAACCGCTAAAATTAAAAAGTTTCTTAGGCGGAGAAAATGGAATACTTTCTTGGAAATTGGACGGTCTAACTATCGTATTAACATACGAAAATGCGACTCTTCAACAGGCAATCACTCGAGGGAATGGTGAAATTGGAGAGGACGTTACCCATAATGCAAGGGTCTTTGCTAATTTACCGTTACAGATTGCTTTTAAAGGAAGTTTAGTTCTGCGTGGTGAAGGCGTTATTTCTTATACAGAGTTTCATCGCATTAACGAAGGGTCACAGGAAGAAGAGAAATATAAGAATCCTAGAAATCTTTGCAGTGGAACGGTACGCCAGCTTAATAGTGAAATTGCCGCAAAAAGAAGAGTCCAGTTTTTTGCGTTTACATTAGTAAGCGCTGAGGGTAAGGTATTGTCCGATAGCAAGGCAGAGAACTTACAGTGGCTTGCAGATCTTGGTTTTGATGTAGTTAATCATAGGATTGTGACTGCTGAAACTGTAGAGCAGGAAGTGGAATGGTTTCGCTCACATATAAAAGAGAATGATATTGCATCCGATGGATTGGTTTTAACCTTTGATAGTATTGCTTACAGTGAAAATCTTGGCAGAACAGCGAAATTCCCCAAAGATTCCATTGCCTTTAAGTGGGCGGATGAAATGGCAGAGACTACCTTGCGGGAAATTGAATGGAATACCTCGAGAACTGGATTGATGAACCCAATTGCGATCTTTGATCCTGTGGATTTGGAGGGATCTAGAGTTAGTAGAGCCAGTGTGCATAATGTCAGTATCTTGCGGGAGCTTAAGCTGGGTATTGGTGATAGTATCAAAGTTTATAAAGCAAATATGATTATCCCACAAATTGCAGAGAATTTGACGTGCTCTGACTCGGCTGAGATTCCAAAGCATTGCTTTGTATGCGGAGGGGAGACTCAGATCAAGAAACAACGAGATGGCGAGGCTTTATACTGTACAAACCCTGAGTGTTCTGCCCAAAGAATTCAAAGACTTACCCATTTCGTCTCAAGAGATGCCATGAATATGGAGGGCTTTTCTGAGGAGACCATTAAGAAGTTTCTGGAAATGGGTTTTATTCAGCAATATCCTGATATTTTTTGTTTGGAAAAATATGAAGAACAAATTAAAAAAATGGAAGGCTTCGGGGAAAAATCCTATAGTAATTTAATAAAGTCCATTGAAAAGGCAAAACAAGTGGAACTTCCGAATTTTATTTATGCTTTAGGTATTGATCAGGTGGGCTTGCGTAACGCCAAGCTTTTATGTAGTAAATATCAGTATGATTTGAATTGTATTATCCAGGCATCAGAAGATGAATTGATTAATATCGACGGCTTCGGAACTGTAATAGCCCATAGCATTCATCATTATTTTGGAGAAGAAGAACATAAAATATTGTTAAATCGCGCTTTGAAGTATTTGAAAATTAAGTTTCCGGTAGAAGTTAAAACTGAGGGATCTCTTGTAAAGGGCTTAACCTTTGTAGTAACAGGAGATTTGGAAAGGTTTTCAAATCGGAAGGCTCTCGTAGAGACCATAGAGTTGCTGGGAGGAAAGGTAACGGGCAGTGTTACGAAGAAGACTAATTATTTGATTAATAATGATGTTTTTTCAGCATCTTCTAAAAATGAAAAGGCGAAGGAATTGGGAATTCCGATTATTAGTGAGAATGATTTTATATTAAAATTTGACATTATACCAGTAGACGACAAATAATATATTTGTTGAGAAACACTCTTGCAGAACAGTTTTTAAACTATCCTAAAAATAATTTAGTTGTTTATTTTCTTTATAAAAATCTCCTTTGAATGTTTTACAGTCAAAGGAGATTTTTTTATTGTTGCCATTTTAAGCATTTTCTTTCAAGCAGGGCGATACCCTCATACATTAGAGCGGCAAGGATAGCAAGTATAATGACACTAAGCATTACCCAGTCTAATTTAAATATTTGACTTCCGTATACAATCAAAAATCCCAATCCAGATTGTGCAACCAGAAACTCACCTACAATGACACCTACAAAAGATAAGCCTACATTGATTTTTAGTGCGTTTAAAATACAAGGAATGTTAGCTGGAAAGACAACTTTTTTTAGCACCTGTGCTTTTGTGCCGCCGAAAATTTGAATCAGCTTTATTTTTTCAGTATCTACTTGTAAAAAACCATTCAGGACACTCATTACTGTAACAATAACTGAAGTCAATAAAGCAACCGCAATAATGGAAGTTTGGTTATTCCCTAACCAAACGATAATAATTGGAGCGAGGGCGGTTTTAGGCAAGGAGTTTAATACTACCAAATATGGTTCAGCTATATCTGAAATAAAACGATTCCACCATAATAAAATTGCAGTCAATGTGCCGAGGATGGTTCCAAGAACAAAACCAGCTACAGTTTCCCAAAGGGTTGTTCCGATATGTGTCCACAATGTGCCGTCTTTTCCCATTTGTATGCCAGCAGATAGCATTCTGCTTGGCTGACTAAAAATAAACGGATCAATCCAGCCAACACGAGCAGCAATTTCCCAAAGGAGAAAAAAACCAATTAGAAGAATCCATTGAATGCCATGTACAGCATTTTTCCTTCGCTGTAAGCGGTTTAAAAAGGCCGCCTGTTCCTTTGACATGAATTTTGTATCCTTTTGTTTATGCCACATGAACATCTAACTCCTTCCAAATTGCATTAAAATATTCCCGGAATTCGGGTGCCTCTCGGGCCTTTATGGGACTATATTCATCAATGGACAGATGAATATCATAAATCCTTTTTACTTGGGCAGGGCGAGAAGAAAGAACTACAACTCTATCTGCAAGGCTGATTGCTTCTGAGATATCATGGCTGACTAAAATTGCGGTTTTTCCTTCTTTGCGTATGATAGACCCGATCTCGTCGGAAACGGAAAGGCGTGTCTGATAATCTAAGGCAGAAAATGGTTCATCCAGCAACAGTATATCAGGTCTTATGGCCAATGTACGAATGAGAGCAACCCGTTGACGCATTCCTCCGGAAAGCTGATAGGGATAATGCTCTTTAAAATCAGAAAGACCGTATTGATCAAGCAGTGCTTCAACAAAAGCAATATTTTCAGGTGTAAGCTTATTTTGTATTTCCAAGCCCAGCAGGGCATTATTGCGTATGGTACGCCACTCCAAAAGATAATCCTTTTGCAGCATATATCCAATTTCTCCGTCTACAGAAATTTTTCCATGGGAAGGTGTGATTAGTCCTGCCAGCATTGAAAGCAGGGAGGATTTACCGCATCCACTTGGGCCGACAATACTGAGAAATTCACCAGCCTGAACGGAGAGATTTAAATTAGAAACAGCCAATGTTTCACCATTCACACTATGATAACGAAGGCTGACATCATCTAAAGAAACGATAGGGCGCATGGAAACGACCTCCTTGTTGACTTATATTCCCATTATATCAATTACAGGACAAAAGGTGCTTTTCCTATTGAAAGATTATGCAGAAAAGCAAATACATTTTTAAGGATTGTAAAGGAGTAATAACTACATCATCTGACAAATAATAATCTTTAAAATGCAAAGCCCGTATTGCAAGGAAATCATCCAGTTGCAATCGGGCTTTTCTAGAAAAAACAATGAAGATTCTGAATACAGAAAACTCCATTTTCTCATATACAGTGGATAACACCCTTACTAAAACTTTACTGCTATGGTCATATACCAAATATTATTTTAATCCTCTTCCCATTCCCAATAATCATTCTCTGATGCACAAACGTTTTGTCTCCGTGGTCTGCAGCTTTGTCTGCGCCAGTATTGCTGCCACCACCAATATTTACAGGAACAGTGGCAGCCATTGCAAGAATGCCTGCACCTTCTGTTACATGATCTTCGTTGGTCATACATGATATATCCTCCTTTCAGTTTGCAAATAGTTTTAGCATCTGTTACATCTACAACAGCAGCGATTGCATCTGCAGCACCGACAGCCTCTACGGCAGCAGCCTCTACAACATCTATTAAATGTTTGTCCGATCATTTTTTATCCTCCTTTCTGTTTCGAGAAAAATGGGTGGTTGTTCTCTTTTCTATAAAATATGAAGGAAGGGACAAATTGGTGAATGTATAAAGATACAAAATCAATAAGAAGGACAGCAATATCTAAAACCACATTTAAATAGGTTGTTTAACTAATTATATAGTCTTAAAAGGCTACTTTTTTGTTTCTTGAAGTGAGATATATGTAGAAAAAAATTGGAAAATTTGATATAATTGAGAAATTAGGTAATATTTTATGTTTCACATTGGTGTTTTATATTTCCTTTAAGGCTTTATGAGTCACGGGGAAAATGTAAATTTTATAAATCGGAATTTTCGCTACAATACGTATAAAGGGCTTTATGCTCCTTAAGGATTTAATAAGAGTATCATTTTGTTGAATCCATTTCGTATAAATTACTCTATTGAAAGAAACACAAGTGTGACAACAGCTTAAAAGAGCTAAGTCCTTAGTAGTTGCGCATTCGATTCGAATACATTTTTGTAACTTATATATGAGACAACCTGTGCAAGCACGGGTAGATTAAGTTTGGGGAACATTTTTTGTGTATGAAAGATGGCTTTAGTGAGAATAGATTTTTTCTTTTTCAGTAAGGGATAAAGGATGGGGATGTAAAATGGACAGCGATATTCTGAAAAACTCTGGCATTGATTATGATAAAGGTGTTGCCCGTTTTCTTGGGGACATACAACTTTATGAAAGTATATTAATTACCTTTTTGAATGACGATACATTTGAGAAGGGAAAAGCCGCACTGGAAACTGAAAATTATAAAAACTTATATGAATTTGTTCATACGTTAAAAGGGGTTGCAGGTAATACAGATATGACCACTTTATATCTTACAACAGCAGTATTGAGTGAGTATTTGCGTAAATGTGAGGTTCCTGAAAAAAATATGGTTTACGAGCTTTTTTGTGGAATGGAAGTGGCATATTATGCTGTAATGAAGGGCATTGCTGCCGCAAAGGAGGCATGATCAATCAATGGATGCAGATAGTGGTAAAAAAACAATTCTAATTGCTGACGATGCTGAGCCAAATCGCTTATTGCTGAAAAAAATATTTGGCGAAGAGTATTATGTGGAGGAGGCTGTAAACGGCGTTGAGGCCTTGGAAAAGCTGCGACAGTTAAAGGATGTTGCCGTATTAATATTGGATATTGTGATGCCGCTGATGGATGGATTTTGCGTTCTGGAAGAAATGCAGAAGGATGAGTTATTGCGTACCATTCCTACGGTTGTAATTACAGCCAATAACGAAGAGGACATCCAAATTCGGGCATTATCCTGCGGTGCTACTGATGTTATGGCCAAACCCTTCAGCCCTCTTATTATCCTCCACCGTATTAAAAATATTATGGCTCGTAAGGATTCGGAAAAACTTGCAGAGCAGAACCGTGCTTATAGACTTGAACTGAAGCTTATGGATACAGACGAAAAGTCAGGTTTATTTAATAAAAATGCATTTCATAGATACACAGCAAAGATGCTTCGGAAAAATGCTGACAAAAAGTTTGTTTTAATTCGTTGGGACATTGATAATTTTAAGGTGTTTAACGATTGGTTTGGTACTGAGGTTGGAGACATTTACTTGCAGAAAATTGGTGATTTTTTTCGGGAATATAAGGAAAAGAATAATTCTGTCAAGACTTATGCCAGATATGATGCAGATCATTTTGTATGCTGCCAAGAGGCAGAAGGGTTTGATCCAGAGGAGATTACGCAAATCATTGATGACTATATGACCCATTTAAAAACAATTGAATTTGAGTATACCCCGCGTGTTGGACTTTATCTGATTAACGATCCTTCTCTGGACGTTGCGTTAATGTGTGATAGGGCTTTACTTGCTTTACGCTCAATCAAAGACAGTTATGGAAAGCGCTATGCATGGTTTGATGATTCTATGAGAGAGGCACTATTAGAACAACAAGAAATTGTTAACGAGATGGAATTTGCTCTGCGAGATGGGCAGTTTATTACATATTTTCAACCACAATATAATTATGAAACAGGCAAAATGATTGGGGCAGAGGCTTTGGTTCGTTGGCAGCACCCAAGAAAAGGAATGATTTTACCCAGTAAGTTTATTCCTTTGTTTGAACGTAATGGATTTATCTCTAGGCTGGACGAGTATATGTGGGAGCAGGTTTGTATACAATTAAAAGAATGGCTGAGGAAAGGGCTGAACTTGGTCCCTATTTCTGTAAATGTCTCTCGCAGAGATATTTATAATCCCCACCTAGTGGGCAATATTCTCTCCTTGCTTCATGAATATGATTTAAGTCCCGAGATGCTTCATTTAGAAATAACGGAAAGTGCCTATACCCAAAATGCCGAGCAGTTGGTTAATACAGTGAATCTTTTAAGAACCCATGGTATAGAAGTACATATGGATGATTTTGGTAGTGGTTATTCCTCCTTAAACATGCTACAAAATGTTCCCGTAGATATTTTAAAGCTGGATATGAGGTTTTTAGGGGGAGATTATAAGGATGAAAGAAGTGGAAATATTTTAAATGCAGTTGTGCGTATGGCTACCGCATTAAGGCTCCCTGTGCTAGCAGAGGGTGTAGAAACGAAGGCACAAGCGGAATTTTTAAGGAGCATTGGTTGCTTGCTGATGCAGGGCTACTTATTCTCAAGGCCAATGGCAGTTGAGGATTTTGAAAAGCTATTAGATGGTTCTCAAACTGTTTCAGCATTGGATAAAAGTTATGTAGAAAGCTTTCAAGGCTCCATTGATTTATTAAGCTTTACATCCCAATCAACCTTACTGTTTAACTGTTTTGTTGGCGGAGCAGCAGTAGTGGAATATGATGAAAAAGATGAGGCACTGCTAGCCTTAAGAATTAATGACCAATTTCTTCAGGAAATGGGGATAACCAGAGCGGAATACGCAGAGGATGGACGAAGTATTTTTTCTTATTATGAAGGAGAAAATAGAGCGCTTATCATTTCTATGTTGGAAGAGGCAGTTCATAGGGGAAAAGAAACATGTTGTGAGGTGATGCGGAAATCCAAACTGCGCGATATGAAGAATAATTGGTTTAAGCTACGAGCTCGACTCCTTAAGAATAGTGAGAGTAAGCATTTTTTCTATGTGACCATGGAAAACATTACCCAATATAAAGTGCAAACGGAAGAAAATGAAAAATTACTGCATTGCCTGAGAGCATTGACCAATCATGTAGATGAAGGGCTTTTGGTGCTTGAAGCTTCTGAAAATATGAAAATTCTATTTTCAAATGTAAAAATAGCTGAAATGTTTGGCTATACTCAAAAAGAATTTCAGGAGCTATTTGGTGATGATTTTCTTCTTTCAATTCATCCTGATGACAAAGTTCTGGCTAAAGAAAATATAAACCAGATAATAAGAGCCGGCTGTGGGGATAGTAGGAAAGTTTATCGACAAACTTGCAGAAATGGACAATATCAGTGGGTTAGTATAACTGGTTGTGTTGTGGAAACGGAGAAAGACCATATTTGCCTGTGTACCACTATTGAAAAAGAAGATAATGAAACTGAAAGGTTCTATAGTAAAGGGAATAACTAATTTAATTAAAAGTCTTTTATTAGAATAAGGTAAGCATTTATTAAGTCAGCGCTAATTTAGTGCTGACTTTTATCTTTTCTTTTTTTGATAGTAGAATTAGTAAGCCGGAAAGGAAACTGGGAAGACAAATAGGGTGAAACTTATTAGATAAATGAATAATTGGTTTTCCATTTTTTTATCATCAATTCTTTATAAAAAATATGCCTTAAAGTTACTAATAAATATGTCAAACTGAAATTATAATTTGATTTAGTGGTCAATTTTGTAAAAAACAATGCAAATTTTGGCATATTGTAATTTTAGGCTAAAAAAGTGTTATTCTTTTCTTGTACAAATTATTCCAACTATTCTTAAAGAAATGGGGTGTTTTTTTTATGAAAAAAGGAACAAATAAAGTATGTACGGAACTATGGAAGGTGATTGCCTCTTTGGCGATGGTGATTACAACTATATCGGTTAATATAACCTGTATGTTTGAATATTACCAACCTAAACTACCTCAAGGGAGTGAAAAGTTGAGAAGAGAATAAAATTAAAAGTGTACTGTTCGGGGTGATTGCACATGACTGAGAAATTGATGGATGGAATTTGGAAACAAATGCAGCTATCAAAAGGGCTGCAGGAAGACGATAAGGATATTTATTTATTCGGCGTTTACCAGGGTGCGATTTTACTGTTGAATATTTGTACAGCTCTGCTCATTGGGGTCGCCCTGAACATGCTTCTTGAAATAGTTATTTACTTGATTTGCTTTCTTCCACTGCGCATTTTTGCAGGAGGGTATCACGCTAAGACACAGCTTAGGTGCTATATCATGTCAAGTTTTACAACAGTAATTATTTTGTTAGTAATTCAATTTTTACAGCAACAAGAAAGTATATGGGAGTTCTTGATTTATTTTGTTTCTTTTGGAGTTATTTGGAGATATGCTCCGGTGGCAGATGCGAATAAGCCGTTGCTGGAGAACGAGCAAGTGAATTATCGGAAAAAGGTTCATAAAGTACTATTGCTTCTAACAGGGATTGCTGCGTTGACATATTTTTTAAGGTTTGACATTATCACCACAGTAATAGAAGTATCGGTATGCTTTCTTTCAGTTATTTTACTTATGGGAATTTATAAAAACAAAACACATTGTACAGACATAGAAGAATTATAATGTAATAAATAAAAAGAAAGGTAGCTATTTAATTAAAATCTGAAATGCAGGCACATCGGGGGATAGTTGTTTGTTTGGGTTTGGTTTAGTAGTATAGTAACAGGGTAGGAAATAAGTTTTAATATGTCACGAAAAAAAACTGGCACAGGACTAGGACTGTACCAGCTTTAGGCAATACTTTTTTGTGGCACCTACACTTATATCAAATAACAAGGATTGCAATATCATATGTTAACAAGAACTGAATAATTTAATATCAACAGATGATAGTAGAAAGTCGGATATTAAACTAGAAATTTTTATACATACATAACTATCTCTACGTCAAAATAGTTTTCTTCGGTAAGAATGGTTAGGATACCACTGTATTTTTCAACAATTCTTTTTACATTGCTTAAACCAATACCATGGGGTTCATTGGATTCTTTTTTCGTGCTGAAAAATGTATTACCTTTCTTTTTGATCTCCCCAATGAAAGAGTTTCTAATATGTAAAAGAATTGTCCCTCGATCATAAACAAAATCCATTCGGAAAAAGCCATTTTCCTGTTCTTGTAATGCTCTGATTGCATTGTCAAGTAGGTTTCCTAATATAACAATCTCATCAAAAGCATGAATATTTATATTCTGCGGGATATTAATATTTAGCTCTACTTTTACGCCTAAATCATATAGAGTTTGTAGCTTATAGTTAATCAAACCATCTAAGGACTCATTTCCTGTCATCACAAATTCTGATTTCATTTCAATTTTTTCTTCTAAAGCTTGAAAATATTCTTTAAAGTTTTCTGTATTACAATTTGACGATAATTCTTTTATAGCAATTAGATGATTCTTGAAATCATGTTGCAGCCTTTTCATGTTGTCTTCAGCCGTACGTATCACAAGGAGTTGCTGATTGTAAGCTTTATTTTGGTGTGATAATGATTGATTTTGCATTTCTACTTCATATTTCTCCACTACTTGTGCGTAGAGATAGAAAAAAGCAATGTTTATGATGAATAAGCTTGAAATAACGGTAACGTTTACCCATTGTTCATATCCTCCTAATATAAGAGCGATATCCGCTATCGATGATATACATGGAATGATAGTAATACAGAGCCAATGTAATTTAGGTAGGAATATATCTTCCCGTTCTATAAAAAATCGTCTCATGATTAAAATGATAAAATACAATAAAAAATTGCTCATTACATATGTAATTATTTCAATTTTAGGGCTCAAGCCATATAATAAAATTGCCGTTCTTGCTACAATTCCCTCGCAAATTACCCCAATCATAAAAATGGAGCAGGTTGCAAATATCCTGCGGCCAATGGATGACTTATAGGGGAGGGTCAACACTACAAACAAAACTGCATTGGTAATGACTGTTAGAAGTGGATTTCGTGCTAATAAATAGACTCCACTATTGATAATAAAATAAAGAAATAATACAGCTGTTTGAGTCCAAGGCTGCCACCTCAGATTTTTTTTGAAGAAGAAAAATTCAAGAAATAATTTAATGGCAAAAATACGAAAAGCATTGGAAATTAAATAAATCACTTCGTTATAGGAAATCCCTTCCATTTTATAAAACCTCTCTTTGTAGTAAATTTAATTGTTTTCTTACTTCTTTTCGATAAATACGGCTAATGGGCAGCTCTTCTGAATTACTCAGTAGAACCCTATCAAACTTGAATTGAATGACACTATGCCTATTTACAATAAAAGATTTGTGAATGCATAAGAAGTCTTCCGATGGTACAATTAAGTCGCTCAATTTTCCATAAAAATAATCCTTTCCATTTTTCATATGTAAAAATATTTTTTTGCCTTCACTACTAAAATAAAGAATATCTTTAAAAGATACTTTCTTTTCTGTTCTCTCGCTTTTGTAACAGAAGAATTTTGTTTGTCTACCCTGTAATTCCAACGTTTTTTCAATGATTTTAAAAATCTGGTCTTTTGCTATGGGTTTTATCAAAAAATGAATCGGTCGAACTTGAAAAAGATCCAAAGCGTAAGAAGATTTAGCAGAAATAAAAGCAATTTGTGTGTTGTCATCTAATAACTCTTCTCGAATATAACGTCCGACATGGATTCCGTTTATTTGATCTAATTCAATATCAAGAAAGATTAAGTCATATTTCTCCTTTTCTTTTAAATTTGTGAGTATTTCCTCTCCAGAAAAAAACACTTCTATATCATAATCAATCAATTCTGTTGAAAAAAACTCATCAATCTGCTTTTCAATTTGAGTACATAAAAATTTGTTATCATCACAAATAGCAATTCTAAACATCTCAGCCATCCCACCTAAAAAATCTGAAAATTTAATAATAATATATTACCATAATTTTAATAATTTTAAAATCAGATAATTAATTTTCGCATTATATCTATTAAAAGTATAAATGAAATTATTGAAACTTTTGTATTAAAACATAATTTATCATTAAGGTTATAAATCTTTGAATTTATTCAGATTGAAAAAGGCGTATTTAACTGATTTATGTAAATAGTTCAGTCAATACGCTTTTTAGAGCTACAAAAAGACCAAATTTTAACGCAGTATAAATAATACTGTGGTGAGGTATTTTGCCATATTTTGTCATGTTATATTATATATCCAATGTTTGTTTATTGTCAATCATCACGTTACAACAATAAAAAACCTTAAATAATAAGTTTTTATGATATATTTCTTTGGTTTAATTTGAAATTCTGCCAGAACAAAGAGATTACGCCGTCGAAACAAACGTCATGTGAATTTACTATTACTTAGAATACCTTTAAACAACTTAAATGTAATAGGCACTAAAAAGCCTAGGTGATCCATTTTCGTATCTTTTAACTATCAAGATTATAAATCAATCATATCATTGTCACTATGCAAAGATAAATCGTCATTTTCTTGTCATGAGTTATCCTAATTCTATCAAATACAAGGTTTTTTACGCCTCACCACAGTATTATTTATACTGCGTTTTTAAAAAGAGTATTTATGTATTCTGACACCTCATCAGGTTGCAGATAGGAGTCTCCTTCTATGATGAGAACATAATGCTTTTTCAAACATACACTATAGAAATTCTAAGTATATGATCGTAAAACCAAGTTAGAACCATTATTTTTGGAAAGGAGGATATTTGACAAAAAATGACTCTCAATATAAAAAGAGTGGAGAATTTCTTTGTTTATGTATTAATGAAATCTAGTGTAAAGAATTGTAAGCTAATTATTTTTAGGAGAATAAAAGAAAGAGGGATATGGAATGAAGCAGTGGTTTGAAAATGCGAAGGTATCGAAAAAGTTAAGCATCGGGTTTCTTCTTACAGTGTTTTTAGGGCTTGTTATTGGCATTGTTGGAATCGGAAACATGCTAAACATGCTCAGTCGCCAACAAAAAACTTACGATCAGAATACATTGGGAATTGCCTATTCTACGGAGGCAGAAATTTCTTTTAAAGATGTTAGAACTTCCATTAGAGATCTTTATATTTACTATGATATAAATAAACAGAAGTATTGCAATGTGATTACAAGTGAAATAAACGAGATTCAAATGCAATTAGATCACTATGCAAGCAGAATTGCCAATGAGCAAGATCAGCAGAATTTCGATGTGGCTCAGGAGGCATTTAAAAACTATAAAAGTGTTGCAGATAAAATTGTACAAGCAGCTAATAGCGGCGGTTCTAAGGATTCTATATTGGTATTAATTAAAGAGGGCGCATCGGTTGGCAATGATACATCCAACGCATTTAATACACTTACAGAATATAATAACTTAGCAGCAAAAGAAACTTTGGAAAATGAGAAAACCACATCTTGGATCGCAATTATTTTAATGGCTGTGACAATTGTGATATCTGTGATTATAGCAATTCTTATGAGCAAATTTATATCCAATATAATCAGCAGACCAATGCAAATGCTAGTTATGGTTGCTGAGCATTTAGCGGTAGGAGATGTTGATGTCTACAATTTAATGTCAGAAGAGGATAAAAAGGTAAAATACCGAAATGATGAAATCGGTAAGGTCGCACTGGCTTTTAATCAATTAATTCAGGCAAATATTGCGTTAAGTAAAGAGGCTGAAACCGTTGCCACCGGTGACTTAACAACAACTGTAACAGTACGCTGTGAAAAAGATATTATTGGCAAAGCGTTACGTGACCTAGTTGAAAAGCTGCATAGCTTAATTTCATCTGTAGCAATTACTTCCGAACAGGTTGATTTTGGTGCAAGGCAGGTTTCTGATGGAGCACAAGCGTTGTCCGCCGGTTCTACAGAACAGGCCGCATCATTAGAGGAGTTGACTTCTGC
This sequence comes from Anaerotignum propionicum, assembly GCF_024461735.1. Lineage (GTDB taxonomy): Bacteria > Bacillota > Clostridia > Lachnospirales > Anaerotignaceae > Chakrabartyella. The sequence continues at coordinate 17,322 of NZ_JANGAD010000009.1, forward strand.
TGTTTCAAATATTTCCGAGCAGGCGGTAAATAATGCTGCCAGTGTACAAAAAGCAGGAGAGTATGTAAATCAGGCTGGTCGAGGTGTTGTTTCCAGTAGTGAGCAAATGGAGAAGTTAAATCATGCAATGAAGGAGATTAGTCAGTCTTCTTTGCAAATTACAAAGATAACAAAATTAGTTGAGGATATAGCATTTCAGACGAATATACTTGCATTAAATGCTGCAGTAGAAGCTGCACGTGCGGGAAATGCGGGAAGAGGTTTTGCTGTTGTTGCTGATGAAGTTCGAAATCTTGCGGCGAAGTCGGCAGAAGCAGCGAAGCAGACAGCAGATTTGATTCTGAAATCTACAACATTGGTTTCTGAAGGTGAAGCGCTTGCGGAAAGAACAGTGGGGCTATTGATTGATGTTTCTGAAAAAGCAGCAATGGTGGAAATATCTATACGAGAAATAGAGTCTGCATCATCTTCTCAGGCTGCTGCAATTGAGCAGATTAACCAGGGGCTTTCTCAGGTATCGGCAGTTATACAGACCAATGCGGCAACATCAGAAGAGAGCTCTGCTGCAAGTGAGGAACTTGCGGCACAGGCACAAGTTTTAAAGCAAGAAATTACCCACTTTAAATTAACCAGAGAAAAAGAAAGTTATAGCATAAGAGAAAGTGATACATCTTTCTCTGAAAATCAAGGTGAAGAAACGATTTATTTAAATTCCTTAATCAATGATCACGTGAAATATTAAAATAGTGATGTCATAATCTGAAGATATATCCTTGAATTGAACGAGTGAAAAAGAGACAAAAATACTTATAAGCAATGAAAGAAAACAAAACACTGATTGCACAGAATAAGTATATTAAATGTAAAATATATGTCTCAATTAAGAGGAAAAATAGTGAGCGTTAAAGCGCCCCTTTACAGTTTGTAAAGGGGCTTTCAGTTTAACATTGAAAAAAAGAATTAAACCGCAGTATACTTGATACTGTGCAACTGCAATTAAGTATAATATAATACAATTTATTATATAACAACTGCTTTCAGTTTGTCAATTCGTGCGACATTTTTGTCGAAAAATCACGAAAACAAAAAAATAATTTGTATTTTGATTATTACAGAATGCTTTTTCAGCGTAATTACAAGTTTCGCCGTCAAGTGCGGCGTCATGGAAGCAATATTTTAATCAAGGAAAAGGAGAATGTCAATGGCTCGAAGAGGAGAAAACATTTATAAACGTAAGGATGGTCGTTGGGAGGCAAGGTTGCTTATTGAAAAAGGTAAATACAGATATTTTTATGGAAAAACTTATAAGGATGCAAAGCTAAAAATGCGATTGTTTCAAGAGAATGCAAAACTTCATAAAGAGAAACAAGTTGAGCAGAAAACAAATGCATACTTGCTTTTAGAGGGGTGGCTTCAAAAACAGATTACCTTGAAAAATGTAAAACCACTAACCTATGAAAGTTATTATCATTGTATGAATAAGCACATTCTGCCATTTTTTCAGAATGAGCAAACAAATAAAATTACATTGGAGACTGTTACTCAATTTACCAAGACCCTTGGAGAAAATGAATTACTTGCAGACACCTCAAAGAAAAAAATATTTACTATTTTTAAAATTGCTTTGAGAGAAATATTAAAAGATGAGTTAAACAGCGCCTCCATTTTGGCAACTGTAAAGCCACCGAAATTGGAGACACGAGAAGTTGAAATTTTCTCCATTAAAGAACAGCGAAGCTTAGAAGCTGCTGCATTACAGTCACAGGATCAACGTTCCTTAGGCATTATATTATGCCTATATACCGGTATCAGGCTGGGGGAGCTTTGTGCTCTAACGTGGGGGGATATTGATTGGGAAAGTGGGTTTATGTCGATTACAAAAACGGTATCGCGAGTGAAAACCTTTAAGCAGGATACTAAAAAAACTGAATTAATAGTTGGAACTCCCAAAAGTCGAAATTCTATGCGCAAGATTCCTGTACCTGAATTTCTGCTTAAATTGGTGCAACAGCGTAACCTCTGGGAAGGCAATGAAGATGCCTTTGTTCTATCGGGAAAAGAAACTCCCATTGATCCTAGAATATTTCAAAAACTATATAAAAAACTACTAGCGGATGCGCATTTAAGAGATCGTAAATTTCATGCAATACGGCACACCTTTGCTACACGAGGGCTAGAATTAGGTGTAGATATTAAAACCATTAGTGAGATATTAGGACATTCTAATGTCTCTATAACTTTAAATATATATGCCCATTCTTTAATTGAACAGAAAAAGGCAGCAATGGAAAAGTATAATGCTATGCATATCGCCTCTGCTGAAATTTCTAAATACGCCGTCTAAATCATAGTAATCCGTTAAAAATATCTTGAAAATTGGGTATTTTATGCTTATGGCACAGTATCAAGTATACTGCGTTCTTGAAGCTTAAATAATATCCCCCATACAAATTGATTTATGTGCTGTTTTGTGTTATTGCAAATTATAAGAATTGGATTAAATTACTTATGAAAGATTTATTTTACCTCAAATGAATATGTTTACGTAATATTTTTTTGCAAAAATAACCTTAAAATTCGAAACAGATCTTTTTATTTAATTTGGGTTTTCATATATTGCATAAGATGAAATACAGTGATACCCAAGATGTATTTTTTGATGATAATTATTTGAGAAAGTGGTTCATTCTTTTCTTCAGAAAATAAACATGGACAATCTATTTTAATGAAACGATAGATTTGGTCTAGCAAAGGCACTAAGGAAAAGATAAATCAAAATTAAAAATATGCAGCCTAAAGAGAAAAAGCGTAAAGGGGGACGTAATTTTGTTTGAATTTTTTCAAGGTTTAACAGCAGATGAATTGATTCATATGTTGCCTGAAGATCAAATTAGGCACAGTTTAAATGTAGAGATACTTGTTGGGAAGCTAGTAGAGTGGTTGCCAAAGCCTGAGGAAGCGCAATTGTTTGATTATTATAGCAAAGCTGCTTATTTCCATGACATTGGAAAGGTTTGTGTCCCTCCCTATATACTGAGTAAAACAGGGGCACTCACGGTGGAAGAACGCTATATTATACGTTGCCACACAATTTATGCTCAAGACTTGCTTGCTTTTTATAGGGAAAGTGGTTCAGGAGAAATTCCTATATTTCTTTTACCACTTACTGTACAGGCGGCGGTTTATCATCATGAATGGTGGAATGGTAAGGGTTACCCCTATGGTTTAAGTGGAGCTGATATACCATATGTGGCACGGGTAACTTCCATATGTGATGCATATGACGCAATGGTAAGCAACCGCCCCTATCATCAGGCATTTACCCATGAATATGCCTGTGAGGAGATTAGAAGAGGGGCTGGTACTCAATTTGACCCATTGCTCGCTAAATTGTTTTTAAAGCATGAAAATGAAATAGAATGCATGTTTCAGGAGATTTGCGCATATCCCACGGACAAGCTTGAAATTGAAAAGAAACGGCTTCTAATTAGCAAGCAGATTTGAATTTTGGTATCTGCTCCTGGTTGATAAGGATTTCATTATATTTATAATATAATAAGGTTATTTTTTAATAGAAGAAGTGACCTTATTTATATGTCTCAGCAAATTAGTGGGAGAACCCATGATAAAAAGTAAGTAGAAAATTATATGGTTACAAGCAATTAAAAGAGTGGTGTTTCTCTATATAATCATAATATGAGCATGGGGTTTCGCAAATCAGCATAGGAATATATGAAGGGTGGATCCTTCCATGGTTTATAGTAAGTGTATGAAATCAATTGAGTAGATAGCGTAATAAACGACAGTGGAAAATGATTATATGTGTTTAAATAAATTTGAAATTTGGAATGATTAATATATTAGTTAGAAGGGAAAGGCTTTTTAAAAGCAGTAAAAGACTAGTTAATTTCTCTATATATAGAACTGAAACATTTTAAATATAAAATTATCAAGAAAAGTAGGGCGCCAGTCATCTTGACTGGCGCCCATTTAGTTTAAGCTAAATCTGCTTGATTTTTTGATTCCAAAATTGCTTTTTCGGACATAGGAATAAATTTACCCACAATGCCACCAATGAGAGCAGGAAGAACCCATCCACACTGGAATGTAGCCAGAGGAAGGCTTTTTGCAAATTCAAAAGGCAAACCATAGCCTAATAAAACATCAGCAGCACTTGCTAATAAAGCCATTAAAGCAGCACCAACAAAAATGTTATTATTTTTGATTTTCTTGCCAAAGAAACTTAAAATAATCATAACTAAAATTACGGGATACAGTAGAGTTAAAATGGGACCTGCAATGCTGATAATTGTTGAGATACCAAAGTTTGAAATAACGTAGCTAAAAATAACTTCAGCGACAACAACTTTTGTATAAGAAATTTTATTGTTTGTTATTGTAACAAAAACAGATGCGCAAGAAGATACTAAACCGATTGCGGTAGTAATACATGCAAAAAATACAATGATTCCTAAAATTAAAATGCCATAGTTACCAATCAATTCTTTCGTAATTGCAACAAGCAAAATAGCCTGATTGTAGCCTTCAAAACCACCAGCAGATGTTGTAGCACCTAAGTAACATAAACCGCCATAAATAACGAATAAAGCAACTGCAGCAAAAACACTAGATTGTGTGATAATCTTTATAGATGATTTTGTATCTTTGTAGCCTTTATCGTGTGCAGTAGTAACAATAGTGATAATGAATACGATAGAAACCAAAACATCCATTGTCTGGTATCCTGCAAGTACGCCTTCTTTTGCAGTTTCAAATCCGGTTGTAACTACAACTGGGCCAATTGGATGTAAAACACCAACTAGAATTATTCCTAAAAGGCAGGCAACCAAAAGTGGTGTAAAGAACTTGCCGATAACATCAATTACGCTTGATGGACGGATGGTAAACAGAAGTACTAAACCAAAGAAGATACCGCCAAATATCCAAGAGTTAAAAGACGGGAAAAGTGGCAGAACGCCCATTTCAAAAGTGGTTGCAGCTGTACGGGGGATACATAAAAAAGGTCCGATGCAGCAAACAATCAACATGTTCACGATGAATGATGGAAACTTACCAATTCTACCAGTAAGACCATTTATAGAGATGTCACCAGTTTTAATCATAGCAAAAATAGCTGCCAATGCCACCCCAACATCAGCAACAAAGAAACATAAAAAGCCGATAAACCATTCAGTACCTGCATTAATCCCTAAGAACGGGGGGAAAATCAGGTTACCTGCACCAAAGAACGTCGCAAATAATGCCATACCAATTACTGCTACGTCACCCATGCCTTTTTTCTTTACATTCATTACTTAATTCCTCCTTGTACTAAATGAACATTTACTTTACATTTCTTCCCACTTTGCCGCAATACAGTTTGTTAAAAAAATTACGGACGCTTAACATTATGTTACAAAATGGCGAAGATTTCAAGAGGGTAAAATAAATTTCAGTAAATAAGCCAATTGAAAAAGTAATAAATACAAAAAAAATATAAAATTCACTAAAAAAAAATAAAAAAATGAAAAAAACTCGGAAGATAACTGCTTTATTAGCAAAATTGCTATGAATTTGGTGTTTTATATACAAAAAATATTAAAATTTTATACTGAATAGCTAAAAACATGTTGTTTTTTTGTCATTTATCCCGTTAAAAAAACGCTATTTTTGCTTAAATTTAGCATAAAGGTATGTTAATCGAGAAAAAATGGTGTTTTTTGGTATATTAATTATTAGAGCTTATTTAGACATTGTGTATATACAAAAATACAAGACAACAAATGATTTAATGGAAAAATTAGGGCGAAAATGAGAAATAAATGAAAGACTTAATATATAATACACTACAAAATTGATGAATCGTTTTATTAAACTAAAAGTGTTGAATTGCATGTCAAATTTTATGTTGATATTTTTTATCATTTCGTGTTGAAATTACTTGAATTTTGAAAAAATGAAAGTATTGTTACTTATTTTACAAAAAAAATACACAAATTTTACATATATTTAACACAGTATAGAGAAATATAAGAGAGTATATAAAATTTTAACAGTATTCTAACAGCGTACACATAAATCTAATTTTGAAATGCCTCTTGCCTTTTTTCTTAGAGCCTTGTATAATACCTATGTTAAGGTAATTTAATATTATGAGATGTTCCTTGCGAAGGACAGAGAGTCTGTCCCACCATCTCGTGAATAAAAAACAGGGGGTTTTTTTTATGGGAAGAAATAAGATATCTGTTAAGTTTTTAGTGTTTACTGCAATGATTGCAGCAGTCTATTTTGTAATGACTATGGCCATTGCACCACTGTCCTTTGGGTTTATCCAAATGCGTATTTCAGAGGTTCTGGTGCTTCTTGCATTTATTGACAAACGGTATGTGCCGGGGTTAATATTGGGCTGTTTTATTGCAAATTTATTTAGTCCTTTTGGTATGATAGACGTATTTTTTGGAACAGCCTGCACGGCGGCTGCTCTTTGGGGGATTACCCACAGCAAAACATTATTTGGCGCCAGCCTATGGCCAGTATTCTGTAATGCTTTTATTGGCGTGGAACTCTATATTTTAGGAGAGTGCCCTTTATTTTTCGGAATGGCGACCGTTGCCATTGGTGAGTTTTTGGCTGTTTCCTGCGTGGGATATGTTTTGTTCCGCCAAATTATGAAAAATCCCGGGCTTATGGCGCGGTTAAGATTCGCGTAAATATAGTAGTTTCAAGGAGTAATTTCGTATGAAAAACGAAGTTACTCCTTTTTTGTTGGTTTTATCCCTAAGTCATTATTTCATCGGATGCGAAAGAATATTAAAGTGAGATAAACCATTGGAGTGATTACTTTCTTTATTTGGTTATTGAATTGGACGACATTGTTGAAAGTTCTTTATCTTTCATTTTTAAATTACAGTATTTATGGTATAATTTTTAAAACAAGCCTATTTGAAACGAAAAAATATAAGTATGAATTCAATGAGTTATAGAAACCTCAGTCGCATTAGCATTTCCACAACTGCACCACTCTTGCAGCATTAGAACAACCTTACATTTGGAGACCGAGATTACATATTTGAGAATAACGGAGGGATTTTATGTTATATTCTTCATTTAGAATAAGAGAGATGGAATTAAAAAATCGATGGATTATGTTGGCAATGCACACAGGCTTTGCAGATGGCAATACTTTTAACGAAAGAGAATTTGCTTATTATGAAGCTAGAGCCAAAGGTGGCGCTTCTGCCATAACGGTGACTCTGGCCGTAAACGAGGCAGGAAGTTTAAAGGGAATGCATCAAATAGATAATTTATCTTTGCAAAGTCTGAATGAGTTGGCAGAACGCTTACATCAATATGATTGTAAGTTGATTGCACAGCTGTTTCACTGTGGACGAAATGAAAGCTTAGAGAACCATGGGAAAAAGCTCTTGCTTGCGCCTTCTTCAGTGCCTTCTGTAATTTTTAAAGCAGAACCGATGGAAATGAACGAGCAGGAGTTGGCGGAAACAAAGGAAGCTTTTGCTTTTGCAGGGGAGTTTTGCAAAAGTGCAGGCGTTGACGCCATTGAGATCAGTGCTTCAGCGGGCTACTTACTATCTGAATTTTTATCACCAGTCACAAATTTACGAAAAGACATCTATGGCTACGAGACCAATCAGGGAATGAATTTTCCCTTGGAAGTGATTCGTGCTGTCCGTGAGAAAGCTGAAGAGATGCCTGTTATTCTAAAGGTTTCAGGTGCTCAAATGATGGATGGTGGATACGGTATAGAGGAAACCATTTCTTTCTGTCGTTTGGTTTCAGAATATATTGACTGTGTTACGGTAACCGGAGGATGGCATGAATCTCCTGTTGACCAGATTTCTTATTATGTTTCTAAGGGTGCCTATGCCCCTTTTGCAGCAGCAATCAGGAAATACACAGGACTGCCTGTCATCGCATGTAACCGTATTCATGATGGGGAAACGGCAGAACGATTGCTGGGAGACGGTCTTTGTGACCTTGTTGGATCAGCAAGAGCCTTTCTGGCAGACCCTCAGTTTGCAAATCGGGTGGAACAGAAGGAACTGTTTTTACCATGCCAAGGTTGTAATCGTTGCATCGCAAGTGTTTTAAAGGGTCAGGAGATATGGTGTGGTTTTAATCCAGAGGTAGGACAGGAATATTTTGAAAGTCAACGTAGGAAAATAGCAACACGCAAAGAGGTAATTGTTGTGGGCGGCGGTCCTGCAGGTATGGAGGCTGCAAAAAAATCGGCTGAACGTGGCTTTATGACAACGTTGATTACAGAGGAATCCTGTTTGGGCGGACAATTTATTTTAGCTGCAAAACCACCAAAAAAAGATGGCATTTCTGCGTATGTTACTTATATGGAAGAAACACTAAAGAAATTAGGCGTACAGATTTTATTTGAGCAGAAGTGCGATGCAGAATTCTTGCTTTCAAAAAAACCTTATTTCACCGTAATTGCAACGGGGAGCCACCCATGCGCTCCTGCCATTGAGGGTGTGGAAAAGGGGATTTTTGCAAACGACATTCTCTCGGGAAAGGTTTCACTGCCTCCACAGTCAGAAGAAGGACAGATTGTCATCATCGGTGGTGGTGTCGTGGGGCTGGAAACAGCAGCTTTTATCAAGGAAATGGATCAGGAGCGTAGAATTAAAATAATTGAAGCCAAAGCCATCTTTGGAAAAGAGTTTGGAGCATTATCCAGACCTTTGCTATCCCAATTGCGGGCTAATGGAGTTCAATTAATGGCAGATACCAAAGGGGATGCCTTAGAGAGTGGGAAAGTTTTTATTTCCATTGGAGACCAGAAGTTTTTCCTTCAAGCAGATGCTATTCTTTTAGCCACAGGAGCAAAGGCTCGAGAATATGCTGATTTGACAATGCCGTTGATGGATGAAAGGCTTTCTTATGCCTTAGTTGGTGATGCAGAAACCCTTGGAGATGGGGCGGATGCAATCAAATCTGCATATGAATTATTCACCAGACTTTATCTGGCTTAAAGTATAGTAAAAGTGAACAAAAATCCCGAAGTTTATTGCTAATTCTCGGCAATTGTACTATAATGAATGAGGTTTTAATGGTAACAAATGTTATTCTAAAGTACTTTGATTCAATTGAGAAAGCAAAGGGGGAAATGAAATGGATTTTATCAAAAGAACTTGGGCTGAAATTGATATGGATGCATTGGCGCATAATATCAAGAGTATTCAATCCAAGTTAGCTGCTGGAGAAAAGGTAATGGGTATTGTAAAAGCGGACGCTTATGGCCATGGTGATGGTTTTGTAGCACGTGCTTTGCAGGATGCAGGTTTTGATTGGTTTGGCGTTTCTAATATCGAAGAAGGCATGAGTTTGCGTAATGAAGGGATTGTAAAACCTATTTTAGTTTTAGGCTATACCCCGGTTGAAACTGTTAGTATTATGAATGAAAAAAAGATAACACAGGCTTTGGTTGGCATGGATTATGCAAAGGCTTTGCAAAAAGAAGCCGAAAAAGCCGGTGTAGTGGTTGACGTCCATGTGAAACTGGATACGGGCATGACCCGTGTTGGCTTCCAAGCGGATGAAGAGCACTTTGATGAGTCTTTGCAGGATTTGATTCAGGTAAGTAAAATGCCTAATCTTCATATCACAGGCATTTTTACCCACCATGCAGTTGCAGATGCTTATCAGGCGGACAACCCCAAATTTACAGAAATGCAGTTTACCCGCTTTAATAAAATGGTAAATGCGTTAAAAGATGCTGGTGTGGATGTTGGTATTCCTCATTGTGCAAACAGCGCAACCACCATTGCTTACCCCGAAAAACATTTAGGCATGTGCCGCTCCGGAATTATTACATACGGAATGCTCCCCTCAGGCGAGTGTGAAGGCATGATTGACATAAAACCATTAATGACATTGAAAACCACAATAGGCTTAGTAAAGCACGTAAAGGCCGGTTCACAGCTTTCTTACGGAAGGACTTATACAGCCGAAACAGATAGAGTTATTGCTACAGTTCCCATTGGTTACGCTGATGGCTACAATCGCTCCTTATCAAATAAAGCAAGAATGCTTGTTAACGGACACTTTGCACCTGTTGTAGGGCGTGTTTGTATGGATCAGCTGATGCTGGATGTAACAGGGATTCCTGATGTAAAGATGGGTGACGAAGTGGTTGTCTTTGGCCATCAGGGTGATCAAGTATTGCCTATTGAAGAATTGGCAGATATGTTAGGAACCATCAACTATGAGCTTACCTGTGTTGTCACAAAAAGAGTACCCCGTGTATTTGTTCAGGGTGGCAAGGTAATTGGCATTGTTGATCATGTGTTGCATCAATATAAATAAGTAATTTAAATAATACAATCTATATGCCTCTATGCTGAAATGAAATTCTGCTTAGAGGCTTTTTCATTTATAGACAATAAAAGAAAATTTTTTTTCATTACGTATGCTAGTGGTAAGAAATAAAAGAGAGGAATTATGAAAAACCGGTATAGACTTCTTTGAAAGATACAAAATTGAATATAAGCTTTATTTTATCAATATGCTTCATTCACGTTGATTTCCGAACAAAGGTACTGCCTAAAAATAGTTCATATTGAATTTGTAGAAAAAAGAGATATAATGATAATTATTAAAGATGGAATGGAAACAAAAGGAAATTATATCGGAAGAATTTAAAAACGGAGGGTGATTATATGGATTTGAAGGATATTATGCAAGAAAAAGTATTTGCAGTAGTTGGTGATACTTTAAATGAGGAAAAATACGCTTATAAAATTAAAAATGAACTGACAGAGCATGGCTACAAGGTTTACAGCGTAGGAAAAGAGCTGCCTTCAATCAATGATGTCCCCGATTCAATTGATGTCATTGATTTGTGTATTCATCCTTCTAAAGGTCTCAAGCTGTTGAAGGAATGCAATAAAGATTATAAATACATTTTGATTCAACCCGGTGCTGAAAGCCAAGAAATATTGGAATACTTGGATCAAACCCATACGCCATATTTAGAGGGGTGTGCTCTGGTCGGTGTTCGTTTGTACTGCAGAGAGAAATGAGACATGCCCTTTGCGGAAAGCAGGTAAATGATTTGTAAATTATTATGATACTCGTATTTTTAGGAAGCACTGGAGCATTTTTTATAATATGATTTTCAAATAACTTTAATGAGACCCCATAAATTATGAAAGCTCAAATTTTCTTTATAAAGAATTTTTTTAAAATAATCAAAGAAGACTTGTTATTTTTTCAGAATTCTTCTTTGTGACAAGGTTACAGAAAATTCTTTCAATAAAGATTATAATGAGTTCAAAGATTAGTTAGACAAATAACAAACGTTATTAAGGGGGATATTGATATGGCTAAAAAAACTCTTATTATAGGCGGTGTAGCCGGAGGTGCTACCACAGCAACAAGACTTCGCAGAAGAGATGATTCTATGGAAATTATCATGTTTGAGCGTGGTGATTATATTTCCTATGCAAACTGCGGATTGCCTTATTATATTGGTGGTGTAATCGAGTCAAGGGATGCACTTCTGGTAACAAAGCCCGAGGTAATGCGAGATAGATTTCATATTGATGTACGGGTATCCAGTGAGGTAACAAAAATCATTCCTGAAGAGAAAAAGATTGAAGTAACCAATAAAAAAACCGGAGAGGTATATGTAGAAACCTATGACAATTTGGTTTTGGCCACAGGATCTTCACCAATTAAGCCTCCAATTCCAGGAATCAATGCGGATAATATTTTTACCTTATGGACAGTGCCTGATACTGACCGGATTAAAGCATACCTGACAGAGAAAAAACCTAGAAGTGCGGCAGTCATCGGTGGCGGGTTTATTGGTTTAGAGATGGCGGAAAACCTTCATGCAGAGGGCTTAGAGGTTTCTGTGATTGAAATGCAAAGTCAAGTTATGGCTCCTGTTGATCCTGAGATGGCAAATCTGGTTCATGAAAATATGATAATGAATGGTGTAAACTTGATCTTGGGAGATGGTGTCAAGGAATTCCATCATAAGGGAAATACAATTCAAATTGAGCTAACCAGTGGCAACACTGTGGAAACAGATTTGGTCATTTTATCTATTGGCGTTCGCCCCAATAATGAACTGGCAAAACAGGCTGGTCTTGCTTTGAATCAAAAAGGCGGCGTTCTGGTTGATGATTATTTGCAAACCTCTATTCCTGATATTTATGCCGTAGGTGACGTGATTGAGGTTACTCACTATGTAACAAAAGACAAAACAATGATTCCTTTGGCAGGTCCCGCAAACAAACAGGCAAGAATTCTGGCGGACAACATTGTTGGAGATAAGAAAAAATATAATGGAACCTTAGGAACTGCAGTTGCAAAAGTATTTGATTTAGATGTTGCAAGTGTAGGTCTCAATGAAAAGCAATTAAAGGCCATGGGAAAGGTGAAGAATCAGGATTATTTTGTGGCTTTGATTAATCAGAAGTCCCATGCAGGGTATTATCCCGGGGCAACACCCCTAACCCTAAAAATGCTTTTTAATGGAGAGGGAAAAATCCTTGGTGGGCAGATTGTTGGGCAGGATGGTGTAGATAAACGAATTGATACCCTTGCTACAACTATGAGATTGGACGGAACCGTTTATCAATTAGAGGAATTGGAACTTGCTTATGCACCTCCGTTCTCCTCTGCAAAGGATCCTGTAAATATGCTGGGATATGTGGCAGAAAATATTTTGCGGGGACAGGTGAAATTTATTGACTGGAATGAATTAGATACGCTTTTGGCAGATGAAAACCAAAAGAATGATTACACAGTGCTGGACGTGACAGAAGAAATGGAGCGAATGGTTTTTTCTATCCCAGGCTCTATTCATATTCCTTCAGGACAGATTCATGCAAGGTGGAGTGAATTGGACAAAAATAAAAGGATTATTTTATATTGTACCATTGGTGTTCGTTCCTATAATGCGGCTAGGGTCTTGATTCAAAAGGGATTTCAGGATGTTTCGGTTTTATCATGTGGAACCAGCTTCTATAAATCCATGCACTATGAAAAAAGCAAAGTTCAGTTAAAGGCGGCGGAAAAAAAAACAGTAGAACCAATGCCGATTTCTGATAAAGAGATGAAAGTGCTCAATTGCTGTGGTTTGCAATGCCCGGGGCCCATTATGAAGGTGCACGAAACAATTTCAGGCATGAAGGAGAATGAATTGCTAAAAGTATCTGCTACGGATATGGGCTTTGCCGCAGATATTGATTCTTGGTGTCGTAGAACAGGCAATACTTTGGTAAAAACAGAAAGACAGAATAAGGAAAATATAGTTTATATCAAAAAAGGAACAGAAAAAGTGGCTGTGCAAAAGGAAAATCAAATGATTGAAACCCCTCAAGGAAAAACCATTATTGTTTTCAGTGGTGACCTTGATAAGGTGCTTGCTTCCTTTATTATTGCCAATGGTGCAGCCTCTATGGGCAGACCTGTAACCATGTTCTTTACCTTCTGGGGATTGAATGCTCTGAGAAAGTCTAATGGGCCAGCTGTAAAGAAGCCTTTTATGGATAGAATGTTTGGAGCTATGATGCCAAAGGGAAGCAAAAAGTTAAAGCTTTCTAAGATGAATATGGCAGGCATGGGAACAGCCATGATGAAAAAGGTAATGAATGACAAAAATGTGGATTCCTTGGAAACCTTAATGCAGCATGGGCTGAAAAATGGAATTCGTTTGGTTGCTTGCACCATGTCCATGGACATTATGGGAATTACAAAAGATGAACTCATTGACGGAGTGGAGTTTGCAGGGGTAGCATCTTATCTTGGAGATGCGGAAGAGTCAAATGTAAATTTATTTATCTAAAAGAGATGAGATTTATATAATTAAATAAGAAACGACTATCTGTTTGAAAAGAAGCAGGTAGTCGTTTTTTTAAAAAGAAATAAGAAATTTTTCAACTAAAATTTTTGAAACTATTTATAAAAGACCATGAAAATACATGGGAAATTACATAAGATGACTATTCCCTTGGATGACGGTGTGCTATAATTGATTAAATCTAAAAAAATGTCAAATTAATGGTGGGGAAGACTGCTGTATTCTGTTTTTAAATGGGTGTTACGATCAAAAATGAGCAGTGATTGCTTTTTGCAAGCTGCATAATAGAAAAAGCAAGTATTCCAGGACATAGATGGTTAGAACTTAAATAGCAATGAAAGCTTTGCAGGATTTATAAAAGGAGAATAAATAGATATGAAGATTTCGAAAAAAGATGCTTTGATGTGGTTTGAATTTTTTTCTGCCTTGCCAGAAGAGGAGGAGTTTTTGACAAAACAACAAGAACTTATTTATGCTGTTTTTGCACAAATTGAAGCCGCAATTGATGATAGAAATGAAAAACTCATGGCAGAAATAAAAAATTTGAAAACATTAAATCATCGAACCCTGTATGTGGGCAATGACACAAAATTTCCTAAGGGATGCTGTTCTTGCTTGATGGGCACCGGGCTAAGTGCCATCAGAAAAACCAATAAATGTAATGTAGAATGCAAGTTCTGCTACAACTATGGAGAGCTTGATGATATAGCACCCATTGGTGAGGGTCTTTGGGAAATTGGCGGCACAAAATATTATGAAAAGGATATTGATTTACTGCTGTCTATTCAAGAAAAACCAACAGGGATTTCCTATGTTTATTTAGAACCATTTATGGAAATTGAGAAGTATTATTCTATAATAGAAAAATTCCGTAATGCCGAAATCCATCAGCACTTATATACAAACGGTATTTTGGCCACAGAGGAAACCTTGAAGGCCCTTGGAGATGCGGGCCTTGATGAAATCCGCTTTAATTTAGGTGCATCTAACTGTTCAGATAAAGTCATTCAAAATATTGGAATCGCAAAAAAATACATTAAGCGTGTGGGAATTGAAACACCTATGACACCTGAGCTTTTTGAAGCTTTCTTCAAGAAAAAACAAGCAATTTTAGATACGAAATTAGACTTTATTAATTGTGCGGAGTTACATTTAAATGGAAACAATATTGATAATTATGCCGGTGAAAATATGTATATATCTCGACACGGGTATATTTCTCCCATTTGGAGCAGGGAATTGACCTTAAAACTCATGAAAATTGCCGATGATGAAAATTGGGATTTGGCTGTACATGACTGCTCTAATCAAACGAAGTTTATTCGTGGAATGAATTTAGGAGGAAAAGAAGGCGGATGGTTCGGTTCTAACAACTATGCCTGCGAATTCACCAAAATACCATGCGAAGTTTTTCTGCCCATATTAAGGGACGAATCCTTTCAGTTTTTGACAGAAGAGGAGTTGCCAAATGGTTATAAACCTGGAGAGATGATGTTTTAGGCTTGTTTTTCAGATATGAAGCATATCCACATAAAAATATTTGGCTGTATGGTTTACAATAAAATTATTTATGAAAATAGTATAAACCACTATGCGCACAAAAAAGAATAGGCTATAATAGAAATATACAAAAAAAGGTAAACTTGTAAAAAAGAAAGGGGAGAGTCTAAAAAACTTGAAAACTATCAATTTTGTGGGTTGAGGAAATGTTTACTGATTTTTAAGCGGGATAAGGGTAGGTGCATAATGAAAGATATAAAAATAGTTGTAGTTGACGATTCTCTTTTTTCGGTGGCGATGATAAGCAATATCCTTCAAGAGAAGGGATTTGAAGTCATCGGAAGCGCAAATTCTATGAAAGAGGCGGTAGAAGTTGTTTCTGCTTTAAAGCCTGATCTTGTAACAATGGATATGACAATGCCCGATGCAGATGGCCTTGAGTGCACAAAAGCCCTTCGAAAAATTGATCCGGATTTAAAGGTAGTAGTTATCAGCTCTATGATGGACGAAGAAATTCTGAGAAAAGCAAAGAAAGAAAAGGTATCCGGATATGTTCAAAAACCTGTTGATGGGGACGAGCTTTCTTTATTGATTCGTCGTATTATGGCGGATGAAGAACTGTTTGCAGAGCTGGAACAGTTATATTTTACTGCATTTAAAGAGGCTTTGACAGATACCTTTAATAAATTTTTTAAGGCTGTTCCTACCTATAAAGAAGCAAGAACCTGTAATGATGAATATACATCAAGAGGGGTTTCTGTGGTTATGGGGGTAATCGGTAAGTACTCTGGCAGAATGATTTTGGATATGTCTTTTGATTCTGCTAGAAAAGCAGCCTCCAGTGTACTTAAAAAAGAAGAATTATCAGAAGAGTATGTGATTAATGTTTTGGGTGAAATGGCTAACATTATAGCTGGAAATGCATGCTCTATGTTAAATAAAAATAATGAAATTTTTGGATTGCGTGTTGCTCCACCTACTGTGGTACATGGTGAGTCTATTACCATTTCTAAATTGAAGTTGGATACTGTCACCTCAGTAGAAGCAGATACCCTTTTTGGAGAAATTTATATGAGTGTAGGTTTTAATAGGAGCGAATGTAATGAATGAAGAGATTGTAAGTGCATTTAAAGATGCAGTATTTAATGTGGTCCCCATGCTAGGGATTAATGATGTGAAATTTATTGGGGAAGAAAATCATAACAAACAGATTGAATCCAGTGGTGTTATTTGTATTATAGGCATTATTGGAGATTTGACGGGAAATGTGTTTTTATCAATGGAAGAGGAATGTGCAAAAAAAATTGCTTCTTATATGATGTTTGGCATGGAGGTTGTGGAGTTTGATGAGCTTGCCCAAAGTGCAATATCTGAATTGAGCAATATGCTTGCTGCAAATGCGAGTATTTCCCTTTCTGAAAAGGGAAAGAGAACGGACATTTCTACACCAACATTGATGACAGGTGAGTTTACAGTGATCTCCAGCTTGCCGGATGTGATAAGCTTAAGCATGAAAATAGAGGATATGCCATTTAATGTGTATTTATCTATTAAAGAAAAATAAAAAAAAATGTGGTAAAAATTTGTTGATATGATAAACAAGGGCAGCTTTAATTTAGATAATACATATTGATTCTATATGAAAATAAATAGTCATCAAGACCTTTCATGGTTTTGGCGGCTATTTTTTTATTTTTTGCGATAAGTTTTTTCTTCTATCAATCAACTGCTTGGGGTATTTCAAATGAAAAGCAATCAAAAGGCTTTAGGGGAAGGATAGACCACCAGATATGCAGATGTTTCCGATTTTGATATCCATGAATAAAGGGATTACTTTGATTTATGTGACACACCAATGCGTTCATCCCATTGAGAATATATAAATTTGTCTGTTTTATTTTATCTTTAAGTAAGCAGATTATGGTTGCATTTCCTTTACATTAAAGCATAATAGAGCAACTGCAAACAACGCTTCCACAAAAAATATGATATTTTATACCTAATTTTTCAAATATTTTTATTTCTGTTGTTAAAACAACATATTTGTTGTTTACACCATGATATACTGAGTTCAACAAATGAAGCAAACAACATTATAAAGATGATTTCCGGAAAGGGGAGTTTCTTATGAAGTATTTTGTAAATGACAGTTGTATCGGGTGCGGATTATGTGCAATGGCTTGTCCTGAAGTATTTGAAATGAATGATGCAGGCATAGCTATTGCCTCTGAAGGAGAAGTGCCAGCGGAGGTGTTAGAGTCAGCAGCGCAGGCTCAGGGTGGTTGCCCTGTGGGTGCCATTGAAAATGCAGACTAAGGAGGCGATTGCATGAGCTACATTAAAAATATGGAACACGAAAAAGCCTTATTGTTAGCCAATGAAGTAACAATTCAGAAGGGGCAAGTAGTGAGTAAAACGTTAGCCCAGAATCCCCATGTCAGCGTTACTCTTTTTGCTTTTGATAAGGGGGAAGAAATCAGCTCTCATGATTCCAGCGGCGATGCAATGGTTTTTGTTCTGGAAGGGACAGGACAGTTCACGGTGGATGGCAGCGAATATGTTTTGAACCCGGGTGAATCCCTAATCATGCCTGCAAAAAAACCTCATGCAGTTTTTGCAAAAGAAGCATTCAAAATGTTGCTTACCGTTGTTTTCCCATCTGCAGTCTGATGAGAAGCAAATAAAAATATAAAAAATAAAAACTATAAAAATTTTGGAGGAATAACCATGGAAAATAAAATGTTTTGTTATCAGTGTCAGGAAACAGCAGGATGCACAGGATGTACACAAGTAGGCGTATGCGGTAAAAAGCCAGATGTTGCAGCAATGCAAGATTTATTGATATATGTTACCAAGGGCATATCTGCTGTTACAACCGCATTACGTGCTGAAGGTACTGAGGTTTCCAAAGCGATCAATCACTTAATAACTTTAAATCTTTTTACAACAATCACAAACGCAAACTTTGATAAAGAAGCTATCGTAGCTCGCATTCGTGCCACTTTGGATACAAAGAAGGCATTGCTTGCCCAAGTGAAAAATAAAGAAGCTTTGCCCGAAGCGGCACTTTGGGATGAGGAAGAAGCTGCCTTTGATGCCAAAGCCGCTGTAGTAGGCGTACTTTCCACAGAAAATGAAGATGTTCGTTCTTTACGGGAACTGATTACCTATGGTTTAAAAGGTCTTTCTGCATACTCAAAGCATGCGAATGTTTTGCTTCAAGAGGATGGCGAAGTGGATGCATTTTTACAGCGTGCCCTGTCTGCCACATTAGATGACAGTCTTTCCGCTGACGAATTGGTTGCGCTGACACTAGAAACAGGTAAGTACGGCGTTTCTGGTATGGCATTGCTGGATAAAGCGAATACTGATGCATATGGCAATCCTGAAATTACAAAAGTAAATATTGGTGTTGGTACTCGCCCAGGTATTTTGGTTTCCGGTCATGACTTATTGGATTTGGAAATGTTGCTGAAGCAAACACAAGGAACCGGTGTTGATGTGTATACCCACTCTGAAATGCTGCCTGCACACTACTATCCAGCATTCAAAAAGTATCCTAATTTTGTGGGTAACTACGGAAATGCATGGTGGAAACAGAAAGAAGAATTTGAATCCTTCAATGGACCTATTCTTATGACAACCAACTGTATTGTACCTCCAAAGGATAGCTATAAAGAGCACCTGTATACAACCGGTGCGGCTGGTTACCCCGGATGCAAGCATATTTCCGGTGCCATTGGGGAGGAAAAGGACTTTTCTGCAATTATTGAGCATGCAAAACAGTGTGCATCTCCTGTAGAAATTGAAACAGGAGAAATCATCGGCGGCTTCGCCCACAATCAAGTTTTGGCCCTTGCTGACCAAGTGGTTGGTGCAGTAAAATCAGGTGCTATTAAGAAATTTGTTGTTATGGCAGGTTGCGATGGTCGTGCAAAGAGCCGTAATTATTATACTGATTTCGCGAAAGCTTTACCAAAGGATGCAGTGATTCTCACCGCAGGTTGCGCGAAATATAAATATAACAAATTGGAATTGGGTGATATTGGTGGTATTCCAAGGGTATTGGATGCAGGACAGTGCAACGATTCTTACTCTTTGGCAGTTATTGCATTAAAACTGAAAGAAGTATTCGGCCTTGATGATATAAACGATTTGCCTATCGTTTATAATATTGCTTGGTACGAGCAAAAAGCAGTTATCGTACTTCTGGCTTTGTTACACTTGGGCGTAAAGAATATTCATTTAGGACCAACACTTCCTGCTTTCCTCAGCCCTAATGTGGCAAAGGTACTTGTAGAAAACTTTGGCATTGCAGGCATTGGTACAGTTGAAGATGACTTAAAGCTGTTCTTTGGTGATGAAATTGAAAGCCCTGCAGTTACAGGTGACATGATTATGGGAGATATTTTACGCAAATACCCTGAAACTGCCCCTGCATTGATGGAGTGTGGTATGCATTGTCTGGGTTGCCCTTCTTCTCAGATGGAGTCTTTGGCAGATGCATGTATGGTTCATGGTTTAAATGTTGAAGATGTATTAAAATCTGTTAACGATAAAATAAACGGGTAATACTAAGATGAAGGTCATGGGACACTTGTTGTTCCATGACCAAATTTTCAGAAAGGAATGAACATATGAGTGCATTTTTAGGACCAATTCATTACTGGCTTTATCGTAAAATTCAGCTGCAGGAGAGCTTAACACAATCAATGACTTCGGTTCTTTCTGAGGAAAAACGTATTCACTTGGAAAAGAATTTGGATGCTGTATGTGGTGTTGTGGAGCGCAGACCTTTAGAAGAGGTAATAGATAATGGCAACATCCATGGTTGGTTACAAGGTCAGATTGCCATCGCAGAAAAGCGTTTTGCTGCCGCAGTCACAAAAATCCTGAAAGAGGATTCTTCTAAAATTGAAAATCTCAAACAAGCGGCATACCAAATGGGGCAGAAAGATCCTTTGCCAAATTCTAATGATGCTCAAGGTATCTATCGTGGGCTGAATGATGTTTTGTTGGAAGGAATGCCTTGCGACCATGTAAATCAAATCTTGGAGCAAAGTGATCAGCGTGTTTTGTGGAACCAAACGGTGGATCTGCATTTGCCATTTTGGGATGAAGCAGGGGGAGATATCGAACACTACTATCTTTTACGAAATGCTTTTATTTCAGGTAGTCTTTCAGATCAACCCTTCAAATTTCAACAACTAGGTAAGGAGTTTCTCATTCAGGAGGTGTAATAAAATGGATTCAATTGAATTAATGGTGAAAGAACACGAAAATATTCTTGGACTTGTAGCGGTAATTCGCAATGCATGTTGCGGTGTGTTAGAGGGTGCTCCTGTGGAAGTGGACGATTTTAGAGACATGATTACCTTTGCAAGAACCTATGCAGATAAGCATCATCATGGAAAAGAGGAACAAATTTTATTTCGAGAGATGATGGAACGACTGGGGCCTGCTGCTGTAAAGCTGATTCAACATGGTATGTATGTTGAGCATGATATGGGGCGTTTTCATTTAGGGGAGCTGGAAAGTGCATTAGCCCGCTATGAAGCTGAGAAAAAAACAATTGATAAGTTGGAGATTTTGGTAAACGCTGCTGCATGGGCGGATTTATTACAGCGTCATATTGATAAAGAAAATAATGTTGTTTATACTTTTGCCCGCCGCAGTTTGGCGGAGGATGTTTTGCAGAGTATAAACAGTGAGGTGGAGCAATTCGAAGGACAGGCGGTAAAAGACAGTGTTCAGGAAACTGCTTTGAGACTTCTGAAAAAGCTTACGGATAAATATAGTTAAGGATGCAAAGCAATGTGTAGTAATCGGTCAGGAGGCATGAAATCCTTTGGTTTAAAAGGTTTTCATTGTATCATATTTTAAAGATAACTTTTGTAATTTCACGGACGTAACATAAGATATAAATGAATGGAGGTGGGAAAATGGATACTTTGTTTTTGTCAAATACAAATTTATTTCGGGGTACCACCCCAGAGGAAATTGCATCTATGCTGGATTGCCTAATGGCAGAAGAAAAATCATACAAAAAGGAGGAAGTGATTTATCGTGCAGGAGATGTGATTCATAAAATTGGAATGGTAATGACGGGAAGTGTTTCCATTGAGAATGATGATATCTGGGGAAATAAGAGTATATTAGATAAAATCGGGCCAGGTCAAGTTTTTGCCGAAACCTATGCCTGCGCTCCGGGTGAACCTCTCATGGTTAGTGTGGTGGCGGCAGAAAATACATTGGTCTTATTTTTGGATGTAACAAAGACTTTGCAGCCGTGCTCCTCTGCCTGCGGGCATCATGGAAAGCTCATTCGTAACTTACTGACAATCTCCGCACAGAAAAATTTAATCCTTTCCCGCCGCATTTTTCATACTTCAGCCAAATCCATTCGAGGACGGTTGCTTTCTTTTCTATCTTTTCAAGCCACCCGAGAAGGAAACCGTGAATTTGATATTCCCTTTAACCGACAGCAATTGGCCGATTATTTGAGCGTAGATCGCAGTGCTCTTTCCAATGAACTAAGTAAAATGCAACAGGAAGGCTTGATAATAGTGCATAAAAATCACTTTTGTATCAAATCTGACCTAGAATGATATTTTTGGATATATAAATAAAACAGCCTGTTTCTCTTGTAGGATATGAGAATGGAAAGCGGTGAGAGCAGACTTTATTATTGTTCTTACCGTTTTTATTTCCCATTTCTATTGCATTTTATTGCTTTTTTGGGTGATGTCACAATAAAAATGGATGTAAATTGGTTCTCTGAAAACTGCCGTGTTCTAAATAAAAAAGGAGGAAAAATTATGTATTATGCAATTACTGAAAAGATTACCGTTCTTGGTAAGGTCATTCAAAAACCAAATTTGAGCTTTTCTTTTTTGTCATACCTCTTGCAAGGAGAAAAGAATGTGTTAATTGATACAGTTCCTGAAAAGGCAGGGGAGATGTTTCTAACTGAGCTAAAAGAGCTAATTTCCATTAGCCAGTTGGATGCCATTATTTTAAATCATTCTGAAGAGGATCATAGTGGAGCATTGGGTCTATTGCTAGCCGAAAAAGAGGATATTCCCATTTACTGTACAGCGGCATGCAAACAGCGACTGATTTCCCGTTATCCAAATGGAAATTTCGTAGAGGTTGCCAATTTGTCTAGGCTGGAAATCGGATCATTCCAATTTCAATTTACCCATACCCCGGGATTGCATTGGGATGACAATATGGTTACTTATTTTGAAAATGAGAAAATCTTGTTTTCCAATGATTTGTTTGGACAGTATTTGGGGTGTCAGCCATCCCTTGATAAAGACTATTCTGTTGAGGAAGTTTTACAGGGAGCTAAATCATATTTTGACAAAGTGTTTGCGCCAGCTTCCGCTGAGGAAAAGCAGGTAGTTCTGGCATTGAAAGATTTGGATTTTAAATATATCGCTCCTGGGCATGGTGTGGTTCTTAAAGATAAGCTTGGGGATGTTTTGGCACTTTATGAAAAGGAATGCGCAGGTTCCCCAGAGGTATGATGGCTGTGTATGAGACTGCCTTTTCAAGGGGAGTTAAAAAAATTGAGCCAAAGTAATTAGGCTAAAACGAAAGAAAACAAAAATATGAAAACACACCACCCCCTCATCTGAACTTATGTCGGTTGTTATTTCAGGCAAGTTCCAACATGATTGTAGTTCGTTTTAATACAGCTTATTCTCATAGACTTAACCAACAAGCTAATAAATCAGTATGCAAAAACCTCCTATGTCATTACTTTTGGGTCTGGCTAGACTTCAAAAGACATAGGAGGTTTTTGTGAGTAAAATTACAAATTTTTAATAAATCTGTTATGTATTGTATGAAGTAGTCATGCAGGCTTTTACCGAAGAGTATAAATTTCTCGTATTGAATAATCAAAAAAAATACACTATAATCAAATTAGAAAAAAATAGAAATAAATAATTATTATGAAAATTAAGATATTTATGAAGGTTTTTTATTTAATTTCACCATAATTTAGGAGGAATGACGAGGTTGATAGGTTGCAAAATGAATTGAACGAAGCTTAGGAAGTATAGGTAAAACCACTGTATTTTAACTGAGAACATGGTATTAGCGAATAAAGATACATAATTTATTTCCTCGAAATGGATGGAGGATTTCATGTGATAAAGTGGGGCATCTACTGGCAAGAAACGTTTTCAAATTTTATGGAAATCAATCAAGTACTGAACCAACTGGTATGGGGAGTTCCTATGATTATTATTTTAATGGGAACAGGAATATACTTTAGCTTTGGGTTAAAGTTTTTTCAACTCAGGTGGTTTCGCTATATAAATTGGCGTCAGGCAAAAAATCATTACAAAGAGATGAAATATGAAAAGGATGGTAATTCTATTTCAGAAATTCAAGCTTTGTTGACTGCATTGGCTGCAACTATTGGAACAGGCAACATTATTGGTGTTGCAACAGCCATACAAGCAGGGGGACGAGGCGCTGTCTTTTGGATGTGGGTTTCGGCTTTTTTGGGAATGATTATTAAGTATGCTGAAAATGTTCTGGGTATTTATTATCGTTATCGCAATAGCAAAGGCGAATGGATGGGTGGACCCATGGTTTATATCGAACGTGGGATGAAACTGAAATCTTTGGCTACAATTTTTGCATGCTGTTGTTTTGTGGCGACCTTTGGGATCGGAAATATTGCTCAGATTAATGGAATCTCTACTTCTTTGGAGTCAACCTTTGGGATTGACCCTATGCTGACAGGAACTTGTGTGGCCATATTTACTGGAATTATTGTATTTGGGGGGTTAAAGCGTATTGTTTCCTTCTCAAGAAAATTGGTGCCTTTTATGGCAGGGTTTTACAGCATTAGTGCATTGATTATTATCTTATTCCATGTTGACAAAATTCCCGGTGTATTTATGGATATTTTTGAAGAAGCCTTCAGTCTTGGTTCTGTAGGGGGCGGCATAACGGGTTATATCGTTTCTAAATCCATTCGCTACGGAATGGCTCGTGGAATTTTTTCAAATGAAGCTGGACTTGGAACCTCCGTTATGATTCACACATTGTCTGAACAAAAGGAACCGGTTATACAAGGGATTTGGGGAGGATTTGAAGTTTTTATAGACACTATGATTATTTGTACCTTAACAGCATTGGCCATCTTAACTACTGATGCAGATAAGGTCATAGGTTTAACCGGTGTTAACATTACCTTTTATGCATTCCACACTGTTTTGGGTAAGGGTGGTGCTGCCATTGTGACCATTGCTGTTGTATTATTTGCCTTTACCACGCTGATTGGATGGTCAATCTACGGTATGCGGGCAGGGGAATACTTTGGTGGCTCCAGATATATCCTTGTATTTAAAATTTTATTTGTTGTGCTTATTTTTATCGGAGCAAATACAGATGCACAGTTTGTATGGGCTTTGGCAGATACTTGTAATGGACTGATGGCAGTGCCCAATGCCATTGCAATTGTAGCTCTTTCAGGAAAGGTATTTAAAATTACAGAGAATTTTTTGCAACGAGAAAAAGGAATTTCCGTTTTGCCTATGCGGAGCTATTTAGAAGAGCCAATAAAAAAATAAGTACATAAAAGGGAGGATTCCCATGAAACATATTTTTATCATCAATCAGGAATGCAAATCAATTATGAGTGGAAATGAAATCCGCAGCTATTTGATGAATAAAGAAAATTTTGAATATCTTGTATTTAACCGCAATTATGTTGGTCATGAAGCGGAATTGGTTTCCAAAATGTGCCGACTATTTCAAGAGGAAAATATCCGATTTTATTCTTGTGGTGATGCAACTACCTTGTTTCATGTTTTGCGAGGCATTGACTCTTTCCAAAATAAGGAGATCGCATTTTTCCATAATGGAGGCAAGTCAGAATTTTTAGAGAATTTCAAAGAAAAGCATCTTTTTACGGATTTAGATTCTTTAATAGAGGGACAGGTTGCCTATTTAGATTATGTACAGTTACAGGATGCCATTTGCTGTAACTCCCTTTCTGTGGGAGCCGATGTCCGTATGCAGTCAATAGTAGAAAAAATCAAAAAAACTATGTCACTCCATGATAACTTTGCTTATCACCTTGCTTTGTTTTTAGATACGCTGGTGGGTTTTAAACCGGAAGAATTACATATAACTGTCGATGGAAAAAATTATGATGGAAACTATCTTTTGGCGCATATTGCAAACGGAAAGTGCTATAATTCCATATTTTATCCCACCAAAGATCATACTCCTGTGGATGGAGAATTGGATATTCTCCTTTGGAAAGAATCTACAACCATGCGTTGGCTGGAAGGTTATAATTCGTATCGCATAGGGAATTTGGAAAATCTTTCAGATGTATTGATTCAACTGAAAGGAAGGAATTTTACAATCGCTTCTTCTGATGGTAGAAAATTGGTGTTTCAGTGTGATGGGGTTGAGCAATATTGTGACGAGATGTCTGGAATTTTGCAGCAGAGGGCCATACCTTTTGTGTTACCCAAAGGGGTTGGGGTAATTGGAAAGGAGGACGTAGATGGATAAATTGATTGATAGCAAAAATATTACGAAGGTCGCCTTTCGTTTTTATACATACTTTTGCCTATATTTGGCATTGAGATTCAAACAAATGAATCTCAGCGTGTATACTGCCACTTTTTTAATTGTTATGGTTTTAGTTGTCGGTGTACTTACCACTTCAAACCTGCTTTCAATGCAGCTGCAAGGCTGGATTATCACGTGCTCCTTGTTGGGGACACAGTTGATATTTTCCCTCTCCGAGTCCACGCCTTACCTTAGCTATGTTATGCTTCTGGTAACAGCCTGCATGATTTCGTTATTTCAATATCTAAAATATAACTATTTTATTCTGTTTTGTACGGTCTTGTTTTCTATATATTCTCTGCGGCAAGGGGTACAAGAGAAAATATTAATTATTACAGTAGCTTCTCTCATAGCTCATATTTTACTTATTTTAGTGATATCTTGGAACCAAAGGTTTCAAAAGCTAGCGTTTGACAGCATGCAGACCAGTGAAGATTTATTAAAGATTGTTGAAATAAAAATGGAAGAAACATCAGAGGCAAAAAAGCAAGCAGAAGTATCTGCCCAGGCAAAAGCAGATTTTTTAGCAAATGTTTCCCATGAAATACGCACGCCAATGAATGCAATTTGTGGTATGAGTGAAATTCTACTCTCTCGGGATTTGGATTGCTCCACAAGAGAATATGTAGAAATCATTAAAAGTGCCTCCAATAATCTATTGGGTATTATCAACGATATATTAGATTTTTCAAAAATTGAATCAGGAAAAATTGAAATTATAGAATCCGAATATATTCTCCTAGAAGCAGTGCAGGATGTCTTAAATATTGTCCAATATAAATTGGAAACAAAAGAAGTTTCTTTAAATTTGGAGATAAAAAAAGACATCCCAAAGGTGCTAATAGGGGATGCTATGCGGTTGCGTCAGATTTTAACAAACTTATTGAACAATGCTGCAAAATTTACTGATCATGGAGAAATCAAGTTGGTGCTTGACTGGACTCCCCTTGGGGAGAAAGAGGGTATTCTTTTGGTGGAAGTCATCGATACTGGGATTGGCATTCGGGAAGATGATGTTCAGAAATTATTTCATAGTTTTACCCAAGTAAACTCTAAACGAAACAGAGAATTAGAAGGAACGGGTCTTGGTTTAGCAATTTGTAAAAAGTTAGTCAATGCCATGCAAGGTAATGTGGGAGTAACGAGTGTTTATGGGGAGGGGAGTAATTTTTATTTTAGTATTCCTCAAGGCGTTGGAAAAGAACAATTGGACACGAAAAGAGGTGGAATCTTGACTTTCCTCTCGGAAACCTCTTTTTGTGCGCCTAAAGCAAGTATTTTAGTGGTAGATGACAATGTGGTAAATTTGAAGGTAATCTCTGCGCTTTTGGAAAGTTATCATATTGCTTGTGTAACGGCTACCAGTGGTCAGCAGGCATTGAAGCTTTTAGAAGATGGATATTTGTTTGATATTATTTTTATGGATCATATGATGCCGGGCATGGATGGCATAGAAACAACAACTTTCATCCGTTCCTCTGATAAAAGTTATCATAGTACTCCGATAGTGGCTTTAACTGCAAATACTGTGAATGATGCCAAAAAGATGTTTTTAGATAACGGAATGGATGATTTCTTAACGAAACCAATTGATCCCCATAGGTTGCGATCAGTTCTTGAGTACTGGCTTCCCAAGGATAAAATAGAATTTATTGAAGCACCTAAGAAGGAAAAGGCAATCCATGGGGCATCTGAGAACCTAAAGCAATACTTTAGTAACATTGAACAGTATGAATGGATGAAAGGTCTGGTTAATTGTCGTGGCGATGAGAAGATATTTATAAGTATAGTGGAGGCTTTTGCATGTGAAACTTCTCCTGCAGCAATTGAATCTGCCTATGCCAGCGCTGATTTTTCCCGTTATGTTATAGAAGTCCATGGTGTAAAAAGTTCAGCGGAAAGCATCGGTGCATCTGAACTATCAAACTTAGCGGCAAAATTGGAAATGGCGGGAAAACAAAATGATAGAGTATACGTGGAAAACCACCATAATATGTTTTTAGCCCGGTATAAAACCTTAATAGCCCAGTTGCAACAGGCATTAGTGCTATATAAACAGTCCTCCTTGTTACAAGAGAAAGAGAACATAACAACAGAAAAAGCAAAGATGATGATTACTTCTTTTCTAGAAGTTTGTGAAAATATGTCAATCAATGATGCAGATATTTTGGCACAAGAATGGAATGCCTGTCACTACTCTCAGAAAAAGGTAATGGAGCTGGTTGGAGAGGCCATTACTTATATTGCTGATTTTGAATTTGAAGAAGCCATAGTGCGATTAAAGTTAGCATATGCCCAAATAGAAAGAGAGGGAAAAAATGGAGAAGAAGAAAATTTTGGTTGTTGATGATGTTGTTACAAACTTAAAATATGTTGCCAAAACTTTAGAACAATCTTATGATGTTGTTTGTACAAAATCAGGGAGAAAAGCAATTGAATATTTGAAAGAAAAAACGGTGGATTTAATTCTTCTGGATATTATGATGCCTGAAATGGACGGATTTCAAGTGTTGAACAGCCTAAAAGACAACCCGAAAACTGCTTCTATTCCCATTATTTTGTTAACGGCTGAGCAAGACAAAGAATTGGAGTTAAAAGGGCTCTCTGTTGGTGCTCAAGATTTTATCTCAAAACCCTTTGTTCCAGAAATCATGATGGCTCGAATAGATCGTATTTTAGAACTTTTTACATTGAGAAAGTATTTGGAATTAGAATTAAAATCTAAAGAAGAACAGGTTAAACATATGGAGAATATCTCCAGTACAGATGAGCTCACAGGGCTTTGGAAGCGAGGTTATTTGCGTCAACAGGTGAATCTCTCCCTTGAAAAGGAGAGGGGGGGATGTCTGTTTATTCTTGATATTGATAATTTCAAGCAAATCAATGATTCTTTCGGGCATATTGCCGGAGACACTGTTTTAATCAATTTTTCTAGAAAACTACAGGAATGCCTATGCCTTGATGAGCAAGCGGCCAGACTTGGTGGGGATGAGTTTGTTATCTTTAAACATGGTGCCCATTCCTATGAAGAGATATGTCATAGAGCCACTGCCATTATGCAACAGCTCCATAAGGATGAAGCAGAAATAAATCCAGACGGAAGGTTTTCTGTCTCCATGGGGATTGCATTGGCAAGGGAGAATGAAGTGAATTTTGAGATGCTTTATAGTTGTGCGGATAAAGCTCTTTATTATATTAAACAAAATGGTAAAAACGCCTTTCATATTTTTGACATTTACTGAAAAAAATAATGAAGAGAGCCATACACAAATAAAGAATCAAAATAATGAAAAGAGAGAAGGTTGGAAAGAGTATTTAAGGGATGTGAACTTGAAAATGACATGTATTTACCACATGCTACGCATTTTAATTTAATATGTGATAATTAGTCATCCAACTTATGGTGAAAATAAAGTGTATAACTATTTACAAATCGTTAAAAATAGAGTAAAAGATATCATAATTTGGAGGTAGCTATGAAAGAGACCATTGATTTTTTAAACAAAAATAAGTTCGGTAATCTGGCAACTTGTGATGGAAACAAACCTGATACTCGCCCTTTTGAAGTGGCTCATATTTCTGATCAGGGACTTTTATTCTATGTGTCTTCGGATACAGATTTGAGCAAACAGTTGAAAGCAAATCCTAAAATTTGCTTTTGCGCCACCAATGATAAATATGACTATGTAAAGGTTACGGGTGAAATTACTTTTAGCAACAATCAAGAAGATAAAGAATGTGTTCTGAAAAATAGTCATTTTGCGAAAAAAGTGTTTGATACCGTTGGTATGGACAAAATGGAAGTGTTTAAATTGAGTCATGGGGAGTGCATGTTGCATCACCATATGAATGATAATATAACTAAAGAAAGCTTTTAATGAGTTAAGAAAAATGCTTTAATAAAATAATAGGAAATAAAAAAACATCTATCATCCTGTAATTTTCAAAGGAATAGATGTTTTTTTATTAGTACCTTTAATTTAATGTAAATGTAAAGCATTAGGAATTCGTTAAAAAATATGAATAGAATTGCCTTAATTTCAAATGATAAAAAAGAAAAACAATTAGGAGGTTTTAGAATGGGAATCGTTACGAAAGCAACAGATAAGTTTCAGCTTTGCATTGATGCCTGTGTGAAGTGTACCCAGGCTTGCTATGAATGCTTTGATGCATGTTTAAAAGAGACAGATGTGAACAAAAGAAAGAAATGCCTTTTTATTTTAATGGAATGTGCTAAGATGTGTGAAACATCAGTTGCTTTGATGTCAATGAATGGACATCAAGCTTATGAATATTGCGAATTGTGCGGAAAAATTTGTGCTATGTGCGCCCAAGAATGTGGCGTAATGGAAGATGAGCATTGCAAGAAGTGTGCAGCAATTTGCAAAGATTGTGCAGATGAATGTATTAAGGTTTCTTCAACATAATGCGGATTTAACAATCACCCTATGTAGAGAATGTATTTAAAGCATTGAGTGTTTATAAATTTGAGAAAGAAATAGACTGAATCCATGGTTGTCATAGATTCAGTCTATTTTTTTGACTGATATTTATAAGCTCATTTGACTGCTTTGAGTAAATCTTCGGCAGAAATGCCATATAGGTTTGCCAAAGCCAATAGATTTGAAGTGCTTGGGTCAGAAGTACCGTTTTCCCATTTTGATACAGCTTGACGACTGACGCCTACGCTTTCTGCAACAAATTCTTGGGTCATTTTACAACGAGTACGGTTTTCTTTCAATGCTTCCCCAAGGGATTTAGTTACCCGGTCTTTTTCTTTTCGTACCCCATCGGAACGGATATATTTCTGTAGGGCTTTTATGATAAGTACAATCAAATAAATAATAAGAGCCCCTATAGCCAGATAAATGAGAATACCACCAAGTAAAAATGATATGCTAATGTTCATTTTTGTACCTCCTTTCTATGAAACAGTCTAACAGAATCTTTGCGTTGCTTAAACCAACTATTGCGCAAGAATTGGTTTCTATCCAGTTGCGGGTGCAATAAAGTTAATGTTAGGGATGGATTTTATATGTTTTTTCATTTTATCACAGGGAAATACATCTGTCACAACAAACAAGCAAAGAAGAGAAAACAGCAGATGTTGTTTATTAAAAGGGGTTACAAGGCTTATTGTTTGGAAAAATGTAGTCATGGGTAAGGGAGTAACTCCTTTTAGTTGAATTTAAAGAGGGATGCTTGTATAATTTAAGGAATGTAGGAATATCTACAATAAGGATTATAATAGTTTCAATGATATACCAAGGGTATAGGAACACTAAGGAGGAAACTATGAAAAATGAATGCTATGATATTTTGATTATTGGCGGGGGGCCTGCAGGTGCCACATTGGCGAGGCTTTTGCCGAAAAGATATCGGGTGATTTTAATTGATAAAAAGCAGAAAGAGAATGGATTTGAAAAGCCCTGTGGTGGACTTCTTTCAGAGGATGCACAGCGTTCTTTGGCACAGTTAAACATCACTATGCCAAAGGAAATTTTGGCGGATCCTCAAATATTTTCCGTTAAAACCATAGATGTAGAAACTGGATTAATACGCCATTATCAAAGAACCTATATTAATTTGGATCGACACAAGTTTGATATGTGGCTGTTAAGCTTGATTCCTGACAATGTGAAAAAGACAAATGGAATTGTTCGCAGTTTTCATAAAGATGAAAAAGGGTACACAGTAGAGCTTTTTGATGGTCGTATTTTTCATACCAGATATATTGTTGGTGCTGATGGCGCCAATTCAATAGTCCGCAAGACATTGTATCCGAATAAGACGATGCCTAGCTATGTGGCAATACAGCAAAGCTTTCGTGAACAGCACAAAACACCTTTTTATTCTTGTATATTTGATAAAAAAACAAGTGATTGCTGTTCGTGGTCTATTTCGAAAGATGATGTACTTATATTTGGCGGTGCTTTTGCGCCTCAAAACTGTCGAAAAGCTTTTGAAAAGCAAAAACAACGTTTGGAAAAATACGGGTTTCGTTTTGGAAAACCTCTTAAAACGGAGGCTTGTATTGTCTTGCGCCCCAAATCATATTTTGACATTTGCACAGGAAAAGATAAAGCCTTTTTGATTGGGGAGGCGGCGGGTTTTATTAGTCCCAGCTCCCTTGAAGGAATTAGCTTTGCCATAAATAGTGCAATTCTATTGGCTCAGACGTTTACCCTTCAAAGTAAAAAGAAGGAGAAAGAATATCATAAAAAAACCATTCATCTGAGAATAAAAATTTTATTAAAAATCTTGAAATGTCCCTTCATGTATCATCCAGTGTTACGTAAACTAGTAATGCTGAGTGGATATACATCAATAGATGTGAAATGAACTTAAAGACCGAATGTCTATGCTTGACTGAGTGCTGATTTCAAAGATTTCAATTTCTGAAAAGGCGAGTCCTAGAATAGCTTGATGTAAAAATGTAGAAGTATTTATGCCCCCGGGGTGTGAATTTATTTAAGGAGATATGTGATATGGATTTAATAAGTGATGGATTAAAATTGTAGCTGTATCAATAGTCTTAGGAAAATTGTTGATGTTTTTGGGAGGAAAGGTGCATGTTTTCGGTTTGATACAAAGTCACATGAAAAGTCTTTTAAATTTTTTATATCACAAAAAAACGAAATAGTTTTATTAAGAAACCAGATTCAGATTTAGAAATAAAAATAGTAATGCAAAGCAATAAAAGTGGTGTCTGATAAAATCAGGCACCGCTTTTTTATTGTAAGAGCCAGAAAAATGAAAAAGCTGCTGCAACTGAAGAACCAATTAGGTTAAACAACATATCCATATCTGTATCCCTTAGACCTTTTTGCGTTTTTGGCTCATCTTTTTTTGAAATATCATGGCTCATCTCCAGGAGTTCAAAGAAAACCCCAAGGGTATTGCCAGCACAAAATATAAAGATCGCCTGAAATAATTTGGAGCTTCCCGTATTGATAAAATGATTCAAGGTACAATAAGTGAACATAGAGAATGAAAAAGAGCCAAATGCATGAAGATAGCGGTCAAAGGTTCTGGATTTGGTATAGCCACCTAAATAGTGACCCAAAAAACATGCCCCTAAAATTGTGAGCATTGTCAGAAACAATACATAGTCTGGAATTGCTATATGGAAAACCCAAATTGCCACAAAAAATATTGTATAAGCGATATAAGTTGATAATGCTTCCTTTGCATAGGGTATATCACCCCTTTTAAATAGCTTTATTACTGAAAAAACACAAAGAGCGGTTATAATGGAATAAGAAATTATAATCCATAAGGGCATACTGTTCACTTCCATTCAAGTATTTTTGTCTGCTATTTAATATTCATAATTTCTGTAAAAATATACTGAATTTGCATACTAAAATAACTCAATATGAAAAATCAAAAAATTTTAGCTAATACTTCAAATGTTTTGAATAGATTTATGGTTTTTTTACCTACACTGGGAAGATTGTTTCCCTAAAAGTAAAATAGAATGCTTTAGTTTTGTTTCTTAAGGGTAAGGGTGATAAAAAATTTGAGATTTATCAGTTAATCTAAATTGATAAGGAGGCTTTACGAATACCTAACAACATTTTGCTTTAGAATTAACACGGATACCTTACAATAAAGGTGTACGTAAAAGGCCTACGCAGGAAGGAGTTTTGATTTGGATAAGATAAAAGAGAAAAAAGGATTTATATGTGATATGGACGGTGTGATTTACCATGGTAATAACTTATTGCCTGGTACAAAAGAATTTGTTCAGTGGCTTTATAAAGAGAGTAAGGAATTTTTATTTTTGACCAATTCAAGCAATCGCACCCCTAAGGAATTGCAGCAAAAGCTACAGATGCTAGGTTTAGAAGTGGATGAAAAGCATTTCTACACTAGTGCCCTTGCCACTGCAAAGTTTTTAAGCAAGCAAATGCCAAATTGCAGTGCCTATGTGATTGGTGACCCCGGTCTTTATCATGCTCTTTTTGATGCAGGGATAACCATTAGCAATACTAATCCCGATTACGTGGTTGTGGGTGAAACCAAAAGTTATAATTATGAAAGTATTTGCCTTGCAGTAAAGTTTGTTTTAAACGGTGCAAGGCTGATTGGTACAAATTCTGATTTAACTGGACCATCAGAAATCGGAATTATACCAGCATGCCGTGCCTTGGTTGCCCCAATTGAAGCGGCAACCGGGAAGAATGCATATTTCGTAGGAAAACCTAATCCCCTGATGATGCGTACAGGAATACAAATGCTTGGGGTACATTCAAAAGATGCCGTTATGATAGGAGATAGAATGGATACAGACATAATTGCAGGGATTGAAAGTGGGTTGGATACTGTGCTTGTTTTAAGCGGTGTCACTTCAAGAGAAGCAATTGATCTATATCCCTATAGACCACGCCTTGTTTTAGACGGAATTGGTGATTTTGTTAAAGAATAAAGAAGTAATTCTGTTGCAGGGGATAATATATGAAAAAACCTATGTTTTGGATACGAGTGTATTAATACTATCCCCAGTTTCATTGCTTTGCTTTGAGGAAAACAATCTGGTTCTGCCAATTGTATGTTTAGAAAAGCTGGATAACTAAAATCCAAGGCTGAACTATGTGGTTCTAGTGCGAGATTTTGTATAAGCTTTTTAGAAAGCTGAGGCAAGAAGGCGTGGGAATAGTCTCTAAGAAGGTCTTTACCTGTAAAAAAATAGTCGGAGAACTAGAAATTAGTTGGCTGAAATATTAAATGCCATGACAGGGATGTCATGGCATTCCATTTATGATGATAGCATTTTCTCTACATGCTATTATTGAGCAAATCACTGTAGAATCAAACGAGTGCTGTTTGTGTTTCAATATAATTTCTTATATTAGATGCATTTACGTGTAATGTGAATTCTAATCCATTTTGCACAACCATTGCAGGCACGCTTCTAATTCCGTACTGCTCCACCAATTCGCTATTTTCTTCTGCCTGTATCAGATCATAAGCTATATTGGCTTGAGACAAAAAGGATTTTACCATGTTACAATTTGCACATGTGTTGGTGGTGAAAAGCATAATCCTATTTTCTGTTGCAGGATTTTGCTTTTTCTTTATGGGAAAGCTGTCAAGTTTAAGGTTGTCTTGTTTCAAAGTATGTTTTAAAACACACTTTTTGTCCAAGTCATATAGTTTTCTATCCTTAAACTCTTGCGTTTTTCCTTCATTCCAGTTCTGTACTGGACGATAATAACCTGTAATGCGGCTGTAAACCTCCGTTGTTCCTCCACACTTGTCGCAAACATACTTTTCTCCATTAATATATCCATGATTTTTACAAATGGAATAGGTTGGGGAAAGTGTATAATAGGGCAGAGTATAATTTTCTGCTATTTTTCTCACCAAAGTTGCAGCGGCTTTCCATCCGGGAAGTTTTTCACCTAAGAAAGCGTGGAAAACAGTGCCTGAGGTATAAAGTGTTTGCAAATCATCCTGAGAATCCAGTGCTTCAAAAATATCATCGGTAAAGCCCACTGGCAAATGGGATGAATTTGTATAGTAAGGTGTCTCACCAGCTTTAGCGGCAGTAATAATATCTGGATAGCGCTTTACATCATGCTTTGCCAAACGGAAGGTTGTACTTTCTGCAGGGGTAGCTTCCAAGTTGTATAAGTCGCCATACTTCTCCTGATAGTCGGAAAGACGTTCTCTCATGTAGTTCAGAACCTCTTTGGCGAAGGCATGAGCTTGGGGATGGGAAATATCTTTTTTTATCCAGTTGGCATTGAGGGTTGCTTCATTCATTCCGATTAGGCCAATGGTAGAGAAATGATTTCCAAATCCTCCCAAGTAACGCTTTGTATAGGGATACAATCCTTCCTCCAGAAGTTTGGTTACGACGTTACGCTTGATTTTAAGGCTCCTTGCAGCAATATCCATCTTTTTATCAAGGCGGGCATAAAAATCCTTTTCATCCTTGGCTAGATAGGCAATGCGGGGCAGGTTAATGGTTACAACACCAATAGACCCTGTGCTTTCTCCGCTGCCGAAGAAACCTCCTGATTTTTTACGAAGCTCCCGTAAATCCAAACGCAAGCGACAGCACATGCTTCTTACATCGCTGGGTTCCAATTCGCTGTTAATGTAATTTGAGAAATAAGGGGTGCCATATTTGGCAGCCATCTCGAATAACAGACGATTGTTTTCTGTGTCGCTCCAGTCAAAATCTCTGGTGATGGAATATGTTGGGATAGGATATTGAAATCCCCGTCCGTTTGCATCTCCTTCTATCATGATTTCGATGAAGGCCTTATTTACCATATCCATTTCTTTTTTACAGTCTTTATATTTGAAATCCATTTCCTTACCGCCCACAATTGCAGGCAGCTCCGCAAGATCATTGGGCACAACCCAATCTAGGGTAATGTTAGAGAAGGGAGCCTGTGTTCCCCACCGTGATGGGGTATTTACTCCATAAATAAAACTTTCAATGCATTTTTTTACTGCATCATAGGAGAGATTGTCTGCTTTTACAAAGGGTGCCAAATAGGTGTCAAAGGAAGAGAACGCTTGGGCACCTGCCCATTCGTTTTGCATGATACCCAAAAAATTTACCATTTGATTGCAAAGGGTTGCTAAATGGCTGGCAGGGGAGGAGGTAATCTTTCCGGGAATTCCCCCTAGGCCTTCCTGAATGAGCTGTTTTAAGCTCCAACCTGCACAATAGCCCGTAAGCATGGACAAATCATGAAGGTGAATATCTGCATCACGGTGTGCTTGGGCAATTTCTGTGTCATAAATTTCGCTTAACCAATAGTTTGCAGTAATGGCTCCAGAGTTGCTCAAAATCAAACCACCTACGGAATATGTAACAGTGGAATTTTCCTTTACTCGCCAATCCGTTACATTTAAGTAACTATCTACGGTTTCTTTGAAATCTAAAATGGTTGATTTCATATTTCGCATTTTTTCATGCTGTTTTCTATATAAAATAAAAGCCTTAGCTACATCAGCGTATCCACTTTTACTCAAAATATTTTCAACGCTATCTTGGATATCTTCTACAGAGATAAAACCGTCTTGAATTTTAGGTTCAAAATCGGCTGTGACTTTTAAAGATAAAAAATCAATGGTTTGTGGATGATATTGCTTATTCTGTGATTCAAAAGCTTTGGTGATTGCCTTACTGATTTTGACTAAATCAAACTCAGCAAACTGACCGTCTCTTTTAATTACTCTATACATCTCTCTTAACCTCGATTCCTTTTTATTTTCATCATTGTAGCACAGATGGCTTATACATACAATCATAAAATACAATATGTAGTATTAATTTTAGATAGAACCACAACCTGTGGAATAATTATATCCCCCGCAGTTCGGCTGCCGGTAGGAAAGGAAGTATGCTAAGAAGGATATTCTGTAATTCTTTTTCAGAATAACCACTGAGATCCTTTATCAGCACATCATCCGAACACACAAAATTTTGAATGTAATATTTTTCAGAGCCTTGAATCCACTGGGCCAATGCAAGCATATCTTCTGCTGTATGTAATTCACGCACCACGGTGGTTCTAAACTCATAAGGTATTTCATCTGCCATTAATGTGGACACACTTTCTTTGATTGGGGCAAGATCAAAATTCTTGATTCCTATGGTCTGGCTGTACTTGTTGGGGGCATTTTTTATATCCATGGCAACATAGTCCACTAGTTGGCTTGAGATAAGCCGTTGTAATCTTTCTGGAAAACTACCATTGGTATCCAACTTGATTGAAAAACCAAGGGATTTTATTTGGTAAAGGAAGGGTTCCAATTTTTTTTGCAGCAGGGGTTCTCCTCCGGTAATGCAAACCCCATCCAAAAGTCCTATCCTTTTTTTCAAAAAAGAGAATATTTCTTCTTCAGAAATGATATTGCCTGAAAAAGGAGGGAGAATGAGGGAAGCATTGTGACAAAATGGACACCTAAAATTACATCCTAAAGTAAAGATAGTGCAGCATGCTCTATCAGGATAATCCAGTAAAGATAGTTTTTGAAGTCCACCAATTTCCATTTAAAAGTCCCCCTGTAGTAAATAATTCCATCTAAAAAAAAATAAAAGTTGTTAAAAATTTCATTTGCACTTCACCTATTGTATCAAATGAAGAGAAAAAAACAATCGTTCAACAGGATTATTTTGGGTTGATTACCGCAAGATGCGACATAAGTCTTTATAGAAATATGAGAGCTTATGGACTCTGCCTTTTTATTTTATCGAATTGCGCAGGAGGAAATATCAGAAAGCATGCCTTGTAGAGTTAGGTTTTTTCACTTAATACAAACCGCTTGGTGAGTCCAGTAAAACCTAGTAAACAAAAAACGACAATCACAAAGCTGTGATTGTCGCTGTAAACAAATTATAAGTGGTAAGCTTCATATTTTTTTGCGAAGCAGAACCCTGTCGTTCCCGGACCGGTGTGAGAAGCCACGGTGGCACCAATTTGGAAGGGCGAGATGAATTCCATTTCAGGAAAAGCCTTTTTCAACGCTTCTTCAAATTCGGGAACTTCATCCCAAACATTGGTTGTTCCTATATGGGCAATGTAATCCTTTGGATTCTCACCAGTAGATTTAAAGTGATCTATGGAAATATCAACTAGCTTCGCCAGACCTTTTTTTCTACTTCTGACAGCTCCGCCAACACTAATCTCTCCACCTTTGAGAATAATCAAAGGCTTGATTTTTAGAATACTACCTGACAGAGCGGCAATTTTGCCGATTCTGCCCCCAACCTCAAGATGGCTTAAATCCCCCACCATAAAGTGAATACGGGCATCTACTTTGGCTTTTTCAACGTAGTCCAAAACTTCATCAATTGTCTTACCGGCTTTTTTCATTTTAGCCATTTCCATAAGTATCAGGGTTTGAGATCCTGTAATATGCCAACAATTCACAACATAAATCTTTGCATCAGGAAATTCTTCCTCCAGCATTAATTTTGCTGTGGTGGCTGATTGTATTGAGCTGCTGAGGGAATGTGTAACTGTTGTACAAATAATATCTTTGCCTTGTTGCAAAGCCGGACGAAAGGCATCAATAAAATCTTGAACAGAGGGCAAAGAAGTCTTGGGGTATCCGTTCTCATCGATGATAAATCTATAATATTCATCTAAGGATATTTCTTCAATCTCCTTAAAATATTTTTGGTGATCTAGGGATACATAGAAAGGAATCAAAGATATACCGAATTCTTCTTCCCGTTCTTTCCCGATATCACAAGCGCCGTCACTGAAAATTTGATAGTCTGCCATAACGTCCTCCTTCGATGCTGTACTTCAATAAACAATATGATAGCAAAAAAGCGAAAGAATTGCAATACAAATCGCAGAACGTAGTTTAAATAACTATGTTTTGTGGACTTTGCGCAATTGGAAAAAAGAAACGAAAACTTTTCGTAGTTAAGGTGAGTTTTTTCATTGAAAATTATTCCTCATAATAACATATTTACTAGACTTAGAATATGACTTGTTTTTTTCAAAAACAGACAAAAATACTTTTGGTCTAAGTATTGTGTTTGGTGTACAGGAAATAACTTATATTTTCCTTATATCTTGATTAAAGATTGCTGAGAAAATGAATTTATTAAAATAAGACAATAAATTTTAAATAAATTGTCAGGAAAACTTAAAGACTTCCGTCGAAAAATGATTTATGATAATAAAGTCCTATAATAGGCATAAAAATCTCCTTTTTCGGAAAAAATTAGAAAAAAGGAGTGAATTGATTATGTTTCAAGCAGGACAGAAAATTGTTTATCCATTGCATGGGGCTGGATATATTGAGGAAATTGAAGGAACAGAAAACGGAGAATACTATATTATCCGTATACCCACCGGCAACGTAATGATTCGTATTCCAAAAGATGGTGCAGAAAAATCCGGAATTCGCCTGCCGGAGGAAAGGGACATGGTTGAGGAAACGTTGGTTCGGGTAGGAAAAAGCAGGCCGACATTATCAGATAACTGGAATTTAAGACAGAAGGAGAACTTTTGTCGTTTAAAAACAGGGAAATTGGATCAGGCCGCAGAGGTTATTAAAGTCCTCTATGAACAGGAAAAGAAAAAGAAGCTTTCTTCGGCTGAATGCAGAATTTTAGGGATGGCTAGACAGATTGTACTCAGTGAAATTATATCTGTTTACGAAATTAATAGCGAAAAAGCTGAAGAATTGCTTGCAAAATGGTTGGAAAATTGATACTATTTCTTTATGGTAAAGTATGGGTATTTTACCCTTTTGCCAAAAATGGGGGAAGGAGGTGGAAGAATGAAAAGACTTGTTGAGATTATTATGAGTTTAATCGTTATGGCGGCGAGCTATGCGCTCTTGCATATTCTATTTATATCTAACTTTTTCCAATGGCATATATCCATGCCTTTTTATGTGCCAATGGGGTTAGCAGTATTCACCGGACTTATATTTTATCTTATCTTATCATCGCCCTTAACGGAAATGATGTTAAAAAGGCTTTCTCAAACAGAAGAAAGATTAACCAAAATGAATGTAAAGGAATTGGCATTGACAATCCTTGGTTGTGTTGTTGGTTTGATCATCGCAAACCTCATCGGCATTGCCTTTAACGGCTTTGGCGCAATCGGCACTTTCATTGTGGTTTTGTTAAACTTATTGTTTGGGTTTTTGGGAATTCGTGTGGCAAGAAGAAAGAAGGACGAATTTAATGTAAGAAGCTTACAAAAAATGATTATTCCTGCTTTGGCACCACAAGAGAAAATTTCCGTTTATGGACAACCTAAGATATTAGATACAAGTGTAATTATTGACGGTAGAATTCTGGATTTGCTGCAAACTGGGTTTATCGAAGGCAAAATTATTATTCCGAATTTCGTTCTGGAAGAATTACGGCATATTGCAGACTCAGCTGATGGTTTAAAGAGAAACCGCGGGCGTCGGGGTTTGGATATTTTAAATGAAATTCAAAAGCAACTGGCAGTGCCCGTTGAAATCAAAGAGTTTTCCACAAAGCAGTCGATGGAGGTTGATTCCATGCTGCTGAAGATGGCAGAAAGTATAGATGCCTTTGTTGTTACCAACGACTATAACTTGAATAAAGTTGCTGAGTTTCAGGGCGTTCGTGTTTTAAATATCAATGAACTGGCAAATGCCATAAAACCTGTAGTACTTCCGGGAGAAGAAATGCAAGTTACAATTATCAAAGCTGGCAAAGAAATGGGACAGGGCATTGCTTATTTGAATGATGGCACCATGATTGTTGTGGATGGTGGCAATAAGTTTATCGGTGAAACGAAAAATGTTGTAGTAACCAGTGTGTTACAAACAGCGGCAGGACGAATGATTTTTACAAAAATGGTTGCTGCTGCTTCATAAAATGAAGAGAATGAAAGCCCCAAAGCAAACGATCCCTGTCAAAAGGGTTGCATGGGGCTTTTATTGATAGAGGGAGAGAAGAAGTGTGGAGGGTGAACGAATTTCTGCTGCAATTATTGTTGCCGCGGGACAGGGCAAGCGCATGGGTGGAGAAACCCGAAAGCAGTTCTTGATGTTGGAAGGAAAAGAAATTTTAGCCCATACCGTAGAGCGTTTTGAACAGTTTTCTAAGATAAAGGAAATCGTTTTGGTGACAGGTGAAGATGACATAGCGTGTGTAAAGGCGATGGTAAGAAATTACGGGTGGAAGAAAATCCGTGCTGTAGTTTGTGGAGGAAAGGAACGTCAGGATTCTGTAAAATGTGGACTTCAGGCACTTTCTTTAACCACAGAAATCGTTTTAATACATGATGGTGTGCGCCCTTTTATTACTGAAGAGATGATAAACCGTTCCATAGATGCAGCACAAGATTTTGATGGATGTGTACTTGGAGTACCGGCAAAGGATACCATTAAGATTTGTGACAAAGATGGGATGGTTTTGGAAACGCCTGATCGCAGTACATTATGGCACATACAAACGCCCCAGACCTTCCGCAGAGATTTGATTGTAAAGGCTTATGAGAAGGCACAAAAAAATGGATTTTTAGGTACAGACGATGCTTCTGTGGCGGAGTTTTATGGTGCAAAGATAATGGTTATTCAGGGCAGCTATCAAAATATCAAGATTACCACAAAAGAAGACCTTTTAGTGGGAGCTTGCTTTTTGGAGGAGGAGAGGGAATGAAGTCAATTGTAATATATACAGATGGTGCATGCTCCGGAAATCCAGGGGCGGGGGGATATGGCGTTGTAATGCTTTATGGCACGGCCCGAAAGGAATTGTCAGGAGGTTATCGTAAAACAACCAATAATCGTATGGAAGTTTTAGCTGTGATTAAAGGACTGGAAGCATTAAAGGAGCCTTGTGCCGTTAAGCTGTATAGTGACTCAAAATATGTAGTGGATGCCATTGAAAAAGGCTGGGCAAAAAAATGGCGTAGTCAAGGCTGGATGCGCAATAACAAGGAAAAGGCCTCAAATGTAGATTTATGGGAGCGATTGTTAGCTTTGCTTGAAATTCATCAGGTTTCCTTTATTTGGGTAAAGGGACATGCTGATAATCCCGAAAATGAGCGATGTGACCAATTAGCAAGGGCTGCAATACAGAAAAATACGTTAGAAAATGACGAAAATTATGAAACAATGTAAATGAGAACAGTGACTTAGTAGGAAATTTGCGTTGACACTTTATGAAATATATGGTAGTATTGTCTTGTAAAAGTTTTTTATCTATCTATGTAGGAGGATTTATTCAATGAAAAAGGGTACAGTTAAATGGTTCAACGCAGAAAAAGGTTTCGGTTTTATTTCCGTTCCCGGTGAAGACGACGTGTTTGTACACTTCTCTGCTATTCAGTCCGAAGGTTACAAGACACTTGAAGAAGGTCAGGAAGTTGAATTTGAAGTTGTTCAGGGTGCAAAAGGCCCTCAGGCTGCTAACGTAAAACGTGCTTAATCGATTTGATTCTGTATTGAAGATGCTTAGGCATTGATAATATAAATTATTTTTTGGTTATGCAAGAAGCAACGCTTTATACCGTTGGACAAAGTTAGGAAGCTAGACTTCCATGGAAGGCATAGGTTAATACCTGTGCCTTTTTATTATGCAAAAATATGTTTACATAGTAACAACAGAGTGCCAAAAATGTGCAATGATTTAAATGATTTAGAAATAGACTTTATTTAATTTTTGATAAAGATTTTCTCTAAGAAAACGAAGAAAAATAGTCAGAAAATTTGTAATTTTGATAATATAATTGAAACAAATGAAAAAAGCATTCTCAGACAAACAATAAGCCGCAGATGAAAGATTCAAATAGAGAAAGAATTGCTAATGAAAAAACAAATGGCGATAACCAAAAGACAATTGGGTTATCGCCATTAAACTTCAGAATTATGAACCGATACAATTTGTTTTGTTCCTTTAAGAAACAGCAACCTTTCCCACACGGATTCCTTTATATTTGCGCTCTGCAACCTCACAAACAGCACAAACCTTATCTACAAAGGTAATAACGTAGGATTCAATATATCTGGGAGGAACCAGAGTGCATGGCCACATATGCTTAGAAATGGCGTCCTTTTCAACTTTATTCAGCTCTGTAATTTTTCTTGCATTATCCAGAGCAACTCTGGGATGCCAAGATGCATGGTGGGTGCGAAGCCCCTTCTTTGTTCTCCAATCGTAGAAGAACAAGTCATGAAGAAGTCCGGCTCTGGCTGCGGAACGGTAGTCCCAGCCCATGCGATAGCAAACCAAAAAGCTGTAATAGGATACATTAATGCTATGCTGTAATCTGCTTGTATTGCAATGCTGTACGAAGGAATCCATTTTTCTAACCATTTCATGATCAAGAAGATCCTGTACGCATTCATTATACTCTGCTAATAATTCATCCTCACTTAAGTTGCCAAAATCTTTTTTGGAACCAATTGCCTTGTGCACTGGCATCACGTCCTTTTTCAGATTTACATAAGTATACCACAATGGCAAAGAAAAAAGACGGGGGAAATCAGGAAAAAGAACTTTTTTTCCCAATCACGACTGGGTTTTTCTTCAGCATGATCAAATGACCCCGACTTCAAGTTCCTTTGCTTCGATTTTTCTATTATAGCATATGAATAAATAACGCACAAGGAACAAAACAAGCAAATTTCAAGTAAATCATTCCCTATTGTTTGTGACCATTGATCATCATGTCTCCAACAAATTCTTTCAAAAATCAACAATAAATTGTGTAAGAATGTGAGCTATTCTTCTTGATATTATAAGAAAATCAGTATAGTTTTAGCTTAAAATATCATGGCTTTTTTGTATTCAAAATCGTCAGTTATTTAACATGTTAATTAACATAAAACATGGGAAGGTTTTAAATAAAATCATAAAAAATATGGTTCTAACAGTGGTACAAAGTTTTTTAGAGGGGCCATGACTTAGAATGTATGCATTGAGATAAATATATTCAAGGATTAGTAACTTTTTTGAAGTGTACAAATATTAAGAAAAATTTATTTGAATCATCTTATAGAAAGTAGATGTAGATGTTTTCACAAATTCTTATATATTTATTCGTTTTAATGAATTGACAGTTAATAATAAGAACATATTTGAAGAAGCAATCCAACTATTTCTATGAAAGTAAATATTACACAATTCATTGTGAATACATTAAAGTCTATCTTCAAGAGATCTTGACAAATTGCACAAGAATTGTTGAAATGGTTTGGTACTTTTCGTTTGG
The DNA here is from genome assembly GCF_024461735.1 of Anaerotignum propionicum. Classification (GTDB taxonomy): domain Bacteria; phylum Bacillota; class Clostridia; order Lachnospirales; family Anaerotignaceae; genus Chakrabartyella. The sequence goes on from NZ_JANGAD010000009.1 coordinate 61,974, forward strand.
CTTAATTGTACTTGTAAGAAGAACATATATATCATGGTGATTCATAGATTTCACTCATTTGTTAAAAAGTATGCCACTTACTCAAAAATAAAAAAAATAAATCTCCTCTCATTTTCAATGACTTTCGGTAAAAATGATGATTAAAAGTTGGAAAAAAGAAAATTTTTTGTGAGAGATATTTTGTTAGCACTCTTTACAAGTGAGTGCTAACAATGTATAATATACCCATATTCAAGTTATAATTTATTTAGTTTAAAATTCGTTTAATATAGGAAGGTGGAATGGTTATGAACTTGCAAAAATTTACCCAAAAGTCTTTGGAAGCCATTCAAAATGCCCAGTCCGTTGCTGTGGAGTACGGAAATCCACAAATTGACCAACAGCATTTGTTGGCAATGCTATTAACTCAGGAAGATGGTTTGATTCCTCAGTTATTACAAAAGATGGATGTAAATGTGAATGGCTTGCTTCAGGCAGTAGAAGCTGAAATAAAAAAACTTCCTCGTGTGTCAGGAGGACAGACCTATGTCAGCGGAGGATTAGAAAAAACTTTAGTCGCCGCAGAAAAGCTTGCTGAAAATATGACAGATGAATATGTTTCTGTAGAACATATTTTTTTGGCGATGCTGAATGCACCAAATGAGGTGCTAAAGCCAGTGTTCAAGCAATACAACGTGAGTAAAGATGCATTTATGAAGATTTTGGTTTCTGTGCGGGGAAATACCCGTGTGACTAGTGATTCTCCGGAAGCTACTTATGATGCCTTGAAAAAATATGGTACTGATTTGGTTGAAAGAGCCAGGAGTAAAAAACTTGATCCCGTTATTGGTCGGGATGATGAAATTAGAAACGTAATACGAATTTTATCACGTAAAACAAAAAACAACCCAGTTTTAATTGGTGAACCCGGTGTTGGTAAAACGGCAATTGCCGAGGGCTTAGCCCAGCGTATTGTCAAAGAGGATGTTCCCAATAGTCTAAAGGATAAAATTATTTTTTCATTAGATATGGGAGCGTTGATTGCAGGTGCAAAGTTCCGTGGCGAATTTGAAGAACGATTGAAAGCGGTTTTAAATGAAGTCCGTAAAAGCGAAGGTAAAATAATTCTCTTTATTGATGAACTGCATACCATTGTTGGAGCAGGCAAGACTGATGGCGCCATGGATGCAGGTAACTTGTTAAAACCAATGCTGGCAAGAGGTGAACTGCATTGTATTGGTGCAACCACCCTAAATGAATATAGACAGTATATCGAAAAAGATGCTGCTTTGGAAAGAAGATTCCAGCCTGTTTTAGTGAATGAGCCAACGGTGGAAGATACTATTTCTATTTTGCGTGGGCTGAAAGAACGTTATGAAGTTTATCATGGCGTTAAAATTCAGGATCAGGCAATTATTGCAGCAGCAACATTGTCAAACAGATATATTAGCGACCGTTTTCTACCTGATAAGGCAATTGATTTGGTGGATGAGGCTTGTGCTATGATTCGTACGGAAATGGATTCCATGCCAACGGAGCTGGATATTATTCAACGAAAAATTATACAGCATGAAATAGAAGAAGCAGCGCTTAAAAAAGAAAGTGATAAGCTTTCTATGGAAAGATTAGCTGAAACCCAAAAGGAACTGGCAGAAATGCGGGATAAGTTTGCCGCTTTGAAAGCAAAATGGGAGAATGAAAAGGACTCTATCGGTGTTGTGCAAAAGCTTAGAGAGGAAATAGAAGATGTAAATGCAGAGATTGAGGCGGCGGAGAGAAAATATGATTTGAACCGTGCTGCGGAGTTGAAATATGGAAGACTGCCCCAATTGCAAAAGGAGCTTGAGGAAAAAGAGCACCTTGCCGAGGAGAACAGCGGAAAGAATACACTCCTTCGGGATAAAGTAACAGAAGAAGAGATTGCACGGATTATAGAGCGTTGGACAGGGATTCCAGGGGCTAGGCTTATGGAAGGTGAAAGAGAAAAGCTTCTTCATTTGGAGGAGATTTTGCACGAAAGAGTGGTGGGTCAGGATGAGGCAGTAACCAAGGTATCGGAAGCGATTTTAAGAAGTCGTGCTGGTATTCAAAGTCCAAACAGACCCATTGGCTCATTCCTATTCCTGGGACCAACAGGTGTGGGAAAAACAGAGCTGGCTAAAACTTTGGCAGAATGCTTATTTGACGATGAAAAGAATCTGATTCGCATTGATATGTCAGAGTATATGGAAAAATTCAGTGTTTCCCGCTTAATTGGTGCCCCTCCTGGTTATATAGGCTATGAAGAAGGCGGCCAGCTTACCGAGGCGGTACGCAGAAAGCCCTATTCAGTGATTCTTTTTGATGAAATTGAAAAGGCACATCCCGATGTATTCAATATTTTACTTCAGGTTTTGGACGATGGTCGTATTACAGATTCCCAAGGCAGAACGGTGGATTTTAAAAATACAGTCATTATTCTTACTTCCAACTTAGGTTCTTCCTATTTATTAGAAGGAATGGAGGATACGGGAGAAATAAAAGAGGATGCTCGTCTAGCGGTGGAAGAATTGTTACGTCGTTCTTTCAGGCCGGAATTTTTAAACCGTTTAGATGAAATTGTATTCTATAAACCATTAACAAAAGATAACATCACTCATATTGTCGACTTGATTATTGCTGATTTGAATAAACGACTGGCTGATAAACAGCTTCAGTGTAAATTGACGATAAGAGCAAAAGAATTCATTGTGGATGAAGGGTATGACCCTGCATTTGGTGCAAGGCCCCTTAAGAGAATGGTTCAAAGGAATATAGAAACACTGCTTGCAAAAAAAATAATTGCAGATGAGGTTGCTCCGGAAACCACTTTGACGGTTGATGTGGAAAATGGTGAATACAAAATAGTTTAAGAAACTATCATTTTAAATTACTAATAAAAAAGTCTCTTTGCTGGGTAGGGTATAAAGAATCTACCTATTGCAAGGGGCTTTTTCTTTTTTAATTTTGATGTTTAAAAGCTTCTTTCAGTATTTAGTAAAAATACAAATTTTTGCAAGAGAGTTTTTGCCCAAGATTGTTTTTGTAATTTAGTTCTGTTATAATATTATAAATTAGTAAAAGAAAATGAAACTTTATGCATTGGCCAAAGAAACAATTCTTTTAGAGTGATATTTTATAGCAGGAACAAATGTAAACTCCTAATTTGGAGTTTAATAATAAAGTTGGGGAAGGAATATAAATGGATCATTTATCTAAATTCTTGAGAAGGTTAGGCCATTGGAGAGAGAGCTTGCTTGCCGAGAAGGTTGATTTATATAAAGAGGAAATATGTAATAGAAACTATAACAATTTTCTGGGATTAACAACCGTAGGTATTATTATTACTTGCGGAATTTTATTAGTGGGCTTACCTTTATCCGAATATTTTACATTTAATAAACAGGTGTTTGTATTATTAGGTTTTTGTATTATTTTATATTTAATAGCCAAGTTTTATCTTCATAAAAAAAAGAAGTATATCACGCTAATTTTCTATTTTGCACTATCCCCGGTCATGTTTATGGGAATACTAATGGGTACTTTTCTAGATAGTCAAGTTCCCTCAATTACAATTATGGTATTTTTATGTGTATTGACTTTGTTTATGATTGATAAACCATGGAGAATTTTTTTTTATATTTCATGTTCTGCAATGCTTTATGCTGTTTTATGTTATTATGCCAAACCCAAAGAACTGTTTATTTCTGATATGATGCATTTGCTTGCGTTCTACTGTTTGGCACTAGGGATTAATTTATTGACCTTAAATGAGCGCATAGAAAATGTGGAAAGCTTTGTAAAATATAAAAGTAAGTCAGAAATAGACTTAATGACAGGCGTGTATAACAGAGAAGTTGGGTTGCACAAAATAAAGCACTTAATTTATAACCGAATTAAGGGCTCATTTATAATTCTGGATATTGATGATTTTAAAAAAATTAACGACCACTTTGGACATATGTATGGTGATTCGGTAATCAAGGAAATCAGCCAATTAATCAAAGGGTATTTTTCAGAGGAAGATATTGTTTTACGTATGGGTGGGGACGAGTTCATTGTTTACTCTATTAACCTTATTGAGATGGACGAGTGCAGAAAAGAGTTGGAAGATTTACTGGACTCATTGCGCTCTTCTGCCATAGGGCACGATAAAGGCATCTGCGTAAGTTTTAGTATTGGTTGTGCCATCAATGACAAAGAAGAGGTGGATTTTAATCGTCTCTATCGTGAAAGTGATCAGTGCCTTTATGTGGCAAAAAATTCCGGCAAGGGCTGTTGCGTAATAAAAAAGTAAGTACTTAAAAATGGCTCAGAAGGAAATTTCATGAATAAAAAGAAATCCATGATACAAAAGCGATACTAAAGTCTAAAGTATCGCTTTTGTACTATAATCAGAGAAGATTAACGTCCTGTTTTTTGTGCAGCTTTAGCAAAGTGACGTAAAGATTTCATTGTTGTGATCTCAGAGCTGCTGTGGGAAATGGTCTGTTGAATTTCATCAGGTAACCCCTTGTAAAAGTTCTGTGCTCTTGCATTGTTTAAAAGTAAGTCGGCTAAGTCTCTATATTCTTTTCCAAACATTTTAATAACCTCCTCTCAAAAGATGCTCGGCATAGCGCCGAAGGTCTAAGTCATAGTGGATGTTGTTTTCGTACTGACGAACGTTTAATTGACGATCTTCCGGCAGAGAATCAAAAAAATCCTTTGCTTTTGGATTGCGGTTTAACAAGTCGTCAAGATTTGTGTATTCTTGAGCCATTTTTATCACCTCAACGTTATCTTGTGCAAAAAAAAGAGTTTCATTCTTATTTAAAAAGTATGTAAATACTTTTATGGCTGGTAATTTGTGTGATATAATAATTCAATTGTTGATAAAATTATTAATTTATGAAATTTGTTGGTTATAGTAATAATCATTTTTTTGTTTATACTGCAGGTAAAAAAAGAATTGGTTGGTGGAAGAGATGCTGAATGAATTTAAAACAATTTTGACAGAAGCAGAAGCTGAAATAATAGAAAAAAAATCACGTTTTATTGCTACGGTACGCCCTGTAAAATCCGAAGAAGAAGCCAGACTTTTTATAGAAGAGATGAAAAAGAAATATTGGAATGCTACCCATAATGTTTTTGCATTTCAACTAGGGGAACGTAATGAGATTCAGCGATTCAGTGATGATGGTGAGCCACAGGGAACAGCAGGCATGCCCGTTTTAAACGTGCTTAAGGGTGAGGATATTAAAAATGCCGCAATTGTAGTTACCAGATATTTTGGAGGGACACTTTTGGGCACAGGTGGATTGGTTCGTGCTTATGGCAAAGCTGCAAAAGAAGGATTGCTGGCAGCAGGCATAGCTGAACTAATTTTGTACGCAAAATATGAAATCACAGCGGAGTATACGGATTCAGGAAAAGTGCAATACGAAATTCTGCAAGAGGGTCATATTCTTTTTGATACACAATATTCTGATAAGGTTGTTTTTATAGTATTTGCCAAAGTTGAAGAAACAGAGGCTTTTGAGAAAAAAATGATAGATATTTTTAAAGGTAATTGCCCTTTCCAAAAGCTGGGGGAGCAATATGGGGTGTGGCAAGATGGGGAACTATCCATACTGGAATGAAACTTGCAATAAGAATTAGGGCGGTTGAAATCTTAGAAAAATAGAGCCTCTAGGAAATATAGAGACTTTAAGTGTCTTTAAGTTTTATTTTTAATAGATATTCTATTCAATTCATGAAATCAGAGTTTAATTGCCGCAAACATTAAAGATACTTGCTTTACAAATAGGTAGATATTTCACTACTTATCTTTAAAAGAGGAACAAATAGATTTGTAATTTAGTTAGCTTTAACTTACTTAAACATAGGGTTTAAGATTATGATAAAACAAGAAAGGATAGGAGGAATAGGATGAGAGCAGGACATTTGATTTACAAAGTAGAGAATTTGGACAAAAGTGTGAAAGAATGGCGGGACAAGGGGTTTGCCGTTGAATATGGGAGAGCGAAAAATCCTTATAATGCAATTATTTATTTTAGTAATGGGCCTTATATTGAATTGTTGGCGGCAACTGGGATGCCCAAATTCTTTAAAGTGCTGCTAAACTATATGGGATACAAGGGCGTTGTGAAACGTTTTGACTCGTGGGATTATGGTGCAGAGCGATGGTGCGGTTTTTGCATTGAAAAAGAGCACGGAGATTTAAAGGAGGAAATAAATAGCTTAGGGAAATATAAAGAGAGAGGATTTTATATGAAAAATGCAAAAAGAAAGGACACCTATGGAAATGAGCTGAAATTTAAGTGCTTTTTTCCTGCGGAATTGAGTTTGCCATTTTTAATGAGCTATTTCAATATTGATCCTAAGCCTAGAAATTTTGTACATCCCAATGGATATGAAAGAGTTGCGAAAATAACGTTTGCCACAACGGCAGAATCATCAAAAATTATTCGGGAACTTCTGGACGATCCTATTGTTGAAATCATGGTTACAGGAGAGGCGGGTGTTGTAAAAGAAGTGGTGTTTGCATAACTTTCCCGACGTGGGTCTCTCGAGTATCTGCAAAAGTGAACGTTTTCATTGACGGCGAAGGAATTCCGTGGGAGATAAATATTGTCTGAGAGAATAAAAATCAGAAAAGAGCAATATTGTCCAAGAATGCCCAGTGGGTTTGTGATATAGTGTAATCAAACAGGTGGCGAGGGGTGAGGATGTACCTAATGACAAAGGAAATCAGGATAGTAAAATATGATACAGAGCTGAGGGTAGAAGCCTATCATTTTCAAGGCATTATGCAAAAATTCCCCAACCATTTTCATGAATATTACGTATTAGGATTTATTGAAGAAGGAAATCGTTTTTTATCTTGTAAAAACAGAAAATATACTGTTGTTCCGGGGGATTTGGTTTTATTTAATCCGGGGGATAACCATACCTGTGAACAAGTAGATGGTAAAACGTTAGACTATCGCTGTATCAATATACAGCCAGAGGTTATGGCTAAGGCAGTTTTGGAGATAACAGGAAAAGAGAAACTACCTTATTTTACGACCACTGTGGTTTTTCGCAGTGAGTTTTCATCACAAATTAAAGAGCTTCATTCTATCATTATGGAGGAAGAACGAGATTTTAGAAAAGAGGAGTTGTTTTTGCTGCTTTTAGAGCAGTTGATGGCAGAACATACTGCCGAGGTTCCTTCTGCTAAATTAGAACAAAGTTCCCAGGTTATGACTGTTTGTAGTTTTTTAGAAAGAAACTATAGGGAAAGTATTACATTGGATCAATTGAGTGATATTGCAGGGTTGAGTAAATATTATTTATTACGTTCCTTTACAAAACAAATGGGAATCTCTCCGTATAGATATTTGGAAACAATACGAGTTGACAAGGCAAAGAAACTTTTAGAGCAGGGCGTATTGCCCATTGATGCCGCCTTACAAACTGGCTTTAGCGATCAGAGCCATTTTTCAAATTTCTTCAAAAAGTTTATTGGGTTGACGCCAAAACAATATCAGGGCATTTATAAAACCCAACTTTGATTTGTTTTGCGTAAGAAAGGACTATTATGGATAGAAAAAATGAAATAGCAGGGCACATATTGGCAATCATCACAATTATCATATGGGGAACCACCTTCATTTCTACAAAGATTTTATTAAAAACCATGACTCCCATAGAAATATTATTTATCAGATTTGTGATAGGTTGGATTGCATTATTCCTTGTAAACCCGCGAAGATTAAAAATTGAAAACCCAAAGCAGGAATTTTATTTTGCCGGGGCAGGCCTTTGCGGAATTACCCTATATTTTTTGCTGGAGAATATCGCTTTGACTTACACGTTTGCCTCTAATGTAGGTGTGATTATTTCCGTGGCGCCGTTTTTCACTGCATTATGTGCCCATTTCTTTTTGAAAGAAGAGAAATTGAAACCTCAGTTTTTTGTTGGTTTTTTAATTGCTTTGGTGGGTATTTTCCTAATGAGCTATCAAGGAGCCAGTGTTTTGAAATTGAACCCTATGGGGGATTTGTTAGCAGTTTTAGCTGCATTTGTATGGGCTGTTTATTCCATTTTGACAAAAAAGATCAGTGGCTTTCAATATAATACGGTGCAGGCAACCCGGAGAATTTTCTACTATGGGCTATTATTTATGATACCTCCTTTGTTTATTTTCCAATTTCACCCCAGTGTTTCTATACTTATAAAACCAATAAATCTTTTCAATATGGTATTTTTAGGGCTGGGTGCTTCTGCGGCATGTTTTGCTACATGGAATTGGGCTGTAAAAATACTGGGAGCGGTAAAGACCAGTGTATACATTTATTTGGTTCCCGTGGTAACAATAATCACCTCCATTTTGATTTTACATGAAAAAATAACAGGGATGGGTGTTGTTGGCGTAGGACTTACATTAGCGGGGCTATTTATCTCAGAGAATAAATTTTCGGGGGGAAGAAAGAATGAGGTGAAGAATGAATGCTGCTGACATGAAATGCGTAATGATTATAGATTCTGATTTACCAATGGGGATTGTAGCAAATACTTCTGCAATATTGGGTGTGACTTTAGGCGAACAGGTACCCCATTTGGTGGGGGGGAATGCTACTGATGCCTTGAATGAAACACATTTGGGGATTGTGACAGTTCCTATTACAATGTTGAAAGGAAGCAAGGTTGGATTAAGAGATTTAAGACAACGGTTATATGCACCTGAATTTAATGACCTAGTGGTTGTTGACTTTACAGATGCAGCGCAGACCTCGCAGGTTTACAATGATTATGTGGTTAAGCTGGCCTCCCTTACTACCCAAGAGCATACTTATTTAGGAATCGGTATTTATGGTGAAAAGAAAAAGATAAATAAATTGACGGGTGCAATGCCGCTTTTGAGAGGATAATTTTATAGCCTTCTTTACATTCTTTTGATAAAATAAAGAGCAATAGTCTGCATTTCTAATAAAGTGATGGGGGAAGCCATGAAAGAAGTAATCCGTAAAAACATTTTAGATTTACCATATAGTCTTCATGATGCCAGAGTAAGTAAAATCACAATGGAAGAGGAGAAAATCATCTTATATTTTAGTCAAGGTTTTTATGAACTCAGAAATGATGACTATTTAGCAGTTAAGGGAAAGAGCCTAATCAGTATTGAAGGTTGGGACTTAGATTTTTGTGCTGTCTATTTGTTTGATTCAGTGGGAAATAACGGAAAGCTTTCAGGTGAAAAATACAGGCTTGATGCTTTTATCAATAGATTTCCCCATATGGATTTTGAAATCATAGATGAGACCTATGGATACAATCAATCCAAGTTTTCGGGGTATTTTTATGAGGGGAACAAAATAAAGGAGTGTACGATTGACATTTATCATTTTGGAAATATGAAATATGTTGTTCAAAATAGCTAGATCCATCTGGAGAATTACTGCAAAGCATTCTAGGTAGATTAAACCTCCGAATTCTTTGCTTTTTTTATTGGAAAGAAGATTAGAATAACTGATATTGCATGCAGAGAATGTGTAATTGTGTTAAAATAATATCGGTGATTAAAAATGAAGATCGATCGATTACTTGAAATGGTTTATGTGCTTTTTGAGAAAAAAACAGTGACAGCGAAGGAACTTTCCAATTATTTTGAAGTATCTCAGAGAACCATATATAGAGATTTGGAAACGTTGAGCGCAGCGGGGATACCAATTTACACCAGTAAGGGTAAGGGTGGGGGTATTCGTCTATTGGACAATTATGTGATGAAAAAATCTATGGTTTCGGAAAAGGACCAGTTGGAAATAATTTCTTCTTTACAAGGCATGGAGTCTTTAAATGTACCGGGAGTTGAGCCGGTTCTTAAAAAACTGGGTGTTTTGTTTCAGCGTAACGACTCTAAATGGATTGATGTTGATTTTGCTCATTGGGGTAGTGGAGAAGATGAAAAGGAGAAATTTAAGAAGCTTAAAAACGCCATAATTCATAAAAAACGAATTCAATTTGATTATTATAGTACCAATGGTGAGAAATCAGAAAGGGTCATTGAACCACTGCAATTAATTTTCAAAGGACAGGCTTGGTATATTTACGGATTTTGTATGGTTAGAGATGATTATCGCATGTTTCGGGTAACCCGAATGAAAAACCTCAATGTTATTGCTGAGAGTTTTGAAAGATGTTTGGTAGAGGAAAGCCAAATTTATCAAACAGAAACAGGAATTCCAATTACTATGGTGTTAAAAATTGACCCTCCCATGGCATTTCGTGTTTATGATGAATTTGAACACGGAAAGATTGTAAAGAATGAGGATGGCAGTTTTACAGTAACAAAGACATTGCCTGAAAATGATTGGTTGTACGGATATATTTTGTCTTTTGGCGCCTCTGCTCAAGTGCTTCAGCCTATGCATCTTCAGAGTACTATTCGAGGGATTTTGGAGAAAAGCTTAATGAAATACATTTAATATGACATGATGGTGTCAGTTTTCATGTGGTATGCTTCTTTCATAATAGAGAAAAAGAGGTTTTGTATATGAATTATGAAGTAGTTGAACTGCGTGAAAAGAAGGTTGCGGGAATCAGAAGGAGAACAAGCAATAGCGATGCAAATATGAGTGCGGAAATTGGCTCGGCGTGGCAAAAGTTTTTTGAAGGAGGAATCTATGCTTCCATACCAGGAAAAATAAATGGCAAGACTCTGGGTGTTTATACAAATTATGAGAAAGACGTAAACGGTGCCTATGATGTTCTGGTATGCTGTGAGGTTGAGGCAGAGGCAAAACTGTCTGTGGATGTTTCAACAGAAATCATTCCAAAAGGCAAATACGCCAAGTTTGTGATTCACGGCGACGTAAAAGAAGCTGTACAAGCATTTTGGATTGAATTTTGGAAGATGGACTTAGATAGAAAGTATAGCTGTGACTTTGAAGAATATCAAGGTGGAGAAGATTTGAAACAAGCTGAAATACATGTGTATATTTCATTGAATTAAGGAGCTAGTTGGAACTGATTTCTGTTGACAGTTGCACTTGATTCGGAGATAGTTTACTATACAATTAATGGAACGGTAAGGCTAATTTAAAAGCGCTGGGTAGGCACAAAACGACACCACGCCAATTAAAACCAACGTCTTTTTGATGAATGACATTTATTATAAACGAGATTTTGACGGGAAAAAGCATGAAAAATATCTGGAAAAGAAGGGATTAAAATGGAATGGATACCTGCAAAAACAATCCTTTCCGGATACAGTGAAAATAACTTGTGGTTTGGAACGAACTATAATATGAACCTCTATAAAGGTTGTAACCATGGTTGCATTTATTGTGATAGCAGAAGTGATTGCTATGGCGTAGAATCCTTTGATAAAGTCCGCGCCAAGGAAAATTCTCTTTCTATTTTGGAGCGAGAGCTGAGAAGTAAACGAAAAAGGGGGGTTGTTGGCACGGGAGCAATGAGTGATCCCTATAACCCCTTTGAAAAGAAATATGAGCTTACGCGGGGAGCGTTGGAGCAGATCAATCGGTTTGGTTATGGAGTTGCCGTTGCAACAAAAAGCAATTTGGTTGAGCGAGACATTGATTTGCTCCAAGAAATATCTTCTCACTCTCCTGTTTTGATAAAACTAACAATCACTACGGCTGATGATGCCCTGTGCAAAAAAATAGAGCCCAATGCTTCCCTATCCTCGCAGCGCTTTGCTACCATCAAGAATCTGTCTCAGGCTGGGATTTTCGCGGGAATTTTATGCATGCCCATACTACCCTTTATAGAAGATAACGAAAACAATATTAAAGAGATTGTAGCGCAGGCTCATGATAACGGTGCAAAGTTTATCTATCCCGCATTTGGTGTAACATTAAGGCAGAATCAGCGGGAATGGTATTATGATAAGCTGGATAAATTGTTTCCCTCACTGAAAGAAAAATATATTAAAACCTATGGGAATTCTTACGAATGCAAATCTCTACATGGAAAAGAATTGTGGCGGATTTTTGGTGAAGAGTGTAAACGATACGGAATTTTATATAAAATGGATGAGATTGTTAGAGCGTATAAAAGCTACGGGCAACCGGTTCAGCTTTCATGGTTTTAGTTTTCTTACAGAAAAAGATGGGCTCTTAAGGATAACGCTAAAAATAAGTAAGGCTTACTGAATTCAAAGAGATAAAGTAAGCCTTTTTTATTTATAATAAATATAGTCTTTAACGAGTGCTTTAATCAGTAATACACAATGTTGAAAAATAGTGTGAAATGAATGTAAGAAGATGTAAATTCAATATAGATAGATTTCAATGGGGTATTCAATCGAATAGTATTACAAATTAAGTTGTACCTTTGACTGGATTTATATATTTCATACAGAAACGCTGTGGATTAGAATAAGTTATTTGTGAATTATTTCCTTATTTACCTTTACAATTCAAACAAAGAATGGTAAAATTTTACTATAAAGCAAGCGTTACAGTTTACTGATATATTTCAAGAAAGGGTGTTTATTATGTCTTATTCTCCAACGCTATCCTCTGGTTTTACAGCAGGAAGAAATTCCGGTAGATTTGTATCACCTCAATCTGGAATGTGCTCCTTTTGCACTGAGGATTGTAATGGAACTTGTGAAATTGCATTGGCGGCTGTATTAGGTGCCAGAACGGTTTATCCCATTACCACAGGCAATAATCAAATTGCCAGCGAAAAAGATTACCCTGTGGACTATTCTCATTTTAATATTAATGGCCGGGTTTTTGGCGCAGAGGGAACAGATAAAACTGAATCTGAATTATCCGTTTTTGACGTGAATTTGAAAACTACATATGGCACAAAGAATAAAATAAATATGAATCTTCCAATTATTCTGCCTGCACTAATAAAGCTAAATTGGAAAGATTACTTCGGCGGTGCGGCAATGGCAGGTGTGAGCTGTGTTATTGGTGAGGATGCCAGAAATAACGATTCTGCCTTGGTTATTGAGGATGGCAAAGTAAAAGAGTTTCCTCTTTTGCAAGAAATTATGGATTGCTATTTGCCCTTTTATCGTGGATTGGGACAATTAATTTTACAATGTAATGCTGATGATAACCTTATGGGTGTGCCTGAAATTGCTATTAAAAAATACGGCTATAAGGCAATTGAAATTAAGTTTGGACAAGGGGCAAAGGGTGTTCAGCCACTGAAGCGATTAACTAATTATAAAATGGCCATGGAGAAACAAGCAAGTGGGTGCATGGTGCATCCTAATCCCTTAGACCCTGAAATAAAAGAAGCTTATGAAAAGGGTGTCTGTCCCAGTTTTTATAGTTGCGGAAGATTTCCCGCATGGACTGAGGAGAATATAAAATTACATATCGAAAAATTAAGAGAATTAGGAGCAGAAAATATTTATTTTAAAATGGCAGGATATGACCAAGCAGATTTGGAACGTGTCCTTAGAATGGCTTGTGCAAATGAGGTGGATATGGTTACTTTCGATGGTGCCGGCGGTGGCTCAGGATACAGTCCTTCTAAAATGATGAATGAGTGGTCTTATCCTACCATTGTCCTTGAAAAAAAGGTGGTGGAAATTTGTAAAAGACTGAAAAAAGAAGGTTTTAATTTGCCAGCAATTACAATAACCGGTGGTTTTGCCAGTGAGGATCAGGTGTTTAAGGCACTGGCTCTTGGTGAAGGGTTTATCACATCTGTAGGGCTATGCAGATCAGCCATGGCCGCCGCTATGACTGGGCGTAAAATTGGTGAGGAAATCAAAGCCGGTAAAATTCCTGAATTATTCAAAGCTTTCGGGAAAACCGTAGAGGAAATTTATAGCGATTTGCCTGATTTGCGGGCAATTTACGGAAAAGAAGCGGAGACCTTTTCAACAGGTGCCATTGGAGTATTTTCATATCTGAATAAAATTGCCTTTGGTATCCAGCACTTTGCAGCCTTGAACCGAAAGTTTGACGTATCTCTTCTCAATTGTGATGATCTAATTCCATTGACTGGTGAAAGTGAAAAGCTGTTACAGTAAATTTTAAAAGAGGCTCAATCGAGCCTCTTTTTTATATAAGAAAAAGCTATTTGCATAAAAGGAAATATAAATCGTTCACATTTGTTCCAGTGGGGCCTGTAATGACTAATGCGTCGGCGAGGGCCAAGGCCTTATTAGAATCATTTTCTGCTAAGATTGCATCGATGGAGATACCTTTCTGGTCTAAGATTTTTTTTGTGTGACCATCCACTAGACCTCCTGCCGCATCGGTAGGCCCGTCGGTACCGTCTGAACCAACAGCACACACTGCAATATTAGTCATTCCTGGAATGGAAGCGGCGGCAGATAATGCAAGCTCTTGATTTCTCCCGCCTTTCCCTTTTCCTGTAATGCGCACAACGGTTTCGCCTCCGCAGATAATGGCGCATGGTGGTTTTAAAGGTAATCCATCTTTCTGAATCGTTTTGCCCATGGAAGCCAACAGGCGGCCTGCCTCTTTTGCTTCGCAATCCACAAAGGTAGAAAGAATGAGGGGAGTGTAACCTAGACGCTCAGCTTCCTCAGCCGCCGCAAGGCAAAGCTCTTTTACACTTCCTGTAATTAGCATTGTATTGTTTGGAACTTCTTTTGGCGTTTCCATAGAAAGCTCTTTTTTCATATCATCAGTCAGTTTTAGGCCGTATTTTTCCACGATTGCAAAAGCATCTTCGCTGGTTGAAGAATCAGCACATGTGGGGCCGGAGGCAATGGAATCCGGTCTGTCACCCAAAATATCGCTCAATGCAATGGTGTAAACATGAGCTGGAGCACACAGCGCAGCAAATTTCCCTCCTTTTACAGCAGAAAGATGCTTACGAATGGTATTAATTTCCACTATATCTGCACCGCATTTCAGTAATTGGTCTGTAATCTGCAAAAAGTCTGATAATTCTAAATTGCCGGCAGGTTTCTCAAACAGAGCCGAGCCGCCACCGGAAACTAGGAATATAACAGTATCCGTAGGGGAAAGATTTGATACAGCTTCAATAATTTTTGCTGTTCCCATTATTGTGTTATCATCAGGTAGAGGATGGGCGGCTTCTAAAATAGAGAAACCCTTAATATCCCCTTGACTGTGTTTATATTTGGTAAGCACGATTCCTTTTTTTATACGTTCTCCGAGAATTTCGGCGGCGGCATTTGCCATATTCCATGCAGCTTTCCCAATGGCAATTACAATAACTTCACCTTGAAAGGTTTGCCCTGCCAAAGCACGTTTGACTGCAGAATCGGGTAAAACTCGTTTTATTGAGCTTTGAATGATTTTTTGTGCATCCTCTTTTATTGTTGCCATCATTTCACCTCTTTGATATTTTTTTATTACCATTTTAAATTGGGATTAAAAAAGAATTGTTATTTTAGAATTTTTAAAGTATTTGTAATCTTTGAATTCATACTTCAAAAAATACAGGAAAGTATAAAACATCTATTTTTCTGAGAATAGAATACTCAGAAAACCTGAATATTCCTAGTGTTTTAAAATGTTTACAAAATGTTCATATTCCCTACATACCCAATTCATAAAGCTATTTTATCATAGAATCATCCTTAAAAGAAGCAAGGATAAAGCAAATAACATAGTAATACATACCCTCCCCTTTTAAAAGAGCCTATATGGCTCTTTTTTCATTGATTTTTTATCATAAAAATTTTTCTTAGAGTAAATTTATGCTATAATAAGGAATAACTTAGTAGGGATTAAAAAGAAAGAGGGGTAAAAAGCCGTGTATGATAAAAAGGAAATAAAAAGGTTATTGGATGAAAAAGGTCTTGCTTATGAATGGGTAGACCATGAAGCTGCTTTTACCATTGAAGATATGGTTCGTATGGGTTTTGATAAAGAGCTCGATGTGGCGAAAAATCTTTTTTTGCGAGATGGTAAAGGGGAAAACCACTATTTGATTGTGGTACGTTCTGATAAAAAGGTAAATTTGAAAGAATTTGGACAGGCATTTGGCTTGTCTAAGCTCTCTTTTGCATCGGAAGAGCGTTTGATGAAGTTTTTGGGTTTGAAAAAGGGCGCAGTAACCCCCCTAGGTGTTTTGAATGACACAGAAAAACAAGTAGAGGTATTCTTTGACCAGGATTTTTTGGAAATGAAGAAAATTGGTGTTCATCCCAATGATAATACAGCAACGGTATATTTACTGATCCAAGACCTTTTGGAGATGATTCAAGAGCATGGAAATCAGTTAAAGGTAGTTGGGATTCCTCAATAAATAAAGTCTGGGTTAAGGGATGATGTTTTATAGATTGTCTTCTTTATTCTAGGTTGTAGAGGCTTGAATGAGAAGGTTAATAATGGGTGATTTGTTTTTTGCTCCTAAATATCTTTTTAAGATTGTAAGTTTTAAGGAATTGTATGTTTAAGAAAAAATTCGTTGAGCCTAGGAAACTTCTATGTTATACTAAAATATAGCGGTTTTGCCAAAAATAGCATTGAAAGGGAAGAGCTATGAAGGATACAAGAAAACAAATAGCTGTTGATGAAACAGAATTGCTACGACAGCTGGATTATATGCAGGGCATACGTAAGATTAACGATGCCTATGAAACGGAAACAGGAAAAAAGAAGAAATTTTTTAGTCTGGCTATGGGATGTCAGATGAATGCTCATGATTCGGAAAAGCTGGAAGGTATGCTTGATAAAATGGGTTATGAGCAAACAGACGAAGAAACAGATGCAGATTTTATTATTTATAATACATGCTGTGTGCGTGAAAATGCAGAGCAAAAGGTGTATGGTAAATTGGGCTGGTTGAAGCATTATAAAAAGGACAAGCCTGATACTGTGATTGCGTTATGCGGTTGCATGATGCAGCAAGACAGCGTGATAAAGACATTAAGACAAAAGTATCGTCATGTTGATATTGTTTTTGGAACATACAATCTTTATAAATTGCCTGAGTTGATGAATACCCGCATGGAAAGCGGCGACACCATTTATGATATTTGGCAAGAGCAAGAGGAGATTGTGGAGGATTTGCCTAGTATCAGACATTTTCCATACAAAGCAGCTGTAAACATCATGTTTGGATGTAATAACTTTTGTACCTATTGCATCGTGCCTTATGTACGGGGAAGAGAGCGAAGCCGTGAGGCAGAGGATATTATCGCTGAGGTTAAAAAGCTTGCGGCAGATGGCGTGAAAGAAATTATGCTTTTGGGTCAAAATGTAAACTCATACGGAAAGAATTTGAGTAAGCCTGTTAGCTTTGCAAAACTTCTGCGCATGGTAAACGATGTGGAAGGAATAGAGAGAATTCGTTTTATGACCTCTCATCCTAAGGATTTATCTGATGAGCTTATTGAGGCCATGAAAGATTGCCCTAAGGTTTGCAAAAGCCTGCATTTGCCTGTACAGGCGGGCAGTAGTGAGATTTTGCGTCGTATGAACCGTAACTATACTAAGGAATCCTATTTAGAAACAGTGAGAAAAATAAAAGAGGCGATGCCTGATATTACTTTAAGCACTGATATTATTGTAGGTTTCCCCGGGGAAACAGAAGAAGATTTCCAAGAAACATTGGATGTTATTCGCAAGGTGGGTTACACCACAGCGTATACCTTCATTTACTCCAAGCGAACAGGAACGCCTGCGGCAACCATGGACAATCAGGTGGCAGAGGACGTAATTAAGGATCGTTTTGACCGTATGTTAAATGTTTTAAACCCGATGATTCATGAATTAAATGAAAAATTGGTGGGGAAAATCGTTAATGTGCTGGTGGAAGAACCTAGTAAGTCCAACAAAGATGTATTAACGGGCAGAGCGGATAATTATGCTCTGGTTCATTTTGAAGGCAGTAAAGATTTAATCGGGCAAATTGTTCCCGTTCGGATCATTGAAAATAAAACATTCTATTTTATTGCAGAAAGGGTTAATGGTGAATAAAAATGACATCTGTTTATGAATTAGCGAGAAACTTGGGCGAAGAATTAAAGAAAACTCCTCAGGTTGAAACTTTGCTTGCAGCAAAAAAGGCGTATGAGGAAAGCCCTGAAATCGCAACAGCAGTAGAGGAATATACAAAACTGCATCAGGAATTTGAAGCGAAAATGCAGGCTGGCGGTATTTCCGCAGAAGAGCAAAAGGCTTTTTCCGAAGATATGGCAAAAAGAGGCGAAGAAATCAGAAACAATAAAATTGCATCTGAATTATTTGCAGCTGAAATGAACTTTAATAACTTTATGAACTCAATTTTCACAATTGTGACTTCTACTTTGACAGGCGAAGATCCTGCACAGAGCGGATGCAGCCCTAGCTCCTGCGCTTCTTGCGGCGGCGGCTGCCACTAAGCACTCAAACGGATAAAGCGTTGGATAGATGCCCGAGCTCCCTTGCGGGGTTCGGGTTTTTACATAGTTTGAATTAACTAAACAGCAATATCATTGCTAGTAACATAAAAAGATTTGATGGAGAAACAACTAACTTAGAAAATTGAAAGTTGCCATTTGGTGATATATTTTGAGAAGCAATTGTCACCAAATACAATGATTGTATATATATTTTGAATGAAAAAGGAGGAGCGATCATGGCAAAAATCACGCCTATGATGCAGCAATACTTTGAGATAAAAGAAAATTATAAGCATTGCTTGCTATTTTTTCGCTTAGGTGATTTTTATGAAATGTTTTTCGAGGATGCGGTGATCGCCTCTAAGGAACTGGAAATTACCCTTACAGGGAAGGACTGGGGGCAGGAAGAACGGGCACCCATGTGTGGTGTTCCATTCCATTCTGCCGATGGATATATAGCCAGATTGGTGGAGAAGGGCTACAAGGTAGCCATTTGTGAACAAGTAGAAGACCCGAAATTGGCAAAAGGCTTAGTGAAAAGAGATGTTGTGCGGGTAATTACCCCTGGAACTGTTTTAGACAATGCTGTTTTGGATGAAAGAAAAAATAACTATATTCTTGCAGTGTATAGCAGTGGTGCGGGTTATGGTATTGCTGCCTGTGATGTGAGCACAGGAGAATTTCAAACAACAGAGTTTACAAGCATACAGGCGGCGAATAAAATTTTGGATGAAATTGCGCGTTTTGCCCCTGCGGAGGTTATCTGCAATGAGTCCTTTTTGAATAATCCTTTGTGTAATGAAATCAAGGATCGGTTTTATTATTTTTTGAATGATATTGATAATCGAATGTTTGATTTTGCTACGGCAAAAGACACCATTTTGAAGCATTTTCAAGTGAAAACCTTGGATGGATATGGCTTGAGTAAAAAACCTTCAGCTGTTGCGGCGGCAGGGGGATTGCTCTGGTATCTCTTAGAGACCCAGAAGAATGAATTAAGCCATATTTCTACGGTAAAATATTATACCACAGGCGATTTTATGCTTTTGGATGTTTCCAGCCGTCGGAATTTAGAACTAACAGAAACCATGCGGGAAAAAAGCCGTAAGGGTTCTTTATTATGGGTTTTGGACAAAACTCAGACCGCCATGGGTGCAAGATTGCTTCGTAAATGGATTGAACAGCCCTTGCTATCCTCAGAAGAAATTCATAAAAGACTGGATGGCGTGGAAGAGCTTTTTGGAGACTTATTTCTAAGGGAAGAAATCAAGGATATTTTGCACTCTATGTATGATTTTGAGCGCATTATGAGCCGGGTGATTTTTCAAAATGCAAACGCCAGAGATTTGGCGGCATTAAAGAATTCCATTGAAAATCTGCCGCTATTAAAAAATATATTATCAAGGTGCAAAAGCCCCTATTTGGCGGAGATTTGTGAGAAGCTGGACCCTTTGGAAAATATACATACCTTAATCGAGCAGGCGATTGTGGAAGACCCTCCTTTTTCTGTAAGAGAAGGTGGCATGATTAAGCAGGGCTTTCATAGTGAGCTGGATACCTTTGCCCAAGCCAAGGAAAAAGGAACCACTTGGATTCACCAAATGGAAGAAGAAGAGAAAGAAAAAACAGGCATTAAAAACCTGAAAATTCGATTCAATAAGGTTTTTGGTTATTATATAGAAGTTACAAGGTCAAACATGAAAGAGGTTCCCCCTCATTATATACGCAAGCAAACCCTTGCAAACTGCGAACGCTATATAACGCCGGAGCTGAACGAATTGGCTGAATTGATTTTAGGTGCAGAAGAAAAAATTACTGCCTTGGAATATCAGATTTTTACGGAAATCAGAAATGCGGTGGCGGCAGAGGTTGAGCGTATACAATATTGCGCTTATATGGTATCTGTGGTGGATGCCCTCCAATCCTTTGCTGAAGTTGCCCAGAGCATGAATTATATAAAGCCAGTTGTGGACGAGGGAGATGTCATCACTGTTACTGGTGGGCGCCACCCTGTTGTGGAAAAGATGACTAAGGGACAATTTATTCCCAATGACATCTATTTGGATCAAGAAGAAACTAGATTGGCTATTATTACAGGGCCTAATATGGCAGGGAAGTCAACATATATGCGTCAAACAGCGTTAATTGTTTTAATGGCGCAGATTGGCAGTTTTGTTCCTGCGGATTCTGCCAATATCGGCATCGTAGACCGTATTTTCACTAGAGTTGGCGCGTCCGATGATTTAAGCGCAGGACAAAGCACCTTTATGGTGGAAATGTCCGAGGTTGCAAATATTTTAAATAATGCAACGGCAAAAAGCCTTTTGATTTTAGACGAAATTGGGCGAGGAACCAGCACCTTTGATGGATTAAGCATTGCATGGGCAGTTTTAGAATACATTGCTGATGAAAAACAAATTGGCGCAAAAACCCTATTTGCCACCCATTATCATGAGCTTTCGGAACTGGAGGGCAAGCTTCCAGGTGTGAAGAATTATTGCATAGCTGTGCAGGAAATGGGCGAAGATATTATCTTCCTTCGCAAAATCAAGCGCGGCGGGGCGGACCATAGCTATGGTGTACAGGTTGCAAGGCTGGCAGGTCTTCCGACAAAGGTGATCCGTCGCAGCGGGCAGATTTTAAAACAGCTGAATGCTGCGGATATAACAAAAAAGGCAAAGAAAATTGCAGTTGAAGCTCAAGAACAGGCTGAAGATTTGGCAAAACAAATAGACATGTTTTCTGTAAAGGAAAATCAAATGATAGACGAAATTTCCAAGTTGGATGTTATGGCAATGACACCCATTGAAGCATTGCAGACCCTTTTTGAATTGCAGAAAAAGGCAAAGGGTTTGTAAACGAAAGGAGGATATCCTTGCAATCAATCAGAATTTTAGATACAAAAACCATCAATAAAATTGCCGCCGGTGAAGTTGTGGAAGGGCCTAAGTCTGTTGTAAAGGAATTGGTTGAAAATGCCATTGATGCGGGGGCAACCGCTGTAACTGTGGAAGTCAAAGAAGGCGGGATTTCTTATATTCGTATTATGGATAATGGATGCGGCATACCAAAGGAGCAGGTGAAAACGGCTTTTTTACGTCATGCCACAAGTAAAATGAGTGAAATTGAAGATTTAGAGCATATTTTCACATTGGGTTTTCGTGGAGAGGCCTTGGCCAGCATTGCCGGTGTGGCACAGGTTGAAATGCTGACAAAAACCAGAGATGAAGAGACAGGTACGTTTATTGAAATCAGCGGAGGGGAAATTAAGAATATACAAGATACCTCCTGCACAGAAGGGACTACCATAACGGTAAAGAATTTATTTTACAATGTTCCTGCCAGACGAAAATTCTTGAAGAAGCCTGCAACAGAAAGCGGATTTGTTTCAGACCTGATGAATAAACTGGCTTTAGGGCATCCGGAGGTGTCATTTCGGTTTATCAATAACGATACAACTATGCTGCATACAGCGGGAAATGGAGAGCTTAAGGCTTCTGTTTTTTATGTATATGGCAAAGAAGCCGCTAACAGCATGGTTCCCTTGGAATACAAAAAAGGAGAGTATGACCTTACAGGATTAATTGGTAAGCCTGAGCTTTCAAGGGGAAACCGAAATTACGAAAATCTATTTATTAATGGGCGATTCATAAAGAACAAGATGGTTGCAACGGCAGTTGAGGATGCCTACAAGACAAGGTTATTAATTGGCAAATTTCCAATTTTTGTGTTGAATTTACAAATTAACCCTAGTCAGGTTGATGTCAACGTGCACCCCGCAAAGCTAGAGGTTCGTTTTAAGAATGATGACCAAATATACGAATTTTTTTATGATGCTGTTTCTAAAACCTTAGACCAGCAGGTTTTGATCCCACAAGTTGGTTGGGATAAAACCCCTGCTGTAAAAACGACGGAAAAAAATATTGAGATAGAACAGCAAAAAATTGAAGACATACCTGTGTACAAGAGCATACCCAGCTCTTTTACCCAAGAAAGAGCATCCTCTGGAGGCATGGGTAAAAGCGTTGACCAACTACTGAATAGACAACAAGGTACTCAAAATCAAGTGCTGCAAAGGGCGGAGTCTTTTTTGATTGACCCGGTGGTTGCGGTTGAAAAAGATGAGATTGTTCCACAAAACCCTCAGGTGAATGAAGTTTCTAATTCCCAAATTGATCGGAATGAGGGCAGGGTAGTGGAACCCAAGGTAGAGCCGTTTTTTAAGCAATATAAATTGATTGGCCAGATTTTTCAGACCTATTGGATGATTGAGCAAGGGGAGTGTCTTTATTTGATAGACCAGCATGCCGCCCATGAACGTATTTTGTTTGAAGAATTTATGACTCGCTTCAAAGAGGAAGATATGGCTTCACAAAAGCTTTTACTTCCACAAATGCTGAATTTATCTTCATCTGAAATTGAAATTTTGAAGGAAAATCAATCCCTTTTGGAAGGGTTTGGGTTTGAATTTGAAACCTTTGGACAAAATCAATATGCACTGAAGGCTGTCCCTTATTTGCTAAAGGAACCCAGCGGTGCAGGTTTTTTTACAGAGATTTTGGATAGTCTTTCGGAGCAAAAAATTCGTTCCGTATATGATATGAAATTATTGGCTGTGGCAACAATGGCTTGTAAAGCTGCGGTAAAAGGACATGACCGACTAAGCTTTCAGGAAGCAGAGGCTATGATTGGAAGGCTGTTAAAGCTGGAGAATCCCTTTACCTGCCCCCATGGACGACCAACAATTATTGAAATGACAAAGTATGAGCTGGAGAAAAAATTTAAGCGAATCCAGAATTAAAGGGTGATAAAATGAAAAAACCTTTGGTAATGATTGGAGGCCCTACCGCCTGCGGAAAAACGGCTATGTCCATAGAATTAGCAAAACGAATCAACGGAGAGGTGATTTCCGGGGATTCCATGCAGATTTACCGCTATATGGATATTGGGACTGCCAAAGTAACAGAGGAAGAAAAACAAGGCATTCCTCACTATTTGGTAGATGAACTGAATCCTGATGAGGAATTTAACGTAATGATTTTTCAGCAAAAAGCAAAAGCCTATATGAAAGAAATATGGGCCAAGGGTAAAATTCCCATTATAGTAGGGGGCACGGGATTTTATATGAATGCTTTGCTGTATGATACTGATTTTACAGAGACGGAAAATGACACGTCTTTTCGTGAAGAATGTTACAAACAAGCCCGGAATGAAGGGGCTGAAGTTTTATTTGAAAGGCTGAAAAAGATTGATCCGGAATATGCTGAGATAATTCATGCAAATAATGTGAAGCGTGTTGCCCGAGCTTTGGAATACCATTTCCTAACTGGGGAAAAATTTTCACAGCATAATGCTGAGCAAAGGGAGAAAGAAAGTCCTTATCAAGCCGCAGTTATTATTTTAACCATGGAAAGAGAGAAGCTTTATCAGCGGATTAATGATAGGGTTGATTTGATGATGGAGCAAGGGTTGTTGGCTGAGGTAAAGGGCTTATTGGAAAAAGGATACTCGCCGGATTTGGTCTCTATGCAAGGGTTGGGGTACAAGGAATTCATGCCTTATTTTCGAGGAGAATGCAGCTTAGACGATGCTGTTGAGCAGTTAAAAAAGGGCACACGGCATTTTGCAAAACGTCAGTTGACTTGGTTCCGTCGCCAGATTGATGGACTATGGGTGGATTTATCTAAGGCTGATTTGGATTTGGCTATGACAGATGTCATGGAATATTTACGGGAAAGAAGTATTTTGGAAAAATAATTGAAAAGAAGTGATGCCTATGATGACAACGGAAATCCTTGGGTTTACAATTTTTGATCTTTATTTCTATTTTATGATATATAGCTTTCTAGGTTGGGCCTTAGAGTCAGCCTATGTTTCTGCCTCCAATAAAACTTGGACAAACCGTGGGTTTATCAGTGGTCCCCTTTGCCCCATTTATGGAACGGGGGCAACATTGGTGATTGTGGCTCTAACACCTTTTAAAAATAACCTGTTGTTGATGTTTTTGGGCGGCGTGTTGATTGCAACGGTTGTTGAATATGTAATTGCTTTGCTGCTGGAAAAGATTTTCCATGCCACATGGTGGGATTACAGCCAGATGCGATTTCAACTGCAAGGAAGAATTTGCTTAAGGCGTTCCTTGGAATGGGGAGCACTTACCGTTGTGATGATGCACTTAATTCAACCTCCCATTCAGCGTTTTGTTGCATGGATTCCTCGTGCTGGCGGAGAATTTGTAGGGGTATTGCTACTGATGTATCTCATGGCAGATGCTAGTGTTACGGTAATGAAGATTTTCCAATTAAAAGAAAAAATTGCAAGGCTTGAGGAAGCTGGGCTTGGTTTGCGTGAAAAAATGGAAACAATTAGTTTGTTAGAAGCAAAAAAAGAACTGTTGGATTATCTGGAAGGCTTGCCAATTGCAGAAGCTATGAATAATTTGAAGACAAGGCTTGAGGAGCAGAACGGACAGTTGATGCAGTTAAGAACGGAAGAACGATTAAGATTTGAATTTTTTCTGTCTGAAATGAAAGAGAAGCTAGAAAAGCGTGAAAGAATTTTAAAGAAGAATACGTTAACAGAACGTCGTATTGCAAAGGCATTCCCTCGCCTATATTTTAAAAACTATAACGAGGCTTTTGCATCATTAAAAGAAGAACTTTTGAAAAAAAAGAAGAATAAGTGAAGAAAGGAAATGGGCAATGAAAAAGCAATTTGCAAAAAAAATCGCCTTGCTTTTGGCGATAACCTTATGTCTGGGTACTGCCTCCTGTGGTAAAAAGGAGGAGCCAAAAAGTGAAAATGCAGAAAATAAAGTGCAAAATGTAGAGTCCACCGAAAAAGCGGAGACCCCTGATGCGCCGGCACTGCAAACAGCCTTTTTACAGGCAAACAATGCACCTACAATTACTGCAGGAACTGCAATTTTGGTGGAGCAATCCACAGGGACAATTTTGTTTGAGAAAAATGCAAAGGATAAAATGTATCCCGCAAGTATGACCAAGATGGTAACTGCCTTAGTGGTTATGGATTATTTTAAACCGGAAGAGCTTATTACCGTGGGCACTGAAATTAATGAGGTTTCTCTTGACTCTAGCAAAGCGGGTCATGTGAATGGGGAAACCTTGACGGTGAAAAACTTAATTCGAGGTTTAATCATTCCATCAGGAAATGATTCTGCCAATGTTTTAGCCACTGCAGTAGCTAAAAAAGTAAAAAATAATCAGAGCATATCTTTTGCGGAATGTCAGGATATTTTTGCTGGACTTATGAATGACAAAGCTAAGGCTTTGGGGGCAGTGAATACCCATTTTACCAATGCTCATGGTTATCATGATGAAAATCATTATAGCTGTGCTTATGATATGGCATTGTTTGGACGAGCGTATCTTGAAAACAGTACCCTTGCGGAAATAGCTAATGAAAAGAGCTTCTCCGGAAATGGTGCAGATAATATGTTTGCCCAGAACCAAGAAAAGAAGACTCAAGATTATTCATGGAAAAGTCATAACCTTTTAATAACAAGCAATGAATATAACTATAGCTATGCATCTGGTATTAAAACAGGCTTTACCAATGAAGCAGGTGACTGCGTATCTGCGGCGGCGAAAAAGGATGGTGTAACCTTAATTGCCATTATCTTTAATTCTCCTGATCCTGCAAGATGGTTGGATGCAAAGAGCTTATTTGAATATGGTTATAATGGGTATGAAAAGGTTGAGCTTGGAAAGGCCGCAACTGTGGTTGAGGCTGTACCGTTGGTGAAGCATAAACGTTTAGAGGGTGATACCCTTGATGTTGTTTTCCAGCGGGATGTTGTTGCTTACCTTCCTACTGGTGAAGCTTCAAAAGTAACAAAGACCATGGAATATGAGCAGGAATATTTAGCCGAGAGTAAGGATGACGTGGTGAAATTAAAAGCGCCCATTAAAAAGGATGCCAAAGTTGGAACGGCCTCCTTCCAAATTGGCGGTAAAACAGTGCTGACAGAACCTGTTTATGCAGGTCGTGAAGTATCTAAGGGCACCATTTGGAGCAGTATTCATTATTTCTTTAAAAACTTTACCTCCGTTGTGTTCTCTGTGAAAGGCCTTATTGGTTTAGGTATCATTGTTGCTGTGGGGGCGTTAATATTCTTTGGTGCTCAGTTCATTGGTGGACGCAGAAGAAGATCGGCAAGGGGATATTCCTTCCGTCAGCCTATTTCCCGCAGGGGCAATAGAAAAGGAAAAAGAAGATTCTAAAGATTAGGCACGAATGCATTTATCTGTACTTCTGTAATTTATTCCGTACAGTTAAACTTTTTAGTAGAAACTGCATGTAGTAAACTGCTTTGCAGCTGAAAGTGCCATGGAAAAAGGCTGGTATCCAATGAAAAGATACCAGCCTTACTTTTATTATATAATCAAATGAGTTCATGTTTTTTGATGTAACAAATTCCAATTGCGGTGGGACCTGCATGAGTCCCTATGGTAATGCCAACTTGTGCTAACGGTGGGTCAGCTAATTCAAAGCCTTCTGCCAATAATTCCTCTGCCAGTTCCTCTGTGGCTGCTTTACGTTCTTTTTCAGCATAAATCAGAAGTACACGATATTGATCTTTTTTATCTCCAATTTCCTCACGGGTCATCTCTAAAATGGTGCGCAGAGCCTTTTTATGACCCCTCACTTTACTCTCGGGGAACAGCTCGCCATGCTGAGCAACAATAATTGGTTTAATGTTTAAAATAGTTCCCGCTAAAGCCGCGGCTTTCCCGATGCGCCCGCCTTTTTGCAGATGTTCCAAGGAGTCTACAGTAAAGTTGATTTTGGTGGTACCTTTTAAGGCGTCAATTTTTTCTAATTGCTGCTCTAAAGTATAACCTTCGTCTCGCATTCGGATTACTTCCCAAACCAGTAAGCCTTGAATGCCTGTTACGTTTCTGGAATCCAAAACCTCAATGCGCGCTTCAGGGTAAGTTTCTGATAAGATGCTTTTCGCATTCATTGCACTTTGATAGGAGCCGCTAAAATTAGAGGTCAAGCATAAACATAGAATATCCTTCCCTTCTTTTAGATAGGGCTCAAAAACATCAAGA
Source organism: Anaerotignum propionicum (assembly GCF_024461735.1). Taxonomy (GTDB): domain Bacteria; phylum Bacillota; class Clostridia; order Lachnospirales; family Anaerotignaceae; genus Chakrabartyella. Next base: position 89,340 of record NZ_JANGAD010000009.1, read on the forward strand.
TAATCTTGAATGGTTGGTTGGGATGTTTTTGGAAATATGCCATGTTCATTAATTTTGTCGTAGAATGCATTTGGTGTCAATTCATAAATTTCTTTATAATATGTTTCGCCGTCAAAGGAAACAAAAAAGGGCACTACACCCAGGTTGGCTTGCTTTATGTATTCCGGCGCAATATCACAAGAGCTGTCGGAAATAATTTGATATGGTCTCATAGAGTACCTCCATGTATATGTAAATCTTTGATTAAGTTATCTTATTCTAAAGCATATTCAATTCTATGTCAATAAACGAAAAGGAGTATTTGCCTTTCTTAGGGAAGGGTGGTATACTTTGGAAAGGTAAAAAGGGGGTGGATAAATGGGCAGAATATTAGTGGTAGCGGAGAAGCCGTCGGTGGCTCGGGATATCGCTAAAACACTGGGCGCAGGGCAAAAAGGCGATGGTTGTTTGCTGGGCGAAAAGTATGTGGTTTCGTGGGCAATTGGTCATCTGGTTACGTTGGCAGAACCGGAGGAATATGGCGAAAAATTTAAGAAATGGAGCTTTGCTTCCTTGCCCATTATTCCCGAGGAAATGGAATTAAAGGCAATTAAAAATACCCGTTCCCAATTGAAGGTACTGCATAAGTGGATGAATGACAAAGAGATTGCGTCAATTATTTGCGCAACAGATAGTGGGCGTGAGGGCGAATTGATCTTCCGCTATATATACGAAATCACAAAGTGCAAAAAGCCATTTCAACGTCTTTGGATATCAAGCATGACAGAACAGGCAATCAAAGAAGGCTTTGCAAATTTGAAGGATAGCACAGCCTATGATTTATTATATCATTCAGCTAAGTGCCGTTCGGAGGCAGATTGGCTGGTTGGCATGAATGCCACAAGGGCATATACTTTGCGGTATCAAGTTCTTTTAAGCATTGGGCGGGTGCAAACACCTACTTTGGCATTAATCGTGGACAAGCAAAAAGAAATCAATGCATTTGTATCTAAGGATTATTATGAAATACAGACGGTTTTTGATGGATTTCATGGCTTTTGGATTGATGATGAGGAGCAAACCAAAATTGAAAATGAAGCTGTGGCGAAAGAAATTTCTGAAAAGATAAATGAACAAGAAGCTCTTGTGAGCAAAGTGGAAAAGGAAGAGAAAAGAATACCAGCCCCGCTATTGTATGATTTAACGGAGCTTCAGCGTGAATGCAATAGAAAATTCGGGTATTCTGCAAAAAAAACGTTAGATATTGCACAAAACCTATACGAAAAAAGAAAAATGATTACCTATCCTAGAACGGACAGCCGTTATTTGAGCGACGATATGAAGGGAAAGGTTCAAAATACAATGAAACGGCTCGGGGAGACCCAGCCTTTTGAGGAATTTGCCACGTCTTTACTCAATGGAGAAAAATTGTCATTTAGTAAACGAATTATTGACAATTCAAAAGTGACGGATCACCATGCCATCATACCTACAGATGTGCGTCCACGGTTAGATAGCTTAGCGGAAGAAGAGAAAAATGTGTTTCTTTTGGTAGCCGCAAGATTTATCAGTGCGTTTTACCCTCATTATCGTTATGAGGTGACCAAGGCATATTTTACTTGTGGGGATGAACGTCTTTTATCCAAAGGAACAGTAGTTTTGGAAGAAGGCTGGCAGGGTGTTGAGCGAAGGATCGTTCCTGTGAAAGGGAAAAAAGAGAGGGGAAGCGAGGAACAAAAGCTTCCACCTTTGACAGCGGGAGAGCTTCATAAGATTATGGAGGCTAAGGTGTTGAAGAAGAAAACAACCCCTCCCAAAGCATATACAGAAAGCAGTTTGCTCTCGGCAATGGAAAACGCAGGTCGCTTCGTTGAGGATGAAACATTGAAAGAACAGATGAAGGATAGTGGTTTAGGCACTCCTGCTACCAGAGCGGCAATTATTGAGCGGTTGCTCTCCGTTGGCTACATCACGAGAAAGGGAAAGAATTTGATTCCCACGGAAAAAGGCATGCAATTAATTCAAGTCGTTCCTGAGGAATTACGCTCTCCACAAACAACAGGAAAATGGGAAAAAGGCCTTTCCTCCATTGCTAAGGGAAACATGGAGGAAGATCGATTTATGGCAAGCATAAAGCGCTATGTCTCCTTCCTTGTGGAGGATGCAATAAAAAGAAAAACAGATATTGTTTTTCCCGAAGAAGTAAAAAAAGGGATGAAAAAGGGCGGAAAATCTCTTGGAAAATGTCCCATTTGTAAGGAAGGCGACATACTGGAGAATAGTAAAGCTTATTTTTGCGGTAAGTGGAAATCCGGCTGCAAATTTACTGTTTGGAAGGATAGCCTTACCCCTTATGGAATTGAGCTAAATAGCAAAACCATTCAGAAGCTATTAAAAGATGAGAAAATTCCTGATGTAGCAGTTACCTTACCTCAAACAGGTGAAAAAGGGAAGTCAACCATGCTTTTTTCTGCGGATGGTAAGGGTCGAATTGAATTGATGGATTTTACAAGGACTGAAATAATAAAGGGAGAGGAATCTTCCCAAGCAAACGAAGGAGAGTAGAAATAAATGAGCAGTATGTACCAAGTATTAGGAATTGCACCTGAGATAGAGGCATTTTGTGAAAAGATATTGGAAGACTTACAGGAACGTTTTCAGAGCATTGATACTGTAGCGGAGTATAATCAGTGCAAGGTAATTGCGGCAATGCAAAAGGAACGTGTGGATGCCTCTTGCTTTGCGGGAAGCACAGGTTATGGATATAATGATGCAGGAAGGGATACTTTGGAGCGGGTGTATGCCGCATGTTTCCAAACTGAGACGGCTTTGGTACGCCCTCAAATCACTTGTGGAACCCATGCGCTGGCAGTTGCCCTTTCGGCAAATTTATTGCCGGGGGACGAGCTTCTTTCTCCAGCAGGAAAACCTTATGATACCTTAGAGGAGGTTATAGGTATTCGTGAGTCTCCCTGCTCTTTAAAGGAATATGGTGTAAGCTATCGTCAGGTGGATTTGTTAGAGGATGGATCCTTTGATTATGAAAATATTCGTAAGGCAATCAATGAAAAAACCAAGCTGATTACCATTCAACGCTCCAAGGGATATCAAATGCGCCCAACATTTTCTGTTGAGAAAATCGGTAAGCTTATAGCCTTTGTAAAGGAAATAAAACCTGATGTAATTTGTATGGTTGACAATTGTTATGGTGAATTTGTTGAAAAAATAGAGCCATCCAACGTTGGTGCAGATATGATTGTCGGCTCCTTGATAAAAAATCCCGGTGGTGGTTTAGCTCCCGTAGGGGGATATATTTGTGGAACGCAAGCTTGTATTGACCGTTGTGCTTACCGTTTGAGCGCACCTGGATTAGGGCAGGAGGTAGGTGCCAGCTTAGATTTGATGCGTTCTTTGTATCAAGGCTTTTTCCTCTCCCCAAATGTGGTGGCAGGGGCACTAAAAGGTGCTATATTTGCCGCAAATGTTTATGAGAAGCTTGGTTTTCGTGTGATCCCAAATAGTACGGAATCTCGCCATGATATCATTCAGGCGGTGGAGTTGGGCACGGCAGAGGGCGTTATTGCTTTTTGTGAGGGCATTCAGGCAGCTGCACCTGTAGATAGCTATGTTAAGCCTGTGCCTTATGCAATGCCCGGCTATAACTGTGATGTTATTATGGCTGCAGGGGCGTTTGTACAGGGTTCTTCTATAGAACTGAGCGCCGATGGCCCTATTCGCCCGCCATATTCTGTTTATTTTCAAGGCGGTTTGACTTGGTTTCATGCAAAATTTGGTATTATGATGTCCTTGCAAAAGCTGTATGAAAAAAATCTAGTGGATTTGAATTAAATTTGATGAACAATTAGATAAAATTACAGAATTTGATGCAAGTATCAAAAATGATAAGTTATTTATTTGAAGGCGTAAATAAATTTGAAGAATTTATATCTTCGTTATATCCAATCAGTGATTCTCTAAAAGAAAAAATGCGGGAACAAATTAAACTTTTAATAGATGATGAAGACATTTATAAAAGCTAATTATTTTTCGGGACACCTATACGATAGGTGTCCCGATTTTTATATTTTAAGTTAGTGGTAATTAAACTTTTTTCTTCTGTTTTCCCAAAAAAGCCGTCATATTTTCTTTCGAAAAACAGCCCAGCATCATCAAAAAGAAAAAATAAAGCACGCCCATTGCCGTTAAGGATAGGAAGAAAAGAAGCTTTGACGGCGTAGAGATACGGATGATATAACGAATGAGTAAGCCTGATGCTGCCCCAGCCAATAAAGGTTTTAGGAAACAATCGGCGAGGTCTGGGAAAACACCTGTGCGTATGTAAAGCTTATGTAGGCAAGAGCCCACGGAATAGGCCATTCCTGCCGCCCATGAGATTAAAAATGCTGGAATGCCATATAGAGGCATAAAAAACCAAATTCCTGAAATGGTTATGGCGGAGCTGATTAAGTTGTTTTTGAATAAAAACATTTGCTCGCCCATGCCATTCAAAAGACCATGCAATGTTGTTTGCGCATACAAAAACGGGCAAAGGAAGGCAAGGGGAAATAATAATTCTCCTAATCCCTGGCGATTATAGACAATATAGCAAATTTCCCTTGGGAAAACAGCAAATAGAGAAGCCGCTCCGATACCCACAATAAATGTAAAAAGAAAAGTAACGGAAACGGTACGGCTAATTCGTTGGTTTTGTTTGACTGCGCAAGCCTCGGAAATTTCCGGCACTAAAGACACAGATGCCGCCATTAGACAGGCAGAGGGCAATAGAATCAGTGGTAGAGCCATACCTGTTAATTCACCGTATGAAATAAGTGCTTCCTTTGCATTTTGACCATAAAGCTGCAACTGCCGTGGAATTAATATATTTTCTGCAGTTGAAAGCAAAGAGGCTGCAATTTTGGTTGCAGAAAGGGGCAAAGCCATTGCCAAAATCATATTGCAGGCGGCGTATGAAGAAAGCGAGGGCCGTTTAATCATCTTTTTACGTCTTTTAAAGCGTAAGTAACTTACAAAAACAAAGGCAAAGGAAAGAAATTCACCCAAAACGATACCGGCTACAGCAGCACAACATGCATAGGTTAACCCCATAGGTACAAAAATTCCTGCAAGAAGATAAATGGTTAAAATACGCACCGCCTGCTCTAAGACCTGAGAGAAAGCAGGGACCATTGCGTTTTGGAGACCAAGAAAAAAGCCCCTAAGGCAGGATCCTGTGGCCATAAAGGGTATTGCAAAGGACAGCAAACGTAAGGATAGGGCGGCACGACCATCTTTTAAAACAAACAAAGCAATTTCGTCTGCAAATAAAAATAGACAACCGGAAACAATTATGCTAACCATTAAGGAAAGCATAATAGATTGTTTTACGATACGCCCAATGTTACCTGATTGCCCAAGAACATTTTCTTGCGCTGACAGGCGGGAAATGGTTGTTGTGAATCCGGCAGAAGTAATACTCCAGGTTAATATATAAATTGGCATAATTAACTGATATAAGCCAATACCTTCTGCCCCGATTGTATTTGACATAAATACACGGTAAAAGAACCCCATGAATTTTGTAATTAAGTTGGCCGCTGTTAAAATCAACGTCCCTGTTATAATTGCTTTTCTGCTCATTCCATCACCTTATGTACGGGTATTGTTACATAATATGAAGAATTTCGGCAAAACAGAAATACTTTTTCATATTTCGCTGTCTATAAGAAATATTAATATGAGTTAAAAAAAATACAGCATAACTATTGACATTTTCCATTGAAAAATGTATACTCATTTTACAAATTACATAAAGCCAGTTGATATGCAAGGGAGATCTTATAAGTAGAAGTAAGAACCGATGGAGCAATTCAAAAGAGCCGCTTTTGAAGAAACTTTCAGGTGCAAGGGACCTTGTGTTGATGGAACTCTGGAGAGAGCCCTTTTAGTGGCCGCCGTCGAAGTAATGCTTTCAGGTGAAGATACAGAGGATATATAGGCATGATACTGCTTGTATGTCCTTTTTTCTTGCGAAAAACTGGCGAATCATGCACTTATTCTGATTTTTATCTATTTGGAGGGAAGACTATGGAAAAAAAACAAGAGCTGAAAAAGAATCTTGGAATGTCCACGGCAATGGCTACAGTTGTGGGCTGCGTAATTGGTTCAGGCGTTTTCTTTAAGCCGCAGGCCATTTATACAGCAACAGGAGGGGCCCCGGGCTTGGGTATGCTGGCGTGGATTATTACCGGTTTGGTTTGTATTGCTGCTGCGATGACTTTCGCAGAGGTAGCAATCATGATTCCAAAAACCGGTGGTATGGTTGTTTATTTGGAAGAAGCATTTGGTAAAAAAGTTGGCTTTTTAGCCGGATGGATGCAAACTATTTTGTTTTATCCTGCAATGATTGCAGCTCTTGCAGTAATTTTTGCAGAGCAGGCAACTCTTTTTGTAGGTGATGGTTTTAAATTGCCTATGGCAATCGGGGCTATTATTTTTCTTATTTTTTTGAATAGTTTGGGTTCAGCTGTTGGCGGTGGAGCACAGATTATATTTACAGTTTGTAAACTAATTCCTTTGATTTTACTTATGGTTTTTGGTTTTATTCGTGGTTCGGGAGCGAATCCAATCTTCACACCCATGGTAAGTGAAGGGCTTAACCCGGCAGTTATTTTAGGCCAGTTGATGATTGCCATTTTATTTGCCTTTGAAGGATGGACCAACGTTGGCGCTATCGCAGGGGAAATGAAAAATCCAGGTAAAGACTTGCCAGTAGCAATCGTTGGCGGTGTTTCAGGAATCATGGCAGTATATTTTACAATTAACTTGGCATACCTATGGGTTTTGCCTGCAAATGAATTGATGAATTTATCTGCACCTGCATCTGCGGTTGCTATTGCAATTTTTGGTGATGTAGGCGGTAAGATAATTTCCGTAGGTATTATGATTTCAGTTTTGGGTGCGGCAAACGGCTTTATCCTTTCCGGCTCCCGTGTAACTTACTCTTTGGCTGAGGAAGGCACACTGCCTTTTAGCAATGGCCTTGCAAAAATCAACAAAGCACAGGTTCCTACAAACTCCATTATATTGGTAGGTGGCATTGGCTGCCTTTTCGCAATCAGTGGACAGTTTAATAGATTAACAGATTTAGCGGTATTTTCTTGCTGGATTTTTTATACACTAACTTTCTTTGCGGTAATTCGCTTAAGAAAAACCAAACCTGATGCAGTAAGAACCTATAAGGTGCCTCTGTATCCCGTAATTCCTGCAATTGCCATTATCAGTGGTATTTATGTAGTGTTAAATCAGTTGCTTATGTCTGGATCAACATCTAGACTATTGGCAATTGGCAGTATCATTCTTACCTTAATCGGATTGCCAATTTACAATATGACAACAAGAAAGAAAGCAAATTAATCGTATTATACTGCTTTCCATTTTTCCCAACGTGACATATGGTCCCCACCCATATGTCTTTTTTATGTAAAAAACAAAGTGGGATTTGTCTAATATCGAAGAATTTTTTATTTTTAATAGCAAGGTTACGAGAAGAAAGAAAGAGTAAATTTGCATAAATGCAATGGAAAGAATAATAGAAAAGATAGTTAAAAGAATATTTGCATATATATATTTCAAAAAATCTATAGATGGCAAAATGCACAAAATTGTAGTTTTCAAAAAAAATAATGTAAACTTATAAGAAAAAAATTGCAAACAATGGTATAGAGGAAGCTAATAAAATACATATTTACTGACATCTTGTCAGATAAGAACAGTTTCAAATTAACCATTTTTTTTGTTGATTTTAAAGGGAAAAATTCGTATTTAAAAACAATATACCTATAGAATCTACTGTAAAACTATTAAAAATAAACAAAAATATGATGTTTTAAAGTTGATTTATATGTGGTTATGATAGCCTAAGTAAAGAAAGTAAGAAATATGTTGAATTATTGTTGTTACATATTATGCAGTGCTTGACAAGAACTCTGAGTTAGACCATAATATAGTAGTTGAATGTAGTTAAAATAAATTTTTTTAGATTTGTTGCAAGTAAGGTGTTAAGATTTCGTAAAGTTTTGTAGAGGGTTGTATCCTTTCTTAGATTATTTGTCTCATTATAGAGAAAATTGTAGAACGATGCTTTGTAGGAATCTTTGATGATTGTAAACATAGTTACTGGGGGGATAATGCACAGATAATTAAAACATTTTACTAAGACATTTTTTTGACAGGGGGAGAGGATGAGAATATGTTTTTACTGCTTCTAATGTTGTGGATCATATTTAATGGAAAAATAACACTTGAAATTTTAATGTTTGGTATTATTATTTGCGCGTGGTTGTATTGGTTTATGTGTAAACATTTGGGTTATCAAGCAGATCATGAAATAAAAATTCTAAAAAATTTTCATCTTTATATAAAGTACTTCTTAATACTAACACTAGAAATCTTAAAAGCCAATTTTGCTGTTATTCGTCTCGTCTTATCTTCAAAAAAAGAATTTGAACCATCCCTTGTAAAATTTAAAACAGATTTAGAGTCAGACCTAGGAAAAGTAATTCTTGCAAACTCAATAACCTTAACACCAGGAACATTTACCATTCAATTGGAGGATGATGAATATTTGATTCACGCACTGGACAAATCTTTTGGCGAGGATTTGGGTGAGTCTATTTTTGCGAAGCAAATAAGGGAGTTGGAGGCGAAGCAATGAGTGAATTTATGAAAATGTTGCTAGAGATTGCTTTGGCGATTTTAGCACTTGGCATATGTGTCATTTTTATCAGGGCGATTATAGGGCCAAGATTTACAGATCGTATTGTGGCAATTAATATGATTGGTACTATGACCACAGCAATAATCTGCATTCTTTCAGTCTATTTAAAAGAGATTTGTTTAATTGATGTTTCATTGGTTTATACATTATTAAGCTTTCTTGCGGTGGTAATTATTTGCCATGTTGTGTCCCTGCATCATAAAGGTAGAGAGCTGTTTTTGAAAAGGATGGAAACGGAGGCAGAAGAAAAATGAGAGAAATATTGGCTGCGATTTTTATCATTGCAGGTCTTATTGTATTTTTGTTATCTGTGATTGGAGTTTTTCGTTTTAAATATGTTCTAAACAGAATCCATGCGGCAGCATTGGGGGATACTTTAGGGCTGGTTCTAATTGTAATTGGCGTTATGATTATGACCCTTAATTTTTTCGCTATTGCAAAGCTGTTTTTAATAATCTTGTTTTTTTGGCTTTCTAGTCCTATTGCGACCCATAGTATTGCCAAGGTTGAAGTCTTAACAAATAGGAATTATGAAGAAAGGGTGCATGAAAAATGAGTACGGAAATCCAGATTATTTTGCTGGCATTTTTAGTTGCCTGTGCTTTGGGTGTTTCTCTTACAAAAAATCTGTTCATAGCAGTTATCATTTTTATGGGCTATAGCTCTATTATGGCAGTTATCTGGTTGTTTTTGGAGTCTCCTGATCTTGCTATTACGGAGGCTGCGGTCGGCGCAGGTGTAGACAGTGTTTTATTCTTCCTCACACTGAAGAAAGTTCATATTCTCAAAGGTACGCGTGAGGGTTGATATGAAAGACAAGAAATCATTTTGGGAGCATTTAAAGGCATGGGTGGATGGTGAGGAAGTCATCTTGAATGCGGATAAATATATTGCTACCAGAACTCCAAAGGAGAGTTTGAATTGGCACAAGTTTTTTTCAGTGCAAAATGTGAAAGAAAATAAAAGAAATTATGCTGTATTAAGTGTGGGGATTACCGCTCTTTTCATTGGCATTATGCTATCCGTTGTAGATGCTTTACCGGAATTTGGGAGTCCCTATAATCCTTCAAATAATGAAGTAATGGTGCGTTATCTGGAAAAAGGGATTGAAGAAACAGGGGCAGTGAATTTTGTTGCCGGTATGATTTTAGACTACCGTGCCTTTGATACCTTTGGAGAAGCAAATGTGTTATTTTTGGCAGTTATGTGTGTTGTGCTTCTGTTAAAAAAAGATAAAAAGAATTATTCCGCCAAAGAAGAGCAGGAAAATCAAGAGGATGATTTTTTCGATACCAATGAAAAACGTCCCATCTTACAGATTGGTGCAAAAATGTTGGCACCCATGGTTATTCTTTATGGAATTTATGTTGTTTTAAATGGACACCTTTCGCCTGGAGGCGGGTTTTCGGGCGGCTCCATTATCGGCGCAGGGTTGATTCTATATGCCTCTGCTTATGGACAGAAAAAGATGCAAACATTTTTCACATTCAAAACATTTACAAAAATATGTGCAGGTGGATTGCTGACATACTGTGCCTGTAAAAGTTATTCCTTCTTTACAGGGGCTAACCACGTGGGATATGAAATTCCCAAGGGAATACCCGGAAATATTTTAAGTGCAGGCTTCATTTTGCCTTTAAATATTTGTGTTGGATTAATTGTTGCATGTACTATGTATGGATTTTATGCATTGTTTACTAAAGGAGATATCTAACTATGAATCATCTGGAAACAAATTTTTACGAGGCAGTTTCCGTCATCCTTTTTGGGATTGGCTTTATGAATCTGCTGCTGCAAAATAACTTGATCAAGAAATTCATTGGCTTAAATATCATGGATACGGCGGTATATTTGTTTTTAGCAGCGCAAGGATATATTTTTGGCAGGGTTGCACCTATTTTGACCGATGGAGTTATAGATGCTTCTTACTATGTAAATCCTATTCCGGCAGGTTTGGTTTTGACAGGTATTGTTGTTTCTGTTAGTATTACTGCCTTTTCTCTGGCTTTGGTTCAGCGACTTTATAAACATTATGGTTCGCTGAATATGGATGAAATCATGAGATTATCCAGAGAGGAGGAAGGGGAATGATGGAGCATATAAATTGGATACATAATATACCCTTTTTCAGCATATTTTTGGCTATGCTTAGCGGAATTTTGACAGCATTGGTGAAAAACGGAAAGACTGCTTATAAAATACATATGGGAATGGTTCTGGTGGTTTGTATTATGTCTGGACTTTTGCTGGTAAGTCTATCGGCAAAGAATGAGATGTTTACATTTATGATGGGCCACTTTCCTGCACCTTGGGGTAATGAATTACGGGCAGGCCCTCTGGAAGCATTGATGGCCACTACTTTTAGTGTTGTTATGCTTCTAACAGTAAGCGGAGGTTCTCAATTTATTTTTAAGGATGTTGTGGAAGAAAAGCAGTCGTTGTATTTTATCATGTTAAATGCATTGTTTGGAGCCATGCTTGCACTGGTTTATACAAACGATATTTTTACGGCGTATGTGTTTATTGAGATTAATACAATCGCTTCCTGCGCATTAATTATGGCCAAGGGGACGCCTCAGTCTATGGTTGGCACAACCCACTACTTAGTTATCAGCCTTTTGGGATCAGGCTTGTTCCTTTTGGGTGTTTGTATTTTGTATAGCATTACAGGTCATCTTTTGTTTCCACAAATGCAGGAAGGTATTTTAGAATTAATAAAGACGGAAGCATACAGAATGCCTCTTTTGGTTGTAACCGGATTTATGTTTATTGGCATTGCAATAAAAAGTGCACTATTTCCGTTCCATTCCATGTTGCCAGGGGCATATCAAGCGGCAATTCCTACCTCCAGCGGTATTTTGTCAGGATTGGTGCTAAAAAGCTATATCATTTTGGGAATAAAACTAATTTACTGTGTTTTCTCAGCCCAAGTTATGCACACCTTGAAGATTACTGAGGTTCTGTTTGCTTTTGGTTTAGCAGGAATGGTAATGGGCTCTGTTTATGCTATGAAAGAACGTAAAATGAAGCGTATGCTGGCATATTCCTCTGTTGCCCAAATTGGATATATCTATATGGGTATTGGTATGGCTTCCCCTGTTGGTATGACAGCGGCTTGCTTCCATATTCTTGCCCATGCAGTAACAAAAACCCTATTATTTATCTGCTGTGGCAGTTTCGTTGAGGATAGCGATGGCAAAGAAAAGATATATCATATGAGAGGAGTAGCATTGCGTAACCCTTTGGCGGGTATTGGGTATACTATTGGTGCATTGTCTATGATTGGTATTCCTCTTTTGGCAGGTTTTATTTCAAAGATATATTTTGCCACTGCGTCCGTATACTCGTCGGGCAAAATGGCTGCGGTTTTAATTGTTCTAGGTGTTAGTATGGTATTAAATGCGTTATATTTCTTGCCATCTGTTATTGCAATCTGGACTCCTGTAAAAGGAGAGGAAAAGAAACCTGCTGTTACAAATTCACCTGCTTTTGCTACTTCTATTGTTGGGTTTATCATTTTAAATTTAATTTTAGGCATTTGCTATCGCCCAATAACCCACATTATACAAACGAGCATTGAATTGTTAGCACAGTAATTGCAAAACGGTGAGAGGATGAGGTGATATAATGTCTGGAGATACGATGCTGTTGCTTCCGGTAATTCTGCCGTTTTTCGCAGGAATAATAATCGGTTTTATAAAAGATGAAAAGCAACGAAATAGGATGGTTTTTGTAACAATTGCTGTGGAACTGGCATTGGTTGTTTATGTGGCAATGGTGGAAAGTTCCCTAACGGTATGGAACATGACAAATAGGCTTTCTATTGCTTACCATATAGATGGAATTGCCAGATATTTTGCAGTTCTAATTTGTGTTATTTGGCTTTTGGCTGCTGTTTTCTCTATGGAATATATGAAGCATGAGCATAAGCCTGCACGTTTTTTTATGTTTTATGTAATGTCTTTAAGTGCTCTGGTCAGTCTATGTTTTTCAGCCAATATGATGACACTGTATTTTTCTTACGAGCTCATGACACTGTTAACATTCCCTTTGGTTATACATACACAAGAACCCCAGGCAGTGCGGGCGGGTATGAAATATTTGGGATATTCCATTTTTGGTGCAGGCCTTGGTCTTTTAGGTTTCTTCTTTCTAAATACGTATTGCTTTACAACGGAATTTGCACCCGGGGGAACCTTAAACATGGCTCTAATTGATGGGCATGAAAATCTTTTGGTTACGGTATTCTTTTTCATGACAGTTGGGTTTGGTTGCAAGGCAGGTATGTTTCCCCTTCATGCGTGGTTGCCCACTGCCCATCCTGTTGCGCCGTCACCTGCATCGGCAGTGCTTTCTGGTATCATAACAAAAGGCGGTGTAATTTGTATCATTCGTGTTACGTTTTATCTGTTTGGTGCTGATTTTATCAGAGGTTCATGGGCACAAACGGCGTTGCTGGTTTTATCCTTAATTACGATTTTCATGGGTTCTATGCTGGCATATAAAGAAAAGCTTCTGAAAAAAAGGCTGGCATATTCTACGGTCAGTCAGGTCTCATATGTACTTTTTGGTTTGATGCTGCTTACACCTGTGGGCTTTACAGGAGCTTTGCTTCAGGTTGCTTTTCATGCAGTGGCAAAAAACATTCTGTTCCTTTGTGCCGGAGCAATCATTTACAAAAAAGGTTGTACCCTTGTGGAGGAGTTGCGGGGGATAGGAAAAGAAATGCCCATTGTGATGGGGTGCTTCACAATAGCCTCACTATCACTTGTGGGTATACCACCTATGGGTGGCTTTGTAAGCAAATGGTTTTTGGCTCAAGGTGCTTTAGGATCTTCAATAGGCACCCTTGCAATCGTTGGCGTTACAATCTTAATGGTTAGTGCACTGCTAACCGCCGGATATTTGTTTTCCATAGTGTTGGATGGTTTTTTCCCAGGAAATAATTTTAACTATTCTGCCGTTCAAAAAAGAGAGCCGAATGATTTGATGATAATTCCTTTGTTAATACTATCAATAGCTGTTGTCTTTTTAGGTGTTTTTCCAAACTGTTTAGAAATGTTCATCAACAATATTAGCGGCGTAATTTTTTAGGAAAGGGTGGGAACGTTATGGATGAATTTGCAACGATCTTACCGGTGATCTTTCCGATCATAGCAGGTGTTGCGCTGCTGCCGGTAAAGTTTAATAGCAGAAAGCAAAGAGAAATATGGGTTTTCTCAATCACAATTCTGAATACAATTTTTGCTCTCTATGCAATTTATTTTGCGGATGGGGATGTAGTTACGTTAATTCGTTTTAGTGAAAAGCTTTCTTTAACAATGCACATTGACGGTTTGTCAAAGGTTTTTGGAACGATGGTTTCTATTTTATGGGTTATTACCACTGTGTACGCCTTTGAGTATATGACCCATGAAGGGCGAGAGGATCAATTCTTTGCCTTTTTCACTATGACCTATGGTGTCGTTTTGGGTGTTGCTTTTTCAGGCAATTTCCTTACCATGTATCTATTTTATGAATTTTTAACCTTAGCAACCCTTCCGCTGGTTATGCATGCCATGGATAATAAAGCTAGACATGCAGGGAAAACATACATTTTTTATATGATGTTTGGTGCGGCGCTGGCATTTATTGGCTTCGTATTTTTATATTGCTATGGTGACGGACTGGAATTTACATATGGCGGGGTGCTAATACCCGAGATGATTCAGGGGAACGAACAAACTTTGCAAATTGTATTCCTAGCGGCATTTTTTGGTTTTGGAGTTAAGGCGTCTATTCTACCATTTTATCGTTGGCTTCCCAAGGCCTCTGTTGCACCTACGCCGGTTACAGCTTTGCTCCATGCCGTTGCCGTTGTAAAATCAGGTATCTTTGCAATTGTGCGTTTGATATATTTTAGCTTTGGCACAGATTATCTGATTGGAAGCTGGGCACAAAATGTTATCTTAATTGCTACAGCGATTACCATTGTATTTGGTTCCACCCTTGCCTTAAGAATGCCTCATATTAAAAGGCGTTTTGCCTATTCTACCATTTCTAATCTTTCTTACATTGTTTTTGGTGCGGCATTGATGACGCCGGCAGGACTGACAGCAGGGCTTTTGCATATGATTTATCATGCTGTAATTAAAATAACCCTATTCTTTACTGCTGGTGCAATCCTATACAAGACCCATAGGGAGTATTTGTATGAAATAGAAGGATTCGGCAGGTTGATGCCTATCACCTTTTTGAGTATGGCACTGACAGGGATTAGTTTGGTGGGTGTGCCGCCTTTTGCAGGGTTTCACAGTAAGTGGGCCTTGGCAACTGCGGCAGTACAATCGGAAAACCCAATGGCTTATTTTGGTATTGTGGCGCTGATTATTTCTGAGGTTCTAACGGCGCTGTATATCCTTTATGTCCTTGTGCGTGCGTATTTTCCAAGAAAACGGGAATATCCGGCGGGATATTATGACCATGTTTCTGACCCCAATGCATATATGACGGTTCCCCTCATTATGCTGACAATTATTACGGTTTTAATTGGATTGTTTCCCTCGAACCTTCTTTCTGTATTAGAGAAGGTTGCGACAGGAATTATTTAAGAAAGGAGGAAAACGGATATGCATCAGAATATACTTTTGCCTTTATTGGTTTTCTTCCCGATGGTGGCAGCAATTTTGGGTTATGCAGTTGGTAGGAAAAACAAGGAAGCAAGAAATAATTGGGCTTGTTTTACTACTTTTCTGGTAATGGGTGGTACATTGCTGTTAATTGGAAAGCATGCCCGCTATTCTTTGCCTGAATTTTGTGGGCTGGGTCTAAGCTTTGAAGGGGATGGATTACGGGTTGTTTTAGCAGTGCTGACATCGTCCATCTGGTTTATTACCACGGTTTTTACCAAGGAATACTTTGCTCACTATCATAACAGAAACAGATATTATTTCTTTATGCTGATGACACTAGGAGCGACATTGGGCATTTTCCTTTCCGCAGATTTATATACTACGTTTATTTTCTTTGAAATGATGTCCTTTACTTCTTTTGTTTTGGTGATTCATCAAGAAAGTGATGAAGTAATCAGGGCGGCACAAACCTATTTAGGGATTGCCATTATCGGCGGTTTAGTGACGCTTATGGGTCTGTTTATGATGTATCATATGGCAGGGACATTAAATATTGAGGCTCTGGCAAAGTTTATGGCTACGCAAGAGGACAAAAGCAAATTTTATATTGTAGGCGGTTTGATTTTATTTGGATTTGCCGCCAAGGCAGGTCTTTTTCCACTACACACATGGTTGCCTGAGGCATATCCAGCGGCACCCACACCTGCTACCACTTTGCTATCATGTATTTTGTCAAAGGCTGGTATTTTTGGCGTATTGGTATTAAGCTGCAAAATTTTTCTCTTTGATGCAGGCTGGGGCAATTTTATTTTGATCCTTGGTGTGATTACAATGGTTACAGGGGCTATTTTGGCGGTTTTCTCTGTCAATTTAAAGAGAACATTAGCTTGTTCTTCTATGTCTCAAATTGGTTTTGTGACAATAGCCATTGGCATGCAAGGTCTACTGGGTTCTCATAATGCTTTGGCCGCAGGAGGAACCATTCTTCATATTGTGAACCATTCTTTATTGAAGTTGGTATTATTTCTCTCTGCTGGTGTTATCTACTTGAATTTAGGTAAGCTTAACCTCAATGAAATCAGAGGATGGGGAAAGGATAAACCTCTTTTGAAGTTTATTTTTCTTATGGGCGTGTTAGGGATTACGGGCATTCCTTTTTGGAATGGATATATCAGTAAAACCTTAATTCACGAAAGCATCGTGGAGTATATTGAGCTGTTGCATGAAGCAGGACAGTCTACGATTTATATGCAATCCGTTGAATGGATTTTCCTATTTTCAGGCGGATTAACGTTGGCATATATGACAAAAATCTTTGTTGCCATATTTGTTGAAACAAATCCTTATGCCAACACTTGTTATCCATCTAGAAAAGGGGATTATATAAGCAAAGTATCCGCAGTTATTTTGACCCTATGTGCAGTTGCTTTACCCATTGTTGGCATTTTTCCTTATTTAACAGCAGATAAGATTGCCGATGCCAGTTATCATTTTATGGGTGCCCATGCGCCGGAGCATGCAGTGCAATATTTTGCTTGGGTAAATGTAAAGGGAGCAGTAGTCTCTATTGCCATTGGTGGTTTGGTTTATTTGCTTTTTATTCGAAAAGTACTTATGGAGAGGGATCATAACGGAAATTTGGTTTATATTGACCGCTGGCCAAAGGGACTTAATTTGGAAGATAGAATTTATCGTCCCGTTTTATTAATAATTCTTCCTTTCATTGGTGCCTTTTTTGCCCGTATTGCAGGGTCTTTGACAGATGGCTTTGTCTCTATTTTGCGAATGGCCATTTTCAATGATGACAGTGGTAGAGTTGTTCCCCCTGAGGATCGGTATTTCTCTGCGTATACAGATGAAGAAACGGATAAAATTGTTTATGGTGAAGGCTTTGCAAAAAGCTTACTTATGATTGGCGTTGGTCTTGCTGTAGCAATGTTATATATCTTATTTTAGAATTCTACTTTTATTTGAAATAAATGAACATACTTTAGGTCGTATCAAAAAATGATGCGACCTTTCTTAATTTGACAGGTAGGATGAAATTGGTTAGAATATAATAAGGACAAGTAGGGTGCAAGGAGAACTGATAAATGAAAAGAAAAATAATAATGGCAATGTTACTTTGCTTCACCTTTAGTGTTGTTGTTGGGTGTGCGGAAAAGCGAGAAGAAGCCCAGAACCTGCTAAACAAATATGCCGATGCAAACTTGCATGAGATGACAACCTTTGCCATGGACACAGTGATGCTATTTACTCTATACCATGAAGATGGCGAAGAAATTTTAACGGATGCAGAGCAGGAAATACGCAGACTGGAAAGTCTTTTTTCTGTAACCATTGAAGATAGTGAGATTTCTAAATTAAATGCACATTCGGGTTTAGATTCAGTTAAGCTTTCTGGTGATACAGAAGAGGTGCTAAAGCGTGGCAAGGAAATAGGTGAATTAACCAATCAAGCATTTGATATTGCCATATCACCTGTGGTAAAAGCATGGGGATTTACTACTGACGGTGAAAAGCATGTTCCAACCCAAGAAACCTTGGAGAACCTTCTGCCATTAACAAGCATTGAGGATTTAGTGATTGATGAGAATGCGTCAATGGCTAAGTTAACAAAAAAGGGCATGGCGGTTGATTTAGGTGGAATTGCAAAGGGATATGCCTCTGATAAAATTGCGTCTTTATTGAAAGAAAAAGGTGTAACCAGCGGGCTGTTTTCTTTGGGCGGAAACATTGGGGCTATTGGGACGAAGCCCAACGGTGAAAATTGGAACGTAGCTATTGAGAATCCTTTGAATGCAAATGATTACGTAGGATTACTTTCGATTCAAGATTGTTTTGTCATAACTTCCGGAGGGTATCAACGATATTTTGAAGAAAACGGAAAACGTTATCATCACATAATTGATTCCAATACTGGGTATCCTGCTGATAAAGGTCTTTTATCTGTTACGATCATTAGCAAGGATGGTGCAAAAGCCGATGGATTATCAACTGCATTGTTTGTTATGGGCTTAGATCAAGCTGTACAGCTATGGCGAAGCAGCAATGACTTTGAAGCGGTTTTTATTACAGAGGATGGGCGCGTGATTGCAACAGAGGGCGCGGCGAGCTTTTTTAGCTTTGAAGGTAGAGATAATGATTTTAAATATGAAATTGTGAAAAGACGAGGAGGGGTACAATGAGAAGAATAAAAGATTTTTTGGAAAGCTTTATTGTAGAATTTGATTGGAAAGACATCACTATTTTTAAGCTATGTCTCACTGCCTTTGGGATAATGATTGGTATTTCTTTACCCAGAAAGAATAAAAAAGCCATATTGGCTGCAAGTGGTGCGGTGTTTGTTGTATCGACAATCCTTTTGTTGTGTGGATTATTTGGTGTTACATGTCCATTTTGTCAAGAGGAAGAAGACTTTGACTTTGATGACGATGACGATGAGGAAAGCGGATTGGTCATGAAAATTAGTGCGGCAGAAGAATAAAAAAAGAAGGTTGTAAGGATAGAGATTTCTCCCGTACAGCCTTTTTTTCAGCAATCCGTCTTCTTGCAACTGAGAATTCAACGAAATCAAATATTAAAGAAGGAAAGCCGATTGATGATATCGGCTTTTTTGTATGAAGATTTTAGTAAATCTATCGTTGCAAGCAACATTTTTTATCTTGACAAAACAAAAATTACAATATATATTGAAAAAGTAAACCGATAGTATACTTTATGGAGGCTTTATGGAACGTAATAAGAAAAAGGAATATATTCAAAACGCAATCATTGACGGGATTTTTGCTTTACTATTAGAAAAAAACTGGGAAAGCTTGTCTAGTAATGAAATATGTGAGAAGGCAGGTGTGAGTAAACGGACTTTATATGCCTATTATCGCAGTCAAGATGAAATGTATTTAGAATTGGTAAAAAGAAGCTTCGAACGAATGAATATTGTAATGCAAGAAGCCATGAAGGACAAAAGAGGTTACAATTTAGACTATATCCTTTGTTTGGGGGAGACCTATATAAAATTTATGTTAGAGAACCCCAGAGAAGGAGCACTCATTCTTGGTTTTGATGAAAAAAAATATCAAAAACAGTATGAGAAACAAGTAAATGAAATTCATTTGATTGCAAATCGATTTGAATTGAAGCATTTATTTCAAGAATTGCAGTTGGATCCCCAGGTTTTTGATGGTACTATGGCGATCTATTTGTGGGCACACATTCAAGGCATTGCTCAGTTGCTTCATAGCAAGGGGGAATGGATGGAGGACTATTATGGTATTTCCATTGAGAACATCATCCAGGGGCAAATGAAACTGACAAGACGGATGCTTGGAGGGTTATGTGAATAGGAGAAGAAGAATGTTCATGATCATATGTTTATCAGCAGTAGCAATTATAATTCTTGTTATGGCTTCTTGGGATGGGGCTTTCATGAAAACGAAATATAATATTGCAGAAGATAGATATGATATTGAAAAAAACATCATGTCTGAAGGGGAATTTCAATTAATTCGTGGGGGCATTGCATCTTCAAGCAGCCATAATATGCAGCCATGGAAGATAAAAATTTTGGATGAAAATACATTCTTATTATATGGGGATATGGATAAAACTTTGCCCGTGATTGATCCCGATAATAAACAGCTTCTTATGAGTTTGGGTACTTTTATTGGTTCTGTTCAGGAAACGGCGAAAAAGAAGGGACTGGTATTGGATGTGCAGTATGCACCCATTGATACCAGTGAAAAGCTAAATATGATTGCAACATTTCAAATTGTTGGGGCAGAAAAAAATCAGATTGATGCTATGACATCTGCAACCCAAGGGGTAAAAAAGGAAGCTCCTAAGCTTGAGAAGCAAAAAATATCCGATTTAATGGAAACCACTTTGAAAGGCTATCAAATTCAATGGGTAAAGGAGGAGCAGAAATCACTTTTTCAGGATTATTTATTAAAAGGCACTAAAATTGAAGCGAATAATCAAAAAGCCATGGAAGAACTTCTGCACATTTTTCGATTTACAAAGTGGTCAAAAAATCACTATAGATACGGTTTATCACTAAATACCATGTCACCCCCATTACGAATGTTTGTGGAACCTCTGGTGGGAGCAAGCCAACAATGGGATTCTTTTGGAAAAAATTCAATCACTACATTTGTACAAAGATTAGAAAATGAAAAGGCCTATATGATTATTTCCCTTGAGAACCCCAAACCATCTGACTACATTAGAGTAGGTGAAGCCCTTTCTGTGCTAGGACTTCATGCAGAAGGGTTCACCATAAAGCCGGCGGTTCAGCTGATAGAACCATTAGAAGGGATGAATGAGATTTGTAATGAAATGAAAGAAACGCTTGGTATTCAAGGGGAGGTCATGCTAATCATTGGCTTTACCGAAAGAGGAACAGGCTATCACGATTCTGTGCGGCACCAAGTTATGGACATCATCATGAAATAATCATTATTTATAAGACAAGAGATTAGGGCAAACATAAGGTTTGCTCTTTTTTTATGGAGGTTAAGGATAGATTTTTAGAAAAATAATTATGTTTGAATGGTTAAATTAAAATGGATTTCATCAATAAAAATATGAAATTTACTGGATTTATTTTTTAATAGAATTGTGTTTTAGCTTGATTTGAATATAAGCGTGGGACATAAAAATATATAGATTTTCGACAATTTTTATAGTAAAATAACTGAGAATCTATATACAAGGATATATCATGATAGATAAGCTGTGATATTCAAACTTTTTGTACTTAAGAATTTCATACAAATATTTACTTAATGAGTCCGGTATGGAAATTATGATTTGATTTTAATTTTTGACGAATATAAAAGCTGTAGCGAGCTTTAATAACTAAAATTGGGGAGCCGAATGTGAAAAAACATATCTTGCTGATTAGTAACTTAATTATTATTTTCTCTTTAATAGCCGGTTTTATTGGGGTGGTGTATAAACAGACCAAATCTTATCAAGAATTGGCTGAAGAGTATTTGGCAAATATCCTCAGTATTGCAGAGGTAGATATTACAAAGCAAATTGAAAATGCTATGACAAAACCTGTTATGGTTTCAAAGACAATGGCAAATGATGAGTTTTTGAAAAAATGGTTTGCCAATGAACAGAACAATCAAAATAGGGATGGGTATATGAATGAATTATACAGCTATCTCAATGCATATAAAGAAAAGTATGGCTACACAACGGTTTTTTGTGTATCAGCACAAACGGGTAATTATTATTATCAAGATGGCTTGAATAAGAAGCTATCAAAAAATGATGAACATGATGTTTGGTATTATAATTTTATCGAATCAGGTAACGAATACGATCTTCAAATTGATACCAATGAAGCGGATGCTAACATCATTACATCCTTTGTAAATTTTCGTATGGAGAGTGAAGACGGAGAGCTTCTTGGCGTCATTGGAGTGGGCCTTGAAATTTCTGACATAGAGGGCATTGTGCGTTCTTATGAGGACAATTATAACTTATCCGTTTATATTGTGAATGTGAGAGGCTCCGAAAACTCCTTTGGAAAAGATACGGATGTTTTTGTGGGCGAAGAGGAATTGGCAAGACGAACAGGAATACAGAAGAAGATATTAACTGATTTCTCAACTGAGCCTTTTATGAGATGGTTTACATCTCCAAATGAAAGGAAATGTATTATAACGAAATATGATGAAACCCTTGGGTGGTATTTGATTTTAGAGAAAGATACTATTTCAATCAACCGTTCCTTCCAAAAAGGAATTATGGATAACGTCATTTTTATGCTTATTTCCCTAGCCGCATGCATTATGGTAACAACTGCTGTTTTTCTGAATTTTAATCACCGTACCATTGAAATGGAGAATACAGATGAATTAACGGGATTGCCCAATAGCAAGCTTTTTTACAGGCAGTATTACTCTTTTATGAGAAGGCATCATGAGCGTAGAAAAACCATTTTTATGTTTGATATAGATAATTTTAAACATATAAATGATACTCAGGGACATTTATATGGCAATGAAATCCTTGCTAAGGTGGGAAATATTCTGAAAAAGACAGTTGAGGGTCATGGAATAGCCGCCCGATGGGGTGGAGATGAATTCGTTGGTGCTCTTGATGCTAGCCCTCAAGAGGCAGAAGGCATATTGAAGGGGTTTATGGAGGATTTGCGTAAACTGGAGAAAGAGATGGGATATATTGTGACTGTCAGCGTAGGTATTACGGAGATTCATAAACCCTTCAATGAGGAACAATTGATACAAAAGGTGGATGAAGCTGTTTATATCTCCAAGCAAAATGGCAGGAATCAAATCACACTTTATAAATAAGCTCCATTTCAATCTTATTAGAAAATGGAGTCAATAAAAAAAGACCCTCTATGATATTCAAATCATAAAAGGGTCTTTTTTGTGAAATAGATAGCATTTAATTTATCATAACCGTTTATCCCAATGAGGTAGAAATTTAGAGAGAGATTGTTTTTGTTGCAACATTTTCGCAAAAAGCCTTGTCATGTTCAACAAACAAGAGGGTGGGTTTAAAGTCCAGGATTACTCTTTCTAATTGAATACGTGAAAGTACATCAACAAAGTTGAGGGGTTCGTCCCAAATATGAATATGGGCCTTTTGACAAAGGCTTTTAGCTATGAGTACTTTCTTTTTTTGACCGCCGCTGAAAACAGATATATCTTTTTCAAACTGTACCCTAGAAAAATCCAGTTTTCGTAAAATTGATTTGAACAAGCTTTCGTCAATATCACATTGCTTTGCAAACTCCGATAAATTGCCGTAAAGGGTAGAGGTATCTTGTGAGATATAAGAGATTTTAAGTTCCGGTGCAATATAAATGGAACCTGTATGGGAAATATCCTCCCCACAAATCAATTTCAAAATGGTTGATTTGCCAGAACCGTTTTTGCCTCGCAAAGAAATAATATCACCTGTATTAATGGAAAAAGAAATATTTTGAAACACAATATTACCGTCATAACAAGCAGAAACATTATCAAATGTAATTAATGTCTTGCTATGATGCATGGATTGTTCTATTTTTAGTTCTTCCGTGATTTCAATATTTTTCAGTAATTTCTGTTTCTCTTCAATGTTGCTTTCCATACGTTTTTGAATAGATTTAGCTCTTTTCATGGTTTTGGCTGCCTTATGGCCAATGTAGCCTCTGTCGCAGGGGCCTTCTCCAAACTTACTCGCTTCTGTCTTATCCGACCACGACCGTTTCTCTTTTGCAGTTTTATTTAATCTGGTTATTTCATTTTTCAGATTTTCATTTTTCGCAATTTCATATGAATCTTGTAACTGTTTGTTTTGGTACCAAGAAGAGAAGTTTCCTTTCTGTATTTCAATGTTGGTTTTATTAATAGAAAGAATGTGATCAATACTGGAATCCAAAAAATCTCTATCATGGGAAACTAAAATAAATCCTTTCTTTTGATTAAGATATTTACTTACAATTTGCCTGCCCTCAGCATCAAGATGATTGGTGGGTTCGTCAATCAGCAAAAATGTGTTTTCTTTTAGAAATAAAACAGCAAGTAAAATCTTGGTTTGCTCTCCTTTTGAAAGGGTATCAAAGGGGCGATATAAAACTTCATCAGAGAGGTTTAATAGGTTTAATTCTTTTAATAATTCCCATTGTAGGTAATTTGGGTAAATGTCTCCTATCACAGTTATGGTGAGTTGAGATGAATCTTCAACGGGATAGGGAAAATATGCCATCTCTACTGATTTTGATATGCTGCCTTCATATTCATATTTACCTAGTAAAAGGTTTAAAAACGTAGTTTTACCTCTGCCGTTTCTACCGGTAAAACCTAGTTTCCAATCAGTATCTATTTGAAAGCTTACATTTTCAAATACGTTATCATAACTTCCATCATATGAAAAGGTTAGGTTTTTAATGTTTATTTGTGACATGCATTGTCCTCCTTAAAAAAATAGACTGCAAGAAAGTTATTCTTACAGCCTAAATAAAACGTGACAATACAAAAAATGTCCGTAAATTATATAAGAGCTTTAAAAATGAATCACTTTCTTGCAAATTGGCACAACAAAAACAATGGTAAACCATTATAAATGTTTAAATGCCTAAATTATTAGCAAGAAAAGTTAATCATTTTTTCAACTCCAATCTTCATAATATGGTTTCATTTTACTACGATTTCAATAGAATTACAAGTGAATTAATTTCAGTTTATAGAGATGAAGCTTGAAAACTCCTGCCTATAAAAAAATCGGTTTGCCTCATAGAAACAGACAACTACAAGTTAGATTAACAAAATATAAGCCATGAGACGCTTTTCAAAAGTGAACTACTTTTTTTGATTGCGCAACATGCCACATCTGTTATCTGGTAAGTATTCGAATTTATACTTATGATATAAAAGGTCTGCGGGATAATTTGCTATTAAACAAACGTAACTATCTTCATAGGTATTCTCCTCAAAATACGTGTTGATGGCTTTCATAATGTCCTTGCCGTACCCCTTGCCTTGATATGCGGTGTCCACCATAATATCACTGACTACGTAGGTAATACCGCCATCGCCAACAATTCTGCCAAAGCCAATCAGTTGTTCTTCATCATAAAGGGACACAGTAAATAAAGAATTTTTAAGGGCAATATGGCTTCTGTTGATATCTTTGTTTCCCATTCCGGAACGAATCCGTAGGCTCACATAATCCTGTGCTGATGGCACTTCATAAACAAGTTGTATTTTCATCCGTTGTCCTCCAAAATAATTTACCTATGTTTTATTTATGCTTTAGCATACCACATACCCATAGCAGAATCTATTGTTTTCAGCAGATTTTTACCGCCGATTTAGCCATAAAGGCATAAAGCTTTATGAATAGATTTACTCAAATCTAAACGATAGAAAAGTACACTATCACAATGATACCTAGGGCAATCCGATACCAGCCAAAGGCCTTAAAATCATGCTTTTTAATGTATCCAAGAAGAAATTTTATGACTAAAACAGAAACCACAAAGGCTACTGCCATACCGATCCCTAAGATAAGTAATTCAGCACTTGTAAATGAAAATCCAAATTTTAGTATTTTAAGGGCACTTAAGCCAAACATAACTGGAACCGCTAGAAAAAAAGTGAATTCTGCGGCAACTACTCTTGATATACCAATTAGCAAAGCACCAATTATGGTAGCTCCTGAACGAGAAGTGCCGGGAATAATGGAAAGTACTTGGAATAGACCAATGATAAAAGCTGTTCTATAGGTAATATCATCTAATCTTGTGGTAGTTGGCAAGCGTTTTTTGTTCCATTGTTCAATTAAAATAAATGCTATGCCATAAAAAATCAGGGCTAGAGCAATTACCAAAGGAGTGTGTAAATTGGCTTCAATATAATCATCAAAAAGGATAGTAACAATAGCTCCAGGAATACATGCCACAACTACTTTAAACCAAAGAGAAAAGGTATCCTTTTTTATAATTGACTGGGCATTTTTCCCAAACTGAAAGGGAAACATTTTTTTCCAGAATATAACCACCACTGCAAGGATTGCTCCAAGCTGTATTACAACAAAAAACATTTCTTTAAAGGCAGTGCTCATATTCAGGGCAACAAATTGGTCTACCAGAAGCATATGCCCTGTGCTGCTGATGGGCAACCACTCAGTAATTCCCTCTATAATACCAATAAAAATAACTTTCAAAATTTCTGTTAACTCAAGTGACATTCTTTAAATCCTCCTTCTAAATCGTAAAAAAGCCAACACCAATTACAGACAGAACAAATGAGCTTTAGTAATTGGGCGTTTCTACCAAGTATACCACATTTTTATCTTTGGGTACTTTAAGATTTACGTAATTATTTTGTATCATAATTTTTTTTGTATTACTTTTTTGTTTAAATAAAAATTATCATAATATGATTTATGGGAAACAAAAAGCTTCAGCAGTTGAATTTACTATTCTTGACAAATATATCATTAAGATATATTATAAAGATATATTAAAAGAATGGATGTGTAATAGTGAAAGAGAACACAGGGAAATCTAGATATGTAATTTTGGGTATGCTGTCTCGAATGCCACTAACGGGATACAATATGAAAAAGTGGATTGAAAATGAATACAGCCATTTTTGGCAGGAAAGCTATGGCCAAATTTACCCCACTTTGAAAAAATTGGTTGCAGAAGGGTTGGCTGTGCCTAGTGATGAACAAGGAAATGGGCGAGGGCAGATTACATATAGCATAACGGATGCAGGCAGGAAAGAGCTTGCACTTTGGTTACGTAAAGAGCCGGAGATAGAAAAGCTTCGATATGAAATACTACTGAAAGTATCTTTCGGTGAGAACGCTGAACCCAACGTGTTACTTGGACATTTAGACAATTTTGCAAAGAGAAATGAAAATATGATTCGTGATATGAAAGAGTATATGCAATATTTTGAACGCTTGAAAGAGGAGGGGATGGACTGCACTTATAGCCATTTAACTGCACTTTGTGGCGTTTACATCTATACCTCGATGAGAGATTGGGCTGAGGAGGCCAAAAGTATTATTTCACAGCGGGAGGTTGAAACTAAATGAGACAGCGGATTCGCAAAAGTATACTTATTTTTTCCCTTCTTCTCTTTCCGATAACATTTA
The DNA here is from genome assembly GCF_024461735.1 of Anaerotignum propionicum. Lineage (GTDB taxonomy): Bacteria > Bacillota > Clostridia > Lachnospirales > Anaerotignaceae > Chakrabartyella. The sequence continues at coordinate 116,340 of NZ_JANGAD010000009.1, forward strand.
TGCTTTTATCTCCTTTTGTAATAGTGGTATCTGCAGCAAATGGTGTATTCAATGGGAGTGCAATGATTTTTGGGTTGCTATTATTCTTTTCAATGGTTGGAAGTCGACTTTTTTGTGGTTGGCTTTGTCCCGGTGGTGCATTGCAGGAGAATATTGCTGTGGTCAATGATCGTCACTGGAATAGTAAAAAGAAAAACATCTCCAAATATATTACATGGACAATTTGGTTTTCATTTATTGTTTTTTTATGGCTTCAACATCCTAGGCTAAAAGGAGACTTCTTGTATTTTATTGAATTTAATTTTCAATATTTTATTATTTATGCAATTGTAATGGTTATAATTTATTTGTTCACCCTTGTCACAGGCAGAAGAGGAATGTGCCACAGCCTTTGCTGGATGGCACCTTTCATGGTAATTGGTGAAAAGTTGGCGGACTTTTTGCATATCCCCAGATTCAGACTTGCAGCAAAGCCAGAAAGCTGTATTTCCTGTGGAAAATGTACTAAGAATTGTCCTATGGGTTTGGATGTAGAGACCATGGTTAAGGCTGGTGTGATGGAATCTAGCGAATGCATCAATTGTTTGGAGTGTGTGGATGGATGTCCCAAGAAAGCCATAGGCTTTGGGGTATTCCAAAAACAATGATAAGTTTTCAATGAGTGAATCAGGATACAAATTAATGTAATGAATGACATTTTGAAAGGAGCGGTTCAATGCGTACTTTAGTTGTATTTTTTTCTTTTGAGGGGAACACAAAATTGGTTGGAGAAGCTATTGCCAAAACAATGGATGCTGATATTGTGGAATTAAAAACAAGCAAACAGTATCCAACAGAGGGATTTGGGAAGTTTTTTTGGGGTGGCAAAAGCGTTCTTTTTGGTGAGACACCGGAACTTATTAACGAGAAAATTGATGTGAGCAAATATGACACGGTTATAATCGGAACACCCATTTGGGCAGGCTCTTTTGCACCGCCTATAAAAAGTTTTATTTCGCAGTATCAAATGAAAGGGAAACGGATTGCTTTGTTTGCATGCCACGGTGGTGGTGGCGCAAAAAAATGTTTTTCCAAATTGAAAGAAGCTTTTCCGGAAAATAAGTTTATTGGAGAAATTGCATTTGTTGAACCTAAGAAAAATACTGAGGAAAGCTCTAATGAAGCCGTTAAGTGGGCATCTGAACTTCAAAGGATTTGAAATTCTATGAGTGAAAGTTTTAATTGATATAGATAAGGTTGTTATGTGATTTAATTTCTGTAAGAAAAAGAGGCTGCCTTTATGGCAAGCCTTATTTTTTTTAAAAAGATATATATAAGAGGGAATTAATGATATTTCTTTATATTTCTGTTTGTTTTAATAGCTCATCAGTGGTAGTATTAAAAATCTTTGCGAATGCAACAATTTCAATGTCTGTTACAAATCTTTTACCACTTTCAATTTTTTGAATGGCATTCTTATCTAAGTCGATTCCTATGAGTTGTAATTCATTTGCAAGCATTCTCTGTGATACAGTAGGGGTTAGAGCCTTTCGTAATTCTTTAATTTTATTACCACAAAGATTTAATGATCCATCTGCATTTTTATTTTTATACATTTCACACCTCCATATTGACATCTTCTACTTGTCAATGGCTTTATTATATGGTAAATTGTTATACAATATGAAAGACTAGAGGGGTATTTTATTTTGGGTAGATGCGCTTTTATCTATTACTATTTTATACAACTTAAATTGTGGTAAGCACAAAAAAGGACTTATTAAATATCCATCCATAAGTCCTTTTTTAAATGAAGTAAAAAACAATCTTATCTATAAACCCTTTTCTTCCATTTTCATATGATTGAGTGCATATTCGCAGCACTGGGCAACAAGAGAATTTACAGATATGTTATGTTCTGTGGAACATTTTGATAAACGTTCTACCAAAGTCTTTTCTAATCTAAAAGTTTTATTAACATATTCAGTTTTCTTTATCTCAAACATCTATATCACCTCACATATATAGTATAGTGCAAAAATTAGTAAAAAATATACGCTATATTTGCACTTAATAATACAAGTGGTATTTGATATTATATTTTTGAGGTGATTATAAATGGCGGATTATAAAGATATATATTTTCTGTTGCTCAATAAAATAACAGATACAATTAAAGATCTACAGGAAATACAGCAACAGGCAGAGGAAATGTACTTAGCGCAAGAGGATAGTATCACAAGAATTATAGAGTAACTCGAGAAATTCAAACCTGCAATGTAAGAGGAAGCGTAAAAACAAGAGTATTTGCCGTCAAAGGAGGTAAGATACTCTTGTTATTTTTAGTGGTGACAAGTGTTTTTATATACTTATAGAACTATTTATGAGGATAACTATCAAATTCAAAACATCGCATTTCATTCTCGTTTAGGACTACAATTTTATTTCCCATCTTCTTGATAAGCCCTTGGGTCTCCAGTTCATTCATGCATCTACTTAAATGACGATAGCTAACTCCCAATATCTCTGAGAGTTCTTTATATGAAAAAGGGAAAACAGTTATTTTTGTAGAATTATTCATATATTCCAAAATATATCCAACTAAACGGTTTTTCAATGGATATAAAATGTTATTTGAACTAATATTGCTGATTGCATCAAATTTATTACATAGGTCGATGCATAAATATTTCAGAAAAACAATATTGTTCATTCCATAGGTTTTAACTTTATCTATGGGAAAAGCTATACATAAACAGTCTGAAAGAGCCTCCACATGACATCTATATCTAGTTTCAGTAAAAAGCTCAATATCACCTAAATTAGTGATTGAATCAAATATTCTCAAACACAGAATTTTTCCATCGGCTGAAACAGTAAATACCTTTACATTTCCTTCTAACAGTATGTAAAAATACTCTATTTTTTCTCCTAGTTCACAGATGAGGTCTCCTTTCTTAAATTCAAAACATTCACGACTCTGTTCTAGATTGACATCAATAATCTCACTTAAATTATATTTTTCTAAATAGTTTTTTAATCTTGGATCGTCTTTATACTTTTTCATACAATCTCCAATTTTCGTTTATACTGACAAATGTCCTATCTTGTATTCTTGTCTGTATGATAATATTTATTCATTGCAGAAGGGAGTAACAATTATGTATAAATGTATGGCTTCATTTGACGGCATTTTAATTGGCTTAATGGTAGTACTGAATGGGCTTTTAGCTTCAAAAACGGGAAATACCCAGTCCCTTATAATAATCCACGGGGCAGGACTCTTGGCATCCGTTGTTTTACTGATAGGTAGTGGTACCCACCTAAATAGGATTAAGGGTTTGCCGTATTACCTTTTTACAGCGGGGGCGTTGGGTATATTTACTGTGCTGTTTAACAACAGTAGTTTTTTAAAACTTGGAGCTACACTTACACTTTGCCTAAATCTGCTGGGTCAACTTTTCACTTCTATGATAATAGATCATTTTGGTCTGCTGGGTCAACAGATTAATAAGATTAATTTTTTAAAAATAATTGGAGTTGCAATAATGGTTTTAGGGATTATTGCAATGATTTTTATTTAAGGAGGCATATAATGCATATTTTCTTTTCACTATTTGCTGGAGGTTTAGTGATTCTATGTATTTCAATAAATGGAAGGTTAGCTAGCCATGTAGGATTGATTCAAGCTGGCATAACGAATTATTTAGTGGGACTTATCTGTTCAATTGTTTATTTTTTTATAACAAGTAATGGCTCGCCCACAATTTTATATTCAAACATTCCATTTTATTACTTTTTAGGTGGGGTAGTGGGCTCAGTAATTATGCTTCTAAATAGTATAATCATTAATCATCTATCAGCAGTATATGTAACTGTTTTAGTGTTTATTGGTCAGCTTTCCATAGGCGTTTTTATCGATTATTTACAGGAGGGTGATTTACCTGTGGGAAAAGTAATTGGAGGAATGTTGATCTTGGCTGGTTTAATTGTTTATATAAAGGGTGGGGAAAAGGATAGCCTTAATACATGATAAAATGCAAGTTTGTTAAAGAATTGTGAGTAATATAAAAGGAACTTATGTAATAGAGCTTAGATATACTGAGAAAGAGCCTTGTAAATGCTGAACTATACAGCATTTCAAGGCATTTTGTTTTAATCTCATTCTCCTGAATCGATAAGTTAATAAAAGTATTTCTCATACATCTATTTTGTTATATTAATTACTTTTAAACTGTTTTGCCTTGCATATTTCACAGTCTGGGTTGTTTCTCCAGTGGAATATATCTGGGCACAAATACAATACAACGACCTATCTACCATGTATTGATTTCTCATTTTTATGCTATTATCGGTGTTAGTCTCCAAAATATAAACAATCTCATCCGCTTCATCAAGCAACCCATAATATAGCTTTTTCTCCTCTGTATTCCAATGTTCATCCTGATTTCTGCACGGCAAGGCAAATACTAACTTAACATCATATCCCATTTCCTTTTTTGCAGTAATCACTGAAGCTGCTATCTGGTCAAATCCAAGGACACCGCCTGAAATAAAATTCGTTACGCCTTGACTGATAAGGTTATCTACCTCTTGGTTAAGGCGAATTATAATGTGATTAATTTTATCTTTCGGCAACTTACGATGCCCTGTAAAACAGCAGGTTTTTGATTTTTCCATAATAAACATTCCTCCCTCATAATAACATGCACTAATTTTTAGTCCATTATAAGAATGATAACACATTTTTAATTTAAAATAAAGGTATATTAAGTGCATTTTTAGTTTGAGAGGATGAGTGATTTGAAGAAAAACAAACATATTAGCATTAGAATTGATGAAGACGTATTGCAAAAATTTCACTATGTATCTAGATATGAAGACCGCTCAGCCAGTGGGCAAATAATGTATCTCATTAACAACTGCATAAGAGAATTTGAAGAAAAGCATGGAGCAATTGATGTGCCTGATAAAGCAGAAAAATAAGGCTCGCTACCACGGCAAGCTTTATCCTATCAGCGTTTATTGTGCTAACTAAATTGTCCCCAATATTTTCAATAGAATAGAAAAAAGAGCTAAATGACATTCAAAATCATTTAGCTCTTTTTGTATGATAAAATGATAATGTTCAAGAACGTTGCTTTAAGGTGGTTCTCATCCATTCAAACCCATTTGTATCGAAGATTTACAGCCTGATATAACAATTATTATTCCCACTCAATGGTAGCGGGGGGTTTGGAAGTAATGTCATACACAATGCGATTAATGTGTTTTACTTCATTTACAATACGAACGCTGATGCGATCCAATACATCATAAGGAATACGTGCCCAGTCAGCAGTCATGAAGTCCGTTGTTGTTACACCACGCAGTGCTAAAGTGTAATCGTAGGTTCTGAAATCACCCATAACACCAACAGAACGCACATCCGTAATTACTGCAAAATACTGATTAATGCTACGGTCTAATCCAGCCTTTGCAATTTCCTCACGGAAGATAGCGTCGGCATCTCTCAAAATGGATAGTTTATCTTCGGTCACTTCGCCAATTACACGAATACCTAAGCCGGGGCCGGGGAAAGGTTGGCGCCACACCAAGTTTTCAGGTAAGCCAAGTTCAATTCCCATCTGACGCACTTCATCCTTAAATAAAAGACGCAATGGCTCAATTAATTCTTCAAAATCAACAACGGAGGGTAATCCCCCAACGTTATGATGAGACTTAATTACAGCTGAATCACCGAGACCGCTTTCAATTACATCAGGGTATATAGTCCCCTGAACCAGATATTGAACTTTACCTATTTTTTTCGCTTCATCTTCAAAAACACGGATAAATTCTTCTCCAATAATTTTTCTTTTTGCCTCAGGGTCTGTAATACCTTTCAGCTTATTTAAAAAGCGTTCTTGTGCATTGGCACGTACAAAATGAGAATCGAAGAAACCATCAAAAATAGATTCTACCTCATCACCTTCGTTTTTACGCATTAAGCCGTGATCTACGAATACGCAGGTCAATTGTTTACCGATTGCTTTTGATACCAAAGCGGCAACAACGCTGGAGTCGACTCCGCCGGATAATGCACAAAGTGCTTTTCCTGTACCAACCTGTTCGCGGATCTTTTTAATCTGATCTTCAATATAATTTGTCATAGTCCAGTCGCCACTACAACCACAAACTTCATACAAGAAGTTATGAATAATATCGCTACCTCTTGGGGTATGGTTTACTTCTGGATGGAACTGTACACCATAAAAGCCTTTCTCGGGGCATTCAATAGCAGCAGCAGGACAAGTTGCAGTTTTACCAATAATGCGGAAGCCTTCAGGCATTTCTGTCACAAAGTCAGTATGGCTCATCCAACAAATCTCTTTTTCACCAATATCCTTAAGCAGTTTGCTGCTTGTATCAAAGGAAACCTCTGTTTTGCCGTATTCACTCTTTTCCTGGGCATTTCCAACTTTTCCGCCTAGGGTATATGCCATCAACTGGCAGCCATAGCAAATGCCTAAAACAGGAATGCCAAGCTCAAATATTTCGGGATCACAGTGGGGGGATTTTTCATCATACACACTATTAGGCCCACCAGTGAAAATGATACCCTTGGGATTTTTTGCCTTGATCTCTTCTATAGGCTTATTCCAAGGCATGATTTCACAATATACATGATGTTCTCTGACACGGCGCGCAATCAACTGATTATATTGGCCGCCAAAGTCTAATACGATAATCATTTCGTGGTTCATCATTAACCTCCATACAAATTTCAATGTCATCCGATTTCTTGAAATGAAAAGCCGCCGAAAAATTCCGACGGCAGATTCTCTATTTATATTAGCATAGGCCACAAATATTGACAAGAGAAAAAAACTATGAAATATATTGCCTGTTATTTGGAATCTTTGTAGAATATACAGTTGTAAACCGTTGACAGGTCAGCTTTACTTTGTTATCATCTTAAAGTCATTGTCTTAATTTTTATATTTTTTATTCATACCTACTATAAGGAGGGAAAAACATGGGTTTTTTCGAAAAATGTTTTAAGCTAAAACAGAATAATACTACAATGAGAACTGAAATTTTTGCTGGATTAACTACATTCATGACAATGGCATATATTTTAGTGGTTAACCCCAGTATTTTAAGTGCATCTGGGATGGATGCCAGTGCTCTTCTAACTGCAACCTGTCTTGCTTCTGCTCTGGGTACATTCTTTATGGCTTTCTTTGCCAATTATCCTTTTGCATTGGCTCCGGGCATGGGGTTGAATGCATATTTTGCTTTTACCGTTTGCGGCCAGTATGGCTACAGCTGGCAAGTAGCTTTAACTGCAGTTTTTGTGGAGGGTATTATTTTTATTTTGCTTTCTGCCGTAAAGGTGAGAGAAGCAATTTTTAATGCAATACCGGCTAATATGAAAAAAGCAACCAGTGTTGGTATTGGTATGTTTATTGCATTTATAGGCTTACAAAATGCAGGTGTTATTGTTCCAAACAGTACCGTTTGTGTTGCATTAGGGGATATTAAAAATATTTCTGTGGCATTATCTTTAATTGGTACAATTATTACATTGGCGCTGGTTGTTAAAAAAGTAAAAGGCGCATTGTTTTTGGGAATTATTTTGACTTGGGTTTTAGGTATTATCTGTCAGCTTACCGGAATTTATGTAGTAGATATTGATGCTGGAATGTATTCCTTGATACCTCAGGGGATTATCTCTGCGCCACCAAGCATTGAACCTATTGCCATGAAGTTAAGCTTTCAGGGGATTAGAATATTGGATTTTTTAACTGTAGTTTTTGCATTCTTATTTGTAGATTTATTTGATACATTGGGTACTTTAATCGGCGTATCAACAAAAGCAGGTTTTGTTGATAAGGATGGCAGACTGCCTCGTATCAAAGGTGCATTGTTTGCAGATGCATGTGCAACAACAGTTGGTGCGGCATTGGGAACCTCCACAGTTACTACCTTCGTAGAGAGTGCTTCTGGTGTATCCGATGGTGGACGTACTGGTATGACTGCCTTTACCGCTGGTGTATTGTTTTTGGTTGCCTTGTTTTTCTCACCCATATTAACAACAATTCCTTCCTTTGCTACAACACCTGCTTTGGTGGTAGTAGGTTTGTTTATGGTTGAAAATATCAGAGAGATTGATTTTAGTGATTACACAGAGGGTTTCCCTGCATTTATGACAATCTTGATGATGGTTATTGCCTATAGCATATCCGAAGGTTTGGTTTTTGGTGTAATTTCTTATGTATTGTTGAAACTTCTTAGCGGCAGACAGAAAGAACTGAATCCAGTTATCGTAATTATCGGTATTTTATTCTTTATTAAGTTAATTATGGGTTAAAAAGCATTTGAACATATTTATTTTAATAGAAACATCTTTGTTTGATTTGTTAAAGTAAAATGAGTAACAACCATTCAGACAAGACATATCATAATATGTTTTTCTTTGAGACTATTCTTTATATAAGCAGAGTATATGGGAATGAAAATGATTCCCTACTAGCCTATATAGTGGCGTATGCTTGTAATAGAAAGGACGGCTGTTCGTTTGAGCAGTAGTCCTTTTGTTTCGTTATTGGAACTGTTGTGAAAAAATGGAAGCGAAGGAAAAGTTTAAAATTCTTATTGTTTCTTAAAACAAAAAAATCTATAATACTTGTAGTATCTATCATGAGATAAATTTTGGAAAGGCGGATAGCAATGAAAAACTTACTGGTCGCGCAATCGGGCGGCCCATCTGCAGCAATTAATGCCACATTATGCGGTGTGGTAGAAAAGGGATTGGCTGATAAAAATATTGATAAGGTGTATGGAGCGCAAAATGGTATCATTGGAATTTTGGCTGAACGAATGGTTGAACTGAATGCTATACTTTCTAACCCTCAATCCTTACAGCTATTATGTCAAACACCTTCCTCGGCATTGGGCTCATGTAGAATGAAGCTTTCTCATTGGGAGGAGAGTACCTTTGAGTTTGAAAAGATAATATCTATTTTTAGAAAATATAATATTGGCTATTTTGTTTACATTGGTGGAAATGATTCCATGGATACGGTGCATAAGCTTTCTGAGTATTGCCGCTTACACAAGATTAATGATATTTGTATTATGGGGGCCCCTAAAACCATTGATAACGACTTGATGGAGACGGATCATTGCCCGGGATTTGGCTCAGCTGGGAAATATATTGCCACAACTTTTTCAGAAATTGCCTGTGATTGCAATGTATATGCTCTGCCTGCTGTAACCATTGTGGAAGTGATGGGACGAGATGCAGGATGGCTTACTGCTTCTTCTGTTTTGGGTAGAATCAATGGAGACTCCGCACCAGATTTAATTTATCTTTGTGAAAGGCCTTTTTCTGTAGATGGATTTTTATGTGATGTAAGAGAAAAGCTAGGGAAAAAGCATGCAGTGGTTGTTGCAGTAAGTGAAGGAATTAGAAATGAAGCGGGAGAGTACATTACCGATTGCCTTCAAGATAGAACAACCGATGCCTTCGGACATAAAATATTGGCAGGTGCGGCAAGATATTTGGAAGAAATTGTACGCCAAGAGATTGGGTGTAAGGTCAGAAGTGTAGAGCTGAATTTGATGCAGCGCTGTGCATCCCACGTGGCAAGCGCGGCGGATATTTATGAATCCAGACTTCTTGGTATGGCGGCGGCGGATTATGCTTTGGCAGGCGGAAGTGGAAAAATGGCAGCAATCAAAAGAGTATCCACCAAACCATATCAATTTGAAATTGGTTTTGTGGAAATCGAAAAAATTGCTAATCAAGTGAAAACCGTTCCTTTGGAATGGATTCATGAGCAGGGGAACGATGTTACCCAAGAAATGATTGATTATTTGCTTCCGTTGATTCAAGGAGAGCTACCTTGTACCTACGAAAATGGGGTGCCTGTGCATTTTAGATTGTTTTAAATGTTTCTTTATAGAAAAAATCAAGGGAAAGTAAGCAAAAGCTTTGATATTTTTGTATAAAATTTTCCAAAAGGGTACATACTTTTTTCGAGGTGGATATTATGAGGAAAAAAGTTGTACTTCTGGCCCTTGCCGGCTTTTTTCTATCGTTGGGGCTAGGTTATGTTTTAACAGCGAAAGAACAAGAAAAGCTTCCAGCACAGGAACATACCGTTTTGGTTGGAAAAAAAGAAGTTACTGTGAAAAAAGAGGGTAAAATAATTTACCAATATTACTATACAAAGGATGCAATTACAAAAGAGGTTACGGAGCCCGTTCCGGATTTTCTTGAAGGGTTGAACCGCCAACAGATGCAAAGCATTTATAACGGTTGGCAAATTGTTTATTTTTCTCCTGAAAAGGTAATACTTCGGTGTTCTGTTGAGGGGAAAAGCAGTGAGATCTTTGTTTTAAAAGAGTACGAAGGTAATTTAGCTGTATTTACAGAAGATATTGATAAAAAGATGAAATTGAAAGAATTGACAAAAGTTCCGATTTCTGTTTTGCCTGATCCCGAGAGACAACAGCTCTTAGAAGGTATTTATGTATTAGGTGAAGAAAACTTAGTGAAGCTTCTTTCAGATTTTACTAGTTAATTTTTGTTAAATTTTTAATATTTTTTCCTAGACATTTTTTGTCCCACATGTTATAATGAGCATGTGAAAACTCCCCAATATTTTCACATTGCGGTAAATCCGTAATCCCAATAAGAAATACCTTCTCTTTTTGAAAGAAGAGCAGTCATCGGCAGGCTGCTCTTTTTTCCATGTATGAAAAAATCATTTTTAATCATAATTATTTTCCTGATTTCAATTGAATTTAAATGGGAATCATAATTTTACTTTTCTTTTGATTCGTTTATGGTATAATTACCGCAATGAAAATCCTGTTATGTATGTAAGCCAATAATTAATAAAAAGGTGGTGGGCTTATGCCAAATTACGCTGATCTCTCTTGGTTAGTAAATATTCCTTATTTTTGTTCCCAAGCAATTTTCAGCGATGAAACCGCAAATTATAGAATACCGCCTGAGCCCTCCAGATATGATACAGTGACCATTACTTTAAGGACAGGTAGGAATCTTCAGTTACAGCCTTTTTTATGTACAGAAGGGCATCGTTTGGCTATGAGGAAAATGCGGTCTAGTTTTGTATTTGAATATTACCAGGTAGATTTGCCTCCATCTCAAGAGAATGAACACTATTATTTTTGTATTGAGGGAGAAGGCTTTACTCTTTATTACACAAAATATGGCGTATTTGACAGCTATCAGGGGGAGGGCTGGTTTGAGCTTTTGAGGGATTATCATACACCCCAATGGGCAAAGGGAGCGGTGATGTACCAAATTTTCCCTGACCGCTTTTTTAATGGTGATGAAAAAAATGATATTTTAAGCAATGAATATATGTACTTGGGAAAACCAGTGAAAAAAATTGAGGACTGGAGTAAAAATCCGGAATCAGAGGATATTCGGAATTTTTATGGTGGGGACTTGCAAGGAATTATAATGAAGATGGAGTATTTGGAAGGTTTGGGGGTAGATGCAATATATTTAAACCCAATTTTTCTTTCTCCTAGTAATCATAAATACGATATTCAGGATTATGAGCATATCGATCCTCATCTAGGTGTGATTGAAGTGGATGAAGGTGCATTGGTTTTTGGTTCTGAAAAGAATCAAGAGGCAACCAGATATATCACTCGCATAAACAATGATACAAATCTGCAAAAAAGTGATTTGCTTTTTGCTACATTGGTTGCAGAGGCTCATAAAAGAGGAATAAAAGTAATCCTTGATGGTGTTTTTAATCATTGCGGTGCATTTCATAAATGGATGGATCGGGAGGGGATTTATAAGGATAGTATTAAAGGTGCTTTTCAAGATAAAAACAGCCCATTTCATCCTTATTTTATATGGAATCAAGAAGGAACTGCCTATGAGGGGTGGTGGGGGTATGAGAACCATCCAAAGCTAAATGTTGAGGGCTGTTTGGAGTTAAGAAATAAAATCATGGAAATAGGTGCAAAGTGGGTGTCTCCACCATTTAGTGCAGACGGATGGCGGTTGGATGTGGCGGCAGATTTGGGTAGTACAGAGGAATTTAACCACACTTTTTGGCAGGAATTTCGAAAAACCATAAAAAAGGCCAATCCAAATGCGTTGATTTTAGCAGAGCATTACGGAGAGGCAAAACCCTGGTTACTTGGTGATCAATGGGATAGCATTATGAATTATGATGCCTTTATGGAACCGTTGACTTGGTTTCTCACAGGGGTTTCCAAGCACAGTACAGACGCTAGAGATGATTTGTACAATAATGCTGATGTTTTTTGGGGAACTATGATTTATCAGATGTCAAAGATACCCATTCAGGCTTTAACAACAGCAATGAATGAACTTTCTAACCATGACCATTCTCGTTTTTTAACAAGAACAAACCGCCAATTAGGTAGATTGGAACATGATGGTGCTGAAAAAGCTTCGGAGGATGTTCAGCTTTCAGTAATGCGGGAAGCGGTCTTATTGCAAATGACTTGGCTTGGAGCACCCACCATTTATTATGGGGATGAAGCCGGTGTTGCGGGCTGGACGGATCCTGATAATCGCAGACCCTATCCTTGGGGCAGAGAAAATAACGAATTAATTGCATTCCATAAAGCTTGTATCTATTTGCGAAAAGAAAATGAAGCATTACGATTGGGTTCCTTAAAGCAATTATTTGGTGAATATGGCATCATAGGTTATGGAAGATTTACGGAACAAAACCACTGTGTTGTTGTGTTAAACAACAGCGATGATTTTAAAGAAATTTATGTGCCTGTTTGGCAAATAGGTGTTAGAGAAAAAGGTAGAATGAAACGCTTGATTTTGACAGACGAGAAGGGATATTATTTGGAAAGTGTAGATTTTAGTGTTGAGAACGGGCATATTTGTCTGCCCTTGCAGCCTAAGAGTGGAATTCTTTTAAAGGAAGTGTGATGATGGATTGGAAAATAATATTTGAGGATGAAGAGATGTTGGTGGCGAAAAAGCCCCATGGTATGCCAACACAAGCAGATAAAACAGGGGATTTAGATTTGCTTTCTGCATTGGAAAAGCATTGTGGTCATCCATTAGGTTTGATTCATCGTCTAGATAGACCGGTAGGGGGACTACTTGTTTTTGCAAAAACTAAAAGGTCAGAGACGGCTTTTGCAAAGCAAATGCAGGATGGGCTTTTGGAAAAGCGTTATCATGCCGTTCTATTGGGTAAAATGCCTGAAGAAAAAGGCACCTTGATTGATTATTTGAAAAAAAATATGCGTACTAATCTTTCAGAGGTGGTTTCTGCCAAGGATAAGATGGGAAAAAAAGCTGTTTTGCATTACGAGGTTTTGCAAACTAAGATTGAAGAAAATCAGATATTAAGTTTGGTGGAAATCCAATTGGAGACAGGCAGGCATCACCAGATTCGGGTACAGACTGCACATGGGGGAGCGCCAATTTGGGGAGATAAAAAATATAACCCCCAGTTTCAAAGAAGAGGTCACACAGAAATCGCCCTGTGGGCATATTCTTTAAAAGGCTTTCATCCCACAACAAATCAACCTTGGTCTTTCGTAGATATACCTAAGGAGGGGATTTTTCAGTTTTTTTATGGAAATTCATAAAACAAGCTTTGCATTTTCTCTTTGTGTGTATTATAATGTGTGTATCAAATTATGATGAGTGGTGAAAAGATTTCATATTTCTTTTGAGAAACGGTTGATTTCAGGTATCCTCTTATCAATTCTTTCGTATAATTAAGTATATTTGGAAAAAGAATAAAGAACTGAAAAGTTCTTTTATTTTAAACATACTATTAGCAATCACAAGCTTTGATGGCTAACAAGCTAAGGAAGGTGAAGAACATGGAAGGAAGATATACGAAAAAAGCGCAAGAGGTTTTGGCAAGAGCACAAGAGGCCGCGTTAAAACTGGGAAATAAGTACGTTGGAACAGAGCATATTTTACTTGGGCTAACCCTAGTACAAGAAAGTGTAGCGGCAAAAGCCTTGGAAATACAAGGGGTAACCTATCATCAGGTTATGGATCGCATTGTTACGTTAAATGAACACAACAGAACCTTTTATGTCCCCGTAGATTACACACCTAGAGCGAAACGGGTTGTAGAATTTGGTCTTCAGGAAGCGGTAAAAATGGGCATGGGCTATGTAGGAACAGAACACATGCTGATATCCTTGATTCGAGAAGAGGATAATATTGCGACAAAGATTCTTATGGATTTAAATGTAAACCGACAGCAAGTATACGCTGATATTATGAGTATGCTGGGTGCCGGTGAAAATGAAACCTCGGGTATTCGAGGTATGAATACAAATGGTGAAACACAGGAAAAAAGCCCAACGGAAACGTTAGATAAATTTAGCCGCAACCTGACGGAAATGGCGAAAAACAATAAATTTGACCCCATTGTAGGCAGAGATTTGGAAATTGAACGTATCATTCAAATTTTAAGCAGAAGAACAAAAAATGACCCCTGCCTTGTGGGAGATCCCGGTGTGGGAAAAACCGCCATTGTGGAAGGTTTGGCACAAAAAATCGTGGATGGAAACATTCCTGAGGTATTAAAAAATAAAAAGATTATCAGCCTTGATTTGTCTGCTGTCATTGCAGGTTCAAAATATCGTGGTGAATTTGAAGACAGAATGAAAAAAGCTTTGGCTGAGGTGCGGGCAGATGGTAACATCATTCTTTTTGTTGATGAAATTCATACCATAATCGGCGCAGGTGCGGCAGAAGGAGCCATTGATGCCTCCAATATTTTAAAGCCATCCCTTGCCCGAGGTGAAATACAGCTGATTGGTGCAACAACACTGGATGAATACAGAAAATATATTGAAAAGGATGCTGCCTTTGAACGCCGTTTCCAGCCTGTTAAGGTGGAAGAACCAACGGAGCAGGCTGCCATTGATATGCTTCGTGCCCTTCGGGACAGATATGAGGTGCATCATAAGGTTACAATTACCGATGAAGCGGTAGAGGCTGCAGTAAAGCTTTCTATGCGCTATGTGACAGATCGCTTTTTACCCGATAAGGCAATTGACCTTATTGACGAAGCAGCTTCCCGATTGCGTTTGAAAACCTATGGAGCGCCTCTAGCGGTAAAGGATTTGCAAAAGAAACTGGCGGAGATGGAGAAGGAAAAAGAGGAATCTATCAAAACAGAAGATTTTGAAAAAGCTTGTGAAATAAAAAAACAACAGGATGCTTTGCGCACCCAATTGAAGGAAGCCCAAAAAGATTGGGATCAGAAAAACGACATTAATGCCCATACGGTAACACCGGAGGAAGTTGCAGAGGTGCTTTCCCGTTGGACGGGAATCCCTTTACAGAGTATAAAAGAGGAAGAAACAGCAAGATTGCTTGCCCTTGAAGATACACTCCATGAACGGGTAGTGGGTCAGCACGAAGCGGTAAAGGCAGTGGCAAGAGCAATCCGTCGTGGTCGTGTTGGTTTAAAAGACCCCAATAGACCCATTGGCTCCTTTCTGTTTTTAGGACCCACAGGCGTAGGTAAAACAGAGCTTTCCAAAGCTTTGGCTCAGGCACTTTTTGGCGACGAAAGCGCAATGATTCGTATAGATATGTCCGAATATATGGAGAAGCACAGTGTAGCCAGAATGGTGGGTGCGCCTCCTGGATATGTTGGTTATGAAGAAGGCGGTCAGCTCAGTGAAAAAGTTCGCAGAAACCCTTATTCGGTAGTACTTTTTGATGAAATCGAAAAGGCTTCCCCTGAAGTGTTTAATGTCCTTTTGCAGGTATTGGATGACGGACATATTACTGACGGTCAAGGGCGTAAGGTGGATTTTAAAAATACGGTTATTATTATGACATCCAACGCTGGAGCAAGGAGTATTGCCGCACCGAAAAGAATGGGCTTTACCAGTGTGGAAACGGCAGAGCAAAGCTATGAAGCTATGAAAAAAGGTGTTATGGATGAAGTAAAAAACATCTTTAAGCCGGAGTTTATCAATCGTATTGACGACATCATTGTGTTCCATCCTTTGGAACAAGAGGATATTGTTGAGATTGTAAAGATTATGGTGAAAACACTTTCTAAAAGAGTTGAGGAAAACATGGATATAACGTTAACCTTTACAGATAAGGCCATTGAAAAAATTGCGGAGGTGGGCTACGATAAAGCATATGGCGCCAGACCTTTACGCCGTGCCCTGCAAACAAAGATTGAAGATGTATTTGCAGAGGAGTTTTTGAGTGGCAACTTCCAAAAGGGAAGCAAGGTTTCCGTTGGGGTTAAAGCAAATGGATTTTCCTTTAGAACTGTAAAATAATTGAAATTTTTCCTATTGAAATAATGAATTTAGCTATATACCAAAGTCATGTTTTGTGTTATAATCAACCTAATCCAAATGAAGAGAGAAATTTGGCGATATTTCGGATTTTTTATCGAAAGTATACTGTGAAAGTGATATTTTGGGAGGTAGCGAAATGGCTGTAATCGAGGAATTGATTCGTCAGGAAGAAGATGGAAGTATCAGCTTCGGCAATTATTTGATGGATGAAAAGAAAAAGGTTTTGGATTTTGAAGTAAAAGGCGATCTTTATAAGGTTAAAACATACAATGAAATTACAAAGCTTGAGAAAAACGGTAAAATGCTTATGGAGGTAGTGCCCGGCGCTACCATACATAAATTTTCATTAAATGAAAAAGGTGCATTTTTCATGATAGAGGGTCACGAGGATGTTCAGTTGACTTTGGAAATGGAACCTTCTAGTGAATATAAAATTTTGATTGACGATGTAAATGTAGGCAAGGTAAAAACAAATATGGCAGGCAAGGTAACCATTGGTGTTGAATTGCAAAACAATATGCCCTATGTGAAGGTTGAAAAGATAGGCTGATAAAGTAAAGTGGACTGTATAATTATACAGTCCACTTCAGATTATAGGCCCATTTTTTGGGGATGGATTGGCACGAAAAAAGATTCGTTAATTTCCCTAACTATATGAAAATGCGAAAAAATTGGTTTTGATTAGGTGGACTGTATGTGCGTGCAGCCCACTTTTTTCTAATGATAGAACTAGGCTGGGAGTGGAGATATGAAGACAAAAACAGTATTTGTTTGTTCTGAATGTGGATATAAAAGTCCCAAATGGGCAGGTAGATGCACCAGCTGTGGAGCTTGGAATACATTTGAAGAACGAGAAGAGATAAAAAGCCAAAAGGGACAGGCTTTCGCTAGGACTGTGACGAAAAGCTCTTCAAATCAAGTGGTTTCTCGGTTGTCTGAGGTGGAAATCATTGGTGATGAACGTCTTTTAACTGGTATTGTTGAGTTTGACCGAGTGATGGGTGGAGGCATTGTAAGAGATTCCGTGTCCATAATTACATCTCCTCCGGGTGGTGGTAAGTCAACTTTATCCCTTATGGTGGCAAGCCAATTAGCAAAAAGCGGCAAGCGGGTGCTCTATGCTTCCGGTGAGGAAAGTGACAGCCAAATTAAAAGTCGTGCTGACCGAATATTGGAAAAGGTGGAGGATAATATCTGGATTTTGGCAGATACTTCTATGGATCGGGTTTTAGAGGCAATTTCAGAGGTGGATGCAGATTTTATTATATTAGATAGTATTCAAACCTTTGCTTTATCGGAATTTTATCCATCCAGAGCGGGTAATCCCACCCAAACCATGGAATGCGCTTCTGCCTTGGTACAAAGTGCAAAGAATAAAGCCAGACCCAGGGCTGTATTTATGATTGGGCAGATGAACAAAAACGATGAAATTGCTGGTCTTAGAGCACTGGAGCATTTAGTGGATACCGTTTTGGTTTTGGAAGGGGAAGGGGCAGAAGAACTGAGAAGTTTAATTGCCACAAAAAACCGCTTCGGCAGCACTGGGGAAATGGGCTTCTTTGCGATGACGGAAAAGGGACTTACCTCTATTGATAATCCTTCGGAATATTTTGTTACCAAAAGAAAAAAAGAGGATTCGGTTTCAGGCAGTGCCATCACCGTATTGCGGGAAGGTTCCAGAGCGGTTGTTGCAGAGATTGAAAGTCTGGTTTCAAATTCTTTTACAGCATATCCGTTAAGAATTAGCGAGAATATGAAAAAAGACACTTTGAATACCCTTTTGTCTGTATTGGAACAGCGTGGTGGATTAAAACTATATGATAAAAATGTGGTTGTGAAGACAACAGGGGGCCTGTTTTTAAAAGAGCAGGCGGCAAATCTGGCTGTGCTGATGAGTATTGTTTCCGGCGTGAAGGATATTCCCTTGCCTTCCGATTGGGCATTCATTGCTGATGTGGGTTTAACGGGAGAGTTGAAAAAAATCCCTGCAATGGAAGGGCGGATTCGAGAGTTAGATAGAATGGGCTTTTCAAAGGTGTTTGTGGCCGCTGAAGGTGCCAGAAAAGTAAAATTGGATAATTTAGAAGTGGTTGAATGTAAAAACCTCACACATTTATTAGGAAAAATATTCCCTAAGGGGAAAAAATGACGAAGCATATAAGTTTTACTTATATAAATCTCTACAGATTTTTAGTTTACGAATAAGCCATCGTATATTATAATAGAAAACAAGGTTTTTAATTGTAAACTTTGGGTTCTGAATGTAAAGCATAATGATTAAGGAGGTATAAAGATGCAGGAAGTACAAATTAAGAAGTTTAAAAAGGTGCTTGTGGCAAACCGTGGCGAAATTGCAATTCGCGTATATCGTGCTTTGAATGAGCTGGGGATTCAAACTATAGGTATCTTTTCCAAAGAAGATAAATACTCTCTTTTCCGTACCAAAACCGACGAGGCATATTTGCTGAATCCCGAAAAAGGGCCTATTGACGCATATTTGGATATTGATAATATCATTAAGATTGCCAAGGCTAAGGGGGCTGATGCAATTCATCCCGGCTATGGCTTCCTCTCCGAAAATCCTGATTTTGTTTCTGCTTGTAAAAAAGCAGGCATCGCTTTTATCGGCCCTGAGGTTGAAGTTATGTATGCCATGGGTGATAAAATTTCATCCAAACAAATGGCAATCGAATGTAATGTGCCCATTATTCCTGGTGTAGACCATGCAATCCGTGATTTGGATGAAGTAATGGCTGTTGCTGAAAAGGTTGGCTATCCTGTTATGCTGAAGGCGAGCAACGGCGGCGGCGGTCGTGGTATGCGTATTGTAAATGGCCCAGAGCAAATGGCAAAGGAATTTGAAGAAGCCAGAAATGAAGCAAAGAAGGCTTTTGGTGACGATAAAATTTTCGTTGAGAAATACCTTCGTAACCCCAAACACATTGAGGTTCAGGTTTTGGGCGATAAATACGGTAACGTGGTTCATCTTTTAGACCGTGACTGTTCCGTGCAAAGACGTCATCAGAAGGTAGTTGAATTTGCGCCTGCCTTTACCATTAGTGATGGTGTTAGAGAGAAAATTTTTGCTGATGCAGTGCATTTATCAAAGCATGTAGGCTACAAAAATGCGGGCACACTGGAATTTTTGGTTGACGCCGACGAAAATTACTATTTTATTGAAATGAACCCAAGAATTCAGGTTGAGCATACCGTAACGGAAGAAGTGACCGGAATCGATATTGTTCAGGCTCAGATTTTGATTGAAGAGGGTTATCCTTTGAATTCCCCAGAAATCGGAATTGCTTCTCAGGAAGATATTTGCTGTAACGGTTATTCCATTCAGCTTCGTATCACAACAGAGGATCCTGCAAACAACTTCTTGCCTGATACAGGAAAAATCAACGTTTATCGTTCTCCTGCTGGCAATGGCATTCGTTTGGATGGTGGCACTGCATACACAGGTGCGGAAATCACACCTTATTATGACAGCTTGCTGGTTAAAGTTATTGCCCATGACAGACGATTTGAGAATGCAACCAAAAAGGCAATTCGTGCATTAAAAGAGACCAGAATTCGTGGTGTAAAAACAAATATTCCTTTCCTGATTAATGTATTGCAAAGCCAGATTTGGAATGACGGAAAGTGTACAACAACCTTTATTGAAAGTACACCAGAGCTGTTCCATATCGTACCAGGTAAAGACCGTGCTACGAAAATTGCAGAATTCATCGGTAATAAAATCGTGAATGAGTCTAAGGGCAATAAGCCTGAATTTGATAAAATTCCAGTTCCCTCCTTTGGAAAAAATGAGGATGGATCTACAATTGAAGTAAACGGTGCAAAAAATGCATTCTTAAAAATGGGTGCGAAGGATTATACCCAGAGTTTAATGAAGGAAAAACGTCTTTTTGTTACAGATACAACCATGCGTGACGCTCATCAGTCTTTGATGGCAACACGATTACGTACCAATGACTTAATTGTAGCAGCACCCGCTACCAATATGGCTATGGAAAAAGCTTTTTCCGTGGAAGCTTGGGGTGGTGCAACCTTTGACGTTGCATATCGTTTCTTAAAAGAGTCTCCCTGGATTCGTTTACAGCAGCTTTCCAAGGCAATGCCAAACACATTGATTCAGATGCTTTTGCGTGCTTCTAATGCCGTTGGATATGCAAACTATCCCGATAACGTAGTACAGGAATTTATCAAAATTTCTGCAGAACGAGGGGTAGATGTATTCCGTATTTTCGATAGCTTAAACTGGGTGGAAAACATGAAGATGCCCATTGAAGAATCATTGAAAACAGGAAAAATCGTTGAAGGTGCAATTTGCTATACCGGTGATATTTTGAATCCAAATGAAACAAAATACACTTTGGATTATTATGTGCGTAAGGCAAAGGAGATGGAGGCATTGGGCTGTCATATTTTTGCCATCAAGGATATGGCAGGTTTGATGAAGCCTTATGCTGCAAAAGAATTGTTTACTGCTTTAAAATCTGAATTAAACATTCCTTTGCATCTGCATACTCACGATACAACAGGCAATGGTGTCAGCACAGTTTTAATGGCAGCAGAAGCAGGAGTAAATATTGTGGACTTGGCAATTCAGTCTATGAGTTCTTTAACCAGCCAGCCTTCCATGAATGCTGTAGCAGAGGCGCTGAAAGGAACAGAAAGAGATACTGGACTGGATACAGACCAGTTGACAGAATTAAGCCATTACTATGATGGAGTTCGTCAGATTTTCACTGGTTTTGAAAGTGAGATGAAGACACCTAATACTGAAATATATAAATATGAAATTCCCGGTGGTCAGTATTCAAACTTACTGGCACAGGTAAAGGCCATGGGTTCTGCTGATAACTTTGAAGAAATTAAGCAGTTGTATAAGCAGGCAAATGACCTTTTGGGCAATATCATTAAGGTAACTCCTTCTTCTAAGGTTGTTGGCGATATGGCAATCTTTATGTCCAAAAATGGTTTAACTCAGGATAATATTTTGACAGAAGGTAAGGATTTATCCTACCCTGATTCTGTTGTTGATTACTTCATGGGCAATATCGGCAGACCTGAAGGTGGTTTCCCTGAAGAATTGCAGAAAATTGTTTTAAAAGGCAAGAAACCAATTGAGGGCAGAGCGGGTGCTTTATTGCCTCCTGCTGACTTGAAGGCAATTGAGAAGCATTTGCTTGAAACCCATACAATGAAACGTATTAACCCTAGAAATATTATCAGCTACGCTATGTATCCTAAGGTATATGATGACTATTGCTTCCACTGGGAATATTACACTGATGTTTCTAAATTAACCAGCGATGTATATTTCTTTGGTTTAGCAAAAGGGGAAGAAACTTCAATTGAAATTGGTGAAGGTAAGAATATACTCATTAAGTATATCGATATGTCTGACCCTGATGCCGAAGGCTTCCGTACACTTACCTTTGAAATTAACGGTGCAGTGCGTGAGGTGAAGGTGCTGGATCAGAACTTGGAAGTAAAGAGTGATCGTAAATTAAAGGCAGACAAAAACAATCCTTTCCACTTGGGTTCTTCCATTCCCGGTACAATCAGTAAGGTTTTTGTAAAAGAAGGGGATGCAGTGAAGAAGAATCAACCTTTGCTTACTGTTGAGGCCATGAAGATGGAAACCTCTATTGTTGCCAAAGAAGATGGCGTGATTGATAAGATTTATGCTGTTGAGGGTGAAAAGGTTAGCCAAGGAGATTTGTTAGTTTCTTTCGTAAAAGAATAAGAATTTAATGATTTAAGTAGAGGCTTCAATTCTTTTGCAACAACTAAAAAATAAAAAAGGATATCTCGTAAGTGAAATTAACTGAAGAGATATCCTTTTTTCGTTGAAAAAGAGAGGAGTATATGAGGTGGATTTAAATAGGTTAGGGGCTTTAGAAATTTAAAAACACGAAAAAAGGTTATTGCAATAGTTGAAACACAATTGCAATAACCTTTCAATGTGATCATTAGAAATTCATTGCCCTATTGGGCGTTTTAAGCTCTCTGACGGTGGGTTTATCTGCCGATTGACTTTTTATACGCAGCAACATCAGCATCTGTCAAAGGCTTTAATTCGTCTGGATTTCTCCATCTAACCCAAATTCTACCCTTTAAAGAGGGAATATCTAAGGGAGCATCCATAGAGTCCTTATCAATACCGATTACGGTATCATTGTCGCCATTGAACATAATTTCAAAGGGCTTCTCAACGCCATTTTCAAATACAAACATTTGTGTGCTGTAAAAATTCAAATAGCCAGCCTCACTTAAAAGGTATTCCTCCAATTTCTCAACAGTAGGGAATGTAATCAGATACCAGTTTCCATCTGCATCTGAAAAATCATATAATTGAAGACCTGTGAATTCCAATTCCTCTTCACCGGTAGCTCCCTTATCTGTATTCGCAGCACCTTTTAAAGTTAAGGGCTTGCCGTTTTTGCCATCGCTTAATATTTCTGTTCCCGGTAGAAAACAGTCTACAAAGCCTTTTACTTCATTTTCTTTCACTTTAATTTTTAAAATGGCGTAGTCACCATTGTCGTAAGATAGACTGCCAAGTTCATAAAAAAAATCCTTTAGTGTTTTAACCATTTCCAGTACCTCCAAAAAATAGTAAATCCTAATCAACTAACATTTAATAATATTTTGCACAATCTGTCAATAGATATTCTTGTTTTGTCCTGTACCGAAGAAATAATCTGGTACTTTTCCGCTAATTATTGTGTCAATCAGCATTATTTTTTTTGTGAAGGTTATTTTTTCTTTATAAAGAGGATTTGCAATTTGCAATTCAAAAGATAAATTTACCCAAATTTTGTAGTTTATTTGATTTATCCCTGCTGATGTGAAGGAGGTTTCATAATCAGATGTAACTGCACCAACAGGCATTAGGGTAAAGGGTATTTTTGGACCTTGGTTGGCAAAAAAAGTAATGTCTAATCCTGCTCCCAACGGAATCAGTATTCGTTCTTTGGGTAAGTCTTGCATGGCAGTATTTATTTCATTATTTAAACGGGTACAAAATAAATTAATCTGTTGTGTATTTGCAGTATAAGTATGGTTTGTTTCTGTAATGGTCAAAAAGTCTTCTGTGGATAAAGGTAAATCAGTCAGTACTGTTTGAACGCAGTGATTAATGAGTTCGTTGGCAAGTGCCATGGAACGTGTATGAGAAATCTCTTGCAGAGAAGGCACTATCTGTTTTTCAAATTGCTTTAAAGACAAAATAGTAATAAAAAAAACAAAAACAAATGTGAAAAGCAGAATTAAAGCTCCATTTTTTTTATTTTTTTTTCGAAATTTTTTTCTCAATTTTTTCATCTCCTTAAAACAAGAGTATGTGGGAAAGCCTTAGAATATCAAAAAGAACGAATATTGAAAATTATTTTTCCACTTCGTTATCTGTAATTAGCAAAGGGGATTAAGATTGTTGTAATGAAATTTCCCTTTTCCTCTTTGTTGATTTCTGCTATAATCATATTGAATTTAAAGGGGGTTTATGTACATGAGTGAAACGCATCAAAGGAGACGCCCACCTGAAGGCACTCCGAGAAGCAGTTCGTCATCACGTTCAACTAGATCAAATCCGAGAAAGAAAAAGAGACGCAAGCGTAAAAGTGGCGGTGGGTTTTTCAAAGTGCTACTGGCGATTGGTGTAATTATCGGTTTTGCTGTTGTGGGTGCCGGGCTGGGCACGGTGTTTGGAATTCTAAATGGCACAGATATGATTAACACACAGGATGTTACACCGGAATCATACACTTCAATTATATTTGATGCCAATGGACAAGAATTCGACAAGCTTCATGGAGACGAAAATAGAGAATATGTAAAGTTAACTCAAATTGCTCCATATATGCAAAAAGCTATTATAGCCATTGAGGATGAACGCTTTTATGCGCATAATGGCATTGATTTCCGAGGAATTATGAGAGCTATGGTGCAAAACGTTAGGCACATGAGTTTTTCTCAGGGTGCCAGTACGCTTACCCAGCAGCTGATCAAAAATGAGGCCTTGTATAATGAAAAAACATTGGTCAGAAAAGTAAAGGAACAGTATTTGGCTGTTTCCCTCGAAAATTCCTTAGAAAAACAGTTGGGGAGCAAGAAGGCGGCAAAGGACTATATTTTGGAATTGTACTTAAATACAATAGGTTTAAGCCATGGACTCAACGGTGTTGAATCGGCAGCACAGTATTACTATGGGAAAAATGCCAGTGAGCTTTCCTTGGCAGAAAGTGCAGTCATTGCTGGAATAACAAAAAATCCAAGCGTATATGCACCCGATACAAATCCTGAAAAGAGCAAAGAGCGTCAAACGACGATTTTAAAGAAGATGCTGGACTTGAGTTATATTACCCAAGGAGAGTATGATCAGGCTGTTGCTGAGGATGTATATTCAACCTTGGTTGGCAGTAAAACAGAAGATGATACCCAAAAGGCTAATCATAATTATTTTGTTGAGGCGATGATTGCTCAAGTTGCCAACGATTTGGTTGAGAAAAAGGGGTATAAAAAGGCACAAGCATATGATTTAATTTATAGTGGCGGGCTACAGATTTATTCAACCATGGATGCCACCATGCAGGATGCCATGGAAGTTGCTTTTAATACGGACAGCCTTTTTCCTGCATCCGATGGCACTCTAAGTGTAACCTATTTGATTTCGGTTATGGATACAACAAATCCGGATACAAAAAGTAATCAGTCTCATTATGAGAGAAAAACTACGGTTACCAGTGAGGATCAGGTAGATGCATTTGTTGAGTCTGTGCAAAAAGAACTTTTAGATGATACTCATACTTTAGTTTTGGATAAGGTTACGACATCTAGGTCTTTACAGGCTGCAATGGTAATTATGGATCAGCATAATGGACAAATTAAAGCTTTGGTAGGCGGCAGAGGGCAAAAGCCCGGTGATTCTGTTTTTAACAGAGCAACCCAAGCCCTGCGTCAGCAGGGATCTGCAATGAAGCCATTGGCTTCATATGCACCGGCAATTGATATGGGGCTTTTAATGCCCGGTTCTGTTATTATTGATGAGCCGGTTACCTATGGCAGTTGGTCACCAAGAAACTGGAATGGCAGATTTTTAGGTCCTTCCACCGTAAGACAGGGTATTCGTGATTCCATGAATATTTTGGCGATTAAAACATTTATGATGGTTGGGGCAGAATCTTCTTTCAAATATATGGAGAGTTTCGGTCTGTCAACCTTGGTGGAAGCCGATAAAGCGGCAACCACTGCATTAGGTGGTTTAACCCAAGGTATTTCTGTTTTAGAAGGAACGGCTGCTTATGCTGCAATTGCGAATGGCGGTATCTATAATGAACCACAGTATTATACAGTTATCTATGACCACGATGGCAATGTATTGCTGGATAATTCTAAAATTGATACCCATCGTGTAATTAAAGAAACAACGGCATATATGCTGACGGATATGATGAAGGATGTAATTACCGGTGGCGGTAGTGCTACAGGCCATAGAGCCGCAATCAGTGGCATGACTGTTGCTGGTAAGACGGGTACCACCAATGATACCAAGGATTTAACCTTCTATGGGTATACGCCGTATTATACCGCAGGTATCTGGATGGGATATGACACTGCAAAGATTATTGCAAATGGTGGAAGTGCTCATTTAAACATTTGGCGAACAGTGATGAGTCAGGTGCATCAGGGCCTTTCTAATAAAGACTTTACAAAGCCAAGTGGCCTTGTCTCCCAGTCATATTGCTCTGCGTGTGGTAAAATAGCGACTGATTTATGCAGTCAAGATTATTACGGACTCACAGCACATTCAGATTTTGCTGCATCAGATTTTAAAGGACCAGGTGAAGTTTGCACTGTGCATAAGGTATTTAGCATTTGCAAGGAATCCGGTAAGCTTGCTTCTGACAATTGCCCTGATTCCAGCCGAATGGATGTTGTCCTTGCAGTTGATGAAAAGGGGAATATTTTAAGCAAGCCTTCTAAAATACCGGAAGGCAAAATGGACATTAATATCAAGGAAACTTGTGACTATGACCATACTAATTCGCCTCCTCCCTACGATGACAATCTGCCTACAGACAACGGTGGATGGGGTGGAAATAATGGCAATAATCCCGGTACCAATACGCCTGGTGATACCAATTATGATGATGGAATTCCTGATGAAAATACTTGGCAGAATAATAACTTTGGTATAAATTAAAATAAAAAATCTTCCGAACACCCCAACTAGGTTGCGAGGAAGATTTTTTTGCGTATAAAACACTAAAGAAAAGGGATGGATTTTCTGATTTAATAATGGTAAAATAAAAGAAATTTTACAAAAGAAATGGCTTAGCCAGAGGAGGAATCAAGATGTCAATGGTTTATTTAAAATCACCCAGTACAGATCCTGCGTTTAACTTAGCGTTGGAGCAATTTGTTTTTGACAAGATGGATCGCAGTAAGGAATATTTTATGCTGTGGCAAAATAATAATGCAGTAATTGTTGGTAAAAACCAAAATACCTTTGGGGAAGTGAATCCAAAAGTAGTTGAGGAAAAGGGAGTAAAGGTTATCCGCCGCCTTTCTGGTGGGGGAGCAGTATATCATGACTTAGGGAACTTGAATTTTACATTTATTATGGATGCAAAAGAAGCAAGTGATTTGGATATAAAACTTTTTTGTCAGCCGGTTGCGTCTTTACTGCAAGAATTAGGGGCTGATGCACAAGTAAATGGCAGAAATGATATCACAATTGATGGAAAGAAGTTTTCGGGAAATTCTCAATATCTAAAAGAAGGCAGAGTGATGCACCATGGAACAATTATGTTCAATTCGGATTTGGATGTGGTTGCCGCTGTGCTTAATGTAGCGGGGGATAAATTTCAGTCAAAGGCGGCAAAGTCGGTAAAAAGCCGTGTAACAAATGTAAAGCCTTATTTAAAAGAGGATTTAACCTTGGAGGAATTTCAAAATCAACTGGTTTCCTATGTTTTTGGAGAAATGCCCGTGGAAACATATTCGTTGACGGAGAAGGACTTAGATGAGATAGAAAAAATCAAGCTAGAACGCTATGCTCGTTGGGATTGGAATTATGGAAAATCTCCTGAATACACGGTGCAAAAGGAACGTCGTATTGATGGTTGCGGTAAAATTGAGGCGCACATGAATACAAGGGATGGCAAAATCGTTGAGGTTAAGTTTTATGGCGATTTCTTTGGGGTAAGTGATCATGGAGAGCTATCAAAGTTATTAGAAGGTTGTGAATTAAAAAGAGAGGCATTGGAAAAGACTTTGAAGAATATTGAAATTGAAAAATATTTTCATGGGCTTTCAGTAAATCAGTTTTTAGATATTTTACTTTAAAATAAAAATAAGAATGCGCCAAAATGAAAATTGCAAGATCATTTTGGTGCATTCTTTTTTAATGTATGTAGGTGAATCTCTTAGTGAAATAATTTAGGATTACATCAATTCTGAATAAAAGGGTAAAATATTAAACCAAAAGTAATTGTTTTGTAAATTTAGGATGCCTTGGCGATTTTTCTTTGTCTGCCCTCATGATCCATTTCAAAATTATCTTTCAGGATGAGTTGGGAAATGGGTACAATTTCATAACCTTTTTCCTTTAATCCTTTAATTATGGTATCCAAGACCTCAGGTGTATATTTAGCATCATTATGGAAAAGAACAATTGAACCGTTGCCAAGATGTTTATGGTTTAATACTTGGTTAATTTCATGGTCTGCACCCAATTCCTTCCAGTCCAAGCTGTCTATGTCCCACTGAATTGGATAATAGGAATTGGCGAATGATGTTTCAATTACGGTGTTGTTATACTCACCAAAAGGAGGACGGAATAAGTTCATTTCAATTCCTGTTAAATCCTTTACTGCTTTATGGCAATCTGCCAGCTCCTTGGCTATTTGTTCTGAAGAAAGCTGATTCATATGAGGATGAGTAGAAGAATGATTACCCAAATCATGGCCTGCCTCTGCAATTTTCTTTACTTCCTCAGGATAATCTGTTACCCAATAACCACAAAGGAAAAATGTAGCTTTCACTTCATTATCCGCAAGAATTTGCAGTAATCGATCTGTGTCCTCAGCACCCCAAGCGGCATCAAAGCTGATAGATACTTGTGGTTTATCAGTTTCAACACAATAAATTGGAAGTTTTCTCTCATTCTGTGCTGAAATAATAGAAGAGACTTTTGTTGCTGCAGGGGGAACAAGGCATGTAACTACGCCTACGCATGCTATTGCTGCTACCGTAAATAAAATATGCTTTTTTTTGATATGTATTGCTTTAAATAATTTCATTATGCTACCTCCGAGCTTTTTTAACAATATATCGATTTATGAGTGAAAATATGAAAAAAACGACTTGACAAATTCAGAAAATAAGAATAATATAAATATGTGCTTACAAACTAAACATATATAAAGAAGGTGAAAAATTGACACAAAGAGAGCGGGAAATATATGAGATCATCCGCAATATGCCTATGATTGAGCAAAGTGAAATCGCTCAAAAGCTAAACATAACCCGGAGCTCTGTGGCTGTGCACATCACGAATTTGCAGAAAAAGGGATATATTCTGGGACGAGGCTATTTACTAAAGGAACAGGATTATATCATGGGAATTGGCGCGGCGAATGTAGATATTCACGGCATGAGCAAAAAAAGTATTATTTTAAGGGATAGTAACCCTGGAAATATGAATTCCTCTGCAGGTGGTGTTACACGAAATGTTTCAGATAATCTGGCAAGACTTGGAGCATCCGTGAGGCTGATTACAGCTTTAGGAGACGATATTTATGCGGATCAGATTCGTAATGAATGCAATGCTGCAGGTATTGATTTTTCCCATAGCATGGTGGTAGAGAAACATCCTTCTTCAACCTATATCTCTATTTTGGATGAAAACGGAGATATGTTTGTTGCCATGTCGGATATGTCGGTATTACAGCGCATGAGCATGGAATTTTTGAAAACTAAATCCGGCATCATCAGCGGGGCTAAATTTATTACCTGTGATGCAGGCCTTCCGGAAGAGGTTTTGGAGGGGATTCTTGATGTGTATGGAAGTCAAACCCCTGTTTTTATTGATCCGGTTTCTTGTACCTATGCGGAAAAGTTAAAACCCATTATTGGAAAAGTTGATACATTAAAGCCGAATCGCATGGAGATGGAAGTAATCAGTGGGATTAAAATTGATAATGATACTGATTTAGAACGGGCATCCGATGTGCTTTTAGAAAAAGGACTTAAGCATGTATACGTGAGCTTAGGGGCCGATGGCTGTTTTTATATGAATCGAGACGGCGTGAAAATGAAACGGGCGTTAAAGCCCTTAGATCAAATGGTTAATGCCACAGGCGGCGGAGATGCATTTATGGCTGCGGTGCTATACGCAAGGTTACTTGATTTCAATGTAGATGAAACGGTGGACTTTGCTTTAGGGGCAGGCGTTGCGGCAATTTCCTATAAAGGAACCATAAATCCAAATATGAGTGTGAATATGATTGAAAAAATATTGGAGGAAAGAAAATGAAGAATTTAGAAAAATATTTGACCATAACACCTGAAATTCAAGAAGCTATTGCAAACAATAAGCCTGTAGTTGCTTTGGAGAGTACAATTTTAAGTCATGGTATGCCTTATCCTGAAAACGTTGCATTTGCCCATAAGGTTGAAGAAATCGTTCGTGGTGAGGGCGCGATTCCTGCCACCACAGCAATTATTGATGGCAAGCTTAAAGTTGGTCTAACAGCAGAAGAGCTGGAGCTTATGTGCAGGGCAGAGAATGTGGGCAAGGTTAGCCGTCGTGATGTAGCAGTTTACTTGGCAACAGGTAAAGTAGGGGCTACAACGGTTGCAACTACAATGATGATTGCCGCTATGGCGGGAATTCAAGTGTTTGCCACCGGTGGTATTGGCGGTGTTCATAGGGGTGCGACAGAAACTATGGACATTAGTGCAGATTTGCAGGAATTGGCTCATACACCAGTAGCTGTAATTTGTGCGGGTGCAAAATCTTTATTAGATATCGGCCTCACATTGGAATATTTGGAAACAATGGGTGTTCCTGTTATGGGCGTTGATACAGATGATTTCCCTGCGTTCTATTGCAGAAAGAGCGGATATAAGGTGGACTTTAATGCAAAAGATGAAAAGATAATTGCGAAAATTTTAAAAACGAAATGGGATTTAAATTTAGAAGGCGGCGCAATCATTGCAAATCCTATTCCTGCCGAATATGAATTGGATTTTGATGAGATTGAGGCTGTGATTCAGCGTGCATTGGTGTTAGCCAAGGAGCAAGGCATTCGTGGAAAAGATACTACCCCATTCCTTTTGAAGCATATTAAAGAAATGACAGAAGGGGTTTCCTTTGCATCCAATTTACAGCTTGCTTATAACAATGCAAAAGTTGCTTCAAAAATTGCAGTTGAGCTTGCAAAGTTGAATTAAGTTATAGCTGAACCGTATATATTGCCGAACGAAAATATCTTCATATGAGAGTAATGCCCTCAAAATGAAAGATTGAAATTCTAGAGAAGAAAAAATTGGGATTTTAATATAATATGAAAGACTCGTTAACAATGCTGTAACTTTGCATGTGCTTGACGAGTCTTTTTTGTTCTCTTGAATAAATAGATAAATAAATCTATCTATATGGATTGGTATTAGGAGAATATAAACAGAACAGACTCCTCTCCATTTATTTAGCATTATAACTTAAACTTGCTTTTTTGAAGCAGATTATATAAAATGCTAGAAAGAGTATTGTATTGAAAGGAGTGAAGTTATGGAACAGGGTGTATTTCAAATTGGTCCCATTCGTCCACCCAGTGAGGCAAACAGCTTATTGCTTCGTGTGACGGAAAACTGTCCTTGGAATAAATGTAAATTTTGTATGTTATATAAGAACAGCTCATTTCATACTCGGCCTGTGGCTGAGGTTAAAAAAGATATTGATGTTATGGAGGAGTACAGGGATAGAATTCTTGCAAATATGAATCAAGGCGAGTATGACATGGAAGCCATTCGGCAGGAATATTTGTCTATGCCTACAGATGAAGCAAGAATGTGCTATCAAATGGTATTTACTTGGCTAACAGAAGGGGATAGACAAGCAATTTTTTTGCAGGATGCAAATACGATGGTATTGCGCCCTGAGTGGTTGATAGAAATTGTCAGTTACGTCAGAGAACGTTTTCCGGAAATTCAGCGAATTACTTCCTATGGCAGAGCAAATACTTTAGCACGCATTTCTCTGGAGGATTTTAAGCGTTTGCGAGAAGCAGGATTGGATCGTATCCATTCAGGTTATGAATCGGGGTCTGATAAAGTTTTGCAATTGATTTCTAAGGGAGCGACCCAAGAGGAAGAAATCATCGGTGGTAAAAAGGTGAAGGCAGCGGGTATCGAACTTTCAATCTATTTTATGCCTGGTGTGGGCGGCAAAGCCTTATCCGATGAAAATGCCATAGAAACAGCAAAGGTTATCAACGAAGTAAACCCGGATTTTGTCCGTTTACGTACATTCATTTTAAGAACGGGCTCTTTGATGGAAGAATTGCGGGATTCAGGCATGTATGAGGAACAAAGGGATATTGATAAATTAGTAGAGATCAGGAAGATGCTTGCCCATATTGACCCCAATAGAGCCAATGGAAAACTCACCAGTGATCATATCATAAATTTACTGCAAGAAGTAACAGGGTATTTGGATAAGGATTTGACTTGGATGTTGGAATATATTGATTCCTTTTTGGCACTGCCTGAAAAAGAACAAAAAAGATATCAATTGGCAAGGCGCATGGGTTTCCCTTTAGACTGGAAATACCTATATCGTTTACAGCCTCAGGATCAGGCTCGTGTGGAAGAAATGTCCAAAAACATTGTTGATGAAAAGGAATGGGAGACTCTACTTCACCGTTTTACTGATAGATATATTTAAGGAGATAAAAAGATGGATAAGGAAATGATTTTTACCACTATTATTCCAATTATTTTGATACTTGGAATTGTGTACTACAATATGCGTAAAATGCAAAAGAATATAAATAATATGAAAAATAACTGTGGCGGTGGATGCAGTGGATGTGCCCATAGTGACAGCTGCCACAAGCCAGAAAAGGAAGACGAGAAACACGAGTAAAAGGAACAGAGCCCATGACTAGGTACAGCCTTAGCTATATCCGAGTGGTTTTGCATTAGCAAGGTAACGTATATATAAAATAAAAGAGAGTGCCCAGGATTGGGCACTCTTGTTTTTTGTTTTAAGTAAGGAGGTATATTAGGATTCTGCAGCCTTTGTTTTTTGCTGCTCCTCATGCTCCGTACGGTAACGACTCATTAGTCCATGGAATAAGTCCATTGCGGTTGGAGGTGTAAAGCTGATGGCATTTGCACCTGCTTCAATGGTACGCTTAATGCTCTCTCTGGTAGGGCCACCTGTTGCAATGATAGGAACGGATGGATATTTTTCACGAATGGCACGAACTACGTCGGTGGTTCGGCCGGCAGCGGATACGTTTAATATACTTGTGCCTGCCGCCAATCTTCCATCAATATCGCTATCAGCATCCAGCACAGTGACAATAATGGGTATGTCAATAATTTCATGAATATGCTGAATGACAGAGTTGCTGGTTGGGGCATTCACAACCACACCCATGGCACCCAATGCTTCAGCATCCTTTGCCAACATAACAACTCGTGGGCCTGTGGTAGTACCTCCGCCTACGCCGCAAAAAACGGGAATACTAGAGGCTGAAACAATGGCATCTGCAATAATCTGTTGAGGTGTAAAAGGATATACTGCCAGAACGGCATCGGCATTACAGTTTCGGATAATCGCAATGTCGGTTGAAAATATTAACGACTTAATGCGTTTTCCCCAAATAACAATACCACTGGCACTCCATATTTCCTCTGGCATTGTTACGATATGCTTTCTTAATCTACTATCAATACGGGGGATGTTTTTTTCAGCCATACCTTAGCTCCTTTCACTATATAACTAGAATAATTCGTATGAAAAGTTGTTATAATTATACAATAACGCAGGTTGTCTGTCAAGGATTTTTTGTACAAACTGAAACAAAAAGGTAATATTTTGGCAAGACAAAAGATATCCACACCTTGACATTATTTCCGTTTCAGACTAGAATAATGCTATCGGAAAATATTAGTATTTTTTGGAGGATGATTATATTTTGGAAACCATTATTGGTTTGGCCATATCTATCATTCTGAATGTGGTTTTGCTTTTTTTATTATGGAAATTGCAGCAAGAAAAAAAGCGATCAATCATTACAGAAGAAGGAATCCGCATGATGGTAGATGCCGGAGGGGATAATGGCAGTATAGACGAAACGGAAAAAAAGATGATTAACAATATCTTTGATTTGGGGAATACCTCAGTGGGGGAAATCGCTACCCACAGAACAGATATTGTTGCAATACCTGCGGATGCTTCCATTTTGGAAATTATGGAGGTAATTTCAGAGGAAAAATATTCTCGTATCGTTGTTTATGATGATAATATTGATAATATTATTGGTCTCTTTCATGTAAAAGATGTTGTAAAGTTTTTCATTGCGGATAATCACGATATAACTAATTTTGATTTAAAAGAAGTTTTGAAAAAACCTTATTTTGTTCCGTTTTCCAAAAAGACTGATGAATTGTTTGCTGAGATGCAAAGAGATAAGGTTCATATGGCAATTGTAATTGATGAATATGGTGGAACAGCAGGGTTAGTCACCATGGAGGACTTGTTGGAAGAGATTGTTGGTAATATATTCGATGAATATGACTTGGAAGAGGAAGAAGATATTAGTGTAATAGATGAAAAGGCATATCGCATCAATGGAACCACAGATTTGTCTGATGTGGAGGAATTGTTGGATATAACTTTTGAAGATGGGGAAAGTTATGACACGTTAGGCGGATACTTAATTGGCCGATTGGGGAGAATCCCTGAAGAAGGGGAAAAACCTGAAATTCATGTGGCGAATTGGTTGTTTCGAATAGAAAATATTGAAGAAAAGCGGATAGATAAGGTTTACGCCTTACGCTTAGATGATGAACAAACGACAAATCACGAAAAAGCTATGTAAAGGATAAAATCTATTTATATAAAAAACAGGAGGGATAAAAATGTTAGATAAAAAAGTAATAGAACTCTTAAATTCACAAATCACCAAGGAATTTTATTCTGCTTACCTGTATTTGGATTTTGCGAACTTCTTTGAATCCAAAGGCTTAGAGGGATTCGCAAATTGGTATAAGGTTCAAGCACAGGAAGAAAGAGACCATGCAATGCTCTTTTATCAATACTTGCAAAATAATAACCAACGTGTAGATTTTCAGGCAATTGGTAAACCTGATGTAGAAATGGAATCCTTGATGGATCCGTTAAAGGCTGCATTGGCTCATGAGGAATATGTTACTGATTCTATTCATACCATTTACACAGCTGCTCAAGAGGTTCACGACTATCGTACCCTTCAATTTTTGGATTGGTTTGTAAAAGAACAAGGCGAAGAAGAAACAAATGCCAATAATTTAATTACCAAGATGGAATTATTCGGCAGTGATGCAAAAGGCCTTTATATGCTGGATAATGAATTGAAGGCTAGAGTTTATGCGGCACCTTCATTGGTACTTTAAACATCAAAGTATACTCAAAAATTTGGAAAAGCGTATATTCATTATACGCTTTTTTACATTTTAACTTTTAACAACCCATAAGCTATGTTTTTGTGTTTAAAACATTGACACCCCTCAAAGAAACCACATCTATTTCCTACTATTTTACTCCCTTTCACGAAAAAATTTGTCCCTCCATATTGTAGAAGAAAAAAGAAAGGTGAGGTTGCAATTATGTGCGATAATAAAGTAGCCGAAATGCAAGCTTACGAGGGATGGGTGATGCCTCTACCGATACCTGAAGAAGAGCTTTGGAGACTTGAACAGGAAGTTCTAACCCCCGCAGTTCACCTTGAACCCATACGAAAAATATTACCTGAAATAAATATTATTCCGGATGTAAAAGACTTAGAGATTCCCATTATTGCAGGGATTACACTATATAGCTATCTGAATTTTTTTAATGCCTTAGTATCTGTACCGGCTATAGATATATATATAAATGGTAAAAAAGTCGTTGCAGATCTAAAGTATAAGGAATTTACTGAATTTTATGTAGTTTTTCCAGGATATTACCGCATTCAAATTTTCGAGGCCGGGCAAACGAAAGACGAATATTCCTCAACAATTATTAACTTAATTGGTTATCGGGTTTATACTGTTACGATTTCCGGGTTGGAAGATCATGCATGTTTGCTCTTGGTAAATGACTGTATTTATCCCATTCCTGAAAATTATGCATACTTACGTTTTGTTCAAATTTCTCCCAATGCACCGTTGCTAAAAGTATATTTTGATGATCATCTTGTTTTGACAGAGTTAGATTATAGGGAAATCAGCAGGTATTTATCTGCAACGGCTCAAGTGCATGATATAACATTTCGGGATTATATTTCAGATAACATTTTGCTAGAGGTGCATGATTTTAGTATGGAGAATGAAACTGCTTACACAGCCTATACGTTAGGAGACTTTTACTCGAAAAATGGGCTACAGCTTGTAATTGCTAAGGATGGTATCAATCACCTAACTTTTTAGATGCAATTTTTCATAAAAGGCTAGTCCTTCTTTGGATTGTTTGTTATAATATGGACAAATATATATGTAAATACGGAACTGAAGGAGTATGCTATGTTACTAAAAGGAAAAACAGTGATTTTAGGTGTGACGGGAAGTATTGCGGCATACAAAATGGCGAATGTAGCCAGTATGCTGGTAAAGATGGAGTGCGACGTTCATGTTATTATGACAGAGAATGCGACACATTTTATTACACCCATAACGTTTGAAACATTAACAGGAAATAAATGTCTTGTAGATACTTTCGACCGGAATTTCCAATTCCATGTTGCCCATGTCTCCTTAGCAAAAAAAGCAGATGTATTCCTAATTGCACCTGCCTCTGCCAATGTCATTGGGAAATTGGCTTGTGGCATTGCTGATGATATGCTGACGACAACGGTTATGGCCTGTAAGGCAAAGAAGATTGTTGCACCAACTATGAATACAAATATGTATCAAAATCCCATTGTGCAGGATAATTTGAAAAAACTGGCTGGTTACGGTTATGAAATCATTCAACCGGAGAGTGGTGTTTTGGCTTGCAAGGATACCGGTGAAGGTAAACTTCCAAAGGAAGAGGTTTTAGTTGCCCATATCCTTCGTGAAATTGCATATGAAAAGGATTTGATTGGACAAAAAATTATTATTACTGCGGGGCCAACCCAAGAAAGTATTGATCCCGTTCGCTATATCACAAATCACTCCACTGGAAAAATGGGATATGAGTTAGCCAAGGCGGCAATGCTTCGTGGCGCAGAGGTTACATTGGTAAGTGGTGTAACAGCTTTAGAAAAACCCTACTTTATTAATTATATTCAGGTAAAGAGCGCTGCTGATATGTTTGAGGCTATGAAAAACCATTTTATGGAAAATGATATTATCATTAAATCAGCGGCAGTTGCAGACTATAAGCCGAAGACCGTTGCAGATGATAAAATGAAAAAGAAAGATGGAGAAATGAGCATCGAGTTGGATCGCACCCAGGATATCTTGAAATATATGGGTGAGCATCGCAGAGCAGGACAATTTCTCTGTGGCTTTTCCATGGAAACACAAAATATGCTTGAGAATTCCAGAATTAAGCTGGAAAAAAAGAATATTGACATGATAGTTGCCAATAATTTAAAGGTTGCAGGCAGTGGATTTGGAACAGATACAAATGTTGTAACGATGATATCCAAGAAGGAAGAAGTTCAACTTGAGCTTTTGACAAAAGAAATGGTTGCCCATAAGATTTTCGATGAAATTCTAAAGCTAAAGGGTTAATACAGAAGGCGTACCATAATCAAAGGTACGCTTTTTCTTGTTCGCTTTAGCTTGACAAAACCACCGGCTATGCCGGTGGTAGGAAAGGTTTG